>JBGSHS010000265.1:0-113391 GCA_041752115.1 Pirellulaceae bacterium | reverse complement strand
CAAGAGCCGACGACTGGATTCGCACCAGCATCAACCGGTTTACAAGACCGGCGCCTTTCTCAGTCGAGCCACGTCGGCATCAAGCACGAGCGCGAGGAGTCGAACCACGTCCGCCAGGACCAACCTCCGGTCGGTGCCCGGAGGCTGGCTGCTCTCCCAGGAGCACACTCGCGTAAGGTAAAAAGCTCCCGGCGACTGGAACCGGGAGCGATCGTTGTCCTCTTACTTCGACAGTTCGACGTTCCAGTACGCCTCGCTGACGAACTTCGACCAGCTTTCGATCCGCAGCTCGTGAGCCGCGTACAGCGGGTTCCACGTCGGCTGGACCAACTGCTTACGCAGTCGCATTCCCGCCTGCTCCGGCGTGCGGTCGGCCTTCCGCTTGTTGCACGTCAGGCAGGCCAGCACACAGTTGTCCCACCGCGACTCGCCGCCCTGGGCCCGAGGTACGACGTGGTCGATCGTCAGTTCCTCGCTGCCAGGCTGCCGGCTGCAATACTGGCACGTGTAGTGGTCACGCTTAAAAATGTTCCGCCGGCTGAACGACACGGACGCCGAAGGCAACCGGTCGTAGTCAGTCAACGTAATCACTTCCGGTACACGCAGCCGAAACCGTACGGCCTGGATGAACCGCTCGTCGCCGCGGGGCCGCAGCTTCGACCAGTCCTCCCAGGTGTAGGTCTGGTAGTCGGACGGATCGACGACCCGCGCCGACTCGTTCCACAACAGCACCAGCGCCCGCGCCACGGTGGCGACGTTCACCGGCTGCCAGTTGCGGTTAAGTACCAGCGCCGGGCGCTGGAGCATCTTCGCTACCATGATCCATTCCTTTCACTGTTCCGGAGGGTGACCGACGGGAGTCGAACCCGTACCTTCTGCTTCACAGGCAGACGTGCCTACCGCGTACACCACGGACACCATAAATGTGGGCCGCTGTCACCAAAGTGCGACGGCCCAAGTTTTAATCGAAGTACAACATGCGAGTGAATTGCCGCGCGTCAGGAGTTGGCTCGGCTTCGTTGTTCTGCACTACGCGATGCCATACTTGTAGGTAAATCGTCTTGTGATCAGGGTGCGAAACCGCTCCCCGAACAAACGTCTCGTCCCGATCCGCAGAACGATACAACCACTCAACGCGATGTGGCTTACCGGCACCGCGGACCAGTCGGCCGTCGCGGATCGCCAGCTCACCTACGTGCATCTTCGGTCGTGGCAGGAAGAACCACTCGCCTTGACGCACGTATGCGGCCGTCTTGCGACGATGTCGACGGTGCTTCACACTCTTTCGCTTCTGCTCTCGCTGCACGATGGCTGGCTTTAACGCCTCCATCGCGCCGCGAACGGTCGTTGTCCGAATATCGAAAGGCAGCGAAGCAACGAACCAGTGTTGTTCGTCGTGGCCGCACAAGTACCGTCCACCAATTGGCAATCGCCAGCCTGAGACATCCAACACCAGGTGACGCTGCTTCGGCTTGACGTCAAGCGCCTCAGCCAAGACTGTATCCCCGGTTGGGTACTTGAGCTGGTACACCTCGCGATCGCCGTTCTGTCGAACGTCAATCTCGAAAGCGTTACCTGCCGTCTCGACGACGGCTTCCGCACCGATCGCCTTGAATGCGTCTTGAATTGGTGTGGTCATTGTCTTGTCCTCTCGGTTCGCGTGTTACGTCACGCAGTTGTTCAGCGGAAGGAGCGAGAGTCGAACTCGCAAGGCTTATCGCTCAACCGGCTTCCAACCGGCTCCCGTCGCCAATCGGGTAGCCCTTCCGTTTCATGCTGTGTTTCAGTCAGTGGCCCGACCAGGATTCGAACCTGGACCATCTCGTTAGAAGCGAGACATGATGTCCGTTTCACCATCGAGCCGATCAGCGGAAGGCATGGGATTTGAACCCACATGACCCTGGAGGTCGCACGGTTTAGCAAACCGGCCCGGCGAGCCGTATCCGGCTACCTTCCGAGTTAGGCTGTAGGGGGTTAGGCTGTAGGTATTTAGGGGGAAAGCCATGCGAGACCACACGAAGCTTCGAGCGTTCGAGTTGGCCGACCAAGTTGCTTTGGCGATCTACAAATGCACTGCGAGCTTTCCGCGCGAGGAACAGTTTGGTTTGACGTCGCAGATGCGGCGTGCAGCCGTCTCGATACCATCGAATATCGTCGAAGGTTGCGCTCGCGAGTCGAGGTCTGACTACGTACGATTCCTCGATATCGCTTTCGGCTCGCTTCGGGAACTTGGGTACCAGGCATCCCTCGCACATCGCCTCGGCTACTTCTCTGATTACGATCCGCTGGCGGAGCTCTTGACGGAGACGTCCAAAGTTCTCGCCGCCTTAATCCGCTCGCTTCGTCCTCCCACAACCTAAATGGCTAAACTCCTACAGCCTAAACCCCTATCGCAGTGGACCGCATGGGAGTCGAACCCATCACACCGACCTTGCAAGGGTCAGTCGCCCCCAACGGCATGCCGGCCCGTCTGTTGTTCCGAGAGGTCCGTCCGGGAGTCGAACCCGGTCTCCGTCCCTACCACGGACGTGTGCTGCCGGAACACCTACAGACCATTTCTCTCGAGTGATCCCGGCTGGAATCGAACCAGCACTCTCCTGCATGTCACGCAGGCGTCTTCGCCGTTCACGCCACGGGATCGTCAGTGACCAGAGTGGGAGTCGAACCCACAAAATCGCCACGCTCCGGGCACCGACCGGCATGGATGACGGTTGGTCGGTGACCGCTTTGCCTGTTTGCGTACCTGGTCGCAAGTGGCGGGTCCGGGGGTCGCACCCGGCAGTCAGAGCTTATGAGGCTCCGATGAACACTGGCCCACCCGCAATGTTTCAAGTTGCAGATCCCGGTATCGAACCGGGCAGACTGACCTTATGAAAGTCCGTTGGGACCCTGCCGCATCTGCAGTGTCATCAGTAGCCAAGGCGAGAGTCGAACTCGCATGTCCAAGCGGACGCGACGTTCTGAGCGTCGCGCGTATACCAGTTCCGCCACTTGGCTGTGTCAGTGACCCGTACGGGACTTGAACCCGCAAGCGCGAGCTTGAGGGGCTCCGGGCACCGACCGAAGGTTGGTCGCTGCCGTTAGAAGAACGGGCCATGTTGTCAGTGCGCCGAGCAGGAGTTGAACCTGCACATCCCGGAGGCGGCTGCTTTACAGGCAGTTGGGCTCGCCAATGCCCAGCCGACGCGTTTGTTCAAGTAGCACGGGTGGTCGCGAAGTGCACAGACGATCACGAAGGTTTGAGCTTCGCCGCTTTACCGGTTTGCGTACCGCGCCGAGTTGTTAGAGCGTCCCCGATGGGATTTGAACCCGGGCACCGCCGCGCAGCGGTGGTCCTCCTGCGTGACAGGCAGGCGAGCACTCCGCTGCTCCACGAGGACGTATGTCAGTAGCTCAGGTGGGATTCGAACCCACAGCATCTCTGGTTCTAAGCCAAAGTGGTCTGCCAATTGCCTACCGAGCCATGTGTGTTGTCAGTACCCAGAGCAGGAGTCGAACCTGAAAACGTCCGGCGACCAACGCCGACCATGCTGCGCACGGTGCCCGGTCGGTGCCCGAGCCGGACCGCTCTGCCAATTGGCGTACCTGGGCATCGCGTCGCTGAAGTAGTCCTGGAGGGACTCGAACCCCCGATCCGCTCCTTGTAAGAGAGCTGCCTTCGCCGCTAGGCCACAGGACTGTGTTTAAGTGGACTCACCCGGATTCGCACCCGGGCACCGATCGGGCATGAATGCCCGATTGGTCGCTCTGGCATGCGACGCCAGCATCTTCCTGTTGGAACATGAGCCCATCTTGCGGAGCGGAAGTCGTGAGACTCGCGCCTCACAAGCGACTCGCGTCGCCACCTGTTTTCAAAACAGGCTCCCGGGCACCGACCGAAGGTTGGTCGCAGCCGGATGACTTCCGTCCATTGAGCTGCGGGAGTTGGAATCGAACCAACGGCCTCCTGGTTCAGAGCCAGGCGTCACTACCAACAGCGACTGTCCCGCAATGGTTGTTGCGTGTGCTTCAAACCACACGCATGTTCGTGCATGGTTCGCCTCGAGTTGCGGGGGTAGGAATCGAACCTACGCCTCCTGGTTCAAAGCCAGGCATCACTACCAGCAGCGACTACCCCGCATCGTTTCACAGAGGGACGGGCGGGACTCGAACCCGCGCGCTGGTACTTAACAGGCACCTGCTCTGCCGCTGAGCTACCGACGCGATCAATCCGAAGAGTGCTCTGTGGGAATCGAACCCGCCTCGCCAGGTTGGAAGCCTGGAGCCTCTGCCGCTCGGCCAAGAGCACGTTGTTTGTCGCTCAGCGGAAGGAGAGGGAGTCGAACCCTCAAGGCCGGGTACCCGCGAAGTGGGTGGCTCGACCGCTTTCGAAGCGGCTGCCATCGCCAGTTGGCTTGCCCTTCCGTTCTCATGTTCCAAAGCTGCGGTGGCAGGAATCGAACCTGCGTCAGGGCGATTAACAGCCGCCTAGTGCGTACCAACACGGGTCCCACCGCAATCGTTCACCAAGTCAGGATGGCTGGATTTGAACCACGGGCACCGATCGGCCGCAGGCCGGATTGGTCGCTCGTGCTCCCGAAGCACGCGCCAGTACCAGGCTTTCCCACACCCTGAGATTGAGAGCGCCCAGCGGGAGTCGAACCCGCACATCCGCCATGGCAAGGCAGTAGGCTGCCGCTACATCATGGGCGCTTGTTACGTGTGCCGAATTGTCAAAGATCCAAGAGCACCGGGCCGGACTCGAACCGGTGTCGCCGCCGACCACCGCTGCGCGGCGGTGCCCGGGGTGCGGAGTCTTCGCCGCTAGACGACCAGTGCTTTCAAGTTGTCAGTAGAACCACTGGGGCTCGAACCCAGACCTCACCGGTTAAGAGCCGCGGGGCACCCGGCACGCGGCGGAGCCGTGTGCTGGGTCGGCTGCCGCTAACACCTTAGTCCCATGTTGTTGTCTTCAGTCGGCGCGGCGGGAGTTGAACCCGCGACCCGCGTCTTATAAGGACGCCGTCGACCCGGCACACGACTTTCAGCCGTGCTGCCGTGTGCCCGCCGTTGAGCTACGCGCCAGTGAGAGTAGGGCCGGCGGGAATCGAACCCACACTGTGCAGATTAAAAGTCTGCTGTGCTGCCTGTTACACCACGACCCTGTGCTTGGCCTGGCGTATGCGTTTCAAGCGGACAGCATGCATCGTTGATCTCCTCTTCGTCTCGCGCAGAGTGGTAGTCCTGGGAATCGAACTCAGCGCGACTCGGTTATCAGCCGAGTATGGGCAACCAGCCCTCGACTACCGTTCAAATCGGGTACCTCGGAGTCGAACACGCCCGAGGCGGAGCCGAAAACAGAATCACTGCCTCCTGCTCCCAAAGCAGGCGTGTTTCCATCTGCACCTCTACCCGATTGTCTTGTTGCTCTGTCAGTCAGAACGGCAGGATTTGAACCTGCGATCTCGTGGCCCCCGACCACGCGCGATAACCAGGCTTCGCCACGTTCTGATCGTGTTGTTCCTTGCAGCAGCCCGTATGGGAGTCGAACCCAACCTACTCGGCTTGAAAGACCGATGACCTCACCCGAAGTCGAACGGGCCATGTTGTGCGCGCTCTTTGAGCGCAAAGTGGGCCGGGAGGTGCTCGAACCCTCGTCTGCGGTTCTTCAGACCGCCGCCGACCACCGCTGCGCGGCGGTGCCCGCGTCTCAGCTACCAGCCCAAGTTGTCGTCCGGGCACGAAAAAACCCGGTGTCACTTGCACTTGTGACACCGGGTTCAAATTGATCCCGTGAAAACTCGGTCGAGTCACAAGCGCAAACGGAGGGCGGGGGTATTCGCCCACTTGTAGGCGAGACTACCTGTCCCTCTTCGTTCGGATATGAAACTCGATCGTAAAGTCATCATTGTCGGTGTCCTTGTTCTGCTCACGACCACCCGTGGCCGTGTGTCTGTCTCACTTAGACGGCAGAGGCTCCTGAAAGGTTCACAGAAAAAAAACGGCGCACTGGGCGACTGGATATTGGATGCGCCGGAGTGCGGAAAAATTCCCTCTGCGCGAAAACTGATCTGGCAAGCGAGTTGTTTATCGATTGAACTGGTTGTGTCGTTCAGCCGAGCCAGATGTCTTCACGTTGTGAACGATGTAGGCACAAGCCCGAGAGCGACAGCCGGGCGATAAGTTGAAAGCCATGACCTGGCAGTCAGAGTTCGAATTCCGAGCCCTCCACTTCAAACCCCAGAGTAGCGAAACGTCGTTACCCTGGGGTTTTGTTTTGCGCTTGTGGTGAGAGTCGCGATCTTATCCCCAGGAAACGCAAGGGTTTGCGACGAGTTGGAGGCGACCGGAGTCTCTCTCCCGACGTCGCGCGCGACACCGACTATTCACACTCCCGGCGCTTCTTCGCCCCATTTCCGGCCCAAACTCTCGGCCGTCTCTCTGTCTCACGCCGCCTGGGTTAAGGGGTGTTGCTCTCGCCCAATCGGTCGCAACCTACCGGGGTTGGCTTCGGTAAGTGATCCGAACTCGAACTTACCACTTCGCTCACTGGTTTCGGGGCCGTTTCGCGAGCAAACCGACAGAAGAGCGGACCTTGTTGGCTTGGCCGGGGCCGAGTCTTCTGGGCCCTCCAGCTTATAATGCTCCCTGGAGACTCAATCATTTCGCAGAGAGAGCTTGGCCGAACGTCTCTTCAGCCCGCTCCGCGAAGAAAATCGAGTTGATTTGAAGGCTTTTGGTCTTTTCGTGTCAGATTGACGTAATGACGCGAGTTTAGTCTCCCAGGAGACAGTAATGACCGAATTTCCACAGACACGATCGAGCCTTATCGCGCAAGTCCGATCCCCAGAGGATCGCGAAGCGTGGGATCAATTCGTGGTCATCTACCGCCCTGTCATTTATCGCATGGCACGGCGCCGTGGAATGCAGGACGCCGATGCACAAGACCTTGTTCAAACTGTCTTGATGCGTGTGGCTGGAGCAATCCAAAGTTGGGAGAAGTCGGGTCCCGAAACCAAATTTCGCCACTGGCTGCGGCGCGTCGCTCGGAATGCCATAGCCACTGCCTTTTCCCGACGACCCAAAGATGCAGGGGTTGGTGGATCCGCGATGCTCGATCGGCTAGTGGAACAACCTGCCACTGCAGCCGATGTCGAGCGAGAGTTTGAGAAGGAGTCGATGCGAGAGAAGTATCTGCGCGCAGCATCGGTCGTGAAGTCGGACGTCGATCGGGATACCTGGCGAGCATTTGAGCTGACCGTCGTCAACGGTCAGCCTTGCGACGAAGTCGCAAATTTAATTGGGAAATCAGTGGGCGCTGTCTATGCCGCTCGCAGTCGCATCATGCGCAGGCTTCGTGAGCAGGTACAACGTCTGCAGGAGAGTGGTATATGAACGCCAGAACGGATCGCTGTGATCACAAGCGGATCGATGCCTTCCTCACATCGGATCCTGACGAATTGAGAGATGCGCCGCTTGTCGCACATCTGGATGTCTGTTCGGGCTGCCGAGACTACATGGAGCAATCTGCTGCTGACCCTCAAAGCTGGAGTGAAGCAGCGGCGTGCCTGCTCGCCTCGGAGTTCGATCGTTCCAGTTCGATCGAGTACTCAGCGGCGTCGAGGGAAATTGGAAAACCAGATGTCCCGACATCGATCCAGAACGTCCTGGATTCGCTCGCGCCCTCCGACGATCCACACCGTCTCGGGCGACTCGGCGGATATGAAATCTCGGGCATCATCGGAGTCGGAGGGATGGGGGTCGTGCTCAAGGCCGTCGATACCGCACTTGACCGCGTCGTCGCCATCAAGGTCATGGCTCCGCATTTAGCAAGTCATGCAACCGCCAGGAAACGATTCGCAAGAGAGGCGAAGGCAGCGGCAGCAGTGCTGCATCCAAACGTCATTCCGATTCACAGTGTTTCAAGTGAAGACGCGACGCCCTATTTGGTGATGGGCTATGTTCGCGGCGGTTCGCTGCAAAAGCGGCTCGAACGCGAAGGCACTCTGTCCACCGTAGAGATTCTGAGGATCGGATCACAGATCGCTGCGGGGCTGGCTGCTGCTCATGGACAAGGTTTGGTCCATCGTGACATCAAGCCCGAGAATATCCTGTTGGAGGACGGAGTTGAGCGAGTCACTTTGACCGACTTCGGGTTGGCTCGCACCGTCGACGACGCTTCCCTTACACAGCACGGGGCCATCGCTGGTACACCGCAATACATGTCTCCAGAGCAGGCACTTGGTGATTCCGTCGATCAAGCAAGCGATCTATTCAGCTTGGGCAGCGTGCTGTACACGCTTTGCACTGGCCGAGTGCCATTTCGCGCCGAGTCATCCCACGGAGTGATGAGGAAAATCATCGACGAAGCACCCACACCGATTCGAGAACTGAACCCAGAAATACCGGACTGGCTGGTCGGTATCATCGACCGGCTGATGGCAAAGGACAAGGTGGATCGCTTCCAGTCAGCGAAAGAGTTGCACACCTTGCTCGATGCCTGCCTGAGTCACGTCCAGCAACCAACGGCCGTCGATCTTCCGGAAGGTCTTCGATCGGCCCAACGAATCAAACAACGGCCGATATTCCTCGCAACAATTGGAGTCTTACTAATGACAGCTGCTTTCACCTCACTACTCTGGCTAACAGGAGCCCTGACGTTTCTCGTCCAAGATGGGCCAATGCAGCAGGAATCAAAAGAACCCGTGGTACCGCAACAAGAGGTTCAGGTTGAAGCATCTGACAAAGGCGATTCCACGTCAGAGCAACTAACATGGCCAGAATTACTCGGACGCGACATTCCTCAGGTACATCTCGATCGCCTTCCGAAAGAACCGCTTGTATTGATTGACGGCCTGAACAAGAGCCGCGGCAGTTGGTTGTTTAGTGGAACCATGACAAACGATAAAGAGTCAAGTTTTGATGCGATACTGCAGGTGGAGGGTGGTTTTAAGACCCATTTCGAAGAAGTCGGTCGTCCCGGTCCAGGTTGGCATATGAGCATCCAGTGGCCACGCGAAAAGCCGGAGCAGACATGGAAGATCACACTCTTACCGATGATGGAAAAGTACGACCTCCGATGGCGGGGCTATTCTATTCTCACCAAGGGCGATGAGGAAACGAATGCTACCGGCGGGCATTATTTCGATGGACATTGGGATTCGCCAAGTCGAACGCTAACGCTGACCCCCATCGCGGTACGGCGTTCCGAATCTGGAGCGTCTATCGAACCCGCCGAAAAAGCAGATGCCGACAGCCAGTTTAAGATCACAGTCAAGGAAAATGGGAAACTTGAAATCAACGGCTTCAAGCCCGCTGGGACAAAGAGTCTTTCAGGCAAGTCGGCCGCTCGCATTGGTGAACCCTATGTCGAGCCGGACTTGAATCGGTTAACGCTGCCTAACGGCTACAAAGTATTCTTTGCAAGTCGGTTGCAAGTTATGCTTGTCGACAGCACGGGTAGTGGGGTTGCCGGTGCCAAACTCGAGAAGATTGGGTGTCACAAAGACATTATCTATGGTTTCATCACTCAACGGGAAGGCATTGATGAACCCGAGGACACGCTCGGTTATTTCTGGATGAACTCGGCCACCGGCGAGATAACCAAGGGCATGGAACTGGGGGCATGGAGCAAGAAGCTCCGAGCGATGGGAGTCAACGATCCGCAAATGCTCAACCCGGAGCAAGTGGGCCCCAAGTTCTGATCTGACATGAGATGCACTGAAGACGCGGTGTCCGCAGCCTGGCAGACTCTCCGCCCAATCGGCTCGTTGAGCGCTAGTGGGAAACGGCTTAATTACACGCTCGGCCCTCCGTCGCCGCGTTTCTGGCCGAAACTCTCGGCCGTCTCTCTGTCTCACGCCGCCTGGGTTATCGAGGGGTTGGCTTCGCCCAATCGGTCGCAATCTATCGGGGTTGGCTTCCATGAGAGAACGGGACGCGAAAACGCTCAACCTTCGAGCTCTCGATGCCCGGCGTCAGAGAGATCGACGGGAAACCCGCTTTCTCATGGCGTTTCGGTTTTCGATTCGCCATCTTGCATCAACTCTGCAATTTTGGGGCGTTCACGCTTCAATCGATCAATGTCGACTTCAATACTGGTTGCATTGGCAATGCCTTCGTAAAGACTGGCGAGACCGTCGTTCCATTCTCCTGATACGACGTCGATCGCGGTGTCGCCTAAGTTGTTCTTGTGGGTCAGGGAGGCACCGTTTTGCAGCAGGTACTGAACCACTTCGGTGCGGCACATGAATGCAGCGACAATCAGAGGCGTGTTGCCATCGCGGTTCGTGGCGTTTACGTCGGCACCTTGATCGATCAGCAACTTGACGATTTCCAGATTGCCGTGAAATGCTGCGTCACCGAGTGGAGTTGACCCTGTAGCGGGTCGCCGGTCATTGATGCGTCCGAGCCGATTTCCAATTCGCCTTTTCACCTCATCAACGTCGCCTCTCGCGATCGCGTTCGCCAACGCGTCTCGGACATCGACCTGTGACTCGGCGAGACGTTGTTTCAACTCCGCAGCGGTATCCGCGTCCCTTGTGACATGAAAGATGAAGTCATTGCTGAATAGGCCATTCTCTGCCTGAACCTGAATCAGGTGCATGCCATCCTCAGGCAGTTCAGCCAGTTCAATCAGCACCTGCTCCTGTTCGTCGTCCGTGACTTCGATCGAGCCTTCCACACGATGGCCATCGACGTAGATGCTGGCGTCTTCATCAAAATTCCGACCGCTGATGGCCATCGTGCGGTTATCTGCGTGGAGGATCGGGAACTCCTGAGCCCCGCGCTGTTCGTGAATTGAGCCCAGCGTCCATAGTGCCGGTTGAGGCGATTCCACGTCCGCGTTTTCCCCGTGCCGCCCAGTAAACGTGCCGACGAACTTTCCGTCGGAAGCCAGCTTCATAAGTTCTTCGCGGCTAAAAGCCCGACGATCTCGCGCCTTGCTGACATAGACGCCATCCTGAAACTCCGGATCGAATTGGAACTCGAAAGGTTTTGACTCACCGTTCTCGATGAAGACGCCTTCGCCCTCAAGCACAACTCCACCTTCCGTCGCCGCGACTTCCAGCGCCCGCAACAGATCGGCAGTCACCTCTTCTTTCACGGACGCACTATTCAGCGTGACTTGCCGGGCGAAAGCGCCGGAGAACCCCGTGCTACCTTCCAGAACCATATCCCAGACCGAATTGAATGCCGGTCTTCCTCCCCAGGAGAATTGCCAGACACTCCGCTCATCATTGCCGGCCTCCGCAACACGCCGGTAGAAATCGAATTCAACAATGTTGAGCCTTCCCTGAGGAAGAATCAAAAAGCGATCGTAGGCACCTCTCCAGGTCGTCGCTTCCATTCCGGTGCCAGGAGTGTTGGTGCTGGTATAGAACGGCATCCGATGACAGTCTCCGCAACGATTGCTGCCCGGCGTTCCGCCAACATCACCGACGATGTGGAACATCTCGAAGCCCTTCTCGGCACGCTTTGATAACTCATTCGTATACGCACGTCGCTGGGCGGGTGGAAACGGAACGCTGAGCAGATACGTCGCCAAGTCGTCTCGTTCGGCTGCTGTAAACCCGCCAGGCTTGCCTTCATCATTGACCATGTCATCGCCGTGCGCCATGAGAATCTCGGCCATGCTGACGTCGACGAGATGCCGCGTACTGGTCAACTGATCGTCGGGATCGGCGACTGGTTCAACTGAGGTGTAGATGTTTGCGCTGTTGTTCCCGCCGTAAGGATCACCGAGGACGCCGTCCCAATGAAACGGCGCGGTGTCGCGCAGACCTCGCACTGGCATCGTTGAACGAGGCATGATCTGATTGCCGCCAGTCACGATCGGGGTCTGCAGCACCCACAACAACTGATCGGTGTTACTGTCGGGGTGGCAGCTCTCACAGGAAAACGTGCCGGTCGTGGAAACATCGGCGTCGTTGAACCAGGTGCGGCCCAACTTAACCTGTCGATGCGTCGGATCGTCGAGTTTGACAAATCCGGCCACCATCGGGCTGCTCGTGTCGGATATGTCAATCAAAGAAATCGTGTTGGCCACGGCGTTGTAGACCCAAGCCCGCGATGCCTTCCCTTCGTCGGTACTTTCCAGAGCAATCCCGCGAGGCACGGCGCCAACCGGCACGCGCCCGAGGACTTCACCGCTTTCTGCGTCGA
Organism: Pirellulaceae bacterium; assembly: GCA_041752115.1. Classification (GTDB taxonomy): domain Bacteria; phylum Planctomycetota; class Planctomycetia; order Pirellulales; family Pirellulaceae; genus JAJRVM01. Next base: position 101,247 of record JBGSHS010000265.1, on the reverse strand, counting down.
TCGTAAACAGTTTGTCCGACCCGGCAGCCGAGGCGACCAGCGTAGAATCGTCAGCACTGATCTGAATCGCGTATGGCGTCGCCAGTGCCATTCCCTTCTCAGGATGCTGCGGTGGTAGCGGCTCCAGGTTGAAGAAATCAGGCTGCTGTGCCTCGCCGTCCCGGAATTTGACCTTGGTAACCTGGTTTAGGAACGCTCGATTCTCCATCTCCTTGATGCCGTGTTTCTTGGTTCCCGCGCGACCGTTGGCGTCGTTTCGTGCATCCGTCTGGGCAATGAAGACGCGTCCCTGAGAGTCGACAGTCAATCCGTACAGCAGTGTCCCGAGCGTATCGACGGTTTCGATTAGTTCGTCGGTCTGAGTGTCGAACACAAACAGGTCGCGGTCCGGGACATCCGGGTGTTTGACGATGTCCGTGACGTGCCCCAACGACAGGACATTGTTGACTCGAATGGAATGTTCCCAGGCATCAAACGTGACCAGTTCATCATCGATGTCTTCTTTTTTTCCACCAGAGAGCTGCGTCCTGTTGTTTGACTCAAACGGGATGACGTATAGACGGCCGTCGCGGACTGCGATTGCACGCGGGTCCTGGGCAGGAATGCGGAGACGCTTCACAATTTCGCGGGTGGCAACATCCACGACCGCGATCTGATTCTCGGACGACAACGCGACGTAGGCCTTCTCGCTGCTCGCAAACGCGATACCGACCGGTTCATCGAAGCTCGTGGCCTTCGTCTCCGGGTCAAATTCCTGGATCGTCGCAATGACCTGCAGGTAGGTGAGGCTTTCAGCATCGTTGTCGATCACGCTAACGGAATCGGAAACGTGATTCGACACCCACACTTCCTTGCCATCCGGCCGCACGGCGATGCCGACAGGATCGACGCCAACGTTGATGCGGGTTCGAACCTTCTGCGTTGCGGCGTCAATAACGTCGACAGTGTCGGCAGGAGTGTTTGCCACGAACACTGTCCCGTCGTGGACAGCAATTGGATTGGCATGGGGACTGGCGAACGTCGGATGTCCAACTCGTAGCGGCTTACGAGGAGCGCCGCCGCGATTTCCACTGGACGAGGGAGCAGCCGAAACACCAGAGGTGTCACTGCCGGGAATGGCAATGGAACAAAGGATGGTTGCACTCAGGATCGTCCGACCAAGTATGGTGAAACGGTTCATCGATCGGGTTCTCCATTTCCGCTGAGACCAGCGAGGTTAGCGTTATGCAATTTGGTTCAAGCGTTCGACCAGATAACTCCCAATGCCCAAAGAATGCCGAGCACCGCGACGATCAATCCACTGACCTGGTAGAAACGATGGACGGCATCGCCCCATAGAATTCTTGAGCGAGTAACCAGCAGCCGGTAGACAACGAAGTCACTCTTCACGGTGCCGCAGACGAGCATGAACAGCCCGATGATTGCCATCAGCACACCCCAGAGCATATTCATCGATTGGATTCCTCGGCTTTAAGCTGCCTGTTGGTCATGCGTGTGATTCGTGTAGCACGTGCGATGTGCTTTCTGCGACTACAGCTTGACCGTGTGGAGTCGTTTTACGTTCCGGAAATCGCCTACCATTCAGCAACTTGCCGATCCAGGTGTTTCTGACGCACAATTGGTAACTCAGCAGTAACAGGGCCGTCGTAACGCCGCAGACCGAAACAAATTTCACGAAGGATGGGAGTGGCCAGTCGCGGACCAGAAACTGAAACACCATGAGTAGCGGAATATGAACGAGGTAGAGCCAGTACGACGAATCCGACAGGTACCGAACCCAGAAGCGGTGAGTTCGGCAGAAGCGGTGAAACAGTCCGATCATGCCGAACGACATGACCCACGTGTAGCTGGCCTGCATGACGGCAAACAGAATTCGCCCGCCGACTGAATCCGGTCCCTGCAGACCGAGACCAACGGGAAATAAGATCAGGATGGCGATGGCCAACTTCCACCCAAAGCCTCGGCCAACAGCAACCTCCGCGTCGCTTGCACCAAAGTAAAGAGCTCCATATCCAAAGAAGATCGCGTAGTACGCAAAGACAGCTGGCAACGGCAGCAGGCCGACCGATGTATCTGGCCCGTAGGCGTATTGCGCACTCGCCATGAAATACTGAGCCACAGCTGCAAACGGAATGAGCCACAAGTAACGCAGGCCGGATGATAGCCACTTGTCCGGAATAACTGGAACATGCAACACCCGGACAAACTTCACGATCAAGGCAAATCCGCCGACATACCAACACAGAAACCAGAGAAACCAAAGGTGAAAGAACACTGGGACTTGGAATAGCAAGGCAAAGAGAATAGTTCCACCTGCTGTGTGGTTTCCGGCTTCTGATGTTGTCTTAACGGCTCGTCCTGTCTTTTCGCCGATGGCCCGCGCGATCTCTTCCCGACCAGCGAGTACTTCTTGCTGGTCCATGGAAAGTTGCACCATCTGCGCGATGAAGGCGGTTGTGCTCCAGTCGAGCTGCAACAGGTCTTCAGGTCGCTTTCCGTCGTTATTCAAGACATCCAGATCGGCATCCGCCTCCAGGAGCAATTCGGCAGCCTCGGCTCTCCCAAAGAGACACGCCACGTGCAACGGTGTCGATCCATAAGGATCTTTGGCCAGCACATCTCCGCCTTGATCCAGATAAACCTTTAGTGCGGCGTGATCATCGGTCGCAACGGCGGCCCAGACATTGATGTTCGATGATTCCGACTGACTGCTGCTGGGTTCCGCTTCTGAAGACTCTGTATCGGACGACGCGGGTGGCGCGGCAGATCCCTGCGATCGCAAATAACCCGAGACAACCAACATCGTGGGGATGACCGTTACCATGGAAAGCAGTAGCGGCAGAAAGATGCGTTTGAAGCGGTGCATCAATAGCGCTCGCAGTCCGCGTTTTTGCCAGAGCATTGCCGTGAAGAAGCCACTGACTAAAAAGAACAGTGGCATCCGCCAACCGTGAATCGAAGAAAGCAGAACGCCGTAGAACGGATTGGCTTGCGAATCCTGCACTCCCCAGAACACGCCGGCACCAGGGATGTACGACATCGCACCGTGCAGCACGATGCCCAACAACATCGCGAATGCGCGAAGAGCGTCGAGATCGTGCCGCCGAGTGTCGACTTGTGTGGAATTCGCGATCACGCTCTCGGTGCTTTCCATGTGAATGTGCTCTTGCGTCGTGTCGTTATGGTCGATTTCAGTTGCGTCACTTTGAATCCGCCCTCACGTTCTCCGACTGCGATTTACGCAGAATCTCTGCGCACTGAAGTCGCGACTGGCGCACAAACTGAGCGTCAAACTTCAGCCCCAGCGACTCGTAGACATGGCGGTACGCTCCTTCCAATTCGTCATCAAACTCGATCGACACTACGTCCAGAGGCTTGAGTCCACGGTTGTTCACAGCGTGAGGATCAGCCCCCGAATTCAGCAGTAACTCCACAATCTTGGGATGACAAAAGAAGCACGCCTGATGAAGAGCGGTTCCGCCGGAGTTGTTTTTCGAATCGAGATTTGCACCGGCATCAATCAGCGATGCCGCAGCTTCTTTTTCCCCGAAGATGGCAGCCAGGATCAGCGGCGTACTCCCTCCGAAGTCTTCTTTCGCGTTTAAGTCCGTGCCGGCCCCGATGTGTTGTTCGACGGCAGCCGTGTTACCCGTCATCGCGGCTTGCCAGATGCTGACAGGCGGTGCGAGGTCCGGCGGCGTTGTGCGCTCTGAAGCCAATAGCCGGAGAATCTGTGGCCTCTCCGCGCGGATCTGTTCGAGGTCTAAGGTCGTCTTGAGCACTCGTTCAACATGGTGGTAATAGTCTTCGAGCCCCGCGCTCCACGTGATCGCCACATTGTCCAGCGAACTGAATCCCAACTGGTTGCGCAACTCTGGGTCGGCTCCCGCTTTCAGCAGCAGACGAACAAGGTCAGTCCGCCCGAGGAACGATGCCATGTGAAGAGCCGTGTTCCCTTCGCGATCGGCCAGCGACACATCCGCACCGTAAGCCAGAAGCAATTCAACAGCCGCCGGGTGATATGCCAGTGTCGCGATATGGAGGGGAGTGAGTCCGCAATCTGCTTTCGCATCAACGACGGATGGCTCCGCTAGTTCTTTGCGGATCGCACCAAGATCACCGTCAGCCGACGCAGCCCAGATATTCTGCCCAGAATGCGGAATGTCGACAGTCAATTCGCCGAGCGAAGGATGCGCCATCGCTTCCCGGTGAGGTGGAGTGTTTAACAGGACGATGGCCATAAGAATCGTCGCCGCCATGGTCGAAACGCCGGAAATCCACTTCCAGAGCTTGGGCGACGTGCTCGGACTGGGTGAGTCGACAGCAACATCAGGCTTTGTAACGGACTGAGCTTCCTGACGCAGGTGCGCGTCAACTTCCGACTGGAAAAGGAACTCATCCTGAAGCTGGTCGTCAGCGAGGAGACGGGCTTCAAGTTCCCGCACGTCGTCGCCCGTAGCGACCCCCAGCATGTACCGATGAATCAGTTCGTTCGATGACTTGCTCACAGGACCTCCGCCGGTAGTTTGAGACGGATGCAGTCGGCCAGCTGTTCTCGGAGTCGCCCCAGGAGCTTGTATAGGGCGTTGGGAGTCTTCTCGCGGCGTTCCGCCAATTCCACGACCGAAGTCGCGCTGCTGTGCGGAGCCAACAGCAATTCGCGATGTTCCGCAGAGAACTGCCTCAAACACTCATGCAGCGCCTTGCCTCGTTCCGCAGCCGCCTCTGCCGAACGGCTCTCGCCACGGTCGGCGAGCTTCGCCAGAACCTCGTCGTTGAGCAGCGGTCGTTGAGACCGCAGCTTTTCGACTTGCTTGAGACACTTGAACCTGAGAATCACTCGCGCCCAGGGCACGAATCCATCCAAACTCTCCAATTGTTGGCGCTTCTCCCACATGGTGACGCTCGCTTCCTGCAACGCCTCGTCCACCAAATCCCAGTCGGGCACGAGGCTACGTGCATAGGCGCGTAGGGACGGTTCGTGCTTCACCAACAGCGTCAGGAAAGCCGATTCCGTCAGTTCGAATTGTGGTTGGTCGATATCCATATATTTATTTATCCGGCGGGTTCCCGAAACCTGCCGGATTTTTTTTAGATTTTGGCGTCAACCTGAGTGTGTTGGCCAAATGGCCCCTGCTGTCACAAGTTGAACGTTACCAACTGAGAGGATCCGGCATGTCAAGTGGTTGAACTCCATTTATAGAGTCTCCGGGAACACCTGCACTCCCAGCCGCTGGACTCGGAACCGGACCAGTTGGATCCCCGTCCGGTCCTGGCTTCCGTCGTTCCAGAGCCAGTACATCGCGAGGAGGTGCTTCTCGACTTGCCCCGAGCCGACCCTCGCAAGATCCACGATCACGTTGTCTTCACCGTTGAGCTTCAGCGTGAACGATCCGTCGGCCTCCACTTGGGCCAGTCGGTCCTGCTGGTCGACGCCATTGATCACCGTCTCGGTGGTTTCGTCGAAGAGCGTCACGAGGAAGGAATTCAAGCCCGCCTTCAAGATCTGGTCGCCGGCGAAGTCCACGAGCTGGCCGCTGACATTCAGCGATTCTCTTCCATCGTGCACGATGGCAAGCGTCTTCGGGTGACCGCCGTCAAACGCCGCGACTGGCTGGAACGCAACACGAACTACGACGACACCAGGACAACAGACGCTGGCGAAGAAGTCGAGCTTCGTGCGTACGTACACCGCGTCACACGCAGCCTCGTGGCCTTCGAGTGGGATCTGGTTTCCAACCAAGCATTTCTGCAAATCTCCCAACTGCCGCGCAGCTGCGATTACGACGAGGTGGCTGATGAGTTCTTCGAGTTGATCGAGAAGTGGCTTGACCGATCGATGTTCACAGTGGTGGAGCTTCAGACGCCCATCAAGAAGTTGCACGAGCTTGAGGAGAATGGTAACGGCGAGATTCGCTCGCACGGCATCAACTATCGAACGTTGCAGGGGCGTCGATTCGAAGGAAAGAGTGCCTCGCCAAGCGATCCGTTGCTGGGAGAGAAGCACATCGACTCAGCGCTGAGCGCGATTCGCAAGACCGGCGTTGGCCACCTCGGCAACTTCTACTGGACCGCATCGACGAACGGCCACGCACACATCCTGACGTCTGATGTTCACGTGATTGTGGTTGGCTCCCGCAATCGCGTCAATTTCCCCACGCCCAACAGCGAAGAGACGGTGAGGCATGTACTTTCAAGAATCCGAAGCCATTGCGCTTGAGCATCCAGGCCTAAGTTCGGTCGTCGAGGCAATCGACGGCCACTTGGCGTCCATCTTCACGCACGCGCCGCTTCGGCCCGGGGACTTCGCTTGCGTGATGGCATGCGACGAGAACCAAGTGGTTGCCGTCTTCGATCTTTTGGCTGACCGCGAAGTGCTTGACGCCGACAGATCGGTTGAATGCCGGCAGTGTCAAAACCTGATGCCGCACGTCGATTTTCAGCAGGCCTTCGAGGATGAGGACGACTTCGAGTGCACCAGCTGCGGTCGGCCGTTCCATCGCCACACGCCTGTGACCACGGTCTACCGGCTGTCCGCCGAGACGCTTGCCAGGCCCAAACCCGCTGTGAAAACGGATGATGTCGAATCCGCGCTCCGGCACCTCGACGAGTACCGTCATGTGTTCCAGCGGATGGGCCAGATCTGGGTGCTCAAGTATGAGGGCGAAATGAAGCTGATGCAGGACGCCCGCGGAATGACGTATCTTGCCCGATTGCTAGTTGAACCAGGACGGGTCGTACCCGCAGCGTCGCTCCTTGCATCAGTTGCCGGGATCGACCCACGGATCGCCACAGGTTCCTCTGGACGCCTCCTGGACGATGAGGCGTTTGCGAGCTATCGGACGCAGTATCGCGAGCTTCAGGAAGACATCGAGGAGGCCCTCCTGATGAACGACCACGGCCGCATAGCCAAGCTGGAGTCGGACCAAGAAGCGTTCGAGATAGAGATCGCAAAGGCCACAGGACTCGGCGGCAAGAAGCGAGAAAAGACTGACGCGGACCGAGTGCGCCGTAACGTGTCGATGGCGGTCACACGGGCGATCGACAGCATCCGGGACGAGCACCAAGTCCTGGGTCGCCACCTCCGCAATTCGATCTCATCAGGGCTGACGTTCTGTTACGACCCGGAGCGCGATCCGGGCTGGCTGGCGTAGTCCCAAGCCTGTGAAAATCTCGCGTCGCGATAACCCACAGCCGTTTTCGCACCGCCTCCGCTCGGGTAATGAATCGCGCGTCATTATACACCAACATCCAGCAGATGGTCGGCACGCCGCTGTACATGAGTCCTGAACAGGCCCAACGGGCGGCCCAAGACGTGGATACCCGCACAGACGTGTACTCACTGGGCGTGCTGCTCTATGAGTTGCTGACGGGTACCACGCCGTTCGACAAGGAGCGACTGAAGAATTCTGGCCTGGACGAAGTCAAGCGGATTATTCGTGAAGAGGAGCCGCCCAAGCCGAGTACGCGGCTGAGCACACTGGGTGCGGCATTGGACACCGTCGTCGAGAAGCATCATACAGATCGGCGCACGCTGACCAACGAGCTGACAGGCGAGCTGGATTGGATCGTGATGAAGGCGCTGGAGAAAGACCGCACGCGCCGCTATGAGACCGCCAACGACTTTGCGCGGGACGTGCAGCGCTATCTGGACCATCTTCCGGTGGAAGCGTGTCCGCCTTCGGCGATGTACAAGCTCCGGAAATTCGCGCGGCGGAACCGCGTGGCGCTGGGATTTACTGCCGCGATCACCGTCGCGTTCGTGCTGGTCTGCCTGGCGCTGGTCGTGGCGTATCGAAACAAGTCAGAGACGTGGCAGGCCCGCATGGATTTGCAGGCGGCGGAAAGCGCGCGACTGCACGCGGAACAGGCCCGGGAGAATGCCCGGCTGGTGGGTCATCCACTTTCGGGACTTCCCCAATCCGTGCGAAGGGATGCGCGGGTGCGACAGGCCTCGCAGAGGGGGCAACGGGGACAGGAAAAACTCAGTGGTTGGACGAGTTCGCCTGGCGTTGCCGTCAGTCGCCGCAACCGCACAAACGCCCGCATGATCTCGATGTTGACTCTCACGGCGGTCGGCGACCGCAGCACGCTTGACAACATCGGCACGCCTTCTTCGGGCGTTGACTAAATCGGCTCCGACGCCACGATAATGACGCGCGCGTGTTCGGGCAGCTTCACACCGGGATCGATGGGCCGCACGATCCCATTCTCGACAATCCCGGCAATGGCAACAGGATGCGCGCGACGGAGTTGATGTGCCTCCATCGACATCGGTTCAGTGTCCGGTGGCACCTCGGGCGGTGGCAGCGGCGGCGCTGCGGCGATCCTTTCATCGCGAGCTTTACGTTCGGGACTACGCGCGTCAACTCCAGAACCAGTCATCGGGCACCCTTTCAGTATGCTGTGATCACGAAAATGGGCACCCCGCCCACTTCGCCGAAGACGTCAGGTATCTCGTCAAACTCCCGGTCGTATCGCCAGATCACCCAAACTCTGCGGCCCGACGGAGTTTCCGCAAACATCTGATACGAGCCATCGCTACGTGTTTCGAGCGTGAAGACGCGGTCGAAGGACGCCTCGACGTCTTCCACTGATAGGGCGTGAGCGTCGATTTTCTGCAGATTCCATTCGATCCACTTGAACTGCCTCATGCCACTGCTCCAAGATCCACCGTGTTCATCTTAGCCAACCGCGACAGAACGATCAATTCATCGTTCGAGATCCGCAGCGACTCCGACGGCGACGGCAAACCTGACGGCATCCTGTACCGGTAGCCGGGCCACAGGCGACCGCAAACCAGCCCGGGGCGGAGCGCAGGACGCGGCAGGCGGACCTGCCTGCCCTGGGTTGCCCTCAGAGAAAATGTACTTTGGAGCGCGCGGAGGGATAATCTTCCAGGCTTGCCTCGCGTAGGATGCGCCGGACCATCTCGCCAATGGGACGGCCCTGCTGCAGCCAGTAATAAATCGGCGCAAACGTCTCATTGTTAGCTGAGCACGTGCCGCCAACGCCAGGAAGTCCGTGTCGTTGGTCAGCATGACCCGCTCCTCGTCGAGGGCAGCAGCCAGCAAGTCGCTATCGTCGGCTTCCTGAAGCCCGCGCTGTTGGGCAGTCTCAACATCCATTCCCCGTCGACGTAGGGCCTGCACGATCGCATGGACCACGTGAACGTCAGCGAATCCTTTGAGCACCGCTCAATCCTTCTGCGATGACTGGTCGCGGACCAACTCCGGATGGTCGCGGCGGAACTGCTCAATCGCGCGGGCCTCGTCGGCGACAGCACGCTCAATCTCGGCCCGATGGTCCTCACAATAGGCAAGTGCTGCGTAGACCTGTGCCAGCGTGAGTGTCGGATAGACAGTAGCAGCAATTTCCTCGGGAGTCAGTCCGCCGCGATCGCGTGCCATCATCACGTCGCGCGCTCGGATCCGGTGACCCGCAATGCGCGCTTCGCCACCAAGCAGGCCCGGTGTGTGCACGATGTGGGCATATTCGGTTTGCGTAGTATCCGCCTCAGAACCCATGCCAATACTCCTCGGGATTGAGCTTTCCATATCATCATATCATTCAGGACACGACGCGGCGAGACAAGGGCAAGAGACCAGACAGGTGATTCCCTGCGACTAAACAGGTATCGCTACAAGCAAGATCACGTAACATCGGTTGCGTGGGAGAAACGGGGGAGACACGGAGCGTTCGAGTTTCTCACAGGGCCCTGATGACTCGGTCAGCGATGTGCTCCGTTTCATATTCCTCAGCCGCCCGGTTCCGCACATCCGCGCGGTCCATCGCTTGAGCCTGCTCAATAGCGTCCAGGAATACTCCCAGTGCCCGCTCGTCCTCGTCCGTTTTCACGCACTCGAGCCCCGGCGGTAGGCGGTCCACGAGTACTCCCGTTTCGCCAGTGCGTACGAAGGAAGCCCCAGTCCGTACCCCGACGGTCGGGCAGCCGGCAAGCAGGATCTCCTGCAAGGCCAGCGGCCCGTGGTCGTCGTCGGCGAGGTAGGCACAGGCCCGTGACCTGCGTGCTGCTTCGATGAGTTGCTCACGGTGATACTGGCCGTAATGGATCTGGATGTGGCGGGGGAACAGCTCGGCCAGGTGCTCCAGCAGCATCGGGCGGTGACCGTTCTTGGCATAGATCAGCAAGTCGTACTCGTCGGGAAGCGGTTCGCCGGGCCAGGGGGCGATCGGGTAGGGCCACATGACGATGGGGGACTGATTGGCCGGCCCGCGGTGCTTGGCGATCAGGTCTCGATACCACTGGCTGTGGCAGAGCATGGCTCGGCAATTGGCCGCGTCGAGCAGGGCACATTCTTCGGCGTCGATCCGCGGCGTGGCGGAGTTGAGGAACAGCATGTTCGGTCCCTGCACGAATGGCAGGCCCTGCGAATCCCACCAGGCGGCGTAGCGACGGTCGGCCCAGTTCCAGAACCATGGGATCGCATCGCGGCTCTTCGCCATTGTTGTGCGGACCGTAGCCACGCACGCGGTAGAACGCCTCGCGGCGAAAGGCCCATCCACCGTGGTAGAGTCCCTCGCTCTCGGCTTCCCGCAGTCCGTCGCCGTCTTCCAACAGTACCAACCCCGGGCGTGACCAATCGGCCCGTTGCAGCGATTCGGCTTGCGCGCGGAACCAGTGCGGCAGATAGATGTCGTCATCGTCGGCAACCAGGAATCCCTCCGCGTCGGGCAATGCCAGCGCCGCGCAGGCGTTCCGCTTCTCCCCGAGCGACCGAAACCGCCGGGGGATCGATACCAGTTGCCAGCCGTCGCCTTGCTGATGATCGTACTGTCCGCAGTCGTCCAAGATAATGAGCTCGCGCAGCTCACGTGGATAGTCCTGGCGCAGGAAGGATTCAATCAACTCGCCCAGAGAATGTGGACGGCGGAACGTACAACACAGTGCAACAAGCTTCATGGCATCATCCTCGCAGCCTGAGTGCTTCCTCGAGCCAGTCTAGCGGCTCGTCACTGACGACCGTGGTCCAGGGGAAGAGTCGTGTTTCAGTGAATTGATACTTGAACGTGTCGAACGCCTCCGCGTAGCCGTACGCCGGATGTTGGGAGTCATGGCCGATCATCAGGCGGCAACGGTCGCGCAGCCGCAGGGCATCCACGCCGCGTCTGGGTGGTGGCTCGTGGTCCAGGAGTACAATCACCCAGTCCTGGTCAAAGATGGGAGCCTCTTCGTAATCCGGCACATAAATGATCTGATGCCGGTGCGGCGTAATCGGCTGGTTCGTGCAGATGCGCGACACGAGGCCATGCCAGTCACGATCTGTTTCCACGGTACGCACGAGCCGATCGGTGGCAAAGGCGGAAAGCACCGGCGTACTGAACCAGCCGCTGCCCAGTTCCAGGACCGGTCCCGATGTATGTTGCAGGCAGGCCAGCAGCGTGGGCATGTGCGTGGCAAATGGGTTCATAGCGTGGCTGCCTCCTTGCGGCGACTCTCGTGGATACGCTGCACGGCCTGTTGCCACGTCGGTGACATGAGCGAACCGCAAACGACCTGTGACTCTGCGATCCGGGGGCTGTCGATGTGCAGCTCATGGCCACACAGGCGGCAGAGGGCACGGGTCTGGTACTGGGCAAAGACGGGATCAAAGAGGTCGGTCAGACGCTGCGTCCGCAGGCCTGTCGCCAGCACGCCGTCAATGGCGCCGCCAATGGGACAGATCGTGTAGCCACCGGCGTCCACGGAGATGCCGCACCCCGTGCGACTGTGAAGATAACAGGGCGCCCGCTCGGGCACCCGAAAATCAATAGGCGCCACGAAGAAGTCGTTCTGTACGTGGATGATGCTGCCGCCCGGCTTGATCGTGGCCTCGCAGACGCTGGCCAGATTCTCGCTGCGAATCCGGGCCAGGATCCATTGGGCTTGTTCACGGTGGCCGTTGGACCACACCTCCACACGGCCCGGGCTTAGCTCGTTGGCAATCTCCAGGAACTCAAAGAGGTGTGGATGCAGCGTCGGTTCGCCGCCAATCATAGCGATGGCAGGCGACCAGTTGAGTTCCCGAGCCTGCCGCACAAACTCTCGCGCATCCTCGAGCGTCATGTCGGGCGTCGTAGGCGGCAGGAAGCACAGCCGATTGCAGTTCGTGCACGCCAGGTCACAGCGGTACGTGATGTGCCACTCGGCGAAATTGCTCTTGGGCACGTTGTCGGGCGGGATCTGCAGCCAGACTTCGTCACGGCGGCGCTCCGCATTGCCGTAGCGTACGTCGCCGGGGATGCTGCTCATCTCGCCCAGATGATAGAAATAATGTGCGGCGTAGTCACGCACATGCGGATCGGCCAGGATCCGCAGGCCGCTCGCGCCCCACTTGGCGCTGGTGGCCTCTTCGTGATGCCCGAAGAACCCGCCCACATCAAAGGGTCCCACCCGCTCGGCGAACCGCGTGTGCCACAGCGCGGGATTGTCCCCGTACGACCAGGCCGCTGCCGGATCAATGACCAGGTGCCCCTCAAACTCGCCCACGTAGCCCGTGCTGGCCCAGAATCGTACGCCACCCAGATCGTCGTGCGCCAGCAGTAAGTCTGCGGCCGGGCCGATGTCGAGCGGATGGATCAATTCCCAATCATCTTGGACGTAAAGCCACAGCGGCGAGGGGAGCAATCGAACAACGTCATTGAGGTGCCCGGGCAGACTGGGCTCCGCATCACGCCAGTGAACTTCCAGCCCCAGCCGCTTGGCTCGCTCCTCAAGCAACGGGCCGCTCCAGGGCGCATCGGGCGCCGGGCGCGATTCAGCCGATAGCAGCCACTGCAACTCATGCCCCGTGGCGGACAAGTTCCGTTGCAGAGCTCGAATCGTCTGCTCGCAGTAGCTCACTCGTCGGGGGTGATTGGGCCAGGTGGTAACGACGATCGTGATCATCACGTGTCTCCGTGCTCAGGGAATCGAACAGTCGCTGCCAGCCGGCCCAAATGCGCACCGGGTTGGCCAGTTCCGTGACGAGCCGTTCGCGTGCATTGTCGATGACGCACATCCGCAGCATCTTGCGGACTGTAAAATGTCGACTCATCGTTGTCACCTCATCATTGATGCACGGTTTGCATACCACCTCCGTGGTTGGTGGACTCCTCAAACGTGTAGCGGCGGCATCGGCGTCGTCGGGTCCTGATCTGGCGAACTGACCGCGCAGGGGGCAACCCTTCGCGGTCTGGCGGGCGCGCTGCTCCCCGGGGCAAAGACAGCAAGTGGAAAGCTGGGTTGTCAGAAGATGCGAGTGGTTTCAGCCCAGCGCCTCAAGGGAATCACTCGCCGACTACGCCGATGCTAACGCTAGCACGGATTAGTGAACATGTGTATAGTATCAAGAATCCCGCGCCATACAAGAGCCGCCGACAAGATTTTTCGCGATTCCGTAAAGTGCGACCGCCGCAGCGGTTATGCGGTTTCTCGAACTGATCTGAGGATGTTTTCCCCGGTGCCATTTCCGTCAACTGGCGGGGATTCCGTGTAGTAAAGGAATGGCGGCTCGTTGCAGCGCCGCCTTCTCAAACTGACGCCCGTTCTGGCCCCCGTTTCGTGCCCTTCACACCCGTTCCCAGGAGTCCGTGCGCACATGACTGACATCAGCGATCCGGATGACATGACACCCGATGAGCGTCTGCAGGCTGTTGCCGCCATATTGGCCCGCGGCGTTCTCCGCTGCACCCAGCAGCGTGAGGATCCAGCGGACACGCACACATCTTCGAAAGACATCCCCTGTCCGCCTTGAGTTTTCCGGCCGGTTGAGGCTCACTGTCACTCCGCAATCGTGAGTTTCGTGTCCTGCTTATCGGAGAAACGGAAATGGAAAGACAATCGGTGAAAGTGAGCATACCTTCGTGTAACAGCGCTGATCAACACAGCGTGTTGAGTCAGATCGACGCGCTGAATCGGATGTCCATGGATCAGTTGCGCAAGCGGTGGTCCGATCTCTTCGGAACGGAGTCGGGGCGGCTTGGTCGCAGCTACCTGGTGCGACGCCTTGCGTACCGGATACAGGAACTGGTCTTCGGAGGCCTTTCGCGTGAAGCCCGCAGCAGACTGCAGGAACTGGCTGCCGACACGTCCGACGCCAACCCCCAAAAGCCCAGCCGGCGCCAAGCCGCAAGTCTGCAGACCGGAACGCGACTGCTGCGCGACTGGCATGGTGAACGGTACGAGGTGATCGTGCAGGAAGACGGATTCCTCCACGACGGAAGGAAGTACCGCAGCCTCAGTGCGGTGGCCCGGGCCATTACAGGTTCATACTGGAGTGGCAACCGCTTCTTTGGCCTGTCGCCGGCATTGAAGAATGATCGGAGCAACGCATGAATAACAACCGTCGTTCCATCCGCTGCGCGATCTACACGCGCAAGAGTCATGAAGAAGGGCTAGACCAGGAGTTCAATTCGCTCGACGCACAACGTCAGGCGGGCGAAGCCTATATCCAGTCCCAGCGACACGAAGGCTGGCAGTGCGTGCCCAAGCGTTACGATGATGGTGGCTTCACCGGCGGGAACATGGACCGCCCGGCATTGACGCAGTTGATCGACGATATTCGTGGCGGCCGGCTTGACTGCGTGGTCGTTTACAAAGTGGATCGCCTCAGCCGCTCACTGCTGGACTTCGCCAAGCTTATCGACGTGTTCGACGAGCACGAAGTGTCCTTTGTTTCCGTCACACAGCAATTCAACACCACGACGTCCATGGGGCGGCTCACGCTGAACATCCTGCTGTCGTTTGCGCAGTTCGAACGGGAGATCATCGGCGAACGGATCCGCGACAAGAAGCTCGCGACGGCACGTTTGGGCAAATATATCGGCGGGCAGCCGGTACTTGGCCTGGACATCGTCAACAAGCGCTACGTCGTCAACCGCACGGAAGCCAAACTGGTTCGGCGGATGTTCGAGTTGTTTCTGGAATTGCACTCCTGTCGCAAGGTGGCCGAGGCCCTGAACGCCGAAGGCGTCGTCACCAAAACGTATCGCACAAAGACTGGAAAGGACTTTGGCGGCAAGCCATGGAAAGGGCGCACCGTCTACGAACACCTGATCGATCGCAAGTACATCGGCCAGATCGTCCACAAGGACAAGGCGTATCCTGGCGAACATTCGGCGATCGTGAAGGCCGACCTGTTCGAGAAAGTGCAGGACGTGTTGCGGGCCAATAAGACGTACACCCACAGGCATCAGGTCCGGCGTTCGGCTCTGCTACGCGGCTTGCTTCGGTGTGGCGAGTGTGGCAGCCATATTCAGCCGGCATGGACAACCAACCACGGTCGGGAGTACCGCTATTACGCCTGCTCGAAGCGCGTAAAGACCGGCTACGGCAATTGCGAACTGCCCACATTGCCGGCAGGTGAAATCGAGACCGTGGTTGTCGACCAAGTGCGGGCCCTGCTCCGGCACCCCGACGTGATTGCGCGGACATACCGTGAGATCCAGGAACGATCCTCGGCGGGGCCGAGCCCGGAGGCGACGGAGCACCTCGCACAGCTGCGTCAGCGACGCGACCAGCTGCGGGAATCGATTCGCGCACTGCTGAGTCTCGGCAACCAGAACGAATTCATGGCCGACGAACTCAAGCGACTCAACGGCGAATTAAATGCACTGGATCGCTCCATTGGCCAACTCGAGAGGGAGCACGCGTCGACGGACGTGGTTGGACTCGGCGACGTCACTGATGCCCTGCAGCACATCGATCCCATCTGGGAAGTCCTGCATCCAGACGAACAGCGACGCGTGCTGGAACTGCTGGTGGAGAAGATCACGGTCTCGAAGGAACGCGTGGAGGTTCGGTTCCGCGCGAAAGGTATCGAGCAGGTCGCCGGCGAACTTGGCCCCATTGGAGCGGGAAGCGATGATTGATCACGTTGGAAAGAGCCAACAGGAGAACTACCCGGGCCTGACCGTGTCGCGCGACGGCGAGGCGATCGTCGTGCGAATCCCCGTCCGATTTCACCGACGCAACGGTCGACAGATGGTACTCACCCACGGCGGCAACAACGGCCAAGCCGCGCCGGAACGAGAGTCAAACGGCTCGCTCGTCGCCGCCCTCGCCAAGGCCTATCGCTGGCAGGAGCAACTCGAGTCCCGCGAATATGCCAGCCTCGAAGACCTGGCAGCGGCCAACGCTGTCGATCGCACCTACGTCGGCCGCATACTGCGGCTCACATCACTTGCTCCGGAAATCGTCGAACGGATTCTCGATGGGGATGAGCCGGAAGGCATCAGCCTCCGGCGTTTGCAGAAAGACCTGCCGTTGGTGTGGTCCGACCAGAGGCGGGGGGTATGGTTGCTTAGGAGTGACTCTTTGGAGGGGTATCGATCTACGCCTTAAGAGCGTCCCCACTGTTGTGTCCCTTCGCGACTTCGGTCTTGGACGCCGACACGAGTTGGAAGTTGTGCTTCGCCGCTGAAGTTTGTCCAGCCTCAGCGACTCTCGTCCAAGTCCCTCGGGGTGCAGCGGTGTCCCGAATCAGCACACACCAATGCGTCTAACAGGCCGAAGTTAAGACGACCGCGGAATGTCCGACTTCGTGCAGGACGAACAACGCCAAATCTGCCGTTGAAGTCAATAACTATGTGAATGGAGCCGAAGCCGGCTGAGCGAGCTATTCACTCAGATCTTTGGCGGGGTCCTCGACTCTTGCTGCTAGTTTAACTCCGAGGCTGCCATAAAGGCAGCCCACCTACTCAGCAACAAGGAGTCAAGAATGCTGACGAAACACAACCACACCACTACCATGGATTCTGTCTTTCGCCCTCTCCTTACTGCGCTGAACGGCCTCGTCCGGCAGCTCCGCAATCAAGAGTGCACGAATGACGATGCCGAAGAGGTGCTTATGCACTTGGAGACACTGCCTCTGTCCAGCGACCAGTATCGTTTGGCTAACAACCACCTCGCCAACGCACAACTGTATTTGCGATCAAATGAAACCGGTGCCGCACAATGGGAGCTGACTGCTCTTAAGCAGCAGCTGCGAACTCACTTGAAGAACAAAGCACATCAGCCGAGGAACCGTGGGTTGTAGTATACTAGCCAGCTGTATTGGCACACTGACGACCGAGGATTACACGATGTCAGAACTACGTTCCGTGAGCGAGCTGCTGCGACAACTAATACGCGACGAATCGCAGGCGGCCCACCAGATTTGGGCGCGTTTTATTCACCGGCTGATTAATGCGGCACGGAGGCGACTGCAAAACATACCACGCCGTGCGGTCGATGAAGAAGATATTGCCGTCTCCGCGTTTGATGCTTTTTTTCGCGGTGTAAAGGAACAGCGTTTTCAGCAACTAAGTAATGAAAAAGACCTGTGGCAAGTCTTGGCGATGCTGGCTGAAAGAAGGGCCATCGCAGTCATACGGCGTGAGCTGGCCGCCAAGCGGGGTGGTGGGATGAATCGTGGTGAGTCTGTGTTTGATAAGCTGATTGCTGAATCTTCGGTGGCGCCTGGCATCGAACAAGTTGAGGATCCGGATCCGGAGGTCGTCGACATTTTTACTTTGGAAGTTCGTGAGATGCTCGAGGGACTCAACGATGAACTCCTGCAGAAGATAACTGTCCGAAGATTGGAAGGCTACACAAACCAGGAAATTGCGCGGCAGTTGGGGATATCTTTGCGCGCGGTCGAACGGAAACTGCGGCTCATCCGGCAGAAGTGGGAATCCTTGTCGTCTGGATAGCGTCGTCATCGTATAGGTAGCATATTGTGATTCACGTTGAGTCTCTCGTATCTTGAGTCCGGACAACCTCTTTGAGACAGTTGAGTTTTCTGGCGGCCGCGCCGTTGATCTCACCAGTTCAAACTTAGATGACGGCCGGATTCCAACCCAAGGCCGGGACCGGCAGGCTCTAGCACCAATACAACTTGAGTCTTTCAGAATAGTCCTCAAGATGATGCGTCAAGTGACCGCGATCTACAATTAGCCCACACCGCGAGATTGATCCGATGAAATCGTCCTCCGAACTATCGCTAAAACAGAGAGAGCGGCTCGACAGCCTTGCCGATCAATTCGAGAGCGATTTTCGAGCGGGTTTGAACCCACAAGTCGAATTGTATCTTCAGCACGATCCGGAGCTTCGCCGGTACTTACTGTCTGAGTTGCTGACGCTCGAACTTGAGCTGCTACGAGCTCATGGCAAGCAACCAATGCTGGAGGACTACCTGCACCGTTTTCCGCAAGATACGAGCATTGTTGAGCGAGCATTCCGGCGACCACACATCGCTCACACGCGGCAAGCCCAAGAAGTACTTGCGGGAGTCGGCCTCCATGTGGACTGCCCACACTGTCATAATCCGATTGAGCTCGTACCCGATGCAGAACTCGAGAGCATTCGGTGCCCGTCTTGTGGCAGCGATTTCAGTCTCCTTAGCGATGGATCGGCAACAAAGATCGCTAGTGCAATCACTCGCGTAAATCACTTCGAGCTGGTCGATAGGATCGGCATGGGCGCTTTCGGCAGTGTTTGGAAGGCTCGCGATACGAAGCTCGATCGTACAGTCGCTATCAAAATACCTCGGCACGGCCAGTTTGATGCAGCTCAAGAGAAGGCTTTTTTGCGAGAGGCTCAAAACGCGGCACAACTAAGCCATTCGGGAATTGTTCCTGTCTACGAAGTTGGACGCGACGGCGACACCCTCTACATCGTCAGCGAATTCGTCCGGGGCCTTACCGTTGCGGACTGGATAACCGGTCATCCTCCTACTGCGCGCCAAGCAGCATCCCTCTGTGCCTACATCTGCGATGCGCTCCAGCACGCTCACGATCGCGGAGTCATCCACCGTGATCTGAAGCCTGGAAACATCATGTTGGATAGTGAAGGGAATCCACGACTGATGGATTTTGGCCTCGCCAGACGCGATGCCGGCGAAATCACGATGACGGTGGACGGCCAGATACTTGGCACACCGGCTTATATGTCGCCGGAGCAAGCACGAGGCGAAGCACATACGGCGGATGCGCGGAGCGATGTGTATTCTGTCGGAGTCATCTTGTTCCAGTTGCTCACGGGTGAATTGCCATTTCGTGGAAACACTCGGATGCTGCTGCATCAGGTTATCTATGACGATGCGCCGAACCCGCGCAAGCTCAATTCTCTTATCCCACGTGATCTCGACACGATTTGCGAGAAGTGCCTTCACAAGGAGCCGATTCGCCGATATCAGAGTGCTTCCGAGCTAGCAGCGGATTTACGTAGGTGGCTCAACGATCAGCCGGTTCGAGCGCGACCCGCTGGGACGCTTGAGCAACTCTGGAGGTGGTCCGGCAAGCACACCGCAACGCTTGCTGGATTGTATGCAGTTGCTGAATCGCTTCTGAACGCTTCGAATCTTCCAGCTCTGTCGGCAGCCCAATTTGCGGACAGGAGTGAGCCTGGTGTAATCCTACTTGTAATCCTGCCACTGTTGTTGCTGCCATTAGTGTTGGGTTTATTCACTTTGAAAGGCCACCGATGGGTGATTGATATTGGGGCGACGTGGTACGCGACCAAGGCGATGACGTGGATCGTGCTCTTGCTTTTACTCTTGACTGCGGAAGTACTAAGAGCCGATCTGAATACGAACGCATTGGATATATTTGACACGATCACATCGATATGTTCCTCACTGATCGGATTAGCTCTTTTCGGAAGAGCGTTGTTTCTTTCTGATCCAAACCTGGCAGAACCGACAGTGGTTACAAAGAACAGTGTATCGAATAAACTCCGGCGTGCAGCGGCTATAGCTCTCGTCGGCGTGCCAACGATGGCGATATCTGGGCTAGCCTATATCTTGATAGTCTCAATACTGCTCTCTTCTTCGAACCAGGGAATCAGCGATCTTGATCCACGAAGTGACGCGGTACTAGAGCGAGCGAGCGATGGTACAGCGGCTGGTATTATTTCAGCAGTGGAAGGCGATTCATTCGAAATGCCAAGATACCGCTTGACGAATGATGCGGGTGGCAGGTTTGCTGTCAATTCGATTACGGGTGAAGTAACCGTGGCTAATGGATCGCTACTGGATTACGGGTCCGGGAGACAACATGACATCATCGTTCAAGCGCAAGGCGAAACATCTGATGTTGTTACCGGTAAGTTCCGCATCAAGGTTCTTGCTACCACTCCCTCGTCTCCATCGGACATCGATGAATCGCCCAACCAGATTCCCATGAGAGCGGTCGAGGGAACTTACGCCGGAATAACCGTCACATCGGTAGGACCGAACATGCCGACCACAACTCTTCGCCTAATTGACGATGCGGGGGGACTCTTTCGAATGGACTCAAAAGGCGCAATCCGCGCTGCGAAAGGATTCGAGTTCAGCGAGCGACAAACACGCAGAATCGTGGTTGCAGCCAAAGCTGGTTCCTCGGACGAATCGATCTCGACATTTGTGATCGACATCGCCGATGTCCCCCCATACTTGCATGAGATGGAAGCCCGCCAGCAAAGAGAGGAAGATACTGACTTAACAGAAAGTGAGATGGTCGGGAGACTCCGAAGCGGTCAGGCACCTGGATTTTTTCCAATCGCCGCCGTGGTGTGGTCGATCTCCTGTATTTTTCATCTGACGCTGCTCACTTGCGGCTTTCAATTCGTAAGAGGAAAGACAGGAGCCCTTATGCCTTTCTGTTTGGTCCTGGTGGCAGAAGCTACCTTTCTTATTACGATAACCGTTCTCACTCGCCTCTTCGGATTTTCCGGGAATTCAGAGCTCGCGCAAGGTGTTTTTGCCGTCTATTTCGGAGCGCTGGGGAGTTTCGTTTTCCAGATCCTCAGCCTGTTCCCGATTTGGGCAGCGATCGTGGCCATATTATCGTCCCGTCGTCTCAACGCGGCCGCGGAACAAGGCACGCCTCCTCTATTAGCTCGGATTGCCCTCGGAGTGGTGGGTGCATCCGCGTTGATCTTGGCAATTCTTGGTCTCTACCAATTGGGCACAGTAATTCACCGAATAAGCTCGCTATAGTCTCAACAGACAACATCGAAGCAATTGCCGCGAGTCATGGCGATGCGCAGCCCATCGGCAGGTAGAAGTAGCGTGGCTATACGCGAACGGGGCCAATTCACCTTGAGAGTCGCGACCGCAAAGTCAGTTCGCACGTTACCACACGTTGTTCGATTGACGTTCGGAGTAACCACTCGAATGACTACATCGGCTTGAATCGCCGCCCGCCGTTTGGACGATTTCCTTGACATGGCGGCCCCTGCTAAACTCGCTCCGGTGAAATGGACCTTTGCAGGTTGAGCCGTGTTCAACGTTCGGTGGAGAGAGGCCCTTCACGGGCGACTGGGAACTGGTCGAACGGACCTGAGTCGAACCGACGAGACACGGGTTGTGCTGCAACTGTCTACTGGCAGAGGACGCCAAACTGGAAAAAAGTCGCTTTCCGCAACCTGTTGTTTTCACCGGACTTCCATCGCGGGACTCACTTGGGGTGTATCACGCGATTTTGAGACTCTCGGGCCAGTTCGAGACTTTTGGGGCTTTTTGGGCGGGGGGGTGAGTCCCGCGATTTCGTGACCGCGAATCAAGCCCACGCTCGCAAATCCCGCTATACGTGCACCAAACGAGCAAGGCCCGCCAGTGGTTGCTGACGGGCCTTGTGTGGATCGAGACGGGTTGCGGAACCCGACTAAGTGGAGGCGGCGGGAATCGAACCCGCGTCCCGAGACATTTCCATGGAAGCCTCTACGTGTGTAGCCGACAATTTGAAGTTTCGCCCCGCCGGACCCCTGCCGACCGGGTTCCTGCGAGACTAGCCGAGAACAAAGTTTAGCCGCCAGCGTGCTCGACATGACCGGCGACGAACCGGATTTGACAACCGACTTTTGGATCTCTCCGGTTAAGATCCGCAGCCGGAGCTACCTGTTTCTAGGCAGCTAGTGCGAGGTTTTCCTCGGCAAGTAAATTTGTGGTCAGCTATTAACGTGGCCAACTGACCAACCACGACACGCCACTTCCACTTCAAGCTATCCGGTCGAATCCAATTTCGCCCCCGACAGCGGATGGTCACCCACAAGCCAAACCAAGCTGGCACCGGCTCGCAGAAACCGCTTCGCCGAACCATCGCCACCACGCTCGACACCCACCGGTGCCCACCGACGGCGACCATGCAGCTCGACAATCACCTCCATTCTATCGGCATCAACCCATCTGTCCAATCGCCTGCAATCCAGTTTGTCGCGGCGGCTCGAGTCGAGGCCGACGCGAATGAGGCGTCTGAACCACAGAATACCGGACAACGAATGTCCAATTTTCAGGAGAAGAGGAGATGCAAAACCCCTCAGGCGGAACCGTGAGTACTGCCGGGCTCGTCAGCCTCGACACCGCTCAACGCTGCAGCAGCAGCCAGACCTGCCACACCGTCACAGCAACCCCCAGCGGAATGCACCACCAGGCGAACAGACGCAGCCGACCTTTTTCCAGCCAGCTGATCAGCCAGTACAGGGCGACAAGTCCCACCACGAACGAGACGAATCCTCCAATCGCCAGGTAATGCCAGGGAGTCGTGAGTCCTCCCTTCTTCACCAGCGAGATGGCGGTCAGCAGCCCTGCGCCCGCAATGGCCGGGATCGCCAACAGGAACGAGAACGTGGCCGCCGCCTGCGGCTTGAGCCCCAGCTTCAGCCCGGCCGAAATCGTCGTACCACTGCGCGACAGCCCCGGCAGGATGGCTGCGGCCTGGCTCAGCCCAATCAGAAACGCCTCCCAGTCACTCAGTTCCGCATACTCGCGTTTCCCCTGCATGCCACGCATTGCCCACAGCAGGATCAGGCCGGTGACCGGCAGCATCAGGCCGGCCAGCAACGGACTCTCAATCAGCTGCTCACACGCAAACTTGATCCCCAGTCCAATCACCACGGCGGGGATCGTGCCCACGATGAGCAGTCGAATCACCCGGCGATCCTCGCCCAGCAACCGCCAGATGCGATGCCAGTAGAAGACCAGGATCGAGGCGAGCGTTCCCAGGTGCAGGACCACATTCAGATCGGCCACATCCAGATGCTCCGGATTGCCCGAGGCAATGAACGCCGACAATACGACCAGATGGCCGCTCGAACTGATGGGCAGGAATTCGGTGATTCCCTGCACGACCGCCAGGATCAGAATATGCCACAGGGCCAACTGCATCTGGTACTCCCCCCAAACTGCCGCCACCACACCGATCGACCCGCCCGCGCTCCGGTTCCACTCGGCAGGCGAACTCCACGCGGCGGTTCCGGTGACTGGTGCGGATTGTATTGTGGAACTCAACTCTACGTCAGTTCTATGTCAGTCCGATCGACCGGCACCTGGACCCGCTCGTTCCGCAGATTTCCCCCACGGCCGTCACCCGGGAGGGAACAATCCTCACGCCGACTGCGCGAGCGTTCGCATTGTAACGATTGACGGGCAAACGCGGGGACCCGGACGCGCACGAGCGAGGTGCTGGCCGAATCAGCAGCTGCCTCAGGCCGGGCCAGCCTGAGGCAGCGCGGCCGGGAACGGCGATCCTCCCCTAGGAGACTTCTGGTTCTTTTGCCATACTGCTTAGCTGAGTAGCATGCCGCGGAGCGGGACTGGTGCGTACGGCCCGTTCCCATCACAAGTGGGGGATGTTCATGTATCGCAGTTTGGACGCAGCGGCGCTCGGCATATCAGGACGCCAGAGCGAGTTGATTGAGTTGGCATTGACGTTTGGCTTCAGCGGACTCGACATCGATTTGACGGCGATCGTCAAGCGAGCTCGAACCGGCAGCATCGAGCAGGCCTGTCGGTTTCTGACCAGTGCGAATTTGCGGATCGGACATTTTGCGCTTCCGCTGGACTTCACAGGCAGTGAGACGGCGTTTCGCACGGCGCTGGGAGAGCTGAAGGAAACGGCTGCGGTGGCTGGTCATCTGCGGGCGTCGTGTTGTGTGGCGACGGTGCGGCCGGCCAGTGACGATCTGCCTTACCACGAGAACTTCGAACTGCATCGTAATCGTCTGGGTGCCGTGGCCAATGTGTTGGCCGAGCACGATATCAAGTTGGGTCTGGCCTTTCAGGCCGCGCCGAACAATTGGCGCGGATTCGATTACCCGTTCATTCACGAGCCCGATGCGCTGTTGACCCTGATCAAGACGATTGCTGCCACCAACGTCGGTTTGTTGCTGGACACCTGGAACTGGTTTGTAGGAGGTGGGTCGCTGGGTGAGCTGACGGAGCTTACAGCCGGCCGCATTGCTGGTGTCCGACTGGCTGACGTGCGGCTCGAGGACGATCTGTTGAAGATCACCGATCAGCAGCGATATCTGCCCTTTGACGGGGGAATGGTTGACGCCGGGGCCGTGGTGCGGCACTTGGCTGCGATCGGGTATGAAGGCCCGGTGGCGCTGGTGCCTCATGCTTCGCGGTGTGCCGGTATGACGCGCGATGCGATCGCACGGCAGGCGCGGGCCACGTTTCAGGATCTGTGGATCGCGGCCGGACTCGCTCCTCCCCGCAAGACCGCTGCAGTGCCTGTCGAGGCAGCGGCGACCGAATCGGTTTCCGACGGGGACTCCTCGGCCTCGTGAAAATCGCGGCCGGGGCGCGACGCTGCACCGCCAGGGGGCACGGACCTGAGCCCCGCATCGGACTGGTACCGTTGCGCGCTGAGAATCGAATCTGAGCTCTGGTCACGCTGTGCGGCATGTAGCGATTGTACTCAGCAGGTGCCTCCTGCTGAACATACTTCGGCTGCCGGTTATGCCGTTCCGCAGAGGACGGGTATGACGACTGTGAAGGTTTCCAGTGCCACCTCGCAGGGGTTCCGAGTGGATTGGGTCAACGCTGGCCTTCCGCGGCGACGATGAGCGGATACGTAGAGAATAGTACGCCAGGAAGCGTGCTGCGCTCGAGGAGTCTGACTGTCACGGAAGGTATCGATGGATCGCTCTCTACGCAGACACGGAGTCGTTTGGGTCGGGATCGCCTGCGGTGCGCTGTTGCTGCCTGCTTGCTCCGACGTGTCGTCGTCGGGCCCCGAGATACACATTCGCCACCTGTCGGCCAGGTCGCGCGGTACGGAATCCTCACGGGCGCTGCGCACCGAGCGTGCGTCACGGTATACGGATCAGGTTGTACCAGCGTCGCACTTGTTTGCGCCCCCCCCCGTGCCGTCCGCGGAAGCCGACAGATCGCTCGACGCGGACTGGCCGGACGATGGGCGTCAGCCCATCGTACGGATCGCTCCCGAACCAGCCGCTTTGGGTGGCCTGAACTCCGCTCCGCGGCGACTTCCCGAACTTGGCCCGCAGGATGCGCACGATATCGAACTGACGAAGGAGGGACCGATCGCGTCAGCATCTGACGAGATCGATGAGCCAGCCGGACTTCCGGACGCTGACGGTAAAGGTGAGGGAGAGCAGGAATTGGACCTGCGCCGCCTCCCTTTTGTGATTGAGTCGGACGTTGCGGAGGGTCCTTCAGGGTCTCCAGATCCGGCAGCGCTCCCGCGCCGACTACCGCCGATCGGCCAGGAAAAGTCGAAGGGAATCTCTGCCGGCACGTCATTGGAGCCGGATCGGGATTCACTCGCCGCGGTAGCGGAGGACCCTTCGGTCAATCTTTCTGTGTCCGTGCCGACGCAAGCACCAACACTCGACGCGGCTGGGGGTGAGACTGAGTCGAGCAGCGGGGTGGCCGGCCGCGATTCCGAGGACCTGGTGGAGCCGGTGCCGGCAATCGAACTCCCCGTGTTGGAGCCGCCCGCGCAGTCAGCGGACTCCGGCACGCCGCCCGCGGCACCGGCGGAAGCGGAATCTGTCGACGATTCATCGGCGCAGAGCGAGCCGATGCCTGCAGCGCGAACAGATAACGACGAGGCTGTACCCGCGACTGAGCCGTCTGAGTCCGCAGTGCGGGGCCCCTGGTATGCACCGTCGATCGAAGGGCCGACGACACTTCCGGATGAGCCGTCGAGTGAGGAGTTGTCGGATGGGGAGTCGCAGGATGGGGACCTGCGCCGATTGCCGCCCGTCGATATCGAGCAGCGGCAAGCCATCGACCACGCCCAGCAGCTCGAGGTACCCACGTTTGGCGAGGTGGAGGAGTTCGCGGTGGACGAAGGCTCGGAGCAGCAACTGGCTGCGGAGCCGGCTGAAGTTGGAGACCAGCGGTCACGTGGCGACGCCGGCAGTGATTTTGTCGTCCCACTCGAAACGTCATTGCCTTCGAGCGATCGTGCGGAGGCGCCGGTGACCATCGTATCGTCTGAGCCGACGCCGGGTGAGTCTTATTCGGCGGTCACGCTGCCGGTGGACCAGGAGCCGGCAGCGCGGGGATTCGTGCCGGTCTCGGTACCGGTGACGGTGCGTGTGGAGCCGGGTACGGTGCTGGCCAGGCCGCACGATGTGACGTTTGACGTGGTCACACGGCGTGTCGCCATGTTGGCTCGACGTGCCGAGGATCTGGCCTCGCGGGGCGCGTATTTTGCCGCTCGAGCCGAGATGATCAAGGCACTCCGCAGCATCACCCAGGCATTGGACGCGCAGCTGGGGGTCGACACGCACAGCGAAGCCTTGGGCCGGGCCATGCGGGCCGTCGAGGAAGCTGGCGATTTCGCACCGCGCGGCTCACAGCTGGAGAGCGACTTGAATCTGGTGCAGATGGTGAGTGGCCATCGCACGACGATCCTCAAGAATACCGCTCTGGAAGGTCTCACTCCGCTGGTCGCTCAGCAGCGATACCTGGAGTATGCACAGCAACAGTTCACCGTGGCAGGCGGCCAGTTGCGGGCCTCATCCTATGCGCTGTACGGACTGGCACGCGTTTACACTGCCATGGAGTACGCTCGCCTGGAGACCCAGACGCTGTGCTTGCCGACCGCAGTGACACTCCACCAGGCTGCACTGCTGGTCGATGCATCCAATGTCAAGGCGGCCAATGAACTGGGGGTTCTGCTGGCTCGGTTCGGTCAGTGGGAAGATGCTCGCCGTGTCCTGCAGCACGCGCTGAGTATACAAGGCGAGCCGGAGATCTGGCACAACATGGCCGTGGTCCATCAGCAGTTAGGGGATCCCGAACAGGCTCGGCAAGCCCTGCAGCAATATCAGCGAGTGGCTGCGCGACAGTCGCTCGATCCGCAGCCGGCTGTCAAGGACAACGTGCAATGGGTCGATGTGAAGACGTTTTCCGAAGTGGCTCCCGGGCCAAGTCCTTAGAATCCGACAGAGAACCGCCGACGATCGAGCCAGCAACCGCGGAACGACATAGGAAGAGAAGGCAAAGCGTGAGTGGCAGTCGCGCGATTGCCGGGGTTGGTCCAATAAGCAACTGAAAAGGATAAGGCTGTGTCACGGCGACTCAACCGATTCATGCAAATTCTCTCTTGGCGCAATGACAGGCGCGGAATGCTGTCGGCGGCCAGTGTCGCGGGGCTGATAATCCTCAGTCTGGCCGGATGTGACATGAAGTCGGTCACCGTGGAGCCTCAGTCGCCAGAGGCTGCGCCGCATGCGGCCGATCAACGGACGGACCAGGCGTTGAGAGGGGCGACACGAGAGGCGGACGCGGCGGTCGTGCAGCGGAGAGACCGGATTGAATGGGTGGAAGTCATCGACGCGGCGGGCAACGTGAAGCGTCAGCAGCTCTGCCAGACGCGATGCCTGATGGGGGTCGACTGCAACGGCTGCACACCGGGTGGCGAGGCCGGGTGGGAATCGCGGCATCCGATCCCCTGGGAGCAGTTCGCCCAGGGCGAGTATGTCGGCCCGTTTCGCGACGTGCACGTTCCAGAATACCGGATGCGCGTGGGTGATGATGTGGAGTTCGTCTATCGGCTGACGCGAGTGGAGAGCAGCCATCCGTATGAGTTGAACGTGGGAGATCATATCCGGGTCGAGTCGCTGATCGATCCGACGCTGGACCGGGATCTGATCATCCAGCCGGACGGCATGATCACCTTGCGGATGCTTGGCCAGATTCGGGCCGCACGCCGGACGGTCACCGAATTGCGAGAAGATCTGGAGGAACGTTATACGAAGTACTACAAGGTACCAGCCATCACGGTGACACCGGTTCAGGTGAACACGAGGCTGGAAGATCTGCGTGCGGCAGTCGACAGTCGCTATGGTCCGACCGGCGGTCAGGCCCAACAGACGCAGGTGACACCGGAAGGGACGATCCAGCTGCCGGGGATCGGATCGGTGCCGGCACAGGGACTGACGCTCGACGAGCTGCGAGATGAGGTGGAAGAGCGTTATCGCCTGATCGTCGACGGGATCGGTGTGACACCTCGTCTGGTGCGCCGTGCCCCACGCTATGTCTATGTGGTGGGTGAAGTGCGTCAGCCCGGTCGCTATTCACTCGAGGCTCCCACGACCGCCATGCAGTCGATCGCTCTGGCCGGAGGATGGAACAACGGAGGTAATCTGCGGGAAATCGTGGTCTTCCGTCGCACCGAGAACTGGCAGCTGATCGCCACAAAGCTCGACTTGCGTGGCGCACTGCTGGGTGAGCGGCCGTGTCCGGCCGACGAGCTGTGGGTTCGTGACAGTGACATCGTCGTGGTCCCCAAGAGTACCTTGCTGCGCGCTAACGACTTCATCGAGTTGTTGTTCACGCGTGGCATCTACGGCATCATGCCGATGCAGGGTATCTCATTGAATTTCCAGAAGCTGAGTTCACTCTGACCGCAGGACCAACAGGCTGGACGGTCGGGCGACTCAACGGCTCTGAACCGATGGCGGCGTTGCTCACCAAGGCGTTCGAAACTCAGAATATCGAACACGTGGCTTGTGACAGCTTGATTTTCAAAGGGGGTGGCACTGGCTCTGCCAGCGCAGCCTTGTCGGATAGCACTGGTCAAGCCCGACGGCACCTGAATTCGTGGCTGTCACAGAGCAACCGGAATGTCCCATTGCCAAGTGGGAGCATCCCGTTTGCAGTTCCAAGGACCGTGGGAAAGACAACTCCCGCGGTGGGCCGGATTCCCACGCTCTGCGCGAGCGTGGCTACTGCTCTGCGCGAGCGTGGCTACTGCTCTGCGCGAGCGTGGCTACTGCTCTGCGCGAGCGTGGCTACTGCTTTGCGCGAGCGTGGCTACGAGAAAAACGCCGAAGTTGTTTTTCCTTCGTGCCGAAGGCGATCCCTCGACACGTCGTTCAGGTTACGTCTGGTCTTCTCTTTCCAAACTTCGGGTTCTGAGTTGCGAGGCGGTTCGACCGGACAGGTAGCTGGTGAGCCCGGTCAGGAGCGTCATGAGAAAGCACCAGCCGACTTCCTGCGATGACGAGAACCGATTGCCGTCCAGATCCAGCATCTGCATGATGGGGTTCGCGGAGGGCGACAACCAGCGAATGCCCAGCAGCGTGGCGTAGAGGGTGGCGATGGCCAGCAGGAACAGCGAGACGACCCAGATGCAGCTTCTGTCGGGCAGCTGCAGAAGGTAGACCAGGTAGACCAGATGCAGAATGGCGGCCAGGACCACGACCAGCTCCCACCGCTCCATGCCCGCGACGGGCTCTTCGGCAGGACGGGGCATGTGCGCGACGATTAGCGGCACGAGACTGACGATGGCCAGCGTGAAGAGTGCGGCGGCGAGCCAATAGGCGGCCTGTACCTCGCGCGGCAGAGTTCGCCGGCGATAGGCAGGCTGAGCGACGTCGACGATTATCCGGGGTTCATCCCATTCCGCTTCGTCGGTCCCGGCGGTCTGCGGCGCGGAAATTGACTCCGGCGGAGGCGGTGGCGCTACGCTCTCGACCGAGGGAACAGAGAGCTCGCGGTTGCAGCGTGAACAGACGATCGTCTGTCCCGCCGCTGAATCGGGGGCGATGGTCAGCCGACCGCAGTCGCAGGTAATGTGGAACGGCATGCGCGTGACGCTCCTCGTCGAGGAAGATGGCGACACCTGCCATTCTAAATGACCGCGCCGGATCGGGCGACACCGGGGAGGAAATGACGAATGCCCAATGACGAATGACGGAGGGGAAATGACGAATGCCCAGTGACGAACGCCGGAAGACCCAGTGGCGTGGCGCCGGGCGGATGACGGTCCCGGGAATGGCCGTCGCGGGCGCTGGTCACTGGGGATCCGGCGGGCTGGCGTGCAGCCGGTCAGCGGACCAGGTGGCCGGACGGCGTCATTTGTCGGAGTAGACACGAGTGATTTCTTCTTTGGTGACCGGCACACGCAATTCGGCGCTGCGCACCTGCACGCGGACGACGTGATCGCCGATGGTCACGCCTTGAGCGTGGATCTTGAAGATCGCCTCGTCGCCAGGACCAAGCTGTGCCAAGGGGGCGAAGAGGACTCGTTGTCCCTGCACGGTAGCCTGAGTCGGTCCGTCGCCGGTTGTGGGAGTAATGCCCTCCGGCAACTCCGCCAGCAACTGGACGTTGGTATCGGGTTTGGAGCCGCGGTTCTGGATGCGGATTTCATAACCGGTCTCGCTTCCCAGCTCAATGGGATCGGCTACGTCGGCCACGCTGAAGGCAAGCTCTGCCAGTCCTTCGACGACCACTTCGTGTTCGCAGGCCTGCTTCAAACCGAGGTCCGCACGGCTGTCCGCCTTCAATTTGTGATTGCCCGGTTCGACCGGCAACACCGTGAAATGGACATCGCCTTGCTTTTCGGGGGGAAGTTCTTCCAGGCTCCAATAGACGGCATGTGTCTGCGTGTCGTATTGCCCCTGATTGTCACTGGTGACGTACTTCATGCCTTTGGGCAGATAGGTTACGAGCTCGACATTGCGCGCCGCCGCGCTGCCGGGGTTGGCCAGGTGGACGCTGTACGTGGCCTGCCGATCCAGATAACGCAGCGTCGGGCCCTGCATGGCGACCTGGAGTTGGGGAGCGGTAACGTGGATCGCTCGGACGTCCTCGTCGAACAGGTTCCCTTCACCCCGGACACTGAGATGGTTTTCGTAACTTCCTGGTTTCGCGCTGTCGAGCACGAGGGTCAGACGCCGTGATTCCTGAGGTGCCAGCCGCCCCAAGGCGCTTTGCAGCTCCTGACCTGCGGCGTGTACAAAGCCCTCGGGGACGTCTTCCTCGAGCACGACGTTTTCAGCCGCTCCGTTTCCCGTGTTGGTGACGGTGATCTCGAGTGTGGCGGGCTGTCCGATGAGTACTTCCTCAGGTGCGACGACGCTCAACTCCAGCTGCGGCTTGGTGCAGATGGCGCGAACCGAGGCCTGAGTCTGGAAGGTCGCCTGCGCGACGCTGCCGATTTCCCCCGCCACCTTCGGCAGCAGATTCATCGACAGAACCACTTCCTCGCCCGGTTTGAGCATCTCGACCCGCCAGACCACGGAACCATCGGCGCCTGGAGCGACGGCCGGCAGCGCGTCAACAAATTCCGTCCCACGCGGGACTCGATCGACCACGATGACGTTATGTGCCGGCGCAGTACCTGTATTGCGGACTTTCACCTGAAACGTCGCCTTACGCTCAACCTGAATCTCTTCGGGAGCGAGTTTTTCGATGACAATGGCCGGAGACTGCTGACCTTCCAACACTCGCTCGCCAGGCAGGTCCAAAGCCAGTTGCGTTGTTTCGCCGGTATATGCTCCACCCGCTCCGGACACGCCACCGCTGACGCCCGATCCTGCTGCAGCCGAAACTGACATACTGTTGTCAGATGCTGATGCGGTCGGCTGGTTGCCGGAGGACGCGCCGGTGGGCACCGATCGAGTCGAAAGGCTGTTGTTCGAAGAGCCGTTCGGTTGAGTCGGGCTGGCAAATCCGGTATCCGATCCTGCCAGGCCGGCGCCGGTGGAGGGATAGGTGCCTGGTGTCGGGGCATCGGTCCCCAGAGGCGATCGTGTCAAGGCGGAATCGGTTGAGCGACCCGGTGTGGCGGAACTCGACGCGTTGGACGTCGCCATCGCTGTCGATTCGGCGGTGGCAATACCGGCGTTGAGTGCGGTCGAGGCAGCTCCCCCAACCGACTCCGCTGCGACCGCAGCTGCGGCGCCGGCAGTCAGGCCGGCTCGCGCTGTCGCGTTTCCCGGCACAGCACGGTCCTCGGTCGCGTCGGCAATCGGCGGATCGGCGACGGACGAATCGTCACTCGCCGCAGATACGGGCCGAACGCTGGCTGCAGGATAAGTACCGGCCGCGTTGCGGACCGGAGTGGTTGGGTCGAAGGCGTGGTCGCCCGTCACACCAGACTTTGTTTCCAACCCGGCACTGGTCGTATCGGCCACATGGTCCGCACGAGGAACCACCGCGAATCCACCCGGTGGCGGTCCAATGCCGCCGCGAGTCTCTGCCGCTGGGTAGTCCTCGCCGGTTTCGGCGGCGAGCGGCGCTGAGGAGCTCGCTGAGGAGCTATAGTTCGGTTCGGCTGGAAAAGCGGACGAGCTGTCAGAGGATTCGTCAGTTGAGGAGGCATCGGCGGAGGATGCGACGGTTGAGCCGTCGGATGGGCTGGCCGAGGCTCCGTGCGCCGGCTCGTCCACAGGAAACCCGGTGTTGTACCCGTAGTTACCGACCACCGGATCGGCCGGCGGGAGCGCATCGGCAGAGTCCTCTTGAGATGGTTCGCCTTCGCTGGCCTCCGCAGCCGGGCTTTCATGGCTCACCGTCTGATGGGCGCCGGAGCGGTCGAAGAGGGACGATGGAGGAGGCTGCAGTCGACCGGCCGATTGCGGCTCCGGCGGCGTGTCTTCGTCGGATCGAATCGGAGCGGGCGGCTGCGTTTCGGCGTTTTCCGCCACTGCCGGATCGGGGGTGCCCTGTGCTGGCGATTCCGCCTCAGGTTTGGAGAGCAAGCTGTAGGCAATGGCGGCGCCACCCAGCGCCACTACGGCGCCGACGATGGAGAGGCGAACACTCAAGCGTTTCATGGCACTCGTCCCAGGGAATCTCGCGTTGACAGGGGTGATGTCAGACCGCGACAAGACAGTTCGGGGTCGAACGACAACCTCGACTACCGCGCAGCATCGCGGCCGAGCATCGATTCGGGTGGACGTAAATACCAGAAAGAGTGAGCTGCGGGAAGGTCAATTGGT
Source organism: Pirellulaceae bacterium (assembly GCA_041752115.1). GTDB lineage: Bacteria > Planctomycetota > Planctomycetia > Pirellulales > Pirellulaceae > JAJRVM01. The sequence continues at coordinate 68,309 of JBGSHS010000265.1, read as the reverse complement.
TTGCCTGGGATGACGAGGCGGACGAGCGAAACTGAGCAGTCCGGATGTGAATCCTGCTCCAGCCTGGCACTCCCATGCTGCTTCTGAGGCACGGCGTCCGCGGCGCGTGATGCGATTCTTGCATACATATCCGGGCCGGCAGATTCGCTCGGCCCCTTGGCCCCTGCGCGGCCCCAGCGGCCGCTTCATCGCGTCAATTCGGTTCTGCCGTTTGGTTTGTCGCCACATTGGCAGCTATTATTCTGGGTAAGATGAATAGAATCCCATACACGGGGACTGTGGGCCGGTTTCTTCTCTCGCCGGAAACAGGACGATGGAACTAGTAGCGGACGGTGAGCGGGTTATCCCCCGATCGACCCAATGCTATGCTGAGCACTATGAGTGAAATGAACGACCCCCCATCGCCGCACCAGGAAACGCCTCGTGAATCACCTCACCTGGAGGGTTGTCAGGAGTATCAGCCTCAGCCGGTCGAAGGGGCGAACTTGGACGAATTCGTGCCGGGAAGCATGTCGCGGCATTCGTCGTCGGAGGAACAAGGCCAGCCAGGCGAGGGGGGCAAGCATCCAGAGCATTCGATGACAAGCGAGCCTGGGGAGTCGGTCTCGGAGGTAGAAGTCCCACGTCGGCGACGTGTCCGCTTGCCGCTGATCCTATTTGCGGTGACGTGCGTCTCAACTTTTTGGGTGGGGGCCAATCATTGGCTGCCGATCCCGATTGCCGCCAATGCGGATACTCCGTTGCTGCCGCTGGTGCGTCGCGCCGTGCTGGTGCACTGGCCGGACGGTCTGATTTACACCGGCTGTCTCTTGGGGATTCTCTTGGCGCACGAGATGGGGCATTTTCTTACCACATTGCGTTATGGAGTACCGGCCAGTCTACCTTACTTCATCCCCTTTCCGATTTCGCCCATCGGCACGATGGGAGCTGTGATTGGCATGGATGGACTGCGGGCGAACCGTCGCGAGTTGTTCGACATTGGTCTGGCCGGACCGGTGGCCGGCCTCGTGGTGGCTGTCCCGGTGATGTGGATTGGGATTACGCAGTTGGATCTGACGCGCATGGGGTACGGTCCTTTTGCCTTGGACCTTCCGCTGATCACGCGCATCGCCTTGAGTTATCTTCAACCGGCCGGCTACGAATCGGGCAAGTTGATCTACTACAGTCAGTTGAATCCCTACTTCATGGCCGGCTGGGTCGGCTTTCTGATTACGGGACTCAACATGCTGCCGGTCAGTCAGCTGGATGGCGGTCACGTGATGTACACGTTGTTTGGGAAGAAGGCGCACTGGGTGGCGCGCGGGCTGGTGTTGCTGGCCATTTTCATGGTGTTGGGATTTCAGCAGTGGCGCTGGTCCCTGATGATCATGCTGGTTCTGTTGATTGGTACGGACCATCCGCCGACGAGTAATGATGCGATGCCGTTGGGGCGGGGGCGGACATTGATCGGGCTGTTCGCGATTCTGATTCCTCTGTTCTGTTTCGCTCCCCGTCTGATCATTGTGCCCAACTGAATCGAGTTGGAAAGAGGCTGGGGGTGGATCGACTGATGAGCTTTCGAGTCACGTATCGAGCAGCGGCGGGCAATTGGCACCGGGGGCCGACGCGATTTTTCTGGCACCTGCCGGTGTTGTTGTTGCTGACCTGCGAGGTATGGGGTGGCGACGCGGTGGACACCGGCCAGCAGCCGGGAACGGTGCTGCTCGAAACGGGAGCGACCTGCGAGGCGTTGGCAAGTTTTGACGAGCTGATGCGTACGTTTGTGAAGGAGAACGCCCTTGCAGGGGCGTCGCTGGCGGTCACCAAAGACGGGAGGCTGGTCTATGCTCGCGGATTCGGGTTCTCGGATGTCGAGCGATGGGAGTCGGTTCAGCCCGACTCGCTGTTTCGGCTGGCGAGTCTGTCGAAGCCGATCACGGCAGTGGCGGTGCTGCAACTGGTCGACCAGCGGCGGCTGGGACTGGATGACTGTGTCTGTGACAGACTCAAGCACGAAGCCCGTTTACGGCCGGGCGAGTTGGTGGACCCTCGCTGGCGGAAGGTGACGATTCGCCAGTTGTTGCAGCATCGCGGTGGCTGGGATCGCGACAAGTCGATCGATCCGATGTTTCGGTCTCTGGAAATAGCTGCGGCCCTCGGTTCGACTCCGCCAGCCAGTCCCGACGACATCATCTCGTATATGCTCGGACAACCGCTCGATTTTGAGCCGGGTGCGCGCTATGCGTATTCCAATTTCGGATATTGTCTACTGGGGCGTGTGATCGAGCAGGTGACAGGCACCGCGTACGAGTCGGCTGTTCAGCGTCAGTTGTTGGAGCCGCTGGGGATTCATCGCATGGGTATCGGCCATTCGCTGCTGGAGCAGCGTCAGCCGGGAGAAGTGCGTTATTACACGGTGGGGCACGAGACGGCAGCGTCTGTGGTTCGGTCGGCAGAGAGCGGCACGCCGTCGCCGGTTCAGGTTCCGATTCAATACGGGGCGTGGTACCTGGAGGCGATGGATGCGCACGGTGGCTGGATCGGATCGGCAGTGGACATGGTGCGTTTTGTATCGCAGGTTCAGCGTCACGACCGAGTGGGGCTGTTGTCCAAGGGGCTGTTCGACGAAATGATTGCCTGTCCGCCGGGCGATGCGGGGCATGATGGGCAGGGGGCACCGCGTGACTCGTATTACGGGTTGGGTTGGCTGGTTCGCCCGGTCGACACGGGTGCTGCCCCGAGCGGTTACGGCGGGTGCAATTTCTGGCACGCCGGCGGGCTGCCAGGTACCTCGACGTTGTTGGTGGCACGCCACGACGGACTCTGCTGGGCGGTCCTGTTCAATACGACGTTCACATCGGATGGAATTCGACCGGCTGCCAAGATCGATCCGTTAATGCATGGGGCAGCCAACGCGGTGCGGGAGTGGCCCGGGCATGACTTGTTTCCGGACTATCTCCAGTGAGTGGCTGGATGATCCAGGTTGTTTGTCTTGTGGTCAGCAATTCAGGGCCAGTCAGTTGATCCTGACGAGGAGACGATATTCCGATGAATCGGCCATTAGTCGCTTTCGGATTTGTGTGCGTACTGACACTGCTGTCAGCTGCTGACACCTTGCATGCCGGCGAGAAGTTGCCGCGATGGGCTGCGCCGCCCATTCGCGACGCGGTCACGGTACGTGATGGCAGGACCGGTGAGTTAGTGTCACTTGACGCGATGCTTGAGGCGTTGGCAGCGGCCGACGTGGTCTTCCTCGGGGAGACGCACACCGATGAGACAACCCATCGAGCGGAGCTGGCTGTCTATGAGGGTCTGCTCGAGCGGCGGCCCGGTCACGTTGTACTGGCCCTGGAGATGTTTGAACGCGATGTGCAGAGCACTCTGGACGATTACCTGGCCGGACGCATCGACGAAGCGACGTTCCGTTCCAAGAGCCACGTCTGGGACAATTATCGCACCGCGTATCGACCGTTGATCGAGAAAGCGAAAGCGGTGGCCGCTCCGGTGATCGCCTCCAACTTTCCTCGCACACTGCGCATGAAATTCAGCATGCACGGGGCCGAGGCGTTGCAGCAGCTCAGCCCGGACGAATTGAAGCTGGTTCCACGCCAGTATCACCCGAACACCGACGCCTATTGGCGACGTGTCGACAATGCTGTGCGCGGCCATGGCGCCATGATGGGCCCGACCGATCGGGACTCGCGGCTCTATTCCACGCAGTCGCTCTGGGACAATTCGATGGGCGAGGCCTGTGCCGACGCGCTGGCAGCGCATCCTGGCAGCGTGGTGTTGCACATCAATGGCGGATTCCACTCGGCCTACTGGGACGGAACGGTGCATCAACTGAAGCTGCGGCAGCCTCAGGCACGGGTGAAAACCGTGTCGATTGTGCCGGCCATGAATCCCGCGGTCGTCGAAGTGGAAGGCGAGCCAGTTGCCGATTTCATTGTGCTGGCCGAATCGCGTGCCAGCGACCTGAATGAGGGGACCTGGTCCGTCTCCACGCAGCAGGAAGTGGAGTATCGGCTGCACATGCCGGCGCAAGCGACGCAGCAGCAGCCGGTGTCGCTGCTGATCTGGCTCAACGATGATGGACTCACATCGTCGGATGGCATGGACCTGTGGCGAGACCGTCTGGGCAGCGACGTGGCCATCGTGGCTGTTGACGCGCCGTATCGCGAGACGCAGAGCGACATGGGAGTGGGGGGCAAGTGGTTCTGGCCCGACACATTCGCCGGGGACATCAGCACGATGGTGGGAGCGGTTGAGAGGATCTGGGGCTACGTGCTGCGGTATTACCCGATCGATCCGCAGCGTGTGTGTGTGGCGGGCGAGGGGACGGGTGCGACGGTGGCAGTGGCGATTGCCCTGCTGTCGGACCGGATGGATCTGCACGCGGTGGCGGTCGACCCTCGGTTCTACGCCAAGTTGAAGGACTTTCCGTTGCCGCTCCCCGAGCAATATGGCGACCTGCAACCTCCGCAGAAGAAGCTCCTCGTCCTGGGCACGGCCGACGACCAGAGCTGGTGGTCCAGCGAGCTGGAGCAATACGGCGGAGTCGGGGTCACCAGCCGGATGGAACTGAGCAGCGATGATCCGTGGCAGCGTGAGTTGCAGCAGGAGAATGCCGTGCGGATCGCGCTGGGATTGCCGGCCGTCGAGCCGGCCGGTGGCACACGCCGTTACCTGCTCATCGATCAGGACACGCCGCGCGCCCGGTTATGGGCTCGGCTGCAGGCACGCCGTCTGTCAGCCGACGGCCAGCAGCAGGTGGCGATGGTCCGCCAGCCTCCGACCGGGTCGGACAGTTCGGCCGTGTCCACCGAGATTCGCCCGGAAGCGTTCGCCGCGTCGGGAGCACTTCCGCCCTGTCCCGGTCCGTTCGGCGGGACGACGGTGATTGTTGTCGGTGACGCGGCCGTGCCGGCCGTGCGCGAAGCGTGGCTGGCGTTGGAGGCTAATGATCCGCTGGCCAAGAAGAGCCGTTTTCATCGCCTGCGGATGGCGACCGGTGACGGCGAGCGTTCGCTGGTGAACGTCCTGCAGAAGCTGCAGTCGGAGAACCGCAAGAACGTCCTGATTGTACCGGCCGCGTTTTACGCCGATGACAACTGGATGCGCAGCATGAAAACGGCCGTACGGGACCTGGAGAACCAGATGACCGTGCAGTGGTTGCCGGGGCTCGGCGGACGCGACGTGCGGCTCGAAGCGGAGCCGACGGCCCAGACCGATCTGCCGCTTCGTCATGAAGTCTCCGTGGCGATTCTTCCTGAGAGCAGTGGCTTGCAGGTGCGCGATCGCATCACGCTTCCCGGCACACTCTGCCGGGCTGGTGCCGAGTTCACGCTCCATGAATCGCTCAAGATCACGACCAGCACGCCGACCGTACAGCTGGCAGCGGAGCAGAACCAGCCTGGTCGCCGCAAGTACGTGCTGACCAGCAAGCCGTCCAACGGCGTGCTGGAACTGACCTATGAAGGGAGCATTCGGCACGAGTTGTCCGAACAGAAAGAAGAGTACACACGCGGGTTCCGGCAGACCACCGGCATCATCTCTCAGGAAGGAGTCTATCTGGATGGCGATAGCCAATGGGTTCCGCAATTCGACGAGCGGTTGATCCAGTTTGTCGTCGAGGTGCAGTTACCCGCCGACTGGCATGTGATCAGCCAGGGCAATGGCACGTCGCGCGGTACGGACGGCATAGCGCGCTGGGATTCCGGCGGGTTGATGCAGCAGGTTTACCTGGTGGGAGGACCATTGCATCGGTATGCCGACGCCGCCGGGGCCGTCGAGGCCCTGGTCTATCTGCATGAAGAAGACGAGGCGTTGGCGCGCAAGTACCTTGACGCCACCGCACGCTACCTGGAAATGTACCGCGCGCTGATTGGTCCCTATCCATACGACAAGTTCGCGCTGGTCGAGAACTTCTGGGAAACCGGCTACGGGATGCCGTCGTTCACCTTGTTGGGACCCCAGGTGATTCGCTTTCCGTTCATTCTGACGTCGTCCTATCCGCACGAGATCCTCCACAACTGGTGGGGCAACTCGGTCTTCGTGGACTACGAAGGGGGCAATTGGTGTGAAGGTCTGACCGCGTATCTGGCCGACCATTTGATGCAGGAGCAGATTGCTGCCGGGCAGGAATACCGCCGCACGACGTTGCAGAAGTACCGCAACTACGTGCAGGAAGGCCGTGACTTTCCCCTGAATCAGTTTCGCGAGCGGCACAGTGCGGCCACGGAAGCGGTCGGGTACGGCAAGTCGCTGATGATGATGCATATGCTCCGTCGCCAGCTGGGCGACGATCTGTTTCGCCAGGCGTTGGCCCAGTTCTATCGCAAGTTCCAGGGCAAACTGGCCAGTTTCACCGACCTGCGACAGGAGTTGGAAACGACCGCACAACGCGATCTGAGTGGATTCTTTCAACAGTGGTTGGATCGAATCGGCGCACCGGCTTTGCAGCTGGAGCAGGTAACCGTGAAACAGGCTGAAGGCGGTTGGCGAGTCGATGGTGTTCTGGTCCAGACGCAAGGGGAGCCCCCTTACGCTCTGGAGGTTCCGATCACCGTGCAGTCGCAGCAGGGTCCGGAGACCACGATCGTCTCCATGGATCAGACACGGCAGAGCTTCTCGATTCCTATGGCCGCTCCGGCGACGATGCTGGCCGTCGATCCGATGTTCGACCTGTTCCGGCTGCTCGACCCGCGTGAAACGCCCGCTTCGCTGGGGCAGATCTTCGGTGAACCGCGTGTCGTGGCCGTGCTGCCCAAAGCCGCCAGCGAGGCGAAGCGACAAGCGTATCGCCAGTTGATGGAAGCGTGGACCAGCGACAGCCATGCGCTCGAGATCGTCGAGGACACCGCGTTGCAGTCGCTGCCGGGAGATTGCAGTGTGTGGGTGCTGGGACGGGAGAATCGATTCGCCCTGGCGCTGGCGACCGATCAGCCGGGGGCCAGTGGCCCGATTGCCGGCGACTCCATGCGACTGGGCGAGACGGATGTTCCGCTGACCAATCACTGCGTGGTGCTGGTGCGGCGTCACGCGGACAATCTGGAGAAAGGTGTTGGCCTGTTGATCGTGGAGCCCGATGCGGCCTTTGCCGGCATGGCACGCAAGTTGCCTCACTACGGCAAGTACTCGTACCTTGCCTTTGAAGGGGATGAGCCGACGAATGTGGTGAAGGGGCAGTGGAGCGCCGTGGGGTCACCTCTGGTGGTTGACTTGCGCGAGGACCGCTCGGCTTCACTCCCGCCACTGCCCGCGGAAGACCGCGCAGCGCTGGCGGAACTGCCCCCCGTGTTCTCAAGTGAGAAGCTCCTCAGCCACGTAACCTGGCTGGCTTCACCCGAACGCGAGGGACGTGGCCTGGGAAGCGCGGGCTTGCAGCAGTCGGCGGAGTACATTGCCAGGCAAATGGAGGAGGCTGGTCTGCAGCCGGGCGGAGACAACGGAGGCTGGTTTCAGCAGTTCACGGTGCAGCAGGGGCCCGACGGGCAGCCGGTCGCGACATGCAACGTGGTGGGGATTCTGCCGGGTGGTCGTGACGACTGGCGGGGGCAATCGGTGGTACTGGGAGCTCACTACGATCACTTGGGGCTGGGCTGGCCAGACGTCCGAGCCGAAGCACAAGGTCAGCTGCATCCGGGAGCCGATGACAATGCCAGCGGTGTGGCGGTCATGCTGGAACTGGCCCGCAACCTGGTGTCCGCAGGGGGTGGACCGCGCACGCTCGTCTTCGTGGCGTTTTCCGCCGAAGAATGTGGCCGTCACGGGTCTCGATATTATGTGGAGCATCCGAACTTTCCTGCCGATCAGATTCGCGGCATGATCAATCTCGACACGGTAGGACGACTGTTTGACGGCCAAGTGGCGGTTCACGCTACGGCCACGGCCGACGAATGGCAACACATCTTCCGTGGCTGCGGGTTCGTGACCGGCGTTCCTAACCAGATCGTGCCTGGGGGTGGTGAAGCGTCCGATCAGATGAGCTTCATCGAACAAGGGATTCCGGCCGTGCAGATCTTTACGGGAGCGCACGGCGACTACCATCGCCCCAGCGACCGTGTGGACAAGATCGATGCGGCCGGCCTGGTCAAAGTCGCGACGTTCGTGAAGGAAGCACTGGCTTATCTGCAGCAGCGCGCCGAACCCATGACGGTCAGACTCTCGGGAACAGCAGCACAGGCCACGGCACAGCCGGCGACGGGGAGCACGGCCGGTCCCAACTCCGCTCGTCGCGTGCTCGTCGGGACCGTTCCGGCGTTCGATTTCCAGGGCCAGGGAGTGAAGATCGAATCGCTCGTTCCCGATTCTCCCGCGGCGCAGGCCGGGCTGCAACCGGGCGATGTGATCGTCAAGATCGGCGATCGAGCGATCCAGGATCTGCGCGGCTATTCCGAGCTGCTCAAGCAGCTGGAACCTGGGCAGACGATCACGATCGTCGTGCAACGTGGCCAGGAAACGAAGGAGGTCCAGCTCACGGTCGTGCAGCGATAAGCTGCGTAGTTGCTGAGTCAGGGCCGCGTCGCAGACTCAGTGCAGCAGCTCTTCGTCGACATGATTGCTCAGCGTGCCGATCCGCTCAATCTCCACACGAATCGTATCGCCCGGGCGCAAGAAGACTTGCGGTTGGCGGGCGAATCCCACGCCATGGGGCGTGCCGGTCAGGATGACCGTGCCGGGATCGAGCCGCGTGCTGCCACTGAGGAACTCGATCAGCGCCGGGATGTCGAAAATCATATCGTTTGTGTTGGCGCTCTGCATCACCTGGCCGTTGAGAACTGACTGGATGTCCAGGTCGTTGGCATTGGGAATCTCATCTCGCGTAACCAGGCAGGGACCGAGGGGACAGAACGTGTCAAAGGTCTTGCCGCGGCACCACTGACTGCCACCCCACTGGATCTGCCAGTCGCGAGCACTCACGTCGTTGGCACAGGTGTAACCAAGCACATAATCGAGTGCCGCTGCGCGTGACACGTTCTTGCACGATCGTCCGATCACCACCGCCAGTTCGCACTCGTAATCGACCTGGCTGCTCGCGAGTCGTCGCGGGAGCAGAATCGGATCGTCGGGGTTCTGCACAGCCGTTGGCAACTTCATGAAGAGGACCGGTTGCTCGGGAATCTTGAGCCCACCCTCTTCCGCATGCTTGCGATAGTTCAGCCCGATGCAGAGTATGGCAGTCGGGACGATCGGTGCCAGACGTTTGCCAGCTGGCACGGGTACACCGCTGTCGCTGGGGACCCCATAGACGTCTCCGTCGAGTCGTGTGGCCGATCCGTCTGGTTGCAGACAGGCGAACTGAGGTATTCCGTCTGGATCCAGTTGACGAATGATCTTCATGGCAGTCTCTTTCAGCTGCGTGCCCCGGTCGATCGGCTCGTGCCAAGTGATTCACTTGCAGGAGGTCGGTTTGGCGACCATTCTAAGCCGATCTTCCGGGCGGCACCACCCCGTGGTCATCGCGCCGGCAGGATCGACGGTGAGGGGCCGAGCAACGAACCTGGCCCACCATGACGTGACGGCCGAACTGGGGATTGCCTTGTGGCGACGGTTGCGAATCGGAGGACGTGAACTAGAAAAATGCCATGGCCCCATGCTCTGACCCGCAGGCCGTCTCGGTGCTCTGGCTCGCCCAACAAAAAGCCGATCGATTGTTGCTCTGGCGAGCCAGCAGGTGGTAGTCTGGTTGCTTGGTCTTAGAGTGCCGCGATCGATAAGCCCTTGGCGCGTGGTTTCTCAAGGGAGGGATCTCCATGTTTCGGCGGTATATAGCGATCTTCATGCTGGTGCTGGGTGTTGTTCAACTCGCCGGCTGCAATGGCTCCGGGCTGCAAGGGATGCTGGGCAAGGGATGGGGCGACTTGGGGGATGAGACCGCGGCCGGTCCTTATCGTTTTCGGCTGCCCGCGAAATTCACGCTGGAGAAACAGACGACCGACGTGCTGGGCGAGACGAAATACATGTATCGCGGACCACGCTTTGGCAAGTCGGAGCCCGGTATTGTCTTCACCTATGGAGTTCATCACCAGGACTTCTCGCAGCAGGCACCGGACTGGAGTTCGGCGGTCAATGTTGGTTTGACAGGATTGCGATCCCGCTGTAACAACTTCCAGCACCAGACCGGCCCGCAAACATCGCTTAACGGGATCCCGGCGGCGCGGATTACGATCAGCGGGGACCTGACGCTCAACGGAGAGACACGGCCGATGAGCGGTATCGGATATCTGATGATCGATGAAACGTATCTGGCTTTTGTCATGGCCATGGATTTCGGGGCGGAGGCTCAGGCCAACGCACAGAAGATGGAGGCCGCGCTCAAAACGATTGCTCGCCCAGGACACACGATGCCGGCGTACGCCTGGACGAGCGGTGGTGGTGGAGCGGGCTTCGGCGGACCGGCAGTGGCGAACCTGCCGCCTGCCAGTCCCGGCCCAATGGGCTCCCAGGCAGGGGCTGGCCCCGCCATGCCGCCTGTCCCCGGCGTGCAGAATCCTTCAGCTCCGGCCAGTCCGTTCCCTGGGATGGGAATGCCGCCTGGGCCGGCTGGCTATCCTGGGCCGGCTGGGAACGGGGCCAGTGGACTGGCGGGCGGATCGGCTCCGATGAGCGGTTATCCTGGGAGTAGTCCGCCTGGCATGTCCGGTCCCGGAATGCCGACGCCCGGCATGTCGCAACCGGGGATGCCCAGTCCAGGCATGGGGCCTCCGGGTGCGGGCCATCCGGGGATGCCGGGCCCCGGGTATCGCGGCAGTATGGCTGGGATGGGGAGCAGGATCGGGCCGAGGGGCGGCATGGGAGCTCCCGGGGCGATGGGATCGGCCATGCATGCGGGCAGTCAACCCCGGACCACGCCGGTCGAGGACCCGGCGGAGGTCGAGCGTCGCGCCGAACTGGCTCGGCGCAAGGCGGAGCTCCTGGCCGCCGCAACCGACCCCCAACACGCTCAGTACCATCAAGCCAACATCGATCTGCTGCGGCTTGGGGAGTCATCTGACAAGCGGCAGGCCCTTGATCGGCTGTCTGATCTGGCACCGGACGCCATTGAAGATCCTGCGCTGAAGAAAGAACTGGCACGTGCGACACGTGACGTGGTGGAAAATGTTAAAGTGGATACCAGTGTACGGCGTGCGGCCATTCCGCTGCTGGTGGCCTGGGGTGGGACGTATAGCGTTCCGATTCTCGTCACGCTGCTTGAGGAGGACAATCGGTTTCTCCAGATCGAGACGCTGGACGCGCTGACGAAGATGCAGGACGAGCGAGCGATCGAGCCGGTCACGATGCTGTTCGTGAAGAACGCATCACTGCGGCGCGAAGCGGCCGACTGCCTGCGCAGTTATGGTACGGCCGCTGAGAGCACGGTCCTGGAGGTGGTTCGTCCCACCGATTTTCTCATCACGCAGGCCACCGTACAGTTGCTGGGCGACATCGGCACGCGCAAGAGCATTGACCAGATGCGTCTGTTGCGCAAGCTGAACTTCTACAAAGCCGTGCAGTCGGATGTGACAGCCGCCGTGGCCAAGATCCGCAAACGCGAGACGCCTGCGGATAAGTCGTAGAGCCGGGCAAAGAGTTCTGCGGTTCGGCGGGTATGGTGAGCAACTGCCTGGGCAGGTATTTGAGGGCAAAAAGATGAGATGACAAAAAGATGGGAAGACCGTCATCCTGCGGCCCATCTTTTTGTCACCCCATCTTTTTGTCTTCTTTCCGCCGCCGGAACGCGTTGTCAATCTTCGGCCCGGCTGCCGTCGTCGCACATCTTGACGATTCTGGGGTTGAAGCGTGCCACGATGGTGACCAGATCGGCTTGTTCCTGCATGACCTGGCGGATGTCTTTGTAGACGCCTGGAACTTCATCGGAGCCGGCTGACAGCACACGCACTCCTTTACGTTCCAGGTCCTTTCGAATGGCCTGGAAGTTGTACGTGTCGCGTGCCTGCTTGCGCGACATGCGGCGGCCGGCGCCGTGTGAAGCGGAGTGCAGCGAGGCGGCGTTGCCGAGCCCGCGCACGACGAAGGCGGGGTCGGCCATGGAGCCGGGAATCACGCCCAACACCCCGGCACCGGCCGGCGTCGCTCCTTTACGATGCACGACCACTTCGCGTCCCTGATGCACTTCCTTCCAGGCGAAATTGTGATGGTTTTCGACTCCCGCAATGATGTGTGCCCCCAACAGCCCGGCGACCTGGCGATGGATAATATCATGGTTGGCCGCGGCGTAGTCGCCCATCAGATTCATCGCCTCCCAGTATTCCTGGCCGGCCTGACTGTCGAGATCGAGCCATGCGAGCCGACCCAGGTCCGTATAGCGGGATGACAGCTGAGACTGTGCGATTGAGCTGTACGTCGAGCAGACGGCGGCGCCGGTTCCACGACTCCCGCTGTGGCTCAACAAAGCGACGTATTTTCCAGCGCTCAGTTGCAGCTCCGGATCGTCATGATCGATCGCCAGCACACCGAATTCGACAAAGTGATTGCCGGATCCGGAGGTGCCCAGCTGACGCCACGCCTTGTCCTTGTGTTCACGAGTGATCCGAGTGATCGACCAATCCTGATCCATGACGGCGTGTGTCCGCGGCGTCTTGTACTCGGCACCGACACCGAAATTCGTGCCACGCTCCAGACTCTGCTTGTACGATTCGAACCGTGTGTCCAACGAGTCGACGGGCATGTCGAGCACGGAGAGTTTCATGCGACAGGCAATGTCCACTCCGACGGCATACGGAATCACCGCCTGATCGCAGGCCAACACGCCGCCGATCGGCAGTCCGTAACCGACGTGCGCATCGGGCATCAGCGCACCGGCAACGGCGACCGGCACATGGCAGGCCTGACGCATCTGCGCATGGGACTGCTCATCGATGTCAGTACTTCCCCACGTCTGATACGTAACCGGCTGAGGAGGTACGAACGCACGATCTTCGAGGATGGAGCGCGCCAGGCCGCCCCAGTGTTCATCGTCCACGTGGTCGGCGGGCGATTCCAGGACGACAGCCAGCTGCTGCTTGATCGCCTTTCCCTTGGCAGTTCCCTTCTGTGCCGCCGACTGCACGGCGCGCATCGCCTCCTTCAGGCATTCCTGCGGCACGCCCAGTTTCAACAACTGGCGACTATTCATAATCTGGTCACCTGTGGTAACGAGGTCTGGAGGATCTGCTCGGAGGAGCAGAGTTCTTTGGTTGTTTCCACCATTTTGCGGTTTGATGGCTGCCGGAGACAACCTCAGTCTCCGGGATTTCGGGCACGCCCTGCTTCAGGACGTACAACTTGCCTTGTATTGCGACTCATCAAGGTCGAGCAGTTGGCGCGTCGATCACCGGGGCAGTTGAATCGCAGGATATCCACCAAGGAACCGCCGAACGATCAAGGTTGTCTGTGTTGTGTTGGGATCATTGAGCGTATGATCCGCCAGACCGTGATCCCCTACGTCGGCATGGGACGTTCCCAGTTCGATATTCTGCGGTTCCGTGTGCCGCAGCGAGGCATCCACCCGCAGTTGGGCCTCCCAGCCAAACGGCCGTGGAAGTGTCACCGCGGCGGCACATCTTCCCAGGCAGGACACATGACCAATGGCATGGGTTCACAGGCATCTAAAGCACGAGGGAAAAACAACTTCGGCGTTTCTCTGGTAGCCACGCTCGCGCAGAGCGTGGGAAACTAGCCACGCTCGCGCAGAGCGAGGGAAACTAGCCACACTCGCGCAGGGCGTGGGAAACCGGCTGACCAGGGAAGTTGTTTTTCCCGCGATTCCCAGCCAGAGGCCGGTGGGGAGGAAACCCATTCCCAATTGAGCCTAGGGCCTCTATGCTGGTCTGCAATGTGCCCCGCTGCGAGGGATTGAGGAATGACCTGCCAGCAACCCCTGCTCTCACTGCTTTTCACTTGTCGGTGACCCATGGCCCAGATCACGATCAACGAGCTGAGCATTCGGTTTCGCGGGCCGACGTTGCTCGACGAGATCACGTGCCAGATCGAAGTGGGAGAGCGGATCGGGTTGTTGGGGCGCAACGGTTCCGGCAAGACGACCCTAATGCGTCTGCTCACGGGCGATATGGAGCCGGACGCGGGCGAGATTCTCTTTGCTCCAGCCACTCGCGTGGCGTTGCTGCCACAGAACGTGCCGCAGGACCTGGGTGGCCGCGTGGCCGACGTCGTGGCGGAATCACTGCAGCCTCTGCTCCGCTCGGGAGAACTGGAACCATGGAAGGCGGAGCAGCAGGTCAAACGCGTGCTCTCGTGCACCGGATTGGAGGGCGAAGACCGGTTCGAATTGCTCTCATCGGGCATGAAGCGGCGCGCGTTGCTGGCACGCACGTTGGCGCCCGATCCCAACGTATTGTTGTTGGATGAGCCGACCAACCATCTTGATATCGCCACGATTACCTGGTTGGAGGATTTTCTGCTGCGGTGGGAAACCACGTTGATCTTCGTGACGCACGATCGCATGTTCCTGCGCCGTCTGGCCTCGCGGATCCTGGAACTGGATCGGGGCCGGCTGTTCGATTGGTCGTGCGACTATGACGCTTTTTTGCGGCGCAAGGAAGCGACCCTCGCGGCGGAAGAGAAGCAGAATGCCGAATTTGATCGGAAGCTGGCTCAGGAGGAAGCGTGGATTCGGCAGGGTATCAAGGCTCGCCGCACGCGGAATGAGGGGCGCGTGAGGGCCCTGGAACAGATGCGGCGCCAACATCGCGAGCGTCGGAAAGGGCCGGGACGCGTGGCCTTGCGAATCGAAGAAGGTCAGCGGAGTGGCAATCTGGTGGCTGCGGTCGATGAGATCTCCTTCGCCCATCCGCATCGGCCGATCGTGCGTGACTTTTCCACGGTCATCATGCGCGGTGACAAGGTCGGCATTGTCGGACCCAATGGAGCAGGGAAGACCACTCTGCTGCGACTATTGCTCGGCCAGCTGGCTCCCGACGCAGGCCGTGCACGTCTGGGTACCAACCTGCAAATCGCCTACTTCGACCAGCTTCGAGAACAGCTGGACGACGAAACCACGGTGCAGCAAAACGTCGGCGACGGTTACGATACGGTGCGTGTGGCCGGCGAGTCGCGGCATGTACTTGGCTACCTGCAGGATTTCCTGTTCACGCCGGAGCGAGCGCGTACGCAGGTGAAGTTCCTGTCAGGTGGCGAGCGGAATCGCGTGCTGCTGGCCCGGCTCTTTGCCAAACCGGCCAATGTCATTGTGCTGGACGAACCAACCAATGATTTGGATGCCGAAACGCTCGAGCTGCTGGAAGAACGGCTGATCGAATTCACCGGGACTGTACTGGTGGTGAGCCACGACCGAGCGTTCCTCAATAACCTTGTCACCAGCTTGATCGTGTTTGAAGAAGGGACCGTTCGCGAGTATGAAGGGGGCTACGATGATTGGCTGCGAGCACGCCAGGCGATCGAATCGCAACGCAACGAGCAAGCCCCGCAGGCGTCTGCACGATCGAAGCCACGTCCCGAGCCTCCCACGACGTCAGGAAAGCGGCGCCTGACCTACAGGCAACAGCAGGAACTGGCCGCTTTGCCGGCGCGGATCGAGCAGTTGGAGGCGGAGCTGGCGGAGCTTCACGCGGCAATGGCCCAGCCGGAGTACTACCGACGCCCTGGCGAGGAAATGGCGCGCCAGCAGGCACGACTCAAATCGCTCGAACACGAGCTGGCCGAGGCCTATCAGCGATGGGAGACGCTCGAGGAACTTGGTTGAGGCAAATCGCCGTGGGGACAGGGGATCATGTCGGCCGCGGTCCGCACGGCGTGCGATATTGCCCGCATGCAGTGGAACCTGGTTCGCATCACCGCGATCGTCTTTGAAGGCAACTGGGCCTCGATTCGCGTGCTGGAAAAGAACGGCTTTCAATGCGAGGCGAGGTTGCGGAAGTATTTCCAACGCGACGACGTCTTTTCCGATGCCTTCCTCTACGCATTGATCCCCGCATAGCGACTCCGTAGCACGCAGCATGTAGCAGGCACTTCAGTGCGTGACCCGCCCTGCCCACGATCGGGCCACCGGCAAGCCCCTGGTACAGCGTCCGTCGCGGGCTGAATCCCGCACCAGACAGGCGTGGCTACGCGAGCAATTTGCGTGCGTGACGGCGCAGCGAATCGAGCAGTTGATCGAGATGGTCGGGGGTGGTAAGCGGATTGATGATCGTGGTGCGCAGAGCCCCGACGCCGTCGAGTTTTGTGGAGACAATGTAGAACTCGCCCGACTCAATCAGCCGCCGCCGCAGTTCCAACTGCAGCTTGCCGATCTCTTCGGCGGGCCAATGGCGGACCGCTGCGGGAAGATAGCGGAAGACGACGATATTGCACTGGGGTTGGTGGAGCGGCTGGAAGTCCGGTGCAGCCTCCAGTTTCTGGTAAAACGTCTGTCCCATGGCGAACGTCACGTCGATCAGGTCGGCAAAGAACTGCGGACCGTACAGACACCAGATTCCCCATAATCCGAACGCGGCGGCACGCTTGGTGCATTCGACGGTCCGCAAGCCGCTGTCGAATTCGGCCATGCCTGGTGCAGCCGGATCAAACAGGTACGGTGCTTCCTGCTGGAACGCTTCGAACCGATGGCTCTTATCGCGATAGAACACGAACGCGCATAAGGCCGGCATGAAGAGCATCTTGTGGGCGTCCCATACCAGGCTGTCGGCGTCGACCAGTCCGGCCACCAGGTGGCGATGTGCCGGGCTGAAACACGCACTGCCCCCATGCGCCGCATCAACGTGCAGCCAGACCTCGTGCCGCCGGCAGACCTGGACAATCTCGGGCAGCGGATCGAAAGCGCCGATGGGAGTGGAGCAGGAGCAGGCGACGACCGCTACGACAGGGCGGTTGGACTGGCGACATTGCTGCAGCAGGTCATCCAGCTGATTCGGATCCATGCGGCGGCGATCATCCAGGCCGACGCGCAGCACCTGCCCGGTACCCAATCCCAACACTCCGGCAGATCGACCGATGCTGTAATGCGTATCGCTGTGGACCACCAGCACCGGCGGGGACGGCAGCCCGGCCAGACCCGACTGCCAGGCGGTCGAGCAACTGACGTTGCGGGCAGTCAACAGCGCAGTCAAATTGGCCAGCGACCCGCCATGCGTGACCATCCCGGCGAACTGCTCACTGGGCCATCCGATCTGCTGACCCAGGCGTTCGACCAGGGCACATTCGGCGGCGGTCGCCCAGGGCCCCATGTCATAGATGGCCATCGGCTGGTTGGTCATGCTCCCCACCGTATCGAACCATCCGGCCAACGGCGCGGGTGCGGGAACCTGGTGGCCGATGTACCGCGGGTCGTGCAGATTATGACCTCGCTGGAGCATCAGATTCACCAGTTGAGCGAACTGGTCGACCACGAGCTGCCGCTGGTGCGGATCCGGGCGTTGCTGATCCAGACACTGCAGGGCCTCACGCACATTGTCAGCCGGAACGCGCCATGGCAGCACGGATTGGCCGCTGTGCTGGACGATCTGCAGGTGTTCCGCCAACTGGTCCACCAGCCGGTGGCCGGCCTGGCGCACCAGTTCAGGGTCGTACGCGGCAGCAATGCGTGCGCGGGCAGCGGAGAGATCGGAGGTAATCGTCATGATATCGACCGGGATCACACGTTGGCCGCCGTGTGATCATCCATGGGATTCTGACGCGATCAGCCACTCGCGTGCATCGTCTGGTTCCCTTGGTAGCCACGCTCGCGCAGAGCGTGGGAAACCGCCCGTCGTCTTGTCAAGGTATCTACAGCCACCGAAGTTGTCTTCCCGCGATCCTCAGCGTTCCTATCGTGCTCTGCGTCGCGGTGCTTCTGCTCGTCGCCGCCATCGCACGTGACTGCCATGCCAGTCGGCATCGAGACGATTCGCAGCCGTCCGATTCTCATCGCCCCACCGGTACGGTGTGTGATCGCCGCTTGGTATACCTCTCGACGGTCGTGATCTCAGTTCGGCTACTTCATGGCCGTGGCTTTCGAATGCGAGCACGAGCACCGCAGCGCTGAGCACGAGCACGACTTGGCGCATGGCCCGCACCCGACATTATTCCACAGGGCCGGGACGCACAATGGTTGGCGCCGTCTTGATGCGGGGGCGGATCGAGAGCCAATCGATGCCCTGGAACTCCGGATCGTCCAGCTCACGCACTTCCTCGCTGCCGCGATAGGGGCACATCGTGTCAACCCAGGCGATCAACTTGAGCAGCGACAGCGAATCGACTTGCACGTCGTAGTGTTTGCCAGAGGAAGCCAATTCGATCAGCGGGCTATTGTACGACATGTGCGTCATCGGGGTCGTTGTCTGATAGGCGGCCGGATCGCGGGTGTCGTAACCTTCCACCATCAGCATGTTGGCCGCTCCCAGGCCAGGTTCGTTCTGCTGTGGTTTCACATAGGCCGCTCCCCAGCTTGGTCGACCGGTGAGGATCATGTAGGTCTCGTCAAAGAACAGGAAGTTCACGCGTGGGGTGGTGTCGAACGTGGTGCGTCCTTCGCCATCCCCTTCGTGGCAACTGGCACAATATTGATCCAGCACCGGACGTACGAACCGGGTATAGCTGATCGATTCGTTACCCCAGGGAGGCGGAGTCATGGTCTGCGGCTCCTTAGTCAGAGCCAGCGAGCTGCCCGAGTACTCCGGTGCACGGCTGTGGCTCTCATGACACCCCAGGCAGCCTCGTTGCTCGCCGGGCATGACGCCGGTGAAGCTGCGCATGGTATGTAGCGCTCGCTGCCGTTCGTCGAGCAGTTGGAAGTGCAGTGCCATTCCGGCCGGAGCGTGGAAAGCCACCGATCCGTCCGGTTCGAGTTCGACCGTCCCCAGAATGCGTTTCACGCCTTCGGATTGCACGGCCGACACAACCGGACCAGTTGACAGGTAGGGGCGTTGGTGCCAGTAGGTATAAGTCTTCGGCTCGATATTGAGCACACGCAGATAGCGCGCTTGGCCCTGTAGCTGTTCCGGAGCGCCCTGATAGACGTTACCGCTGAAAATGACCCCCTGTTGCGGCTCCAGTCGCTGAGATGCCTGGGGCCAGTCTACTCGATCGGTGATGAGCGGAGGTCGCAGTCGCGGGCGGATTGGCAGTGCGTGGAGGATGTTATGTGTCCCTTCGTAAATCAACTCCCGGTTCCCTTCCACATCCATCCAGTACAACAGGAACTTCCCCGCTCGACAGGCCGACACCAGAAAGTCCCGTTCGCTCAACGGGAATGGCGAATAGTAGGAGTCATAATTGCCGCTGGCATGGTACTGGCTCGATTCCATCGGATCGACCGGACCGTTTCCCGATTCGGGCCAGGGCACATCGGCCGTGACTTTGGTCAGCCCGTCCGGGAAATTGAAACCGCGCAGTGGATCGACGATGCCGACCGAACCAGAAAACCAGTCGTGGTGAGCGCTGCCCGTGAACATGATGCGGCGGCTGCCCGGAATCTGCCGCGCGTCTTTGAGCAGATCGGGCCAGACGCTTTGATTGCCCCAGAGCGTATTCACCTGCGTGCCGTCGGGGTTAACCGTCCACAGGCCCTGAGCACGCCAGAGCGGTTTGTCGGTGTACTCCCATCGCGTGTAGACGATCCGACCGTCGTCCATGACCGACGGAAGGTAATCGGGTTCATTGTTCTGCGAAATCAGGTAAATGTCGCTGCCGTCGGTGTTGCAGCGTGCCAGCACGAACGCGTTGGTCGGGGGCATACAACGCACATACGTATGTCCCCGCGTCGTCGAGAACATCAAATGTTTGCCGTCGGGGAGATAGATCGGATCGAGATCATCGTAGGGGCCCTCCGTCAACTGCACGAGTTCGGTGCCGTCGATGTTGATTTCATATAGATGGAAGGCCTTCTCGTTGTGCGGCTTGAAACAGAAGAGGACCTTCTGAGCGTCGTACGAGAGATCGGGACGCCAGAACGAGCCGTGCAGTGGTGCCTGAGGCATCAACTGTCGGAGGTGCCCCGACGGCGATAGTCCTTCCAGAACCATCAGGCGAGCGCCGGGAACCGCCATGTAGCCGAGCCGATGACGGGTCTCGTGCCGCCACTCGCTGCCGTCAGGGTACGGCATGTCGACGAACAGCACGCCATCGAAGTCGATTGCCCCATTCTGCAGCACAATGGCGCGCTTGACTTCCCTGACTCGGTAGTACAGCTCCGCATCGGGCCCCGGAAGCCGCTCGGTGGCTCGCTGCAGCGTGTCGAGTGTCGCCAGCGGACCGGAAAGGTCGATGGGCGATGGCGATTCGGCCACGATCCGGTCGGCCAGCTGGCGTGTCCAGGCAATCTCGCGCAGAATCCGCTCTTTGTGCGGATTTCCCTCCGCCTGATGCAACCAGTCACGCTGCAGAACCTCGCGGGCTTGCGTTTCGGTCAGATCCTGGGTGGCGGGGGTCGAGGGGGGGCGGTACGGCGCGACCGCTTCCGATACGGTGGGTCGCTGCTGGGTGTGCTTCGCCGCGGCAAGCAGCACCTCGATCCACCGAGCGGGATCCTGCTGGTCGGGCGGGCACGACTTGAGCGCTGCAAACTCCGTGGCAATCTGCTCTACACGCTCCCAGCGATTCCGTTCGTCGGCCGTCATCCGCGCGATTTGATCTGGCGTGAGTGGTTTGTACTCCTGCATCATCTCGACATACCGGCCGACCATGGCGATGACCGAATCGTCGCTGCCGGCCGTCAGGTACTGCAGGGGACTGCTGCCGGTCGCTCGGGCGAATTCCGCTGACTGGTCGGGAAAATCACTGCGCAACCTGGTCAGCAGCAGCCCGACAAAATCACGGTCGCCTGAGAGCGTTTCCTGCGCCATCGCCTGTCGCAGGTTGACCAGCGAGCGGGCAAAGGTGTCGCCCGGTTGGTAGACGTCGATCATCTTCTGTTGATACTGAGCGAAACGTGCCGAGAGCGTCTCGAGCCCCTCTCGATAGATCCGCACGAGTTGCTCGGGAGACAGTGCCGTGCCAAAGATCCTCAGGTCGTCCAAACCACCTTGGAAGAACTCGCCGGCACCATCGCTCGAACCAATGAACGCTGGGACCTGCGGATTGGTCGTGATCATGCCCGGCCGCTCCTGGCTGGCCATCTCGCGACCGTCCAGGTAGACACGCATCGTCTGCCCGTCATAGGTGGCCGCGACATGATGCCAGCCGCCATCGATCAGCAGGGACGGATCGATCGGGGCGTCACACTCGTGATAGCCGCCGATGTTGAGGCCCAACGAGAGAATCGAACCGCTTCCCTGAAACGAGAAGAGTATCCGTTCCGGACATTCCTGCCGATAGAGCTCACGATACCCAGACAGATCGGTGGGCCGGGCCCAGGCCGAAAAGGTGATCTGCGGCAGATTTCCGGATAACACGAACGGAGGCATCTGCAGTTGATATGCTCCCGACAATTCCAGCGCGCTGCCCAGCACTCCCGGAACGCGGGGCAGAGCCTCCGAGCGCTGCAGCTGCTGTCCAGCCTCACTTCCTGAGCTGGCGATCACGCGGTGGTCGGAGTCGTCGAAACTCCAGAGCACCAGCGGTTGCGGCATGTCTTCCGCAGGGAGAAGGTCCGGTCTGGAGCCATCGTCTGCCCCGCGCGCGACCGACCCCAACCATGTACAGAGCACGAAACAGAACGCGGCACAAATGAGTCGCCAGTGCATGTACGGATTCCTTTTCGTGTAACCTCATCACTGAGGTAGGGCGATCAGGCAGAAATGGGGGGAGGATCGTGCTCTTGTCGTTTGGGCCTGACGCATTGTCAACACTCAAGATTCCGGTGCGCCTGCCACTGACCTTGCCAGTGCCGCGGTTGATTGGGTTATTCCAGTTCGGCACGGGCGAGGCCAGTGGCACGCAATCCGCAATTCCAGTGTAGACAAGGCATTCGTCTTCTATTGTCGTCGCTGGACCGTGCGGCGCCAATCACGGTGTTCGACACGTCGGAGGCCGGATGCTCGGTTCCGGCAGGGAACCGGTCGTCGGATCGCTCGTGTGCCAACTCGCTACGTCGTGTTGTTGGCTCCTCACAGATCGGAGATAATGAGCAGATGATTTGCCCCCCTTTCTGGTCCGGCGGTGCGCCACCGGGACGATCACTGAACTTGGACAGGATCCATCATGAGTTTTCGAATCCACCGACAGGCGCTCCCTTGGACCGTAGTGATCCTTGTTTGCCTATCGGCTCGCATTCATGCCGCTCCGTCGAATGAGGAATTGCTCGACGGCGCGGCCGAGCGGATCGAACAGCACCGCAAGGCCGACGTGACCATTCTGGTGGCGGACGAGTCGGGGCAGCCGTTGTCCCATGCCAGGGTATCGGTCGAGCAGACTCGACATGCATTTCTCTTCGGCTGCAACTTCTTCCAGTTCGGCAAGTTCACTCGTGATGCGGACGAGCAGGCGTATCGGCAGGCGTTCGCCGACCTGTTGAACTATGCGACGCTCGGGTTCTACTGGCCCAGCTACGAGCCGCGCAAGAACCAGCCGGAGCACGCGTATACCGAGGAAGTTGCACGCTGGTGCCGCGATCATGCCGTCACGACCAAAGGGCATCCGCTCGCCTGGAACTACTTCGAACCTCGGTGGCTGCCTGACGACCTGGCCGAGGTCAAACGTCTGCAGCTGGAACGCATCACCGACTGTGTCAGCCACTTCAAGGGCTTGATCGACATGTGGGATGTCGTTAACGAAGCGACGCATTATGAACGCGAAGAACTGCTCAAGCGTGCTCCACGCATGACTCAGATGTGGGAGCAGACGGGACGTGTGGAGTTTGTGAATGAGTGCTTTGCGGCGGCCCGTGCTGCGAATACCGAAGCCACGCTGCTGATCAATGACTATCGTACAGATGTCCCGTATGCCCGCTTGATCGAAGCGATGAAGGAGCAGGCGGGCAATCGCCCCTATGACGTGATTGGCATTCAGAGCCACATGCATGGCGGGGTTTGGTCCAACAGCCAGCTCTGGGAGGTGTGTGAGCGGTATGCGTCGTTTGGAGTGCCGTTGCACTTCACGGAACTGACGATTCTGTCGGGGGAGAACGGCTGGGAGCGGCGTCAGAAAGGAGAATCGTGGGACTCCACCCCCGAGGGCGAAAAGCAGCAGGCGGACGATGTGAAGCGCATCTATACGATGCTCTTCTCCCATCCGGCGGTCGCCGCGATCACGTGGTGGGACTTCTCCGACCGCAACGCGTGGCAGGGAGCTCCGGCCGGTCTGCTCAACAAAGACCTGCAGCCCAAACCGGCCTACCGCACGCTGCACGATCTGGTGCGGAACCAATGGTGGACTCGGGCTCAGCTGACCACCGACGAGCAAGGTCGCGCCGCGCTGCGTGGTTTCTTCGGTGAGTACACGGTGACGGTGGTCACCGAAGACGGTAAGACAGTGAAACTGCCGATGACTCTGGTTCGCGACGGACCCAATCAGTGGCAGATCACGGTGAAATGAAGCTGACCGGTCGGATCCACACCCCGGGACTTCCCCGTCCACGAGTCGTGCGCCAAGAATCGTCCTGCGGATAGTGCGGAAAGTCACTCAGATTACTCGGACGCGGTCGAGCAAACCGAGTTGCAATGCAATCCGCGACAGGACCGAATGTTCCAGGCAATCATCACACCATGGGAGCCTTACGTATGCTCAGATACAGCACCTGTCTGCTTGTCACTTCGTTCGCCCTGCTGCTGCTGCTTCCGCAGCGCGCTTCGTCGGGCGATGAAAAACCGTTGAAGATGTTGGCCGGACAGCAGGCCGATGGGGAACTGGCTGGTTGGAAGTTCTACTGCGAAGATCCCGCGGTCAAGTGCGGCGACGTCTGGCAGATCAAGGATGGCGTCCTGATCTGTCGGGGGACTCCGAAGGGCTATATCTACACCGACAAAGACTATCGAGATTTCGTGTTGCGACTCGAGTGGCGCTGGCCTGCCGACGCGCAGCCAGGCAGTGGTGGCGTGCTGGTTCGGATGACCGGCCCCCACAAGATCTGGCCGCGCAGTCTGGAGGCTCAGATCAATGCGGGACAGGCCGGCGATTTCTGGGGACTTGATGGCTATCACCTGGAAGGTCCTGTCGATCGATCGAAGTCGCTCAAGCATGAGCAGTTCGGCGAACTGATTAACGTGGCTCGCACCAGTGATGTGGAGAAGCCGGCCGGGGAGTGGAACTCGTATGAAATTGCCGCCCAGGGAGAGGAGGTGACGCTGAAGATCAACGGGAAGGTCGTCAATCAGGCTCGTCGCTGTGACGTGCAGCCGGGCAAAATATGTCTCACATCGGAAGGGGACCGGATTGAGTTCCGAAAGGTGGAGTTGTCAGTTGACAACTGAACAAACAACATGAATCGTCCGGCGTCTTGCCAAAGTTCAACCGTTGGCGGCGTTGATCGTCGGGGCGTCCAAACCGCAGAATATCGAACCAGGAATGTCCAATTACCAAGTGGAAGAATCACCTGTGCCGCTCCCAGCCGGTTGCGTGGTTGGTGGTACTGTCGTGCACGTTCCTTTTCCTCAACGACAACAGCGGGCAGTTGCACGTGAGTCGTCCCGAACGCGATGAGCACGATTATCTAACCCACATGCAGCGACTGGAATCGCTGCTGCGTCAGTAGAGCTGGTTCACGGAGGGGGCAACCGGCAGCTCGTTTCGCAACCCGAGGACGTTTGGCGAAGGATTCTCGGAGCGGTTCGGAATCACCGCTTGTTTTCACGTGTTGAATGCGAACCGGATTGCAGGGCTGCACGACTACGCAACGGCCAGGAACGGGCGGCTATACGGCGAGCAGCTGTGTGGTGTGCTGCACGCCGATGTCGACCCGGCCGGCTCCGACGTGGGGGGGGGTGAAAGGCCGCGCGAGATGGCCCTGGTGATGGTCTTGATATCTGCTGTCTCGGTGAGCCTCGGGCCAGGGACAGTCCCCGTCTCAACCACGCTTGTATTCACCAGCCCAGAGTTGCCCCGCGGAACGGAGCACCCTGGAGTTCCGCTTCTCATCTACACCTTACGCCCAAGATGTTCCACAAGGGCGCGTGGGCAGCCCGTTTTTCGCGTGGCGCGGCCATCCCGTCTGGCCTGGAAAGCATTGACCATGGGCTGATGGATCTGACCGCGGTCGAATCACGCTGGTCGCGGAAGAACCTATGTCAGTTCTCACCGGCGGAGCCGTGGATTGCCGTTGATCGAGCCGCTCGATGTTGGGCAGGGCGTTTCCCATGCATTGGCCGGCGCATTGACAGGTACTTGACGGTAGCTCGTCAGCGCGTCACCATCACTCGAGTCGAAGACCAAAGCGCGGGGAGCGTTTGGCTGAAGAGAATTGCTTGTCCGACAGATCCTGAGGGTCCATTGTCATGGCGAAAGGTACGCAAGTTTATTTGGCGGTCGACCTGGGAGCATCCAGTGGTCGCGTGGTAGCGGGTGAGTTCACCGGCCAACGGCTGAAGCTGGAGGAGGTTAGCCGGTTTGAGAACGGTGGCGTGCTGGCGAATGACCGGATGTACTGGAATCTGCTCGGATTATGGGGACACATTAAAGAGGGGCTACGTGCGGCTTGCACAAAATATGGCGATCGGATCGTTTCGGTAGGCGTGGATACCTGGGGCGTCGACTTCGGCCTGCTCAACGAGCAGGATGAGTTGATGGGCAATCCCTATCATTACCGCGATCGTCGCACGGAAGGGATTCTGGACAAGGCGTTTGAGGTGGTGAGTCGGGACGAGATTTTCGCCGCGACGGGTCTGCAGTTCATGCCGTTTAATACGCTGTTTCAGCTGTTTGCCATGAAGCGGCAAGGCTCTCCCATGCTCGACTCGGCCAAATCGCTCCTGATGATGCCCGACCTCTTCCACTGGCTGTTGAGCGGTGAGAAATCGAACGAGTACACCGACGCCACGACGACTCAGTTCCTTGATCCTCAGCAGAACAACTGGGCTTTTTCACTGTTGGAGCGGTTTGGGATTCCAGGTCATCTGTTGGGGCCGGTCACGCCGCCGGGCACCCGGTTGGGGCCGATTCAGAGCAACGTGGCCAGCGAGATCGGCAGCTCCGGGGTGCAAGTTGTGCTCCCGGGAACGCACGACACGGCCAGCGCGGTGATGGCGGTGCCTGCCAAGAGCACGCCGGGCAAGAAACCCAATTGGTGTTATATCAGCAGCGGGACCTGGTCGCTGATGGGGGTCGAGGTTCCTGGTCCGGTAGTGACGGCCAAGTGCCGCGAATTGAACTTCACGAACGAAGGGGGAGTGGGTGGCACGATCCGA
This sequence comes from Pirellulaceae bacterium, assembly GCA_041752115.1. GTDB lineage: Bacteria > Planctomycetota > Planctomycetia > Pirellulales > Pirellulaceae > JAJRVM01. The sequence goes on along the minus strand of JBGSHS010000265.1, from coordinate 42,120 downwards.
TTGCTCAAGAACATCGCCGGGTTATGGTTGGTTCAGCAGTGCCGAGCGGCGTGGCAGCGCAGCGGGCGGCAGTACGATTGGGGACAACTGACTCAGGCGGCGCAGGCATCGCCGGCACTTGGCGCGGTGGTTAATCCCGACGACGCTCGGTTTGTGGCACCCGATCACATGCCCGAGGCGCTGCAGGGCTACTGCCGGGAGACGGGGCAACCGGTTCCGGAATCGGACGGCGCGGTCGTGCGGTGCGCGCTGGAGAGCCTGGCTCTGCGTTATCGCATGGTGGTGGGCTACCTGGAACAGCTGATCGATGGTCCGCTGGAGACGATCCACATTGTGGGTGGCGGTACTCAGAACGAACTGCTCTGCCAGATGACGGCCGACGCCTGCAACCGGCGTGTGGTGACCGGACCGATTGAAGCCACGGCGATCGGCAATGTCATGATGCAGGCCGTGTCCAGTGGCGATGTGGGATCGATCGCGGAAGCGCGCGAGGTCATTCGGGCCAGTTTCCCGATGAAGGAATTCGTCCCCACGAATCCGGACCCGTGGGACCAGGCCTACGAACGTTTCACGAACCTGGTGCAGTGAGGTTCGCTCCCCGCGGACGTACCAGCGTGGCAGATCAGACAGGTCGGATTCTCAACTTTCATCATGTGAACGGATCGACATCATGCTGAAGATCGGAATAGCCGGGATCGGTTTCATGGGGTGGATTCACTACCTGGCGTACCAGCGCGTTCCCGGCGTCAAGGTGGCGGCGATTTGCGAACAGAACAAGAAGCGACTGGCCGGCGATTGGCGCGACATCCAGGGCAATTTTGGCCCGCGGGGTGAACAGGTCGACGTGTCGAGGATGAATTGTTACGACCAGCTGGAAGATCTGGTGGCTGATCCTGCGCTTGATGTGATCGACATCTGCCTGCCACCGTCGGCTCATGCTCAGGCGGCTGTGACCGCCTTGCGCGCGGGGAAGCATGTCTTCTGCGAGAAGCCGATGGCGTTGACGGTGGCCGATTGTCAGCGCATGGTGGCCGCCGCCGAGGCGGCCGGTCGCCTGATCATGATCGGTCACGTACTGCCGATGTTCCCGGAATACGCTCACGCGCGGAAGTTGATCAGCAGCGGCAAATACGGGAAGCTGCTCGGCGGCTGCTTCAAGCGGGTGATTTCGGACCCGCTGTGGCTCAAGGACTTCTACAATCCCCAGGGGTGTGGCGGGCCCCTGCTCGACCTGCATATCCACGACGCTCACCTGATCCGCTATCTGTTTGGCATGCCGCAGTCGCTCATCAGCCAGGGACGTATGCGCGGTGACGTGGTGGAGTACTGCAACACGATGTTTGAGTTTGCGGACCGGCAACTGGTGGTGAGTGCCACTTCCGGCGTGATCAATCAGCAAGGCAGGTCGTTCACGCACGGATTTGAAATCCATTTGGAGAAAGCCACGCTTCTGTATGAGTTGGCGGTTGTGGGAGGGGAGGGGAGAATGCTGATGCCCCTGACCGTGCTCGATTCCAAAGGCCAAGTGGTGACTCCACCGCTGGGCGAGCACGATGAGATTTCGCCGTTCGTTGCCGAGATCAAGGAAGTCGTGAAAGCGATTCGCACAGGGACTCCGTCTCCGATACTTGGTGGCGATCTGGCTCGCGACGCGATCATCCTGGCACACAAACAGACGCAGTCGGTGCAGAAGCGAGGTCGCGTCAAGGTCTGATGCGCGCTCGTGCCCGGTTCTGACCTGGTGTGCGAATCGTGACCAGGTCACTCGGCACCGTTGCTCTCGCCGCCGATCGCCAGGATGTCGGCTGCTTGCACGGGCGTCATCTTCGACGGAAGGCTGGACAGTGTTTCTGGCTGGACAGTGTTTCTGGACGACCGAGGCGTGCGATCGGCTGGACATTGCGCGTGTGAGGTGAGACCCTGTACCGAGCGGATCGCCTGAAAACCTGCCCGCTATTGCGCAGTTTATCGTTCGGTCCCGGTGTGGCTGGACTGGTTCGCACAATCTTTTGACCGGACTTGACTGGCCGTATAGGATAATGCGACGCCCCCAGCACTGGCGAGGCCAGTGTGGCAGTGAGGGAATCTGGCCCAGGACGGAGCCTTCGCACAGTGAGGTGCGAGCGAGCTGAGCTTGCTGCGGTCGCTACAATCCGGCGAACCGTTGCAGGGCGCAGGTCATGATTCGATTGTGCCGACTGCGCAGAACGAATGGCCGGCGCCGCGACTCGGCTTTTTTGACCGTGGGCGAAACGCGTTCTATATTCTCTTTGGCCGACCGCTCCGTCTCAAATTGCCGTTCGGCCAAGCTAACCCAGACCCGGTGCGAGTTCAGTGTGCGCGCGTAAGGAACTCCTGCTGGCTATCCGCGACCTGGTTGTCACGAAGTAGCCTGAGGGACACGCGGCTTACTCGCACTTCCCGCCAAGCCCGATGGACCGAACGATGCGAAATGCTCTCTCTGTGGCGCGAACCTTCATTCTGCTTCTCACGCTGGTGGTGGCTGCGTGGCGGAGTCCTGCTGAGACGCTGGGGCAGGTACAGATTCCTGCTGCGGCGCTGGCCGATCAGACGGCCGTGGAAGAACTACTCCGTCAGGGACATTTGATTGAGCGTGAACAGCGTTGGAACGATGCTTTTGCGCATTATGAAGACGCGGTGCGCAACTATCCCGACCGAAAAGATCTCCAGCAGCGGCTATCCGTTGCCCGGACGCATCTCGATATTTCCCGCCGCTATTCCGACAAGAGCTTCGTCGCTTCCCTGTCATCGTTGAGTGAAACGCAGACACTCGACCTGTACGCCGAAGTGCTGTTGAAAATCGAAACGTACCATGTCCAGGATCCGCACTGGGGTGACCTTGTCCACCAGGGAGTGATGAACCTGCAGATTGCTCCCACGGAACCGGCGTTTGTCGATCGGTTTCCCCAGCCGGTCGCCATCGATTCCGCTCAGGCCTTTCTGACCGACGTCCGGTCGAGTACCGATTTCAATCGCATCCAGAGCCGGCAGCAGGCCCAGGATGCCGTGCTGACTCTCTCTCGTCTGGCCGCTCGTGATCTCGGGGTCCTCCCGCAAGCCGCGGTCATGGAGTTCACCTGCGCAGCCGTCGCTTCGCTCGATGCTTATTCTTCCTATCTGACGGGCGATCAGTTGGATGAGGTGTTCTCACAGATCGAAGGGAATTTTGTGGGCCTGGGGATCGAACTGAAGTCGGACCACGACACGCTGCTGATCGTCAACGTGATTCCGGGCGGACCGGCTGAGCGGGCGGGGATCGCGGTGAACGACCGCATCGTGCAGGTTGATGGCAAGAAGACTCGTGAAGTGTCTCCCGACACGGCGGCTGACATGCTCAAGGGAGCGGAGCTGAGCTATGTCAACGTCGTTGTGCAGACGCTCGACGGGAAGCAGCGTGAGCTGCGTATCCAGCGTCGGCGAGTCGATGTCCCCAGTGTGCAGGGCGTCAAGCTGTTGGATCGTGAGAACGGCGTAGCCTACATGAAACTGACCAGTTTTCAGAAGACCACCAGCCGTGACGTCGACAACGCGTTGTGGAGCCTGCATCGGCAGGGTATGCGAACGTTGATCATGGATCTGCGTGGCAACCCAGGCGGATTGCTTAACGCCTCGGTCGAGGTGGCAGATAAATTTGTGACCGCCGGTACGATCGTATCGACTCGCGGGCGTAGCGCTCGAGAGGATTTCGACTACCAGGCCCATGAAGTCGGCACGTGGCGTGTTCCTCTGATCGTGCTGATCGACGGTGACTCCGCCAGCGCCAGCGAGATCTTCGCCGGAGCCATGTGCGACCTGCGCCGGGCGACGGTGGTGGGACAGCGGAGCTATGGCAAGGGGAGTGTGCAGGGGATTTTTCCCTTGAGTCGCTATAAGGCCGGCGTCCGATTGACGACCGCCAAGTTCTATTCTCCCAGCGGCAAGGAGATCAGCCACCACGGTGTCACGCCCAATGTCGTGGTGTCAGCGGACGCGCGTGTGGCAGCTCGGCCAACGGACAGCGGCGCGTTGGTTGGAGCCGGGGGGGACGCGACACTTGCAGCCGCCATGCAGATTGCCCATCAGTCAACCAATTACCAGGTTCGGCGCACCAAGTGAGAACATCGTGGTGGAGAAGGCTCGCCGCTGGCCGCCAAGGTCGACATGCCCGAGTTCTGGAACATCTCTCGCCGGTTGAGTCGTGTCGGGCCTCCGCTCTGACAGCCGCTCACACTGGCCGCGCGCACGATCAGCCGAGCAGGATGATCGGCCGAGGAGCGAGATCCGCAGGCGAGCACTTGCTGATTGGACGGTCGCGGCGGTGGACTGGCGAATTGGGGACGTTTCCGCTATTGCTCCGCGGAGGTTCCGCCGCTCCGCGAAGACTCGTCCTGCTTGGAGGAGTGGGCAATTGCTGCTACAGTCTCAGGTGCAAGTGGGAATTCCCCTGGACAGTGCCTGTTCCCCTGGACAGTGTCTGTTCCCCTGGACAGTGTCTGGTACGAGCGGAGCGGTTGCTGCGCGTCCTGCCCGGCGCCACCGTTGGCTGTTACCGGTCGGCGAGCGGTCGAGGTGGGTGGTGCGCTGGGGCTGCATGTTGTGCGATGGGTAGCTCGGTGTGTGTGGAATAGGAAGCTCTGGGATCCCTGGCTGCTGTGGCCTCGCCGACTTCTCGTAAACAGGTGGACCGCTGCTGGACCATGTTTGTTCGCCTGGCTGATTTCGTAACCCGCCACTGGATACTGGTGGTGGTGCTGTGGCTGCTGGCCGTCACCAGTGTGCGGTTGACGGCGCCACGTTGGGAAAGCGTGACGCACGACGGCGACTTCGCTTACCTGCCGGCCCACATGCCCAGTGTGACGGGCGAGCGATGGATGACGGAGGCTTTTCCCTGGCAGCGTGGGAGGAGCCAGGTCGTGATTGCCATCGCCCGGCCGGACAAGCCACTCACCAGCGACGATATTCAGGTCGCGTACGACGTTGGCCGGCGTCTGAAGAACCTGTTTGGTGCGGCGCGTCTGGCGGAAGCCCGGCGACTGGCCGTGCAGATCCAGGCGCATGCGGACGATGCCGGGGCCAGAGCGGAACTTCAGCAGCGTTATGACGCGGCGGTGCAGCAGGCCGACGAAGCGCTGTTCGACGCGCTGGAGATGGACGAGAAACTGGCGGACTACTGGGACGATCGCGTCAGCAGCGAGCCGACGGCTGAGTCCAAGCGTCCCCCCCGACTCGCGGAGATCTACCACAACCGTTCACTGCTCGATGCGCTGACAGGTGATCCCAAGGCCGCTCGGCATCACCAGTTCGCCGTCGAGTTGAACGGCGAGTTACGGGGAGCGGGGAGCGAAGTGGTCCCCGGTGGGGCTGCCGACCTGCCGCTGGTCGACGCGTGGACATGGCGCGAAAGCTATTTCGGTGACAAGCTGGTCAGTCGCGACCACCGCGTACGTCTGGTGGTGTTACAGCTGACCAATGAATTCATGGCGGTCGACAACATTCGCGTGCTCGAACAGATCGAGTCGACGTTGGCGCCCGTCAGGGACCGGTTGCGGGAGTGGGTTCCGGAGGGCCTGTTCGTCTTCCAATCGGGTTCCGCCGCCGTGGGTGCCGATCTGCTTCGCTCCGCTGCGGCCAGCATCGCTCACACGGAGATCACGACGATCGTGCTGGTGGTGCTGATCCTGGCGATGGTCTACCGCGCTCCCCTGCTGGTCGCCGTGCCTGTGATCACGATCGTGGTTTCGCTGCTCGTGTCCACTGGTCTGGTGGCCCTGCTGACCCGACTCGATCAAGTGCCAGGCTTCGGCTGGTGGACCTTGAAGATCTTTTCCACCACCAGGATCTTCATCGTCGTCATCCTGTTCGGCGCGGGAACCGATTTCTGCTTGTTTCTGATCGCGAGATACAAGGAAGAGCTGCAACAGGGGCAACGGCACGAGGCGGCCGTTGCAAGGGCACTGGCGCACGTCGGTGATGCGCTGGCCGCCAGCGCTTTGACGACCGTGATGGGCTTGGGAATGATGTTCTTCGCCGAGTTCGGCAAGTTCTGCTACAGCGGCCCGATCATCGGGTTGTGTCTGGCCGTAACGCTCTTGACGTGCCTGACGTTGACACCGGCGATCATGACCGCGCTGGGACCGGCCCTCTTCTGGCCCTGGGGCATCACTCCGGACCCGACGGACCTGTCACGAGGGAGCAATTCGTTCCGGATGCCGCGAGCCAGCCGTCTTGTTTCTCGGGTATGGCATTTCGTGGCCTGGCACATCGTGACGCGACCCGGGACCATACTCACGGTCGTTGTGGGACTGCTCTTGCCATTGGCCGGCTACGGATTCTGGCATGCTGAGAACGTCACCTACGACTTTTTGAGCGAGCTGCCGGCCACCTGCCCGAGTAAGCAGGGGACGGAAGTGCTGCGACGCCATTTCCCCGTCGGCGAAAGCGGACCGGTGACAGTTCTGGTGCACAAAGAGAATGCGCAGTTCGAGTCGCCTGAGGGGCGGGAGCAGATCCGCAATCTGTCCGGCCTGCTTCATCTCCCCGGAGTGGAGACGGTGCGCAGCGCCGAAGACCCGCTCGGCGAATACGCTCCGGGCGAGAAGCCGGGAATCCTCAGTGAACGTGGGAGAATGCTGCGGGTCCTGCGAGCGCATCCGCGCACCAAGGCCATCTTCGTCGCTCAATCGCCCGAGCTGATCGGAAGTATCGCCCGCTTCGAGCTGATCCTGGCGTACGACCCGTTCTCGCTCGAAGCGATCCGCGTAGTCGATGACGTGCAGCAGCAGCTGCAATCGCTCGTTTCACAACCAGACTCGTTCTGGTCGAATGCCAACTATGCACTCACCGGGACAACATCCGCCATTCGCGATCTGCGGACCGTCACTCGACGCGATAACGTGCGTATTCAAATGCTGGTCGTCCTGGCGGTACTGGCTGTGCTGCTGGCGATTCTGCGCCGACCAGCTGTCTGCCTGTACATGATGGCGAGTGTTCTGTTGAGTTACTACGTGACCCTCGGACTGACCATCCTGTTCTTCAGCTGGACCTACGGCGATTCGTTTCAAGGACTCGACTGGAAGGTCCCCCTGTTTCTGTTCGTCATTCTGGTGGCCGTCGGCCAGGACTACAACGTCTACCTTGCCACACGCGTGTTCGAGGAGCAACAACGGATCGGTCCGTTTGCCGGCCTGCGTCGGGCCGTGGTGTGCACCGGAGGGATCATCACCAGCTGTGGTATCATCATGGCCGGCACCTTCATCTCGATGACCAGTTCGAGTTGGAGTTATGTGCTTCCCGCTTGGCTGGTCGGTGGGGAGCCGACCACTTATGGTTCGTTGCGGGCGATTGTCGAAATGGGGTTCGCCCTCGCTTTGGGGGTACTTATCGACACCTTTGTGGTGCGTCCGATTCTCGTGCCAGCTTTCCTGGCGCTCTTGTGCCGCTGGCGTTCGGGGGGGAGGTGACTGCTTAGAAACTAACCAGTGACTGCCTGTTGAGCAGGCATTTCCACCTGGATGCGAACGGCTGCGGAAAACTGGCATAAAATATCTAAAGTCTTTGTGTGAAAGAGGTAATGGCATCTCGCGAGTCGTCCGGCGGAGTGTTTTGGCGCCAGGATTGCATTAGAGGTTGAACAGTTCAGACTACAGTTGCCAGGTGAGACTCGGGGGGCCAGCGGGACGTTCCTGGAGGCGTCGTAGAGGAAAGACAGGTCTTTGTTGGTCCGCCGGCGGCAGTAGGTCGGGGGTTCTCAATGGGCGTCAGGCTTTCCCCGTGGCGAGGCTTGGTCTGAACATCTGCGAGCGATTTGACTGCGATGGAAATCCAGCCAGCTTGGTTCTTACCCGCACCATTCTGTGAAGAGGCGTCGGCCGATCTGGCAACCGCTGGGAAGTGGAGGAGGTTGCGACCCGTCACCGGTTTTTGATCGAAATTGCTCTGGCAGATGAATGAGGCACCGACGTCGGCAGGCGCAGTGGATGGCCGGCGTATTCAATCCTTCTGGTTTATGTGGTTCTCGAAAGGGGAGACGAAGTGACTCCAAAAGAAGTTTTGGCTTTGTGTCGAGAGAAAGATGTCAAAGCGGTCGACTTGAGGTTTATGGATTTCCCGGGATTGTGGCAGCACTTCACAATTCCGGTCACCAAGTTGGATGAAGACGTATTTGAAGACGGTTTGGGATTTGACGGTTCGAGTATTCGCGGATGGCAGGGGATTCACGAGAGTGACATGCTGGTCGTTCCGCAGCCGGAGACGGCCTTTTTGGATCCGTTCACTGAGCTGCCGACGCTGGTGATGATCTGCAACATTCAGGACCCGATTACTCGCGAAGATTACTCGCGCGATCCGCGCAATGTGGCCCGCAAGGCAGTCAATCATCTGAAGAGCACCGGGATTGCGGACACCGCTTTCTTTGGCCCGGAAGCGGAGTTCTTCATTTTTGACGACGTCCGCTATGACCAGAATCAGCATGAGTCTTATTTCCACGTCGACAGCATCGAAGGTCAGTGGAATCGTGGACGGGTGGAGAATCCGAACCTCGGGTACAAGCTGCGGTATAAGGAAGGCTACTTCCCGGTTCCTCCGGCCGACCAGCTGATGGACCTCCGCAACGAGATGATGCAGACGCTGATCAACTGCGGGTTGGACGTGGAAGCGCAGCACCACGAAGTAGGCACTGCGGGCCAATCCGAAATCGACTTGAGGTTCGACAAGCTGGTGCACATGGCCGACAAGCTGTTGATGTACAAGTACATCATCAAGAACGTGGCGACCAAGCACAACAAGACGGTTACCTTTATGCCCAAGCCGATTTTCGGCGACAACGGATCGGGCATGCACACGCACATTTCCTTGTGGAAGGAAGGCGAGCCGTTGTTTGCGGGGAGTTCGTATGCCGGGATGAGCGAGATGGCCATGCACGCCATCGGCGGTCTGCTGGCTCATGCCCCGGCGATTCTCGCTTTCTCGAATCCGACGACCAACAGCTATAAGCGGCTGGTACCCGGTTACGAGGCTCCCGTGAATCTGGCCTACTCGCAACGCAACCGGTCTGCTTCGATCCGGATTCCGATGTACAGTCCGAGCCCGAAAGCGAAGCGTATCGAGTTCCGGTGCCCGGACCCGAGTTGCAATCCGTACCTCGCTTTCTCGGCGATGTTGATGGCGGTGATCGACGGGATCCAGAACAAGATCAATCCCGGCGAACCACTGGACAAGGACATTTACGATCTGCCTCCCGAGGAAGCGGCGGCTGTTCCGAAGACGCCGGCCTCGTTGGAAGCGGCGCTCGATGCGCTCGAAGCCGATCACGAGTTCCTGCTCAAGGGCGACGTGTTCACCGAGGACGTCGTGGCGACTTGGATCAGCTACAAGCGTAAGGCGGAAGTCGATGCCATGCGTTTGCGACCGCATCCATACGAGTTCTGCCTCTACTATGACATCTAAGACGTGCTGATCGGGCGGCTTAACCAGCCACCTGTCAGCCTCAGCAGGATACAAGCATCTCCCGCTTGGTCCTTCCGGCCGAGTCGGTACGCCACTACCGACTCGGCCGCTCTTCTGCGCTCCACCGATGCGCTCCGCAGACTGCGGAGCTGTCTGGTCGAGGCACATTCTCACCCGTGGTCGTTCGCCGTTCGTCATTTCTGCCAAGGTGTCGTCACGACGAGCGACGCGCAGTAAGCCAGAAGGGTGCCTGCAAGCTCGCCCTTCACAGCAGGGCTCGAATCGTGGAGTCGTTCACTGGGGTGATGATTCCTCGTTCGGTGACGATAGCGGTAATCAGTTCTGCTGGCGTGACGTCGAAGGCCGGATTGTAGACTTCCACGCCGGTGGGGGCCGTCTGGCAACCCATGCCGCAGGTGACTTCTTCGGGGGGACGCTGTTCGATGGGGATTTGCGATCCGTCAGGCAGGGCGAGGTCGAAGGTCGAGCTGGGCGCGGCGATGTAGAAGGGAATCTGATGTGCGCGGGCAAGCAGGGCGAGCCCGTAGGTACCGATCTTGTTCGCCGTGTCGCCATTGGCGGCGATACGATCGGCACCGGTGATCACTGCCTGGACGCGCCGTTCCCGCATGACCTGAGCCGCCATGTTGTCGCAGATCAGCGTGACGGGCACGCCACGCTGCATCAGTTCCCAGGCTGTCAGGCGAGCGCCTTGCAGCAGCGGTCTGGTTTCGTCGGCGTACACGTCAATCTGTTTGCCGGCGTCCTGAGCGGCGTAGATGATGGCCAGAGCCGTTCCGTACTCGGAGGTCGCCAGGGAGCCGGCGTTGCAGTGGGTGAGGACTCCCATGCCGCTTTCCAGCAGAGTGGCGCCGAGTCGACCGATGGCACGGCACATCGCGCGATCGGCTTCGTGGATCGCGATCGCTTCTTCCAGTAACGCCGTCGTGATATCGGCCCCGGGCAGGTACTCCACGATCCGTGCTGCGCGCTCCTGCATGCGGTGCAGCGCCCAGAACAGATTGACGGCAGTCGGTCGGCTGTGCTCCAGGTAAGTGATCACCTGCTCGAGACGCTGGATATAGGCAGGCACATCGCTGCCATCGAGAGGCTGCATCCCCAGGACGACGCCATAGGCGGCGGCGATGCCGATCGCCGGTGCACCGCGCACGCGCAGGTTCCGAATGGCTTCCCACACATCCTCCACAGAGGTGCAGACACGCGTCTGCATCTGCGTCGGCAGCAGCGTCTGGTCGATCACCACCAGACGTCCTTCCTTGGCGCCACCTTCCCACCGAAGTGTTGACCAGGGGCTATCGGGCATCTTCTTGCAGTGTCTCCTGGAGCCGCGCATCTTTGGCGGCAATCTTCTGCTGGAGCGAATCCTTGAACTCGGCGAACTTCGCCGCCAACGCGTCGTCGGCGACGGCGAGAATCTGTACGGCGAATAGACCGGCATTGCGCGGTCCTCCCATACCGACCGCCATCGTTGCTACCGGCACATCGCCCGGCATCTGCACGGTCGACAAGAGGGAGTCGAGGCCGCCCAGTTCGGAGGTTGGTACCGGCAGGCCGATGACCGGCAGCGTCGTGTGCGCTGCCACGACACCCGCCAGGTGAGCAGCACCTCCCGCGGCGGCGATGATGACCCGCAAGCCTCGCTCCCGCGCCGATACAGCATACTGCTGCACGGTTCCAGGTGTGCGATGAGCACTCATGACGCGTACTTCACACGGAACGTCGAATTCATCCAGGGCGGCCTTGGCGTCGCGGATCTTAGGCCAGTCGCTATCGCTTCCCATCAGAATGCCGACCAGGGGAGATGCGGCAAGAGTCATCGGTTTGTACTCCGTCGGTAGAATCTCAGCACTCAAGTGGCTCGTACTTCAGATTGAACGTGGCGGCCACCGCTTCGTTGGTCACACGACCCAGGTGGATGTTCACGGCGGAGGCAATGGGGCAGAACCTGCGGGCGGCTTCGCTCATTCCCATGTTGGCGAGCTTCAAGGCCCACGGCAAGGTGACATTGCAGAGTGCAAACGTGCTCGTCCGCCCCACCGCACCGGGCATGTTCGCCACACAGTAGTGTACGACTTCTTCTTCGATGAAGGTCGGGTCACTATGTGTCGTCGGCCGGCTCGTCTCCACGCTCCCTCCCTGATCAATGGCCACATCGATGATGACACTCCCCGGCTTCATGATGCGCAGTTCTTCGCGGCCGATCAGGCAGGGAGCTTTGGCGCCGGGAATCAGCACCGAGCCGATGACCAGATCTGCCAGCCGCAGTTCGTCCCGGATCACATGCCGGTCACTGTAGAGCACGTTGACGTTGGCAGGCATGATGTCGTCCAGGTACCGCAGGCGATCGACGTTGATGTCGAGAATGGCCACATCGGCTTTGAAGCCCGCCGCGATCTTGGCAGCGTTTGCACCCACGACGCCTCCCCCGAGGATCGTGATGTGAGCCGGGGCCACGCCCGGCACTCCTCCCAGCAGGATCCCACGTCCCATCTGAGGTCGCTCCAGGTATTTCGCCCCCTCCTGAATACTCATCCGACCTGCCACTTCGCTCATGGGTGTCAACAACGGCAGTCGACCGTGGGCATCCTTCAGGGTCTCGTAGGCGATGCAGGTCGCCCCCGACTCCAGCATGGCCAGCGTCAGTTCCTGGCTGGCCGCAAAATGAAAATACGTGAACACCAGCTGCCCGCGACGCAGCAGTGGCCATTCGACCGGCTGCGGCTCCTTCACTTTGACGATCAGATCGGCCTGAGCAAAGATCTCCGCCGGTGTCGCCGCCAACTCCGCTCCGGCACGCAGATACTCGTCGTCGGGAAGGCCGGAACCCAGCCCCGCGCAACGCTCCACCAGCACCCGATGGCCAGCCCTCACCATCTCCTCAACGCCCACCGGGAGCATCGCGACACGATACTCATCTCGTTTGATTTCTTTGGGAACTCCGACGATCACGGCACATGCCTCCAATGCAAGAACGTCTCGACCTCACCGCATCGCGGCCCACACGCCGGCAGCAATGGTGCCGACCGCCCCACGCAACTCGCGGGTTGTACCGCGGTCGAACACGACAATCACTCGCGATGCTGCATTTCAACAGAGGCGAAGAGATGTTGCAAGTATGGGAACCCCGATGCCGACACAACCGCAAACCTGTCCCGCAAGGTGTCGCCACAAGGCGCTCGATCGGCCCCACGTCGCGTTCAATCGGCCGCATGGCACCTCAACGATGAACCTGCTGCTCGCGCAACGTCGGCTCACTCGCAATGGGGACGCGTCACCGAAACCCGCCGGCTTGCAAGGGGAGTGCACGGAGTGGAGCACCGACGGCCGAAGTGGGTCGTCGAAATGCCGGCTAGCCCTGGCTGCGCAGGACAAAGTACAACGCGACCAGCAAACTGATGCACACGAGCGACAACGCCACGATCATCGCGACGCTCCGTCCGAGGGCCCGACCGGACGTTCGAGCTTGTGCCGATCGCGTGGTCGATCGCTTGTCGACCACAGCAAAAGCGTCTTCCGCCGCTGCCCCTCCAGCCGCAGCAGGAAGCGCATCCTCCAAACGCGTCGTCGGGTGTTGGAGCGCCGGGAAAACACTCGCCGCATTCTTCCAATCGGGCCACCCTTCACGCCACACGAGTGAGTCGGCACCCACGCGTCCTTCCTCCAGCCAGCGACGCATGATCTCGGCGTCGGCCGGGCCATATTGACCACCACTGGGGGGGCGCACATACCAGACCGCCTCGGGCGCTTCGGCGATCGGATCTGCCGCCGCGCGCGACGGACCACCGGAGGCTGCTGCGGCAGGGGATCGAGTCGAGGATCGAGACGAACTTCGGTGGGTGGCCGGTGCACGAGATGGAGCAACTACCTTGGGACGAGTCGCCTTGTGCTGCCCGACAGAATCGCCCGCGAGCTCTTCCGATTCGACCACGCTCCGCGATTCGTCGACGCTTCGCGATTCATCCGGATTCTCACCGGCCGGCGCACTGCTCGTTCCCGCCTGGCTGACTTTGGGGATCCGTACTTTGGCTCCGCAATAGGGACAGACACCTCGTTTGCCAGCCAGAAATGCTTTGACGTGCAGCTTCTTGTCACAGCTTTGGCAGCGAAACTTGATACCCATGTCAACGTCCGAACGCAACGCGCTGAGGCTGGTGCCGAGCCGGCTCCCACTCACAAGCTGGAGGCCGACGTCGATAGGTGTTGGATAGTTGGCCAATCGTGTCGCGCTGCTGACGCAGTGACCTTGCTCGCCGGGATCGCCCGGCCTGCGCCTCGTCAAGCGGGACTCGGCCCGCCGCTTGCACCACGGCACATCTGTCATCCCGCCTGCCAGGATCCGCAGGATCTTGTCCACACAACCACACAACACGGTCCGGAAATCAGCTCTCAGAACATGGAGCGTATTCGTCCGACCAACTCGATGCGTGAACCTGCCAGCACATGGGATAACTGCCATTATACTAGGGATTTGTGGCATGTGAAGTTAGGCGAAGCAGGGCTCCTGCCGCTGACAGGCACCGGATCACGCTGCGGGGATCGGTTCGTAACGATTTTGCAGCTCGCAACGGCGGCCTCCCGGAACCCGCAGCTTGCGGGGGGCGAGCGGGCATGCCTGTCGGGCAGGCGCTGCACGGCACAAGCACTGCCGACCCGACAGGCTTCGGTCAGGTGCTTGTGCCCTGGCGGAGGCATCGCTATACCTTCCTACTTCGACCTTGACGGCTGTAGAGCACTCTCCCTGGTTGATTGAGGCGTTTGCCATGAGCTCGAAGCATGCGAATCGTGACGACTCCACTGACGAAGAAGCTGGTCCGTTGGAACTGTCTCTGGTGGGAGATGTTTCAGAGAACGAAGCGGACATTTGCGAGAAACTTCTGGGAATCCCTCCAGGGTCGGAGTGTACGCTCTATATCAATTCTCCTGGTGGTAGCGCTTACAGCGCGATCTCGCTCATGACGCTGATTCGTTTGCGCGGCTTGCGTGTGACGGGTGTCGTGACGGGCGAATGCTCTTCGGCAGCGTTATGGCCCTTTGCCGCCTGCTGCCGGCGAATCGTGACTCGCCACAGCGTGTTTCTGTTTCATCCGATGAAGTGGCAAAGTGAAGAACACGTGCAGCTGGCAGAGGCGACGGAGTGGGCACGCCATTTCGGCACTCTGGAACAGGAAATGGACCAGCTGCTGGCCCGCCTGTTCGGAGTCCCTTACCAACGACTGATGAACTGGGTCCGGCCAGGTACCTACGTCTCGGGTGCGCAACTGGCGGAAGCGGGACTGGCCGAACTGGTGGAACTGGAACCGCTCGACCTGCCCGGAGGTGGCGACACGAACTAGGGCACACGCAGCAGCAGGCGCTGGCAGTCGGGTAGACGGTCATGGCATCGCTCCGCAGGCCTTACAGGAAAGTGGGTGCGTTCGCTGGGGGACTGAGATGGCGGGCGGACCGGGCAGCCGACCCGGATTGCCCTTTCCCCAAGTTCCCGTTGCGCATTAGCATGGTCGGCAAGGGGCAGGCCAAGTCCATGCAGCCCCCACCGGCGACTACGCGATGGAGAGACGTTATGGGCCGACTCTTGCGGCTGCGGCGACGTGGTGCACTGCCACTCTCTGAAACTGCCTGCACATGGACCTGCCAAGACGTGGAGCGGGGAAGGACGATCGCCGCTGGGGAACTCCATGGTTATCGGGTGTTGCTGAGCGTCTTCTGTGGGTTGGTGCTGCTGCTATGTGGTGTCTCGAGTTGCCGTCGGCAACCCTCTGTGGCTCCAGCGGAGGAGCTTGAGAAGCTGCCGTTCTTGCAGCGGACACGCCACAAGGACCTGCAGCAGGAACTGGCCCGGCTGCAGGCCGAACAGGCGACACCCGTCTTGTTAGAGGAGGCGACCTACGGTCCGTTACCCGATCCGGGG
Source organism: Pirellulaceae bacterium (assembly GCA_041752115.1). Lineage (GTDB taxonomy): Bacteria > Planctomycetota > Planctomycetia > Pirellulales > Pirellulaceae > JAJRVM01. Next base: position 26,747 of record JBGSHS010000265.1, on the reverse strand, counting down.
AAGCCGACGCGTGCCGAACAGACTCGCAAGACATTCGACCCGATTCAGGACGCTCAGACCGTCCGGTTGCTACTCCAGCGGCTGGACCGGTTGTATCCACAGGGTCCCTTGAAGCTCGATGGTGTCCAACTGCAGAAGGGACTCGACCTGTTGGACACCTGTTCTCAGCAGCTGGAAGCGTACCGAAAAGCGTTGGCGCGTGAAGATTTTCAGGTCTACGTTACGTTGACGGGCGGGTTGATGGCCGACCTTTCGATCGTCGATTCCTTGCGGCTCGCTCACCGGCTGGAAGGACTCGCAGCAGCCAATCTGCTCGCCACGCAGACTCCGGTGGACGCGCTGCTTCCTTTACGCAACATGCTGCGAATCGACCAATTACTGGCCGCGGTCAGACACGTCGTGGTACGACTCTCAGCGGCCCACCTCCGGGCGGAGACGCTGCAGGTGGTCGCGGCGATGGTCGAGCATCCTCAGTGTTCCAGAGAGCTGCAGTGCCAGGTGTTGGTGCAACTGGAGACTCAGCTGGTGGAGTGGCCGGACGATGCGCTGGCATGGATTGGCGATCGCGCCCTGGGACTCCACGCGTATGAAATGGTCCGAGCAGGTCAGCTGCTGAGTATTCTCACAGAGAAGGAGCTGACCGAGCTGAGGCTGAAGGGAGATCTGGAAGCGTTTGCCGAGGCGGTGCGGTTGTCGCTCAATCACGATGAGTGGTTCTACCTGCGAACCATGCGACGGGTGATCGACAGTTGCAGCGACCCCTTCTACAAGCGGCTTCCGGTGCTGGAATCGATCCACCAGGAAGCGGCGGCGCTGGAAGATACGCCTCGCTTTCCGATGTTCGCCGCCCTGATACTGCTGGGAAATCTCGGAGACGGCTTGCGCGAACAGGCGATGGACCGCGCACGCTGCGAGGCGTGGGTCGTGGCGCTCAGAGCGGCAACCGGTACACCGCTCGCGACCATGTGGACCAATCCGGTGACTGGTCAGCCCTATGAACTGATCCGGGCGGACGAGAAGATCGTTGTCCGCGGGATCGACAGTGGCGCAGTCGATTCCCCGATCAGCGTTCCGTGTCTCTCGCCCTGAGGCGGCAGGAGCACTGATCCGCGGAGAGAAGCACACGGTGCCACGCTGCGTGAAGATCGCTGCCTGTTCATCGAGACGCTGCCTGCTCATCGAGATCAGGTGCGCTGCGGTCGAGGGCTCTAGCGGAAGTTGTCGTGACACTCCCGGCACGACCGGCGGATCTGGGCCAGGGCTTGGTGCGCGGCCTCGATGTTCTGGGTCCGGGCAGCTGCCGCCATCTGCACACCGCCCTGCTGCAGCAGCGCGGCGAAGCCGCGATACTGATCGTCGTCAGCATCATCCATCCCTGCCGCCTGCAGGACAGCGCCCAGGGCCGCCACGAGCTCCGCTTCGTGGCGGAGCCCGCTCTGGTTGGCACGAAAGGCGGCGCTGTCAGTAGTCCATTGTTTCAGATTCGCCTCGCCACGTGTCTCCAGCCATTGCATCAGGACCGATCGGTCGACGAGTCCCTCCCAGTCGGACGCGGGAGAGCCCGCGACTGGCGGCAGCTTTTCGCCACGAATCAGATCGTCCAGGTCTTGGCGCCGCAGCTTCGACTCGTTGTAGACCTGAATCGCCCCGCCCGCCTGAAGGTTGGCCGAAACACGCCCAAACAACTGACGCGCCGCAACGGCGTTTTCTTTCCAGCGAACGTCAGCATCGTACTGGCCAATGATCGCGAATAAGACGGTCAACAGCGAGAAATCGAGCCGTGCCGCCTGGTGGCCTCGTCCGGCAAACTCGGCCGGAGTGGTCACGACCCGGTCAAGATCCATCTTCAACGCTTTGATCTCATCCTCCAGCGTCGCCGAAGAGATGATCGCCGACCAGCTGGCGGAACGTCCCTCGGCCCCGCCAGCCACCGTGGTGCCAGACGCTAGGGTGTCGGACGCCATGGTGCCAGATGCATCCACGGAGGGGGAGGCTTCGGCGGCGAGCGGTGTCGCCGACTTCGGTCGGCTCCCCACCAGATGAGGTCGCAGATCAGAAAAAAAAACCCGTTCCACTTCCGCACGATCGAATCGCGGCCAGACCGCACGCGGATGCTTGTTCCGCGGAGGCCCCGCAAGCCGGGCAGAAACCGCCAAGTCGCCCATTGCCAGGCCACTGATCGCCAGTGCCACGAGAAAGCCCGTGAGCAGCCCAGCCGCATTTTCCAGCCGTTTCATGAGTTCCACGCTCCCTCGGAAATTCTCGCCTGGCCAACCATCCGATCATCGTGACTTGATTATTGGCAGACACGTCTGAGCCGACAAGCTGTCGCCGACGGTTCCGGATTCCACTCACCAGGCAGAGCAGGAGTGAGGCAACTTCGAGCTGAGCTGGCGGTTTGTTAGACTTGAGGGCAACAGGGAACTGAAGTGAGAGGAGTCGCGACAACCAGTCGGGTCGGCTCGGTTCCGGCCGACAGGAAGAGATGTCGGCACATCATTACTCGCCACACGCGTCGATGACCGTCATGGGTTCCAAGAAGAAATCAACACGTCGTCAATTCCTCAAAGGAGAGGCGGCTCTGGATGCTCTACAGGACCTGCAAAGGGACTCCGCCGCAGACAGCACGTCTGACGCGGAACTCCCGGCGAGCGTCCGCCGCCAGCGCCAGCCGCCGGACTATCTGGTGCGGGTAGGACGTCGAGCGATGGCGTGCGAGTTTCAGGTGTTTCTCAATGCTGGCCAGCATGCCGGGGCCGTCGAGGCCGCTTCCGAGTCACTGGATTTGATCGATCTGCTGGAAGAGCAGCTGACCGTCTATCGTGACCACAGTGAAGTGATGCATATCAACCACCATGCGACGCTCGGACGACCTCAGGTCGAACCGCGGCTGTTTGATCTCCTGTCGCGGTGTGTTCAATGGCATCAGGCCACCAACGGAGCCTTCGATATCACGACGGGACCGTTGGTGAAGTTGTGGGGGTTCTATACTCGCCAGGGACGGTTCCCCGATGTTGATGAGATTCGTGACATCCTGCAACGTGTGGGCAGTCAATACCTGGAACTGTCGTCTGACGAGCAGACGATCCATTTCACACGCCCGGGCGTGGAGTTGAACCTCGGCAGCGTCGGGAAGGGATATGCCCTCGATCGGTGCGCCGAACTCTTGTCCGCTGCTGGAGTGCACGACTATCTGCTGCATGGTGGCCAAAGCAGTATCATGGCGCGCGGTACCCGCGGCGCGGACCAGGATGACGGCGGCTGGCGAGTCGCTTTGCGCCACCCGCTTCGGTCGGAACGCCGATTGGCCGAACTGACACTTTGCAACCGTGGCCTGGGAACGTCGGGATCGGGACAGCAGTTCTTCTATCACCGGGGGCGGCGATACGGACACGTCCTTGACCCGCGAACCGGTTTTCCTGCCGACGGCGTGTTGTCGGCTACAGTCCTGGCCCCCACGGGCGCCGAGGCAGATGCTCTGGCGACAGCTTTCTTCGTGCTGGGAATCGATGCGACACGCGACTTCTGCCAGCAACGCAGTGACTTGTCCGTCCTCTTCGTGCTGCCGGGATCTCGTGAGGGAACGGTGGCGATCGAGACCATTGCGATGGCACCGGAACATGTCACCCTCTTGGAAGACTGACATCGGAAACAGGAGCTCTCCGATACGTGGTTCTCGCCCGGGGGCCAGTGCCCTGTAAGCACCTGGCCGTGCATTGGGCAGACGATTTTTTCTTTGAGCTCCGATTACAGACATGTAGTTGTCAGTGAAGCACAGGGGGGCAGTGCGCTCATGAGAGGAGTATCGGCTGCATGCCACAGACCCAGCGCACGCTGCTCGCCCGGCGACAACGCAGCGGGTAGCCGCGACAGCGCGGCTTTCGGCTCGCCGGCATCGAGCACGACAGGCGGCCGAAGTGATCTGCCAGAAGGGGAATCTCTGTTGTGATCAGGTGGCCGTTGTCGCCCGGTCTGCTGGTACTCTGCGGGACTGGATGGTCACAGAAAGGTCGTCTTCTGCGCGGAGATCAACGGTATTTCCCGCAAATCCGATCGAAATCGACCTGCCCCAGTTACCCGCTTTCCGATAACATCTGCAGTCCTTGGTGGCGGAGGCTTACGTGTTGGCTTGGACGCCGACCAATGGGATCTGCACGGCAGATGCCTTGGTTTGCTCGCTCAGGTCGCTCGTCGCTTCGGGTACCGCACGACTGGATGAGTGCGTGTGCCCGTGTCGGCTTTGCCGCCGACCCTTTGGTCCATTGGCAGTACGAACCGCGGCACGGTTCGCGGCGTCACAGCGGAAGCTGTCGTGACGCGAGTCGAGAGGAAGATCGACGGCGGTTGCCTCTGTCTGCGGTTCCCAGCATGGCAGGGGTACAACTATGTGGCGACGCAATGCCCTGATTATTGCCAGCAGTTTGACTCTGGCTGCCTTGGAGAGTTCTCGAGTTTGCGAGGCGGAAACTCGGGAACGCCTGCTCTCCGAACTGAATTGGGTCCAGTTCGAGGTGTCGATGGGCAGGCTGCAGGCCACCGGACTGCGAACCAAGCAGGAGCGACAACGGGCGGAGCGTGCAGACCCGTCGGGTGTGGATGAAGTTCTGACCGTGTCGATCGACCGTGGGCTGGTCTCCGCTGAGTATCATCTCGAGAGTGCCGCGGAGCGGATCTCCGTCCGTATCGTACGACGCGATGCTGTCGAACTTGCGTGGACATGTCGCGACGCGAGTGATCGATCGCGGAGCACGTGGTACACGCAGACGCCGGGGCGTGACGTGACGCTCGCTTTGATCGACGAGTCGGGCGGGCAGCGCGAGTACCGCGCTGCAAGTCTCTGGCATCTGGCGATGACGCACCCGGAAATCTGTGGCAATCAGTTGTCACCGCTGCTGCGCATTGTACGTCCGGATTGGCCGTTCGAGGATGAAGTCGACAAGATCCGGACGTCGCTGCTCGCGCCAGTCAGCGAGCCAGGAAGGCCATCGCTGGCCGATGTTCGGGCTCTGGTGGGCGAGCTGTCGCATCCTGACTTTCGTGTGCGTCAGCGTGCTGACCGGGCATTGCGGGCCAGCGGGCCGGCGGTCCTGTGTCTGCTGACGGAGTTTGATTCGCGGGAGCTGGACGCCGAACAACGTCTCCGCATCCGGCAGATCTGCCAGTCGGTGGCTGGTGAAGTGGCCGACTCGCCGCTGCGAGTGACGACCTGGTTAGCCAACGACAAAAGGATCTGGCTGGGGCTGTTGGACGCGGCAGATGCACAAGCTCGAACCATGGCCCCGCGCGAACTGGCACGGATTCTGCAACGCCCGGTCAAGTTCGATCCGGAGGCAGCGCCTCAAGTTCGGGCCGAACAGCTGGCCGCTTTGCGTACGCAGTGTCTGCGCTAGGGCTGCACACCCGGCGGGAGGCAACTCCTCTCCTCCCGCCGGTGTCTGGCGAGCGGCTGGAAACGTCCGCTTTGGGAATCATCAGCGGTCATTCGTGGTGGGCCGCAGTGCCCGCGGACTCGCTCTGGCTGATTCAGTCCCACCACCAGGCGTCGCGGGGCAAGCGATCCGCTGGAGGCTCGGCCGAACCTCGGGCTGCCTCCATCAGGCCGTACGTATCCACCTGGATCGCGCCGGGAGTGACCAGCGATGCAGTCTCGACCGATACGCCACCACTCACCCCTACCAGAAACTGCGATGCATCGAGTTCGACGGCATTGATGATGCTGTCGACCTCCTTCGGCACCGGTCCCCATGCAACCTGATATCCGCCGGCATCGGCGAAATGCGTGAGGTGCCAGTCGACACGTGCCGGAAGATCTTCGGCGCAGATGATCCCGGCAACCAGTGCCAGATCGAACACGTTACGCAGCTCCGCATAGACCGGATACTTCGCTGCCAGCAGATCGAAGTGGCGGGTGAAGGCGTGTGCGAATTTCACGTTCAGGGGATCGGATGTCCCGGTGTGGACCCGTTCGCCGCGCTCCGTCAGCAGCTCGTTCTCACTGAGCACGCGTACGCCGGGGCCAGCCAGCTGGTAAGTGTTGCGGTCCGAACTGGTGCGGACTGCTTCATAATTGAGCGTGAACCACCACCGCATCACGCTCATGGCCGGAGGTGATTGCGGAGCGGACCGCTTCACGCTTTCCAGATAACTCTCTACGCCTGCCGTTCCATCGGCCAGGCCCATGCCGATGAGTTTCATGTGGTGATCCGCCTCGACCAGCACGCGGGCCGTGTGGGTGCCGGGATCGATGCCCCACACTTCGATGTCCTGGGGGCCCAGCGCAGCTCGCAGCTGGTTCAACCAGTCGGCTCGCTGCTGCCGACGCACTGGCTTGTCGCGCCACGAATCGGCGAATGCTTTGGCGGCGGCCAGATTCTCTTGCCGCGGCTTGATGGCACAGCCCAGGCGACCGTCCTGTTGCTGGGCGTTGCGAAGCAGAACCACGAGGTCGTCCAGTTGGAGGACCGGAATGCCTTCATCGCGAGTGACCACGCGTCCTTCGGTATCGGTTCGCCAATCGCCTGCCGGGCCGGCAATGACGATGTCGCCTGATTCCGGATAGACAAACAGATGCTTGATGCGGCAGATCCCGGCCAGGACGCGCATAGCTTCATCGGGCCTCTCGCCAAACGCCGCCCGCACCTGCAGAGCACGCTCCAGCCGCACGAGGGATACCTTCCTCATGGCAGATGCTCGCCGCACATCCCGATTGCCGCTGTCGGCAGCCGCATCGCGACGGGCATCGTTCAGGAGCGGTGCGAAACGGGCTGGTGCCAGTCGCTTCATCACACCGGCTGTGTCGACGTATACTCCCGTCGGAAATGGCTCGACCGCCCCCGCGCCGCCCACCTCGTCCCACGAGTCCGGCGCGATCGTGGAGGTGATCAACTCGATCAGCGTATCGAAGTCGGCAAACGCGGCTCCGCCACCGGCACCAATCGGCCGCTCGGCGATCTGCCGAGCAATCTGTTGTCGAGCCACGTCGCTCCCCAGATCCAGGAGTGTGGACATGGAAGCACGCTCAGCGCCAACCGAAGCCTGCGCGGTCGCAATACGACCTAACCAGGAATCTCGCTGCGCAGCATCGGGAATCGCTCGAGCTTGGGCTAACGCCGGCCCATACTCTCCCGCTTGCACATAGGCTGCAATCACCTCGGCGGGCTCATCGGCCCGCAGCGCGTCGGCAAGACCATGCATCGCCACGCCAATCAGTCCCGGTAGAACTCCTAACAGGACCATGGTGTGGCCGAACGCGCTTCGAAACTCGCGACGATGTAACACCGTTTCGTCTCCTCTCAGTCCCGACGTTCACCTCAGATGCTTCGCCGCGCACGAGCGGGCCGCTCGGTCACGCACCAACCCTCACAGGATGCGAGGAGATCACGCGTCGGACGATCATCCCAACGGAGACATGGCACGCAAAAGAAGCGGCGCTGCCAGAAGGCGCACACAGGCAGATTCTGCTGGCAGCGAAGTCGCCAGACAAAGCCTCGAGGAGAGTCGGTCCCTTTTTGGTCAGAGCCCCTGATCCGATCCTAGCTTTGCACATCCGACGGGGGAATGTCAAGCAACTGCCTCGCTTACCACCTGAATCTCGGATTTTTCTTTCTTGTCCGTTCTGCTACCAGCGGCAGACTAATCAACAAGATACGGCTGAAGGACTAAAAATCCGGGAACTCAGGCACGAGCGAAAAACGACTTCGGCGTTTCTCTTGTCGCCACGCTCGCGCAGAGTGTGCGAAACCGGATAACCACGGGAGTCGTCCTTCCCACGAGCCTTAGCGGACGCAGTCTGCCCACGGCTCCCAATCCGGTCCGCGCCGCTCGGAAATTGGACATTCCGTGTCGGATATTATGCGGTTCCTGCGCGCGCAAACCGGCCCAAGTCGGGTCGTACCGGCGGGGGTGGGCCGTCCCGCCTGCCGGTTCAGCAACCGAAGGACAAACATCCGGTGAGGAGAGGGGGCTGGCCGGGAGCGTCACTGCTTCCTGAAGCCGACGCCGTACCCCATGCGGACTGTCCGACGCGAATTGCCGTGGACTGGCCGTATCCAAGTCAACTTGCCAGCCCACGGGACTGCGTATTGCCCCAACGGACTCCATCCAGGGTGAGGCGGTAATCTACGATCAGGGGTGTTGGTCGGCATTGCCCCGGCGCAGCATTTCCGTGAGTTCGTCGAGTCGCCGATTCAACTGGTTGAGTCGATCGTGGAGTACCTCGAATTGCTGTCCTGGCCCGTGCATCTCGGGCGGCTGCGGGTGGTCGCCGGCCGGGGCGCGGAGGATCTGCTCCGTCTCGTTGGCTTCCCGCCTCAGTCGCTCCGCCATATCAGGCATGCCGGCCGCTTCCAGATTCTCGGCCGCCGCACGCAGATGCTGCATCCGCCGTTCCAGCTCTTCCCGCTGCTCAGGGGGCGGGCCGGCAGCCTCCCCGTGACGTTCGGGTCGACCTTCGTGAGAGTGCTGATGATCGGCGTGGTGCCGTTCTTGCTCCTGTTGATGCTGGAGTTCCTGCTGCTGCTGACGCTGTCTCTCCCGCATTTCCGCGACATGGCGGTCCAGTTCCTCGGCTCGATGTTGGGCCTGTTGTCGCTCCTCTTCGGTACGCTGGATCTGTTGCTGCTCCAGTTCGCGATCGCGCTGCATCCGTCGCTGGTGCATTTCTGCCAGTTGCTGACTCAACTGCTCGGCACGTTGCTGGGATTGCTGCAATTCTTCTTCTGCCTGGCGGATCTCCTGCTCCTCTCGTTCTCGATCGCGCTGCATCTGCTGCTGACGCAGTTCACCGACGCGTCGATTCAGCTCTTCACTCCGCTGCCGGGACTCGTGCAGTTCCCGCTCGGCTTGCTCAAACTGACGCTGCTGCATCTCCTGCTCACGCTGGTGCTGCAGGTCACGCATTTGCTGAGCGGCCTGTTCCGCTTGCTCGTGCTCGCCTCGCTCGTGCAGTTCGGCTCGTTGGCGATCTAGTTCCTGGACGCGCCGCTGAAAGTCCCGTTCTTGCTGGTCCGCCTGTCGCCGCTGCTGCTGCTGGATTCGTTCCTGCATCTGCTGCTGCATGTGTCTGAGGGTCTGGGCAACCTGTTCAGCACGCTCGTGTTCGCCTCGTTCGTGAAGCTCAGCTCGCTTGCGATCGAGCTGTTCGATTTCATGACGCAGTTCAGTCTCCGCCTTCTCCGCCGCCTGACGCTGCTGGCGTTCCGCCGCTTCGCGAGTCTGCCGTCTGAGCGTCAAGACCTCTCTGGCGAGTTGCTCATCGGGTGACCTCCTGGCCTGCTCGGCACGCTCTCGTTTCGGCCTGGCTGGGCGTGGTTCCGCCTGGGCCTCTCCCGCTTGCTGTTGCAGATCCTGCAAGTGATTGCGCAGACGCTGCACGAGTTCACGTTGCCCTTTGCGGGTCGCTGCTTCCAGTTGTTCACGCAGCTGGTTAATCCGCCTGGCCATCTGTTCGCCGGGGCCGGCTTGCTCTTGAGGCTTCTGGGCTGCTTCAGCTCGGTCGGCCTCCTCTTGCATCTTTCGGACCGCCGCTTCCAGCTTTTCGGCCCGTTCCGGATTCCCTTGTTCACGCAGTTGTTGTGCCCGGCGTGTCATCATCTCCACGTCATTTTGCACACGATCGGATGCCCCCTCAGGTTGCTGGCCAAAGGACCAGGTAACCCCAAGAAGGAGTGCGCACGCCACGGCACACATCGGAAGCGAGTTCTTGGCAAGCATGATCGAGACTCCCGCAAGCTGATTAAGAAAGGTGTCTACCACTTCTATTGCTGAGCATGGACCTATTGCCAGACGCTGTCAAGTTGCATACCGACTTCTGGGGGCAGCCAAGTGTGCTGACAGCGCAACCAAGTGTGCCCACAGCAAGGTCACTGGTTGCATCTTCTGGACCGCTGCGGTAGAGTCCTCGCAGGGAGAAGGATGGACCAGCCGATGGCGCTGTCCGGCACCGCCGTGGGGCGTTGATCGGCCCAGCGGAGCCGATCGTGCTCGGGGCCGCCGCTTCCCCGGTGGTTTCGGACATGATGATGTCCTGGTCATTATGTGGTCAGCTGCCAACAAGGAGCCTGTTATGCGACTGTGCCGATATCGCAGCCAGAGTGGTGTTGCCGCCGGGTTCTTCGGCGATGATCACGTGATCTCGTTGCAGGCTGCAGCGCGCCAGTACACAGAATCGACCCATCAGACGCTCGACCTACCCTCCGGCGACGACCTCTTGGCGCTGCTGCCTCATGGCTCCGCGAATCAGGCCACGCGTGAGCTGGCGGGGTGGATTCAACGCCAAGGGGATGGATTGAATGCGGAGGCTACGCTGGCTCTGGATCGCGTTGGACTCTTGGTCCCCGTTCCGGCCCCCAGGAAGCTGTTTCTACTGGCCGGCAACTATGCGGAGCATATTGAGGAAGGCGGCGGCATCGCGGCGGAGCGGTCGGAGACGTTCCCCTACGTCTTTATGAAGCCCCCGTCGACGACGTTGACCAATCCGGGAGAGGCGGTGGTCATTCCGTCGATTTCCCCGGGGGCCATCGATTGGGAACTGGAGTTGGCGGTGATTATCGGAAAGTCATGTCGCCAAGTGCCCGAGTCGGAAGCGCTCGACTATGTCGCGGGCTATACAGTGATCAACGACATCTCCAATCGTAAGTTCCGGCCCAACCCGCAGCGTCGCCAGCGTGAGAAGGATGACTTCTTCGACTGGTTGCACGGCAAATGGCACGACAGCTTCTGCCCGTGTGGCCCGTGCGTTACTTCCGCTGACACCATTGCTGACCCACAGCAGCTCACGATGCAACTGCGCGTCAATGGTCAGCTCAAACAGAACTCTTCGACCGCTCGGCAGATCTTCCCCGTGGCGGCGGTGATCGAGTTCATATCCAGCTTTGTGACGCTCGAACCGGGAGACATCATCTCGACCGGTACGCCGGCAGGAGTCGGTAGTGCGACGGGAACGTACCTGAAGCCCGGTGACACCATCGCAGCTTCCATCAGCCAGATTGGCACGCTGAACTCACCCGTCGTGGCGCAGTTGGAAACGCCGCAACTGCGCCAAGCAGCCGAACCGCCGGCCCGATAAGGGAACGACGTGCGCCCAGCGCAAGAACAGGGAGCCAAACAGGGCGTACTGCCAAGAGTTGATGGCCGTTTCTGACCCGCACGCACACGAGGCAACTCAATGACCCGGCGTGATAGGATGACAGCTGTTTAAAGGACGAATATCGAAGTACCCAAGGACCAATGGAATGACGAATTCCGAACGGTCGTTCCTACTGGCGGGGCGTCATCTGTCCCGGGGATGGACCCCCGGTCGGATCGCGGTCACCGGACCTAGCACTCCAGTTCCACAGCCGTCTGACGAGCCATCGCACGCAGTTTCTCGAGTGCGCGAATCTCCAATTGGCGAATTCGCTCGCGAGACAATCCGAGCTGGTCTGCCAGCGACTGAAGCGTGACCTTTTCTGGAGCCTGAGTCAAGCCGAATCGCGACTTGACAATCGTCTGCTCGCGCGAGTCAAGTTGACGGATCCATTTGGTGATGCGCGAAATCCGATCGGAATACTCTCGCTCTCGACCGCGAGGATTGTCTCCCTCGGGAGCTGGAATGCCGTCAGTGGCTACGTATTCTCGCGTCGACTGCCGCAGCTTGTGTTGCCGTGAGATATAGCGGTTCAGGTTGTGACGAATGGCATTCGTGGCGTAGGTACTGAATCGATAGCCGCGCTCGGCGTCAAAAATCTCCACGCAGCGCAGCAGTGTCAAATGCGCCTCCGACAACAGTTCATCCACTCGAAATTCGGTGTTGGAGTACTGACGAGCGACCGACGCGGCCAGTTTGGAAAAAACCTGGACCAGATAGTTTCGAAGCCGAGTTGATTCGTCGAGCAATCGCTCGATCGCATCGAGCGTGTCCGGAGGGCAGTTGTCCTTCGTGATCGTGCGACGCAAGCGATCGGCACGGTGCTTGAGATAGTTCATGCGGCAGAACAGAGTGGCTTCTTCATCCGCCGACAAACGACGAGGTTCCGGTTCGGCATCACAGTCGTGCTCGTGTTCCGACAGCCGCGACCAGTCTCCCACGATGTACTCGATCCGCCGGTCCAGGGCTTGCTGCACCCGCTCAGGAGAAACATGCTTCCACCGATAGTTCTTGGTCCGCTCAATATCCAGAGGCGATTTGCGCCTCGGCCGTGCAGAAGTCCCCAGAAGCGTTGCTGTTGCCATGACGTTCATCCTCTCGCGTGGAGCGTTGGCGGGAATGTTCCGAAATTCCGAAAGCAGATCCTCGGTCGTTCCTTGGGCTAAATCGCGTCGTTACGTACGCCGAAAACTCCGTTTTTCAAATAGTCGCATATTTAAATGTATAAAATGTTATAAAAATTAGTTTGAGTCAACAGGGTGGAGGGGGCGAAAGCCCATTTTTTTCCGGAAACCAGGGATGGCATCCATATGTCGGGTGGATTGACTACTGCCCCTAAAGTGGTACGTACCACTGACAAAGCAGTCGAAGATCCACAGCAGTGGGCGATGGTCGACGGGGTGTCGGGCGGAGTGGTGAATGTGGATTTGGGGGGAGCTGTTGGCACGTCAGTAGCATCCTTTGGGGCGATTGCGCTGATGTCTTCTGGCGCGAGCGCGGCCAGCTGCTAAGTTGGTCCACACGGGGCCATTCATACCTCTAGCACAGAGCATATGCGCTGGTTTGGATGCAACCATCGGGCGAATACCGTCGGAACGGCTGGGGAATATCCCCAGTTAGCGGTAGCCGTAGGTGCCCAGAGGGCAGAGGAGATGTTGGAACAGGCGATGGTGTGATGGGGGAAGTGGCGATGCTTGAGAGCGCGGAACTCTGGAGCAACCAAGTACGATCAGATTCTGGAGGCAGATTGTTTCAGTTCGATGGAAAATGCTTCGAGTGCCGTGAGGCCCCAGAGAACGAATCGGGCCAGCGTAGGGCGATCGTGCTGTCGCAGAAAAGAGATGACTTCGTCGAGCGCGATGCGTGCCGCGTCGGCAAGCGGATAGCCGTAGGCGCCGGTGCTCAAGGCGGGAAAAGCGATACTCTGGCAGTCGTGCTGGACGGCGAGTTCGAGGCATTTCTTGTAGGCACTTCGGAGTAGTACAGGTTCGCCATGACGGCCATCGTGCCACACTGGTCCTACGGCGTGAATTACGTACTGGGCGTCCAGATCACCGGCTTGTGTGAGGACAGCGGAGCCGGTCGGGCATCCGTCTGGGTATTGCTGTCTTGTGGCTTGCATGATTGCGCTACCGCCACGTCGGTGGATCGCTCCATCAACACCGCCCCCGCCCGCCAGACGGGAATTGGCCGCGTTGACGATCGCGTCGACCTTCTGCTGCGTGATATCTCCGTCGACCAGTTCGAGTCGGGTTGAGCCTAGGGTCCGAAACATGGATCCCCCCTGTTCTAAGTACTCGGGAAATCAGAGCGATATTGCCTGGAGTCCGTTAATTGCCTATTTTTTCTCTTTCTTGCGTTTTACCAGCAACTTCTGCTTGACGCAGGGGTCGTATTGGGGCAAAATCCCGCCGGCGCAGCGGTTTCTGCTGTGCGATCCGTTCTTGACGGCAGTCAGCTGACCGACTGCCACGAAGGGAGATGGGAATTGATGCCATTTCGCTCTCTTATCCTACTGACGTCCTTGTTGTGCTGCACTCCTGGCTGGACGCGGGACATCTATATCAACAATGCGACGGGGAACGACCACAATGATGGCAGCGCACCGGAGGGTCTGGGAGAGCATGTGGGGCCGCTGCGCACCATCACGCGTGCTCTGGAAATCTCGCGGAAAGCGGATCGCTTGATCGTGGCCAATACGGGGCAGGTTTATCGCGAGAGCATTACGTTGCAGGGAGGGCGTCAGAGTGGAGTGCCCGACGCGTCGTTTGAGTTAATTGGTAATGGAGCCATCCTCGACGGCACAACGCCCATTCCGTTGGAAGGATGGAGTCATTTCGAGGGGAACGTGTTCCGGTATCGACCTCCGAAGATGAGTTTTCAAATGCTCTATCTCGACGGTAAGCCGGTTCAGCGACAGAGCGTTTCGCGGCCTGAGGAGATTCGCGGTCTGGAGCCGCTGCAATGGTGTCTGTTCGAAGGGTACATCTATTTCCGCGTCGAGGAGAACCGGTTGCCGCAGGCGTACGAAGCATCCTATGCCGGATTGCAGGTGGGGATCACGCTGTATGAAGTGCGGAACGTCGTGATCCGTGACCTTGTCATTCAGGGTTTTCAGCTCGACGGAGTCAACGCCCATGACGGCGTCCGCCGCGCTCTGCTGACGGGGCTGACGTGTCGTGGTAACGGGCGCAGCGGCATTTCGGTCGGAGGCGCTTCGCAGGTGGTGGTGGAATCGTGTCTGATCGGCAACAACGGTGCAGCGCAGGTTCGATCGGAGGGCGTGTCGCATGTCGAGTTGACGGGCTGCGATTTGCTCGACAACACCGCACCCAAAGTAGTTCGTGACGGCGGTGAAGTGTTAGTCAATCAGTAGGGGTCGCCCGACTTGCAATGGCGCGTCGCGACCTTGCCGCCTATCGGCAGCCGGCACCATCTGCCTTACATCAAGTTTGTGGCTTCGCCGCCGGGCACCGCTTCTCGTTCATGTTCGACGACTTCGAGCACTTGCCGGACTTCCCTTCGGCTCGACCAGTAGATCACCATTCCGATGGCCGCCACCAGGATGGTCATTAACCGGTAGACGAGGGCGACCAAGATGCCTGAAACGTCGATGTTGGTGGCCGCGGGAACAATCTGGTAGAGCCCCTTAATCGCCAGCTCAAATGCTCCCAGGCCACCCGGCAGAAAGGGAACTGCGCCGGCAACCATGCCCAGGGGGACCATAATCATGTGTTCACGCAGCGTCGGGACATGGCGGAACATCGCGGCGGCAATCAGGAAGAAGGCCAGCGCAAACAAGGCATGTGTGCCGACGCTCATGATAATGGCCACGACCACCGTGGACCATTTCCGGCGATAGATCCGCACTGCCGCAATGAGTTTCCCCAGCATGTTTCCGATCTTGGGCAGGCCGGTCATCATCTCCGAAACCGCTCCACTGGTGAATCCCGGCACCAGCAGCATCAGCAGTCCGCAACCGCCGATGATCGTGGTCACGAGTGTCGCTCGACTCAGTGTTCGCAGTTGGGGTGTGGAATCCGGAACCCCGGTGATCAGAATGACGCCGCTGGTGAGCAGCAGGAGGGCGTACAGCCCGATCAGTCGATCTACCACCACCGTGGCCACCGCCTCGGCTCGTCGTCCGGGCTGTTCCCGCGCAATGAAAAACGCTTTGAACAGGTCCCCGCCGACCGAGCCTGCTGACACGAAATTGAACAGAAACCCGAGGAACCCCAGGCGGAATGCATCGATCAGTCGAAACGGCAGCTGCAGTGCTCGCACCAGGAAGTACCAGCGAAGAAATGTCAGTGACACGGCGGCAAATACAATCAGCAACGCGGTCAGAAGGAGCGGCCAGTTCTTGGGACGCTCTTGAAGTTCCTGAAACTGTTCAGGCGGAACTGTGGAGAGCAGCCAGCCGATGATCGCAGCCGGAATGCCAAACTTCACGAGATTGAGCAGAGTTCTTTTCAAACGCTTGACAACCTTCTTTCGCGGCCACCCGGAGCCCTCCAGGTGCCGCGCGATACTCAGGGGAACGAACGAACTCATCGAGCCAGGGCACGTGCACTGTCGCACCGGAGAACGTGGGAACGCCAGCGGGCCATGCGCCGACGCGTGCCGCGGGACGCCCTCGACTTCCCTCCGCTCGACCACCTTTGGCGAAACCCGAGTCTCGCAGCTCCGGTGACGCGGCTGCCTGCCGCAATCGCCGTGTCTCAGATCCTATCCACGTTTCGCGGGCCGTCCTTGACACTCAGTGGACTCGCTGGTAATGTGCCGTTTCTTCGCTGGCCAGTGTCCACGTGAACCGGTGTTTGCCAGAACACCATACGTTCCGCGTCGCTTGGCGGGAAGATGCCTTCGCCCAATCCGAAGGTAGGCCTGACGGGGGATTAGCTCAGTTGGGAGAGCGCTTGAATGGCATTCAAGAGGTCGAGGGTTCGATTCCCTTATCCTCCACTTGTGAACTAGATAATAGAGCACGGCGAGCCTCAAAGCCCTTGTTTTCAAGGGCTTTTTGCGATTCTTGGTCGTTGCCGGTTGCGCCTGGTTGGTGCACTCAACCGGATCGACTTACGTCTTGGATCACTGGGTGCGACGAATCGAATTACGCTCAGACCCGTGGCGTCGGTGATCAGACTTGCCACCGAAACTGCCTCCCGAAGTTACGATTTTCCCGCTCAGGAAGCTGCTTCGCAGTTATCATGGGCCCGAGGCACATGATTTTCCTACTCGTTGGTGTCTCCTAGGCCCTCTTTGACTACTAGAATCAGACGGCAGCTGCCTGTGATTGTTGCCAGGTGATTTCCAAACTCTGCCCTGTCTTCCCGCAACCTGTGGCAGCGTGTATTCGTGTCATTGCATTGTGTGAATGTCCCCGCAAGCGAAACTCGAACGGGAAACTCGTGGACACCATGCTGTTCTCGAATTCTGCTCCGGTGGTCGACCGACGGTCACGACTGGAGCCTGGCGGCTTGCTCGTGCGGATGATGACGCAGAGGCACGAAAAAAAAGTACCGCCGCCGAAGCCAAGTCAGCTTCGACGGCGGTGAGATGCAATTTGATGCGTAGCGAGCGTCGACTCAACGAGACTACTGCTTGGCGGTGTCGTTGCCCGCGGTGTCCGCTGGAGCGGTGACTGCGGGGGCAGGGGTGTCTGCTGGCGCAGAGACCGTGGGGACCGGTTCGGCCGGTGGCGCGCCGTTCGCCTTCTGCTCTGGTGGATTCTGGAACACTCCCGCCAGCAGCAGTACACCAACGAGCATGATGGCGCCAGGCACCATCCACACTTGGGGCCACTGGAACTTCCCTTTGAGCGAGAACTTGTCCATCACAATCCCGGCAAACTGAGTGCCCAGGAACAACCCGACACCCGTTGTGGCGGCAAAGATCAAGGCCTGCATCGAACTGACGATATCGGGTGCAGCGTAGAGATTGGCACACATCTGTCCGGCGATGATGAAGAACACGTATGCAAGTCCATGAAGCGGCTGGGCGATGATGATCAGCGCTTTCGGTCTGCCAATGATGTAGACGGCGTAAAGAGCGAGCCAGCAGGCGGCACCTAGCGTGAGCGTCCACTTGTAGCCCAGTTTCTCGCCCACGAACAGGTTCAGCAGGTACCAGGTTGCGGCGGCCTGGGCGATCTGCGCCAGGGCCATGGCAGCAGGTACGGCCTTGCTGGAGATACCCATGTCTTGCATGAACTGTGCCGAGCCAAGGAAGTAGAACTGCATCAATCCTGCAACGACCATGCTCAACAGAACGAACACCAGGAAGTTCACGTCCGTCAACGTACCCAATGCCTTGACGATGGGGATCTCGCCCGTGCTTGCAGGCTCATTGGCTTCCAGCAGCAGGCAGCCCAACGCCATCAGCACGGACAACGCGGCAGCGTAATAGAGGCAGTCCTCACCTTCACCTTGAGTGGTGCGAGTCATCCGCCACCCGGTCAACGACCAGCCGACGAGTGCCCAGGCGACCGGTGCCCAGATGAACACCTTGCCGAGCGTGGCACCGTCCGATGTCTCGGCGAACAGGACTGCGTTGACCAAAGGCATCGTCGCCGCATAGCACAGCGAGTAGAGCAGCATGACAACCAGCAGCGGCCCAAACTGTCGCTGCTTCGCCGCGACGAATAGCAGCACTGCGCCGACCGAATGTGCGGCGACCAGAATCCACTTGTTACTCACGTACTGATCACCGATCCAACCGGCAACCAGAGGCGAGACGATGCAGGCCAACGGCAATGTCGCATAGATCCAGCCGGTCTGCTTGCCGGTCATCTTGAGTGGACCGAGCAGGCGGGCGGCGAGCACTGGGGCCCAGGCACCCCAGATTGCATACTCCAGAAACATCACGACGCTCAGCGCGACATACGTTTTCGTATCAATACCCACAATTCTCTCCTTGCTGCGATGGACTCTGATGCGGGAAGCCGGCAACGCGAGCCGCGGGTGTCGCGGTTGGCTCGTCAGGCGGCGTCCATTCTAGGTCACGCAAAATCGCCTGAACAGCAGGCCCGCGGACGTCTCAGTCGTCTCGTGTGGTCCAGGCCTGCCGTCAGTTTGCGGATCAGGTAAAATGGTCTATGTTGGCCGGGGCGGGGTGGGCCCAAACGGCACACGGGCGGCTGTTTGTCGCACGTCGCTCGGCCACATGGCAGCCAGGCCGATGTCAGGCCATCGGCCCATAAACAATGGCAGCACTTGAGGCAGGAACGAGGGATGTGGGGCGGAGGCGGCGAATCCTCACGCTCTGGAGGCAGCTGTTGCCGACGTCGCAGGATCGGAAACGGAGCGCGCAGATGGCGAGGATGCGAGTTTGTAGCAGGGCACGGAGGCGGCGGTGGTGCCCGACGTTCCGTCTTCCTCTTCTGTTGTGCGGACTGCTCGCACTTCACGGCGGATCGACAGGTATCCTCCTTGCGGCCGAGCCGTTGGAGGTGGGGTTTGCGCACACGGACATCACTCCGCCGGTCGGAGCAGACCATCCACCAGTCTGGTTGGCGGGCTACCATCCGGGACGTCAGGCCGCTGCCGTGCACGACCCACTGTTCGCACGGGCCGTAGTCCTGAGCGATTCTCGCAGCAAAGTGGCTCTCGTCTCAGTCGATCTGATTGGGCTGCAGTATCCGGTAGTGCAGCGGATTCGCTCACAGTTGACCGACTTTCGCTACGTCGCGGTGGCGAGCACGCACAACCACGAAGGGCCTGATGTGATCGGCGTCTGGGGGCCGTCTTACTTGCAGCGAGGCGTCAGTGAGCCGTACGTCGACTTTGTGGTGGAACAGGTTGTCCGAGCGGTGCGGAAGGCTGAAGGGACCTTGCAGGAAGTCGCGGCTGCGTACGGCACCGCAGAAGATCCTTCCCTGTTGGAGGATTCGCGACTGCCGGTTGTGCGGGACGCAGTCGTGCGCGTGTTGAAGTTCACGGCAGCGGAGGGGACCGCACCAGTGGGGCTGATTGTTCAGTGGAATTGTCATCCGGAAGCGTTGGGGCCTCACAATACGCAAGTCACTGCAGATTTCCCGGCCTGGACGATCGAGCGGCTGGCCGCGCAATTTCGCTGCCCGGTCGTTTATTTTTCGGGAGCGCTTGGGGGCTTGATGATACCGCCGGCCAACCGCATCCGAGATTCTCAAGGTCGGGTTCT
The DNA here is from genome assembly GCA_041752115.1 of Pirellulaceae bacterium. Classification (GTDB taxonomy): domain Bacteria; phylum Planctomycetota; class Planctomycetia; order Pirellulales; family Pirellulaceae; genus JAJRVM01. The sequence continues at coordinate 7,462 of JBGSHS010000265.1, read as the reverse complement.
CGCGTTGGGTGACTTCGAGTTTGCTCGGCAGTACGGCTATGCAGTGGCTGACCTGGCAGCCCAAGCCTGCTCCGGCGCGACCCCCATTGAGCTGGCACCGTTTCGCGTGGCGGCCAAACCGATCGGCGTTCCCATGTCGAACGAGCTTTATCGTCTGGCCCGGTTGATGGGCGTGATGCGTCGAGATGGATACGTGTGGCATCCCGAAAGCCGCTCGCTGGGGGAGAAACTCACAACTGCCCCCGCCGAGGGAGAAACCGCAGTGGAAACAGAGGTCGCTTGTCTCCAGTTGGGCTCGCTCTATGTGGCGTTGCTGCCGGGAGAACTCTATCCCGAGTTGGTAGGGGGAGCCGTGGAGGATCCGCCTCAGCCAGGCGCGGATTTCCCGTCAGCACCGGCGGAGCCGAGTGTGGTCAGCATTCTTCCGGGCAGCCAATGGCTGTTGCTGGGACTGGCCAACGACGAAATCGGTTACATCATTCCCAAACGTCAATGGGATCGCAGACCTCCTTATGCGTATGGCCGCAGTGGCCCGCAGTACGGAGAGATCAACAGCTGTTCTCCCGACGTGGCGTCGACGATCATGCATGCGCTTCAGCAGCGCGTCGCGGAGTTGCATGCGCCGGAGCAGTAACTGCTGCGGCGCAGACGCTCCGACCATTGGTCAGGAGGTACTTCGTCATGCGTCGTGGCAGGCCCGTAAAGGGCACTTACTTCGTGTGCTGAGCGACTTCCTGCAGCAGTTCCGGAGTGGGCAGATCACTCTCTTCCTCGTCATGCACGACGTTCTCTGAAGTGCTGATGGAAGGAAGACGCATCAGGCTTCCGTCCGGCGGCGGAGCCTGGGATCCTGGTATCTGGGATCCTGGTATCTGGGACTCTGGTACCGGGGGCGGAACGCTGTCGTCGTCCACAGGGATCGGTTCGAGCAGCTTCACGGCCGGGGTCTCCGGCGCGGTGGACTCTGACTGAGATTGCGTCGGCGGAGTCCGTCGGAGCTCTTTGGGGGAAAGTACCATGGCCACGGGGCTGATTCGATAGACCGGTCCCAGCGAGGCTTTCGGTGCCTGGGCCACCGCATCGTCGACTCGAAAGCGGACTTTGTCGGCTGGCGCGGGCAGGGAGGAGGCAGCTGGAGATTCGTCACCCAACTGGGCCAGCATGTCGGCGGCGACACTCAGAGAACGATCGGCCTCGATAGCCAGGCGAAACCGTTGCCTGGCCTCAGCCTGGTCACCCTTCTGATAGAGCAGGTAACCGAGATTATAATGTGCCACAGCCTTGGGGTGCACGCTGCTCAACTCTTTCCACGCTTCGTCGTTGCGACCCATCTCCACGAGTACGGTGGCCAGATTGTTGCGGTACAGCTTGCGTTTCGGTTCCAGTGAAACGGCCTTGCGCAGCTCGGCCAGCGACTCGTCGGCCTGGTCGTGGCGAGCCAGGCACAGCCCGAGGTCGTTATGGGCCATGGCGCTGTCCGGATCCACAGCAATGGCTCGACGATACAGCGTCTCGGCCTGGGAGTACTTATCCTGGCGATCGTAGAGGCGTGCAAGGCTGATCAGCGACGGGATGTGATTCTTGTCTTCACTCAGCGCTTGTTTGTATTGTTTGGCGGCCATGTCGATGTTGCCGCTGCTCTCAGCCAGGCGTCCCGCCTGGTAATAGACGTCAACGTTGATCTTGTCCGGCATGTTGTCCAGAGCGACCGGATCATCGGCTTTGTCGACCTTGGGTTTGAGTGTCAGAGCGCCGGTCACGGAGGCCGACGCCTTCTTGACCGCCGAGCCGATCTTTTCGGTTGTCGACTCCGGCTCATCGGAAAAAGCGGAGACCTTCTTCTGACTTTCGACTTCCTTCACCAGGCTCTGATAGCGTGGATCATTGAATGAGCCGGTCGATGAGCGACTCAGTGCTGGACCCGAGTCGGGCTGCAGGTGGTTCGAAGTGGCTTTCGAGGTGCATCCCAGAAAGGGTCCCAGAAAAGGGGTCGTACAGACCATCAACGCCAAGACAAGAAATCGCCGCATGTCCACCCCGCACCTCCTTGAGCGTAGTCTGGACACGGCAGGGCATTCTGGACTTCCGCTGTCGCCCCCCGCGCCATCTGATGAGAACTTCGCGTATCTTCAGAACGTAAGATCGGCTGCCGAGCGACTGGGACTGAAGGCCAATCGTGAGAGCCGTGCCGCATCTCGGTTGACTCGAGGCCGCCGCGTCGCGCGGCGGCCATGTTCAGGCCGAACATTGTCTGCTGCCGGTGGAAACGGCCCGGGTCAGTTGCTCTCCCCAGCCGGATCCTCCATTTCAGGCAGCCTCGGTGGGGGCGTCGTGGCCTCGTAACCGGCACTGACTCGCTCGTAATAGGAGCCTGAACCGCCACGAGGAATGACGTCGGTGAGGGCGATCATATTGGGAGCCGTTTCCCCTACGAACTCCAGCGCTGCCTTTTCGACCGACTTGAGTCGGATCTCCGTCATTTCCGCCGTGGTGCCACGCAGGACGAACACCATGCGCCGGCGCGCTGGCATCTGCGTGAGAATCCACTGGACCTTCAATCGACCCGCCTGAGTGAGTTCCTGGGTTTCTTCGTCAAACAGCTCGGTCGGGATGGTGTTCTGCAATTGCCAGCCCTTATCGACCATCAAATCGATGGGCATCCGCGTCGCCTGCCGATCAACGTGCGTGAACGGCTCCGGCCACGCGTTATTGCGATGCCAGTCGAGATGGACACGATCCCAGAAGCAGTCCCATTTCGCTTTGACGGTATGCCAGTCTGCCGAAGCAATGTCTCCCTGTAGCCAGAATGTCAGCGCAAACCCAAATAACAGCACGATTCGTCGCATGTTCCTGTCCCCCGCGGCTGCGCTCCTTGCCGGTAGCGCCATGTCGCTCGTTTCGCCCACGAGCGGTAGAGCTGAATTAAAGCGCGATCGGCAGCGACCGCGTCCACGCATACCTTTCCACCTTCCACGTTCCGCTATTCCCAGTAGGGTGCGCGAAAGGTGAGAATCCTCTTCCACCCTTATCGGCTGCGGGTCTGGCGGAACTGGGGCAGAGGGTGGATCTGGCGGTATAGATTGCCCAGGCCTCTCATTTTAAGGTCCATCACGCTGCGGCACGCGTGGTAAGTGTGTCGGGCAGGAACCGTCGCGTTGAGGCGGGTCCGGTGGTGGCTTCCAGCACGATGGTTGGAAGGGAGAGGTGCGTCCTGTGATCTTGGGCAGGGTCTGGTCAGCTCGCGTGGGACCATCTCGGTCGATCCAGGAGTTGGCGACGTCGGTTACGTGGTACGTCGCGATCTGTCGTGCTTCGGGGCGCGATCGCCTGGAAAGGACCTGCGGGTCGGGAGACTGGGAGCGGGCCCAATGGTTCGGGCCCGCCGAAGGGTGGACGACGAAGGCGGGTGATACGGCTTATCGACCGGTCATGGCGGGGAACATTTCGCGGACCATTGTAATGGCGGCCGGCCCGACCAGTACGACGAAGATACCGGGGAAGATGAACAACACGAGCGGGAAGATGAGTTTGACGGCCGTCTTCGCCGCTTTTTCTTCGGCGATCTGACGTCGTCTCGTGCGCATCGAATCGCTTTGGACGCGGAGCGCTTGGGCGATGCTGGATCCGAACTTGTCGGCTTGGATCAAGATCGACGCGAGCGAGCGCAGGTCATCGACACCGCTGCGTTGTCCCAGATCGGTGAGCACCTGTCCTCGGCTGCGGCCCATCTGCAGGTGGAGATTGCACAGGCCGAATTCGGCTGCGATGACCGGGTATGATTTGTGCATTTCGTCCGACACGCGACGCATGGCCTGGTCGAGGCCCAAGCCGGCCTCGACGCACACGACCAGGAGGTCGAGGGCATCGGGAAGTCCGAGGAAGATCTGTTCTTTGCGGCGTTTGGTCATCCACATCAGGATGAGTTCGGGCAGGTAGAACAGCACTCCGGCGATGAAGATGCACTTGAACAGGTTCTTATGTCCCAGTATCGGCGCGCCATTGAGGTGAGCGATGAGGATCACGCTGCCACCGCCGAGGATCAATCCGCCGATGAGCATGGCGAATTTGAGGCTCAGGAACAGCGACGGGGCTGCCTCGCTGCGGAAACCGGCGTGAGCCAGTCGCAGTTTCAGTTTTCCGACCTCGTTTTCGTTCTTGGGCTGCAGCGGTTTGGAGAGTGCCGGAGAAGCCATTTCGAGCACGCGGGTGAGGTTGCCGGTGGTCAGTCCCTTCTTGGTCACGTCGGCATCTTTGCGGCGCCGGATGTTGGGATCACGAAACTCGTCGAGTCGTTGTTCAGCGGCCGACGAGCGGGACGAGAGGATGTCCATGAGCAGCCAGGCGGCGGATCCGAACAGGGCGAACGCCAGGATGGGCAACAGCAGGGACGAGCCGGTCAGGGCAAGGAGCGTAATGGACATGGGCGAATACTCTAATGCGTAGTTCCAGGCAACAGGCGAACTGCTTTTCCGGTCACGTTGGTACAGTCTAGACCTTGATGCTGATGATTTTCTTGATCACGAGGGCTCCCACGATTTGCATGACGACCGCGGCGGCCAGCATCTTGTGCCCCATGGGATCGGTAAACAACACGCTGCAATACTCCGGGTTCAGGTAGTACATCACCATGAACAGGCCTGGGGGGAGCGCCAGGAGCACGATACCTGACAGTCGACCTTCGCCGGTGAGGGCCTGGATCTGTCCCCAGATTTTGAATCGTTCCCGAATGAGCGAGCCGATCTTGTCGAGGATTTCGGCCAGATCACCGCCGGTCTGTCGCTGCAGAACGATGGCGGTGACGAAGAACCGCAGATCGAGGTTCGGCACGCGATCGCTCATGTCTTCCAGGGCTTCCTCCAGCGCCACGCCCAGGTTCTGGGCCTCGTAGCAGCGTTGAAATTCTTTGCGAATCGGATTGGCCATCTCGTCGGCCACCAGGCTGATGCCGCTGGCCAGACTGTGGCCGGCCCGGAGTGCTCGGCTGATCAGTTCCAGGGCTTCGGGCAGCTGCCGGCCGAATTTTCTGAGGCGCGATCGCTTCTTCAGCACGATCCAGAACAGGGGGAGGACGCCGAACAGGGGAGCGGCGACCGGGGCGAGGTAATTCGGGATCGACGGCACGGCGAGGCAGACCGCGGCGCCGATAACGGCCGCGACGGCGGAGATGAGCACGAACTTGGAGGGGTCGAGCCCCGAATCGGCTTGTTCGAGCAGTTTACGGAGGCTGCCGATGCGTGAGAGCGCGCCGCCGAGGAACCCTTTGGTCTCGTCCAGGGGGGACATCAGCAGGCTCGATTCGGCTTCGGCGAGGCCTCGTCCTGTCGCGGCTCGGTTGCCGGCGAACACATCCAGTCGATCTTCTATCTCGCTGGACGCGTCGCCTCGGAACAGCATGGCCACTCCGCCCACGAGGGCGGCAACCCCGATAAACGATGCGATAATCACAATGATAGTAAGCATGGCTGTCCCATTGAGTCGTTGATAGGTGGGGCCCGTTGCCGGGCGACCCGTTTTCCTGGCGCGACGGGGTAAGCCGGTCTGGAACGTGGCTTGCCCCGAGGTTCACGTTCGGATGGTTGCTTTCTTTCAATCCACCATCATGACCCGCTGGCGAAACGCGCTGGCGGGCAGTCGCACGCCGGCCGATTCCAGACGGTCCATGAAACTGGGCCGGATCCCGGTCGACTCGAACTGCCCGCGGGCGCGGCCGGTCTCATCGATGCCCAGTTGGTGATATTTGTAGATGTCCTGCATGATGACCGTGTCTTGCTCCATGCCCACGACTTCAGTGATATACGTCACGCGCCGCGGTCCACCCTGGAGCCGATTGGCCTGGATGATCAGATCGACGGCGCTGGCGATCTGCTGTCGCATCGCCTTGATCGGCATCTCAAAGCCCGACATCATGATCATCGTTTCCAGACGCGCAATGCCATCGCGCGGCGTGTTGGCATGGATGGTGGTCAGCGATCCGTCGTGGCCGGTGTTCATGGCCTGCAACATGTCGAGCGTTTCGCCGCCACGGCATTCGCCAATGATGATTCGTTCCGGTCGCATACGCAGCGCGTTGCGGACGAGGTCGGTGGCCGTAATGGCACCCTTGCCTTCGATGTTCGGCGGTCGGGTCTCCAGTCGCACCACGTGTTCCTGCTGCAACTGCAACTCCGCCGCGTCCTCAATCGTGACGATGCGGTCATGGTTCGAAATGAAGCTCGACAGGGTGTTGAGCAGCGTGGTCTTACCGGAACCGGTACCGCCGGAGATGATGATGTTCAAGCGGGCCTTGATGGCCCCTTCGAGCAGCATGACCATTTCCGGCGTGAATGCTTTGTAGTTGAGCAGATCTTCCAGCTTCAGCGGATTCGCACCGAAGCGGCGAATGGAGACCGCCGCCCCGTCCAGAGCCAAGGGGGGAATGATCGCGTTGAATCGGGAACCGTCGGACAGACGCGCGTCGACCATCGGGCAGACTTCGTCCACACGACGACCCACGTTCGAGACGATCCGGTCGATGATCTGCAGCAGATGAGCGTTGTCGCGGAACTCCACACTGGTCCGCTCCATCCTCCCCCGCCGCTCCACATAGATGCTCTTCGGGCCGTTGATCAGGATGTCGCTGATCGTATGGTCCTTCAGGAGCATTTCCAGCGGACCCAAACCAAACGTCTCATCGAGCACTTCCTCGATCAGCCGCTCACGCTCGTTGCGATTGAGAAACGTCTCTTCCGTGTCGCACAGGTGCTCCACCACCAGACGAATCTCGCGCCGCAGTACATCCCCTTCCAGCTCACTGACCTTCGTCAAATCCAGCTTGTCAACCAGTTTGCTGTGAATACGTCGCTTGAGCTTGTCGAATTCGTCAGCTCGTGCCGCGTCGGCCGAACGCATTGGGGGGGCTGGGCTTGGCATCTTGCTATCTATCCGCAAATAATACGAGCTTCAGGGGATGGCCGGGGCCAATCCACTGATCGCGCAGCGGGCCCCGTATCTGGCTGTGCGGTTGCCGAGCTGGCCTCAGGTGTGTGGCAGACCCGGCACGTCAGTGAAATCATAGCTCACAGTTGAATCCTGCCCCGTCGTTTCAGTCAGGCTGCCTTGCCCACTTCACCCTACCAGGACCTCAAAATCGTTACGGGCCCGATCATCCACACAGATACTCCCTGCCGACGGACGGTTGGTCCGAAGTGATCCTCACCACATCCCCGACTCGTTGGAAAACGCCAGCCTGGCCGACGCTGTGACTGCCGCGCGAACGATGTGGGAAAGCGCGGCGGGTAGCCCTTCAGGGTCGACGTGCTCCCGCTGGGCGGCAACCCCGTTGGCACTGAGCTTGCCGACGGGAGCGGATATGACGCTTGCTTGTCACAACAGGCTCACCGGCCGTGGCAGCCGAACGGTGGCGTCGGCCAGCGGATCAGAGCACGATCAGGGAGCTGAGCCTGGCGTCGCTCCGGAACTTGCG
>JBGSHS010000264.1:0-4888 GCA_041752115.1 Pirellulaceae bacterium | reverse complement strand
CCTGCGGTGAACGGTCCTGGCGCGCGGGAGCGCGGCGCCCACTGTTCTCCTGCCCCAAGGGAGTTTCCTTGTTGCTTCGTTCACTGCCTGACTCGTCGTCAGCGGATTCATCCGGATCAGACGCCTGTCGACCGCCGCGGTTGGGGGAAGGCGTCTCGTCCGATTCCCCAGGGTTGCCGCCGCCCTGTTGTTGTTGTTGTTGTTGTTGTTGTTGTTCTCCTCGATTTCCCTCGCCCGGTGTTTGTGCTGGTTGTTCGCCCGGTTGCTGGTTCCCCTCGGAATCCTCGCGGGGTGCTGGGGAATTTCCTCCGCTGTCAGATCGCCGGTCGGACTGTTTCTCACTGTTGGGGTCGGTCTGACCGGCGCCGTCTTGCCGGTCGCCCGCACGCGCAGAGTTCGATTCGGCATCGGCAACATCGGAGGGGTCGGGTTTCCGGTCGGCGGACTGTGCCTCGTCATCGCCGGCCGCGCGGCGGATCTCCTCATCGAGTTCGCGGGACAGCTGATCCAGCTGCTCGCGTGCTCGGCGCAGCGCCTCGTTTTCGTCTCCCAGCACGCTCTCGGCGGCCTGTTGGATCGAGTCGCGCAGCCGTTCAATTCCTTCACGAGCTGACGATTCCATCTGGCGCGCGTCGTCCCAGAGACCTCGTCGCATCGATCGTTCGGTTTCCTCCAGGTTCTCGCCGACTCGATCCTGCCGGGCCTGGCGGAAGGAATCGTAGAGCTGCTGAGCGAGCAGTGGCTGCGGCTGTTCGGCCTCTTGGATCGTCTGCTGCATCTGTTCCAGCAGGTTCGTCAGTCGTTCGTTCTGCTGCTGCATCTGCTGCAGCACCTCTTCACGCGGGCTCGGTTGTCGCAGCGAGCGAGGCGCATACGGATCGGGCGATTCCTGTTGATTGAGCTGCTGTCCCAGTTCTCGCTGCCTCTGAGCCAGTTCGTCGGCCTGTTGCTGCAGTTGCTTGGCTTCTTCGTCGAACTGCTGCGAGGTGCGCTGGCGGAATTCATCGCGCAGGTCGTCCAGTTCGGACTGGGCTCGTGTCCCTGAGCTGAGGGCCTGTGACAATCGGCCCTCCTCGAGCGCCTCCGAGGCTTGTCGCACGTTCTCTCTCGCCTGCTGCAGTCGCTGTTGCGGTCCGTTCATGTCCTGCGGGTGATCCGACTGATTGAGCCGGCTGTTGAGTTCATCCGTGTCGCGGAGGATTTCTTCCTGTTGTTCGCGGAGGCGTTTGAGCTGTTGAAGCAGTTCCTCTCGTTCCTGTGGGTTTTCTGCTTGCTCGAGCTGGGCCTGCAGTTCCTGCAACCGCTGATTCAGATCGTTTTGTCGGCGGGCCAGTTCGCGCAGTCGGTTGAGGATCTGGCGTTGCTCCCGCTCCCCGGGGTCTTCCTGTTGCGCCGAAGCTTCTCGCTGGGTTTCGTACCGGTTCTCGTCGTTCGAGAGGGCAAGCTGCTGGAGTTGCTGTTGCGATCGGCTGTTACTTCCGCCGGAACTCCTCGCCTGCTGTGCGTTCTGCCTCCTGCTTCGGATCACCTCGTGTTCACGCGCCCGCAACTGAAGCAGAGTCTGATACGCTGCCTGTTCGGCTTGCAGAGCCGGTGCGAGTAGTCCTCTGTCGCGGTCATCGGTTGCTCGCGTCAGCTCTCCCACGGCGGTTTTCATTTGCGTTATGAGAGCGGAGATATGCACTTCGGCCTGCGCGTCATCGACCTGCTCCGCCAGTTGCGCAATGCGGTCGTGGAGCGAAGACTGGGCGTCGCGCACGACGGCCACATCTTCTGCGAACTGCGGAGAGACCTGCTGAGACGTTTCCCTGCGGATGATGTTCCAGGTAGCGATGATAATCTCCTTTTGCTGGTCGGCCAGTTCCTGCACCTGGCTTCCCGCGTCTGGAGAGCGCTGACCGTCCTGAGGCTGACGCGATTCGGGCGATTCGCCTCCCGGCGGCTGTTGGCCTTGCCGGTAGATCTCATCGAACGGTCGCACTTCAGCAAAGAACATGTCGCTCATCGATCGGCGCGGCTTGCCGTCGGTGTCCAGATCTTCGGCCCAGAAGTGATACGACAGCACCTGATTTGGCTTAGCCTGCAAATCCTCGCACGCCAGCAAGTGACTCAGCGAGGTCTTCTCCCCGGTGGTGAGCGACGTGGCGAGCGTCACTTCCTGCGGCGGGCTGTCCCCGAGTTGGTAAGTGATGCCCGCTCGACTCAGTCGGTAATCGTCCCAGACACTGGCCACGAGCTCAAGTTCTTCCAGCGGAGAGACCTCCATGTCGCGCGATGGAAACGTCAGCTTCAAGTCGGGGGGGCGATTGGGGGTGACCGTGATCACGAACTCGGCCGGTTGCTTGTTAGGGCGTGCCGCGTCGTCGAGCAGATGCAGACGCAGCCGTTGTGACTTGACGAGCGGAAGGGTGACGCGGTACGTGTTCTCGGCGGTTTCGTCCGGCTGCAACCGGTACGCCGTCTGTTCATCCTCATGCAGTTCGGCCTCCACAACCGGTTTGTTCAAGTGGCATATCAGTGTCAGAATAGTCCCTTCGACGGCCGTGACGTGGCGCACGTCCTGGACGGTCTTCGTTTCGAGCGCCGTGAATTCGGGGAAGTCCAAGACCGCATCGGCGGTCACCAGTGCGGGGTAATCAAAGACCGTGACTCGAAACGTGTCGGAGACGGACGTGAGATACCGCACGCGATAACTCAGGGGTTCGTCCACGGTGCCGATCCGCCCGGCGAAGACCGGATCCTGCAGGCTCTGGCTCATGGAAATCTCTGGTCGCACTCCCGCGTCATCGGTGGTCGTTTCCAAGGTGCATTGCAGGGGGAGCTGACCGTCGAAGGTGGCAAGGACCAGCAGGCTGCTCCCGCGCTCCACTTGCGTGTTGCCTGGATCAACGGAGACCAACGTCGTGGGAGCCGTCGCCGGGCGGTCACGCTCCCAGCCCAACAGAGGCGCCAAACGGAACGACGTCGGCTCCAAATAGCGAAACAGACCCGCCGTGGCCACAGCGACCAGCGCTGCGGCTGTCAAACTGGCGAGCCAACTGGCAATGTAAGCTGGCTGCGACAGGCTGTGGCGCCAATCATGGCGATAGCCGTGCGCCAAGGCCTCCTGAATCACCTGCATTTGCAGATACCCGAACCGGCCGTCGGGTAATTCCGGCTGTTGCTCCACGGCGGTCAACAGTCGCGCCTGGAGCTGCGGGTAGCGTGTTTCGATGCGACGGGCCAGCCAGCGCGGATCGCGACCGGCGCGGAGAGCCAGCAGCCAGACTGCGACGGACGTGACGCTGCCGATAGCCACGAAAATAGCGGCCTCTCCTCGAACGTAGAAACCAACGGTTCGATTCAGACTGATCAGCACGGCGGCGATGGTGGCCAGCGTGATCCAGACGATGCTGAGCCACAACGTGACGCGCAGGCGGCGGTAACGGATCGCCACCTCATCGAGTTGTCGCTGTAGTCTTCGGTCAATCATCGAAACCTGCCTTCTTCACTGGCCAGGGCCATCTCGACCCGCCTCTCGTTACACTGTGGCAGAGGGAGTGCGGCCCGCGGCGGCGTCCCTCTGCTGTTGGCTACGCTAACCACTGGCGGCCTGCGACGGCTGCGACGGTTCCTGTTGAGCCGCCCAGCGCCCGGCCAACACGGTTTCCAGGATAAGTATCAGCAAGGCAGCGGCGATGATCCATTGCCACGCGTGCTGACTTGCCTCGAGTTCAATATCGCGCATCTGCTCCAGAGCGGCCAGCTGTTCGCCGCGCGATCGGTCCTCTCCCAGCCGGACTCCTCGCTGCTCCAGCTCTGCGGGATCGAGGGGCGAGGTGCGAGTCTCTGCGGCTGTCAGGTTTACGGAGTACGTTCGGCTCTGGTCGCCACGCTGCAACTGATACAGTCCCGGCCGGCTGGTCTGCTCAAACTGGTGCGCATCGGCAGGCAGTTCGAGGCGGAGGTCTCCCGGCCCTGTCACCAGCGTTTCACCAGCCTCGTCGCTGCGTTCCGCGCCACTTCGGGGAACGATCATCGGCTCATCCACCGCATAGCTTCCGCCATGTTGGGACGCATCACGCTCAAGCATGCCGCTCAGCAACGGGACGAACTTGGAGGAGCGAGCCAACTGGCTGTCGGCCGGAGTCCAGCCGGATGTCAAGATGTACAACACGCCACGTCCGACCGTAGCGGTGATCAATGCCGGATCACCACTATCGAATGTGATCAGTGTCTTCCAGGCCGTGTCATCCGGAATGGTCACGCGGCGGTATTTCCAGAAGTGAATCATGGAGAAGTCGTTATAGCGCGAATTGGCCAAGGGCCGCAGCAGCGAATGTCCAAAGTCGACGCTGCTCCAGAGCGCGTAGTCAGCTGGCACTACCTCTTCTGCCGTGCCCAGTTCCGTCCCGGCCAGCTGCGCGATGACTGACATGTCGTCGGCTGAAGAGAGGATGAACAGCACCGTTCCGCCGTCAAGCAGGTACTGACGCAGCGAATCGCGGGGAGCCGCCTCCAGCGACTGACTGACGACGACCAGTAGCGGACGGGAATCGGCCAGCTCGTCGAGCGTCCGCCCGTCGTCGGCGACCACATCCACCTGGCGCCATTGGTCATTGGTGACCGCCCGCGAAAGGTAATAGAGCAGTTGCTGAGGATCATCGGGCTCATCGCTTCCCACATACGTGATCGTGCCCGCCGTCTTGACTGCGGTGGCCACGAAGTAGTGGTTGTCGAAGTCGTCGTCATCGCCCTGCAGGAGCAGTTGGCCTGGCGTGACATCGGGGCGGGGACGCGGCACACGTACCACCCGCGACTCGCCCGGCGGGACCGTCACGGCAACTTTTCGACCGATCGGCCGGGCGTCGGCATCGGCCCAGCAGACAAGGAACTGCTGCTTGCGCGC
>JBGSHS010000263.1:0-28579 GCA_041752115.1 Pirellulaceae bacterium | reverse complement strand
GGCGCCCCAGTCGGCGCCAGGCGTGGCGTCGCCCCGCCTTCGTCTGAGACCTGGCGAGAGCCACGCGGTAGTCGCGGCGGTTGCGCCGCAAGAGCACATCCAGCGTCGCCAGATTGTGCGGCAGCCGTCCCAGAATCTGATCCTTCTCAAGGCGGTCGGTAACAGAGACCTGCACAGTGCGGTCAAAGGGGAGCTCCCCTTGAAAGACGCGCTTGAGAATCTTGTAGGCGGCTTGAATGACATAGTCGCATTCCAGCAATTTGCTGCGAAAGCGACGGCGCGTGACTTCAATCTTCTTGGCCAAGCGAATCTCCTCCTGTCGCGTCAACAGGGGAATCTCGCCCATCTGCGTCAAATACATGCGAACCGGATCATCCGACCACGATTCGCCATCCTCCAAACCTAATAACTCATCATCCGCAGAAACTAACTCGGGCTCGTCGTCCTGGTGTCCCGGTTCATCAAGGTCAGTGTCGTCGTCGTCGTCGTCGGAAGCATCATCTTCCGCCAGCTTCTCAAAGTTCTCCTCATCATCCGGAGTTCGTGCTGCATCATCCTCGAATTCATCCAGGAGGGCGTCGTACAACTCAGTACTCCTACACTAAGTCCAACAAGCTGAGATATTCACCGGATTAGAAAGGTCGACAGCGCACGGCCACCTGGTCACTCGCTGCGCCATGTCGGAATTCTCCTCGCCGGGCACGCCACTTTGCTTTTCGCCGCCGCGAGATCCCACCGCGCATCGCTTGATAAAGAAGCCTTTGCCCACACAGGGCAAATGTGAGTCAGGCAATTCTACCATCCACCGCTGGACTGTCGCCCTTCCATGGATATTTGGTAAGAAATTACGCCTGGCAGAAAACAATGACAATTACAGGAACCACCCAGGCCACTTATCTTACCAAGTCGGAGAGTACCATGGACGCAAGGGGAAAGCAAGTTTCTTCGTCGTTTCATGGCGTGGGGCGATCGCCGGCAAAAAGCATCTGCTCGAACACGCCACACGGTGACAAGATCGCCTCCCACATGATCCCCCGGGTAGACGACAACCGAGCAGACGACAACCGAGCAGACGACAAACCGGTAGGCACCATCGGCCGCTTTTTGGTCACTTGCTTACTGATCCACGGCCCTTCTCTGTTGTGCGATCGTTGCCACACATGGAGCCCCGCCGCTCAGCCAAATTGGCCGCCGACGCGTCCACTGGGCAAGACTGTAAATTCTACTGACGCCCGACGAATCGTCCAGGGTTGCGGTGCCATGAGCGGAGTGATTGTACGGGAAAGTGGCGGCCGCCGAGTGGTTCCGCGGGCGCGTTGCGCAGCGCTGCAGATCGAATCGCCGCATAGACGCCCCCCCCCACACGAACCCTCCCGTAACGACTGGCAGCCCCTTGAATTCTGCAGCCCTCCGGCAGAGCCGGGCTGACTGCCAAGCTTGCCGACGCTCTGAGGAGGGATTAGCATACGGCTTACCGGATTCCTCTGGCGTTGCAGCGCGCTGGGAACCTGCCAAACAGTTCGAGCACAGAGCTGATCAACTATCATGCCAGAAGCAGATTTGAAGGGTAGCGTAGCGTTGGTTACGGGCGGCAGCCTGGGGATCGGTCGCGCGACGTGCGTCGCGTTGGCGCGGGCCGGAGCGCAGGTGGCGGTGAACTACTTCCGTCACAAGGACGAAGCGGAGCAGGTCGTGCAGGCGGTGCGCGACAGCGGCTCGCAGGCTTTCGCCTGCCAGGCGGACGTGTCCGACCAACGGGCCGTGGAAGACCTGGTGGCGCAAGTGGTCAACCACTTCGGTAAGCTCGACATTGCCGTCGGCAATGCCGCATACAGTGATCGCGAGCCGTTTGTGGAAGCCAATATGGAGGGGTTTCGGCGCACCATCGAGGTCACCATGTGGGGTGCCTTTTTCGTCACTCGGGCAGCTGCCCGCGAGATGATCCGTCAAGGCCATGCCGGGTCCGTGGTGCTGGTGAGCTCGCCCCATGCCACCATTCCCGTTGCGGGGGCCATGGCGTACAACATGGCGAAAGCCGCCGTGGAGGCTATGGCCCGCACTGCAGCCCTGGAGCTGGCCCGTCACCAGATCCGGGTCAATCTGATTCAACCTGGTTGGATCGACACACCCGGCGAACGCAAATTCTCGAGCGAAGAAGCGTTGAAGCGAGCTGGACACCGGATCCCGCTGGGACGGCTGGGAACGCCGGAAGAAATCGCCCAGTCGATCGTATTTCTGTGTGATCCTCGCAACGAATACACTACCGGCGCGACGCTGTTGGTGGATGGTGGCATCAGTTTGCCATGGTGGGCCGGCGATGCGGAATCTCCCAAGATGGACTGAACATGCGTCCTGACCCACTCGTATACTAGTCCACTCGTTCCGTCGGGTGGTTACGCAAGAGATCCCATGAAATACCTACTCCCCTGTTCCTGCGGCAAGTCGGTTCCCATCGAAGTCAGCCAGGCTGGCCAGACGGTGCACTGCGATTGCGGCGCAACCCTGGACGTTCCACCACTGCGACACCTACGACAGCTCCCAACCGCCACCGAAAAGGTCGCTGTCAAACCTCCCCGCAGCTGGTCACCGGCAGCTCGAATCCTGTTCGCCTTGGGGCTGGGCATTGCAGGGTTCGGCTTGCTCCGCGCCACCTATTTCCAATGGAACCGATCCACACTCGACACAGAGGAAGTCGCCTGGGACCAAACCCTCGATTCCGACATCAACAACCTGACCAACATGAATCTGGATCAGGCCTGGAACAACTGGTTGAGTGTCCGGGACAATGACATCGGTCCGTACCGCCCCCCCAATTTCATCATTTCGCGGCGCATTTCGTCCTGGATGCAGGAGCGAGCCGCCTACGGACTGGGCTTGGCATTGGCGGGATTGGTCATGATCGGTATTGCCTTCGTACTCCCCCGCAGCACTCCAGCCCGAGGCCGCCCACCGGCTCGTCGCTGATCGCAGAGGAAGCCAGCGCACCTCGCGGCGCGGATTCCCGTCACGGGCGGATCCGAGCCGGGCGGCGGGCGAAACGTCGTGTTCGAGCCGTCCTGCCGCGCGCTACGATGTCCACTCGCTCCGCTGCACCGCCGTCAGAGGTGTCCACTTGCTGCTCAGACGACTTCCCGCCGCGGCGTACAGAAGCTCCAGTGTCTGCTTGTCAATGACGATCAGCAGACGCCGCCAGGCCGAACTCCCCACCAGAATCTGTGCGGTGAGGGTTTCCGCCATCTTCCACGTCCGCAGTCGATCGAGCCGCGGATACGTGTCCAGAATGCGGGCCACCGCCGGGTCTTCCTTGGACACTGGCACCAACTCCCGACAAGCCGAGCACTTCTGCTGGGAAATCATCCGCGGGCTCACCGACTGCTGACAGACGCTGCACACCTGCACGAGGGCCGAAAGGATTGTCTCCCCAGTGATCGGACAGACCTGCATGAATTCGGGCAACGCCTGACGTCCGGACACAGCACACGTCAGCAACTCGCTCGACAGTACCCGGCGAGCCGATCCCCAACAGGTTCCGATCGCCTCCGCTACTGTCACGCGCCCATCATCTGTGGCCGCCAGGTGATAGGATGCGCGCCCCGATAGCGGACAGTGATACTGGGGAGGCAGCACACGTCGATCTGCCAACAGCCGCCCCCAGCCTGAAAACGGCAACTCCACCGATTGAGCCCCGATGGAGAAGTTGATCTTCCCTTCCGCGTACTTGCACCAGACGACCGTGGCAGCGATCAGTGGCAGCGGCTCTGCATCCGCCAACTGACATTGTTGTCGAGTCAGCTGAATCCAACGCTGCGCAACGGGTTCGTCGATCCGCGGTGCTCGTCCTTGCCAGCGAGCCAACTGGTCCAGTTCCAGCTCTTGGCACAGCGTCTGCTCGACAAGCTGACCGTCCAATGTCCCAAAACAGTGGATCAACTGGTGTCCGCCCGCCATGGCCCGAGTATTGAGAAACGTCAAACGTAGAAAAGGACGGTCTTCCAGCCGACAACCGCCCAGATGCATGTGGCCGCCGTCCACGCGATACTGAGCGAACAGATGCTCCGCTAACTCGTGAACACTCATCGGCTGATGCGCCGCCGTGGCGTGAAGCAACCGTTCGCCTCCTCGCAACTCATCCATCAGCCAGCCAGTCAGAGGCGACTGCCAGGTCACACATTCGACTAATGGTCCGGAGGACGGGGCGGACGCCGGATCGGCCTGAAAGGTGAATCGGCGTCCGATCATCCCCGCCAAAGGATGCTCGCCGGACGAAGATGCCCCGCCGGACGCAGATGCCCCGTCGTTGGCCAACGCGATTTCGTAGACCGTCCCGTCGCCGGTGCAGCCGATCGCTTCCAGTCCCAGCGCGCCCACGGCCCACAACACAAACTGCTGTGCGAAAGCGTCAAGCGTCTCGGTCAATTTGTGATGCTGCGTGAAGGCCACGTTGGCAAACCTGTGTACGTGTACGGCAAACGAGCTCTTCCTGAGGCTGGTCGCGTCGCAAAGGGGAACCGAGGATCACCACCCTGAGCCGGCCTCGTCGTCGGCCACCGAGGCAGTCCGCTCACCACCGGTCCAGCGAGCGGTGGTCGTTCGTCCCGACGTGCACGCACCTCGCGCACCTCCTGCCACCCGACAATCAACCCAATCGCCGCCCTTGGATGTGTCCGCAAACGAGCACCCAGCATACCAACAAACATAAAGCACTTCCATGAACTTCCGCAGCACCTCACCTCGATTCAAGCCCTCCACCGCGTCTGCCTGCACCGACACCTGTGCCAAGGGCCCCCACCCACCAACCGGCCTCCCTCCACCAGGGTTGCGGCAACGCAGAGGGGTCAGTTGGCACGCAGGACAAAAACCACATCTTCGGTCGTCGCATGCACGGGGGTTTCTGTCGACAGATCGTACGCAAAATCATGCGTTGCCACGAGTTTCAGAGCGGGCACTTTCGCCAACAGCGTTCGAAATTGAGGCCACGTATAGGTGCGAAACACGATCTCATCCGTCAAGCGAATGTGCCTGGTGGGAGTGTAGACATCATAGATCATGCCACAGTGCTCCGTCCGCTTGCGGCGGTCCCGGCGGCGTGTCCACAGGCGGGTGTTTACCGCCAGGTGTCCCCGTTGAGCCGACCAGCACTCCTCCTCCATCGGCTCACCGCGCGTCGGGGTCAGGTGCAGCCCCAGAATATACAGTCCTCCCTTGCGCAACGAACGTGCGACCGCTTCCAGATGCCGGCAGGCACTCGACTCGTCCGCCAGATGCCGAAAACTATTGATCATATTGAATGCCGCATCGACCGGTCGAGCCAAACGGAAATCGGTCATATCGCCGACCCAGGCGGAGGCCGGAAAACCATGCCGCTGCAGTCGGCGGTTGCAGTAGTCCACAGCCCGTGCATTGAGGTCCAGGCCCGAGACGTGAAAACCGGCTTTGGCCAGCCGAAACAGCAGTCTTCCGGTGCCGCAAGCCGGTTCGAACACGCGTGCCACCTTGCGATCCGCGTAGCGGCGAAAACCGGCGGCAAGGAAATCCAGCTCCGCTTTCCAATCCGATCCGTAAACCAGGTCGTAGTAGCGAGGAAAGTCGTACACGTTAGCCCGTAAGGTTTCCATAGCGTAGTTGCTC
This sequence comes from Pirellulaceae bacterium, assembly GCA_041752115.1. GTDB lineage: Bacteria > Planctomycetota > Planctomycetia > Pirellulales > Pirellulaceae > JAJRVM01. Next base: position 22,951 of record JBGSHS010000263.1, on the reverse strand, counting down.
CCAGGGGGCAGAGGCCCCAAAGACCACCTCAGGGTCGCCCAAACCGATCGGAAAGGGCGTGCGGCCCGCATGAAAGAGGCACATCGTATCAGATTTTCACGCCGTGGTGGGCCGGAGCCATGCGATCGATCTCGCCAACGATTTCGTACGGAAGATGTCGCTGGCCGGCGATACGGCAAGCGTGCTGCCTGGACTTCCAAACCGGGCAATCGGAAGATGCAGTCCATCGTCCTTACGGACCTGTCCTGCTGATCGTAGCGAGGATGCCGGTCATTTCGCCGGAACCTCTGTCCGCATGGCAACTTACGAACAGCCAGTCTCTCTCCGCAAAGCTTGACATCCCAGATCACCCAGCTTATCATCGAGCCATGAGGTCCTATCCAGTAGCGCCCCTTTTCTCGACGGCAGTACGCGCATGATTCCTCTGATAGTCGGCATCTTCCTGTTAATCCTGTTCATCGTGATGGTCGTCTTCTCAGCCTCCACGTGGCGAGGCTGGCATATTGCCGTGGCCTGCCTGACCTTTCTGGCAGCGATCGGTCTGGTGATCGTCATCTCGATGTCACAGACGACGCGCGTGACATGGATGAAGCGTTACTCGGAGCTGTCGAAGCAGCTGACCAGCGCCAAGACGGAAGGAATCAGTCTGGAGATCGGCGATCCGATGATGGTGGAGTCTTCCACACCTTCCGTGCTGGCAACTCAGCAGCGACTTAACCGCATGATTCTGGATCGGGGACGCGTGTGGCGACAGTGCACTCCGAACCCACCGGCCAATGGAACCGTCACCGTTTCCACGGTACCGCCGACCGAGACTGGAGCGCCGGGCGATCCGAGTACTGCAGCCAGTAACGGGCTCGCCGAGAACCTGATTCTGTACGCGTTTCGCGAAAATGAGAACCAGTTGCCAATTGCCTACCTCGGCGAGTTTCGTGTCGTTGCTGCCGACCCGACATCTGTCACGCTCGAACCGACCATGCCACTGGATGGTCAGCAAAGTGCGTTGATCAACGATCCGTCTGCCCGGTGGACGTTATATGAGATGATGCCCCTCGATACGCATCGCATCTTCGCGAAAGAAGACACTGTCGGTCGTCCGCTCAACGACACACCGCAGCCGATCTTCGGCGAGATGGCTGAAGAAGACTTGCGGAGCATGTTTTCGCTGGTCGCCGGTGTGGCTCCTGATGATCCGCTGATTACAGCGATGATCGAGCCCTATTTGAAGGACGGAAGCATGGCGACTGAGCAGGACGTTGCCGCTCAACCGCAGAACATCTGGATGAAGTTGGAGTTCGAAAAGGAGCACAAGGAGCGAGTCGACAGCAACAATCTGGAACCTGGCATTGCGGGAAACTACTTCGATCCGGAAGGATATGCCGAAGCAGCTCGGTTGCGCAACGGCGCCGACGCCTCGTTCCGGGTCAACGACATTGGAGTATTTCCCTACGGGTATGACGAAGACAAGCGTCTGGTGGATCAACTGCTCTCCAGCGGCGTCTGCCAGAAGCTGAGCCCGGTCTACGTGCGGTCGTTGCGCGACTACGAAGAAGCGTTCCACGACATTCAAGATCGCTTCATCCGACGCAGTGAAGATATCCGCCGCGCGCAGAGGGATATCGATAACCTGAACCTGGTCATCCGCAAGACGCAGGAAGAAATCGCGTACCGTCAACAGGAACGGGCGAAACTGAAGGATGATGAAGCGGGCTTCCAGCGCGACAACGAGAAAATGGATCAGCTGCTGGCTACCCTCGAAAGCCAGAAGACGACCCTGCGCGACGAACTCAAGCAACTCTACGAGACCAACGCGGCGCTGAACGAACAGCTGGCCATGTGCAGCGCCAAGCTGACCGAGGAGATCAACCGGCGAGCAGCGAGCGTGGCGGTCAAGGCTCCTTGATGTGCCACCTGTGATGCCCGTTTCGAGCCGTCGCACGGGCAGGCACTCCCGCCGGGCCTCCCCACGCCGCACGGCGAGCGTGGGGAGCGCGCTCGTCCCCCGGATTCCTGATCGGCCCTGCTGTGACACGTGCCGTCTCGCTCCTTGCCCTCCCCAGCGATTGGTTGGCGATCGATGCGGCGGTCACCGACCCGCCCCCAGAACACCTCCTGCCCCTCCATTTCCCCGTGCGCGCACTCCTCAGAGCATGGTGCTACCCTTACCATATACACAGGGCGGTTCCCGCGAACTGGCCGAGGCCCTTGTGGCGACCGGGTGCGACTCGCCGGAGACCAGACACCCCACCACGAAAGGGCCCTGACGGCACCTGGGTCTTCGGCCCGTTGGTGCTCTCGCTGGGGCCGGCGGCCGTGCAAACGCTGTCACGATCCCCACTGGGGATGAGGGAAGACCGGTTACAAGAAGAGCGCTAATGGGTATTTACGATCGCGAATACTATCAGGATGACGAGCGGCCGCGGGGAATCACCTTCGGCGGGCAACCGCGGATGGTGGTGACCAATCTGGTCCTGGTGACGGCCGTGGTGTTTGTCGTCAACTTGTTGGCGAACGACAAGCTCAACGCTGCTCTGGGGCTGGATCCTGACGTATACCTTCACCCCTGGCAGTTCTACCAGCTCTTGACCTATGGGTTCTTGCATGCCAGCGTATGGCACATCCTGGGTAACATGTTCATGTTGTGGATGTTCGGCCGGTTCGTTGAGACGCGGCTGGGACGGAGTGAGTTCCTGCTGTACTACCTGGTGTCGATCGTATTTTCTGGTCTGACCTGGTTGGCGCTGGAGAACGTCTGGGCCATCGTCACTCCAGGCGTGAGTGTGGAGGCACTTCCGAGGGTAGTCGGAGCGTCGGGAGGTGTGACCGCCGTCTTCATCCTGTTCGTGCTGTTTTACCCGCGCGAGACGGTCTATTTGTGGGGGCTGATTGCCGTACCCGCCTGGTTGATAGGCGCCTTTGTGATTGGCTACGATCTGTTGATCGGAATCAGCGGAAAGGCCGGCAACGTCGCCTGGCAAGCGCACATTGGTGGAGCGGCGTTTGCGTTTCTCTATCTGCAATTGCAGTGGAAGCTGACAAGCCTTCTGCCGCGATCCCATCGATTCGGCTGGAAGCTCCCGGGTCGACGGCCGCGACTGCGCGTGCACGATCCGGAAGTTGCGAGCGACGATCTGGCCGCCGAAGCCGACCGGATCTTGGCCAAGGTGCACCGTGAAGGAGAGCAGAGTCTGACCGGTCGGGAGCGACGCACCCTGGAGCGTTACAGTCGCCAGGTACGAGACAAACGAACACCGTGACAACGAGGAGCGACCGATGCCGATTCGACCACATGCTTCTTTCTTGCTTCGTGTCGCAATCTCACTTGTCGGATCGGCTGCAGTGATCGCGTCCATGCACGCCTCACTGGCAGGGGCTCAACAGGACGTCACGAGTGATCTGGCCCTCGCGGACAGAGCGATCGTGAAGTCGGAGTTTATCTATGAGACATCCGAGATCCCCAGCTGTCATGCGTCGACGCTGGCGTTCTGCGGTCAACAGCTGGTAGCGGCCTGGTTTGGCGGTACCCAGGAGGGCGATCCTGACGTCGGCATCTGGCTGAGCCGACTCGAAGACGGCACGTGGTCTGCTCCACGTGAAGTCGCTCGAGGCGTGCTGGCCGACGGCCAACGCCTCCCGTGCTGGAATCCCGTCCTCGTGCACATCGACCAAGGGCCGTTGATCCTGTTCTATAAAGTCGGACCGAGTCCGTCGACATGGTGGGGGATGATGATGCACTCCGCGGACGCCGGGCGCAGCTGGAGCCAGCCGATTCGCCTTCCCGACCAGATTGCCGGCCCGATCAAGAACAAGCCGGTGATGCTGCCGGACGGTCGGCTGCTGTGTGCATCAAGCAGTGAAGACCACGGATGGCGTGTCCACATGGAATGGACAGCCGATCAAGGCCAGACTTGGGGTCGCACTGAGCCGCTGAACGACGGAGGCACAGTGGGAGCCATTCAGCCGACGATACTGCAGCACCCGGCAGGTCGGCTGCAGATTCTCTGCCGCAGTCGCGGTGTGGGGAAAATCCTGGAGGCCTGGTCGCAGGACCAGGGCAAGACGTGGAGTGAACTGGAACCGACAACGCTGCCGAATCCCAATTCAGGCATCGACGCCGTGACACTGCGTGACAGTCGACACGTGTTGGTCTACAACCACACGCGGCGCGGCCGCAGCCCGCTCAATATAGCGCTGTCGCCTGACGGACAGAAGTGGCTCACCGGTGCACGATTGGAAACAGAGCCTGGCGAGTATTCGTATCCGGCAGTGATCGAGGGCCCTGACGGCATGGTCCATGTGACCTATACATGGCAGCGCCGCAAGATCCGTCACACCGTGCTCGATCCGGCGAAGTTCCCCTTGGTCGAGATCGTGGATGGCGTCTGGCCGCAGTAGCCGACCGCCTCGAGCCACGCTGCCTGGCCCTCTCCTCGACCGGGAGAACGCTCGCTGCCGACCGAACGGCAGCGATGCTTGGTCAGCCTGGCTGGCCGCATTGTCAGCGTCGCAAAACGACGCGGCGCCGCCGGTCAGTTGTGCAGAACAGGATGCTGCTGCCAGTCGTTGTCTTTGTCGCGGGCCCATTCTCGGACGCGCGGTCGACGCTCACGCAGTCGCACGGCTTCGAGTCCCAGATAATGGCCGCTGGCCTGCGGGTTCTTGCCGACGCATTCGAGTCGCAGGGTGTAGTCGCCCGGTGCCGGCCAGAAGTCGAGCAGATGGAACTCCCAGGGCGCAACGTCCTTGGCGTAGAGATCCAGTGGCGTTCCGATCTTCGTGCCGTTGAGGTACGGCTGATAGATCCCGTAGTCTTCCGCTCGAGTTACGCTCAGCACGAGCCGACGCGGTTCCTGTTCCTTGATCGTGAAGGGAATCTCGACCCACGCATTTTCAGGTTGCTGTGGCGTATAGAACAGCTGACCGTCCGGGTAGAACTCCAGGTTGCTCTGTACCTGGCAATGGCCTTCACCGTGATGTGATTCACCGACAAAATCTCTGGCCGTCACGGTCAGGTCCAGGTTGGGAAGTCGACGCCACTGCGCATCGGGGATTTGGGGAGCGGGACTCGGCGTACCCGCCTGATACCAGAAGGCAACGCTCGCATAATCGTCTTCGCGTTCGTTCCAGCTGTGCTGCTTCCCTTCCGGATTCTCATCGGTCGAAATCCATCCCCAGTGTTCGATCGTGACTTTGATCGACGAATTGAACACGATCGGATCTTGAATGTGCCAGCGGTAGGCCGCCGTATGGCCTCCGACGATTCCCCATTGATCGAAATAGGGTGTACCGAAGTACGGAGTACTGGTGGTCTTCAATCCCCAAGCAGAAAGAAAATAGTCCTCCGTGCCCGTTCCCCAGATGGATGCGGTCTGCTCACCGTCAATGTAGATCTTTTCGTCCCCTTCGCCGAACCAGGAAGGACTGCGCGTACGGACCGACAGCACCGTACCGACATAGTGCCCTTTTCCTTCGGTCTGCAGGATCACATAGTCCTGCCCCGGCTGGACCGGGTACTCCTGGTGGTAACGGGCATAGAAGTAAGGCGTGTCAGGGGGGAGGCTATCCAGCTTGATCCAGTCGATGTTGTAATACAACAGATTCAACTGCTTTTCGCTCTGGTTCACCACCTCGACGCGCATGGACTGGCGAAAGGGCATGCGCCAGAAACAGTTGTAGGAGTCGCCGTCTTCGACGACGACCGGAACACTGATCACTTCCGTGCGACGTCCGAAACAGTTGGCAAAGAAGTCTCCCAAGGGGACCTCAATCGACGGCTTCTCCTGGCCATCGTAAAACACACGCAGCAGAATCTCCTGGTGGTCTGCCGACCCCTCCGGAGCCCACGCCTGACGTTCCGGGCCGAGGAACGTGAACCACATATGAGTCACGACCCCAGGCCCTTGTGCATCCAACACTACCTTGGTCGCGCCGGATGCCACGCGCGAATTGTCGGAGTTGCTGGGAAGATAATTGCCCTGCTCGTCCACCGCTGTGGAAGTGGAACGCATGCTGCGTCCCTCGTGGGGCCGGGCCAGGTCGTCCAGACTCTGCCCCCATCCCGTCGATGTCGAGCCGGACAGCAGGGCAACGCCCCAGAACGCGTACCACGACAGCGAGCGAGCAAGCGGCTTGGTCATGATTCATTCCTTCCACAGGAGTTGCAGATCTCAGAAGGCGCGCGAGTATAGGGCCGTCCATCCTCCGAGTCAAGCATGAGGAGGACCGGGGCGCACGATGAGCAGTGGCCAGCTGACAGACCGGCGCACGATGGGCTGAAAGTCTTGGACGCACAAGGTTCTGGACGCACTAGGTCGGCACGACCGTATCAGCAAAGGGACCCCGCGGCCGCCGAATCGTGCACCGTCCAGCACGAGCGGGATGAGTACCGCGTCAGTTGAGCAGTTCTTCGACGGGAACGGGTTCTCCATAGTAGAACCCCTGACTCAGATCGAATCCCATCTGCACGCAGGTCTCCGCTTCACCTGGTGTCTCCATTCCCTCAGCCAGCGTTTCGATGCCCAGATCACAAGCCATACGTACCAGACTTGACAGAATCCGTTGACGCTTCGCCGAGGCCTGGTCGATCGCTCGAATGAGTGCTAAATCGAACTTCAGAATGTGCGGAGGGACTTCGATCAGCTCAATCAATCGCGCCTGTCCGGATCCGAAATCGTCGTATGCCAGCAGATATCCCAGATCATCGAGTGTCGCTCGCAGTTCACGCATCAGCTTGGGACTTGTGACGGCCGCTTCGTGAATCTCCAACGTCATCGGATAATTGGGGAACTCCTCACGGATCTCCTGCAGCGAAAGCTGCAAGACTGCCAGGTCCAACATCTCTGACGGGTGCGTATTGAGATAAAGCCGCCTCAGACTCGGCAACTGCGAACTGGCCTCCAATCCCACGCGACGGCAGAGCCGACTGAGTTCACCTTCCAGGTTCAACTGCGAAGCGGCCTGGAACATGACACAGGGAGTCTTCAGCCCAAACAGGTGACTGCGGCCCAGCACCTCATAACCTACCGTCTGCCCGCCGCGCGAGCGGACAATCGGCTGGAAGAAGGGCACCACGGCACGCTCGGTCATCAACCGATCGAATTGGATCAGGGCCATGGCCCGATCGCAGTTCTCCCCCTGCAGCGTCTCAGCATCCTTCATCGGATCCTGTCGCTTGAGACGCAGCACGACATTGGCAAACTGAATCAGATCTCCTTCATGCAGACGCGACTCGGCCGAAATGCGATAACCGTTGATGAAGGTCCCGTTCGTACTCCCGAGATCCATGAGAATCAAGTGGCCCTCGCGCTCGACGATCTCCGCATGCAGATTCGATACCGTCGGACTGGGAATGCGAAACGACACATCAGCTCTTCGCCCAACACGAAAAGGAAGCGTGTTGATGGGAATTTCTCGAACGGGCTCGCCGTCATCCACTTGCCCACTCAAGATCCACACCGACTGCGTTGTAATCTCTGAAATGATCGTCATGTCGTTTCACAGCCCGATCGTCCTCGGGAAGCTCCTGCCAACACTCGCGTTCGGTCGCACGCAGACCATTTCCTCAGCTTCCCGGTCTCCGCGCGCGGCTGCCCCAGGAGATCTCGCCGTTCAAGGAGCGTGGCAGGTGCTCGAAGCCACGTTCCGCTCCGAGCCAGAATTAAAACGCGCCCCTGCCGTGTCCATACCGCTCGTCATAAACCGGCGCGGGGCCTGCCAATGGGCTTGCTGCCACTCTGGATCTAACAACAACACTGCGAAGACATCAAAAGCATACGCTGCAACAACAGAAATAGGATTTCCCCCCCCAAGAGAACGAAAGGTTTTCTCGCTTCCGCCGGACCGCTCGCCCGAAATAGTTGGCGTAACCCGAAAGAACCGCCCCTCACACGCCCCTTCCCTTCAACTCCGGCTTGAGTCACCTGAAGAGCTGGTACACAATTGTCCGGCGGGGCACGGATCCGCATTCTGCGTCTGCCTGTTTGAGAGCAATCGTGTGGTACCGTCTGTGAGGGTTCTGCGGAGGGAGTGTTCATGAATGCCATCGAGATTCACACGACGACCGATCAGAAGGGGGTGGCCGAGACAATCGCTCGAGAGCTGGTGGCTCAGCGGTTGGCAGCTTGCGTCCAGGTGAGCGGTCCGATCACCAGCACCTACCGGTGGCAAGACAAAGTCGAAACGACCGAAGAATGGTGCTGCACCATCAAGACGGCCGCACGGTTGTACGAGCAGGTGGAGGCACGGATCCGCGAGCTGCATCCTTACGAAGAACCTGAGATCATTGCCGTCCGCATCGAACGGGCCAGCGCCACGTACCTGCTCTGGCTGGCAGCACAGCTGGTTGATTCCGCACCGTAAAGGGCCGACACCGGAACAGGTGGCAGCCGAACCTCTCCCCCTTTCCCGTCAGGACGATGTGATGAACCGGTTCGACCTCCGCATCCAGGCTTTCTCCCGCGGCAAGCTGCAGCGTCAGAGCGTGCGTGTACTGGGCCACGTCTACCAGGCTCTGCAGCTCACGCCCCAGCAGCAGGCGGCGGCCATGGCCGTCAGTTTCGAGACGGCCGCCGAGCGACTGCAACAGCTCCCCCGCATGTTCGTCGAACCGGATGGAGCTTTCCTCTGGGTGGCTCAACAGGGCGAGGCGTATTGGCAGCTGGAAGGATGCCTGTACGATCGGGAACATCGCCTGCTTTACGTGGATGTGTTGGGAACATGCCCCCTGGACCGCTTCGACCAGTTTCTGACCACCTTCGACTGGCCGCACGCTCCACTCCTCTTTCAGCTCCGACAGTTTGCCGTCTTTCTTGACGAACCTCAGTGGCGTCGGTTCGCCGCGTCGTCCTAGCGCGGGCGGTTCAGGCGCGCGATGGACCCCTGCGGATCGCTTGGTGGTGGCAACGCCCGCGTCGGGGCATGTCACGCGCACAAGTGCGTGTCAGTCACTTCGCCGCCGCCTCAACTTTCCCGCGACCGCCGTGGTAGAACGCATTGGGCTACTCGAACCAGAGCTTCGTGAACCCACGCTCGCAGCGGGGCGAAGTGGACATCGGCGCGCTACGACACGAGGGAATAACAACTTCGGCGTTTCTCGTGCAGCCATGCTCGCGCAGAGCGTGGAAAACCGACCAACCACGGAAGTTCTTCTTCCCGCGATCCTAACCGGACAACTGCTGAAAGTACGCCAGCGTGTCAGCAATGGTTTGGGTGAGAGGGATCTGAGGAGTCCAGTCGGTATCGCGTTGCAGACGAGAGATATCGGGGATCGGATGCTGCCGACGTCCCGGCCGCTGCTCGATCACCTGACGCTGTCGGCCCGTCAATTGCACGAGGGCGTCGAACACATCACCGCTCCGAATCGCCCCGCCTCGTCCGACATTATAGACACCGGTTGTCGCTGGCCGGGCCAGCAGCAGTCGGTAAGCTCGCACCACATCGCGCACATCGCTCAGGTCGAAGTGACTATCGAGCGTCACCACCTGGATCGGAGCGTCGTGCGAAGCGGCAAACTGCTGGGCCCATTCAGGGAGCATGAACTTCGGCAACTGCTGCGGACCGGAATGTTGGAAGGCGCGGGCGATCACCACATTGAGCCCAGCGGCGGCAGCGTGCCGACAAAGTTCTTCGGCGGCCAGTTTCGTCACACCATAAGCAAGCGCAGGACCTACCGGCGATTGCTCCGTGACAATCGGCTGTTCCGGGGACACCGGCGCGTAGACGTGCGCGCTACTGACCATCAGCACACGGGGCAACGGATCGAGCGACTGAGCCAGTTGGAGCACGGCGCGCGTTCCTTCGACGTTCACGGCCGCAGCTAACGGACTCGGCTGGGCCGTGCCGCAATCGGCCGGCACGCTGATCGCCGCCAGGTGATAGATGCAGTGCGGTGCGAACTGCTTCACGTGCCGCTGCAGCTCACTCGGCAGCGGTTGGGCCAGATTCCACTCATAGAGCGGCACCTGGGTACGCACGTGCGGAGCGATCGCGTCGCTCCAGCTGTCTCGAAAAGTGCTTCCGGCCACCTGATCGCCCGCCGCGATCAGGTGCTGCGTCAAGTACTGACCGGCGAATCCCGTGATTCCCGTGATGAACGCTCTCACTGGATCTCTTTCTTGACGCGGTTGAGGTCCGACTCCACCATCATCTGCACCAACTGAGCGAACGACACCTCGGGCTCCCAGCCGAGAATTCTCTTCGCCTTGCTGCTGTCGCCGCAGAGCGTGGTGACTTCGGCCGGCCGCAGGAACTTGGGGTCGGTCGTGACGTGATCTTCCCAATGCAGTCCCACACACTCGAAGGCAATGCGGGCAAAATCACGCACCGAGTGTTTTTCGCCGGTGGCCACGACGTAATCATCCGGGCTGTCGTGGTTGAGCATCATCCACATGGCGCGCACGTAGTCACCCGCGAATCCCCAGTCGCGCAGAGCGTCGAGGTTGCCCAGCCGCAGTTCCTTCTGCAATCCGAGTTTAATGCGAGCCACGGCGTCGGTGATCTTGCGCGTGACGAACTCCTTGCCACGCAGCGGGCTTTCATGGTTGAACAGGATCCCACTGCAGGCGAAGATGTCGTAACTCTCGCGATAATTCACCGTGATCCAATGACCGTACACTTTGGCCACGCCATACGGACTGCGAGGCCAGAAGGGAGTCGTCTCCGTCTGAGGTTCTTCCCGCACCGACCCGAACATCTCACTGCTGCTGGCCTGATACATCCGGATCGAACGGTCGACCGTGCGAATCGCCTCCAACACGCGGGTCACACCCAGCGCCGTGAACTCACCGGTCAGCAGCGGTTGCTCGAAACTGGTGGGAACGAAGCTCTGGGCTGCCAGATTGTACAGCTCATGCGGCCGAGTCTGATCAACCAGCCGGACAATCGACAGTTGGTCGAGCAGATCGGCCTGATGCAATTCGATGCGATCGCGCAGGTGCGCCACGCGTTCGAAGTTCTCCGAGCTCGACCGGCGCACCAGCCCGTGGACCTCGTAACCCCGTTTCAGCAGGAACTCAGCCAGGTACGCTCCATCTTGCCCCGTAATGCCCGTAATCAGTGCTCGTTTCGTCACGCAGCCAACTCCTTCCGTGCGAAGTGTCCCCAAAAAACTCGATCTCGCTCCGACAGTGCCCCGCCACTGCTCGCTGTGCTCAGCGGTCCATCCCTCGAACCATGCCCCCCTCGAGCCATGCCCCCCTCGAACCAGGCCCCCCTCGAACCATGCCCCCCTCGAACCCGAAGGAGCAGAACGCGGTCTGCTCGCCCCTGCATGGGTTTTTCTGAGGCCGTCCCAGACGCCCGGGTGCGAGTTCGTCACGAGGCGGCCGACGCGTCACAGATCGTCGTCTTCAGCGCCCCTATCGGACTCGTCACCATCGGGCGAACCTTCGTCATCCCAGGCGTCCTCCAGCCCTTCTACCAGCGGTTCTTCTGTCGAAGAACCGTCCAATTCGTCCTGTTCCAATTCGTCCTGTTCATCCACGCCGCTCGACAAGCCTGCAGACGGAGTGACGAAGCCGCCACTGGCTCCTGGAGCACGACCGGCCGGATTGGCCAGCTCCTCATCGCCCCCTTCCTCTTTGGGAACGCGCACGATACCGGCCAGGACGTCGTCTTCATCGAGCGTCATGATTCGCACGCCCTGCGTGTTGCGGCCGATGGTGCTGATCTCGCTCACGGCAATGCGTTGGATCTTGCCGCGCGCCGTCATCATCAACAGCTCGTCGTCATCGCACACGCGAGCAATTCCGATCACCCGTCCGTTGCGACGAGTTGTCTTGATGTCGCGCAGGCCCTTCCCGCCTCGATGCTGAGTGCGGTAGCGAGCTGCCGATGCGGCATCTTCCTCGGCCTGCTCCTCGGTCATCGTCCCCACACCAAAGGGAGTCCGCTTGCCGTATCCCCGTTCGCACACCGTCAGCAGCGTCGCTTCGGAATCAGCCACGACCATGCCCACCAGTTCGTCCTTGTCTTGCAGGCTGACGCCCTTCACTCCCGACGTATTGCGCCCCATCGGCCGCACGTCCGACTCGCGAAAACGAATCGCCATTCCATTGGCGGTTGCCAGCACGACCTCGTCTCCCGGCTTGGTGACCACGACATCGACCAGCTCGTCGTCCTCACGCAACTTGATGGCAATGATGCCCCCTTTCTTGGGACGGCTGTAGAGTTCCAGAGGAGTCTTTTTGACCAACCCGCTGCGTGTGGCCATCATCAGGAAGTGTCCGGGCAGATCGAAGTCCCGGACCGCTCGACAGTCGGTGATCTTCTCTTCACCTTCCAGGTTGAGCAGGTTGACGATCGCCCGACCGCGGCTCTCGCGCCCCAGTTCGGGCAGTTCGTAGACCTTCTGCCAATAAACCTTCCCTTTGCTGGTGAAGAAGAGCAGGTAGGCATGCGTGCTGGCGATAAACAAGTGCTCGATCGGATCCTCTTCTTCGGTCGAAGCGCCTTTGAGTCCCTTGCCTCCCCGTCGCTGTGCCCGATAGACGCTGGCCGGTGTACGCTTGATGTACCCCCGATGGCTGATCGAGACCACCATCGTCTCTTCTTTGATGAGGTCTTCCAGATCGATGCTGCCGATCTCTTCTCCGCTGATCTCGGTCCGCCGATCCTGGCCGTACTTGCGCCGAATTTCGCGCAAGTCGTCTTTGACCACCGTCAGGATGTTCTGCTCGTCCGACAGCAGTTCCAGGTGAGCGGTAATCTCATCCAACAGTTTGCCATGTTCGTCCGAAAGTCGCTCCTGTTCCAGATTGACCAATTGCCCGAGGGTCATGCGGAGAATGGCATCTGCCTGCACAGCCGTCAGCGAATAGGTGTCGGCGGCCCCACGTTCCTGCTGAAAGATGGCGAAGCCGCGCTCGCCCAGAGCACGCTGCATCATGGCCGCAGGACACTCGACCCCCATCAGTCCCAACTTCGCCTCCGGCTGCGTTCGCGAACTGCGGATGATACGAATGATCTCGTCAATATTGGCCAGCGCCAGCAGCAGACCTTCCACCGTATGTTTGCGGCGACGGGCTTTGGCCAGCAGGAACTGCGTACGGCGACGGATGACCGCTATGCGGTGCCGAATGAACTCCTCCAGCAGCGCCTTGAAGCTCAACTCACGCGGCTTCCCGTCGACCAGAGCCAGAAAGATGATCGAGAACGTATCTTGTAGCGGCGAGAATTGATAGAGCTGATTCAGGATCACTTCGGGATCGGCGTCCCGCTTGATCTCGATCACCAGCCGTACTGGCTCCTTCAGATCGCTCTCGTCGCGGATTTCCGCAATGCCCTTGATCCGCCCCTGATGGACCAGCGAAGCAATCTTCTCGATCACGCGATCCCGGAACTGCTGGTAGGGAACCTCCGAAACGACAATCCGGCTCCGTCCCTTGACGCGCTCCTCAATCCGCGCCCGAGCTCGCACGATGATCGTACCACGGCCTGTATAGTAGCCGCGACGAATGCCGCTGCGACCACAGATCACTCCCCCAGTCGGAAAATCGGGACCCTGGACGATGTTCATCAACTCGTCAATCGAGACCCCTGGGTCTTCGATCACCTTGATCAACGCATCCACAACCTCGCGCAGATTGTGCGGCGGAATCGATGTCGCCATCCCCACCGCAATTCCTTGAGCACCGTTGACCAGCAGATTAGGGAACTTCGCCGGAAGCACCGTCGGCTCCATCCGACTCTCGTCGTAGGTCGGTGTGAAATCGACCGTATCGAGCTTGAGGTCCTCCAGCAGCAGCGCCGCGACCGGCGACAGCCGAGCTTCCGTATATCGCATGGCGGCCGGCGGCAGACCGGCAATCGACCCGAAATTCCCCTGCTTGTCGATCAACACGTGCGCCATGTTCCACTCTTGAGCCATACGCACCAGAGTCGGATAAATCACGCTCTCGCCATGCGGATGATAGTTCCCACTGGTGTCCCCGGAGATCTTGGCACACTTGACGCGATTCGCCCCAGGCTGAAGATTCAGGTCGTTCATCGCCACCAGAATGCGGCGTTGAGAAGGCTTGAGCCCATCCCGCACGTCGGGAAGCGCCCGACTGACGATTACGCTCATCGCGTACGTCAGGTAACTTGCCTTCAACTCATCTTCAATCGACAGGTCGACCAGCTTGCCTTCTGCATTAGACGGCACTCCAGTGTTCGCTTCGTCGTCGTCCGAAAGCATCTCAAAGGTATCGTCGGGACCATCGGGAGGAAGATCGTCAGAGGACAACAGAGCATCCTTTCAAAGAAAAGGTCAAAGCCTGGCAGCGCGACACCTGTGACCTGATGACCCCGTCACCTGATGACCCCGTCTCCTGAAGACCCCGTCACCTGAAGACTTTGGGCCGGAAGACATTGGGCCGGAAGACACTGGGCCGGAAGACACTGGTCACCCCGAGGCATGTGTTTCACATGAGCAGCCGGGGAAAGACCTGACGCCAACGCGGCGGTACACTGCACGAGACTCCACCAAGCACCGGCGGGACCGGGCGCCCGTGTACCCGCGACAGGAAACCCGCCCACGAGCACGAGCACGAACACGAGCACGAGCACGAGCACGAGCACGAGCACGAGCACGAGCACGCGGGACCATGCAACGACCACGTTCCGGTCGTTCACCCAAGCCCCCTCCGATACCTCGCGTCAGGCGTCGTCTTTCCCCACTTCTGTTGCCTCCGAGTATAGCGATTTTGGCCCTTTTCCACAATGGGACGATATGCCGCAAGGTGTTGCTACGATTTAGTTTGCACAGGACCACTCGAGCTCGATACGGGCTGACTCTCGCGTGATCGCGAGAGATCCGAGGAGACGCAAAAAAAAACGTCCGACCTCCAAAGAAGCCGGACGTTCGTGCTGTTTCACTCGTCGGGGCCCGCTGACGAACGCAGACCCCCACTGGCTCAGTCCCCTAGCTCCACTGCTGCCCAACTTCCGTCTTCAACTGCGGCACCGGCAGCTCCGGACCCTCGGACTGATAAATATAGGCTGTCGCCCCGCCACCTGTCTGGGCTTTCCACCAGGGAAAACTCCCCCACCGCTGCAGCTCCAGATAGAGCAGCAGGCAGGCAATCAAGATGGCACAGAACGCGACAATCAACATTACCGTGTAGACGTTCAGCTGCTGCTTTTGAACGACTGCACTCTGACGTGGATTAGCTGAATTTGGTTGCGACACGGTCACCCTTCCTAATTGTGCCTCTCTTGTAGTCCGGAATAATCTCCGCCACCGCTCGGTCCGGAGACGTCTTCACCACAATCACCTTGCCCAGATACGCGCCTTCACGATAGACGTCCAGCTTATGGCCAGTCAGGATGCCATCGTCAGCACCAACCGATATCTCGACCAAGTTCTTCTCACCCACATCCAGGACAACACCGCGTACGTTCGGCGGCAAACGATCGGCATCGGTCCGCACCGTGCCGTCCTGGTTCATCTCGAAATTCACGCCGAGCTTCGTCAAGGCGTCCCGCAGACCTGCCAACGAATCCTGCAACGGCTGCTGACGGGCCTCCAACTCCGACTTCGTGATCCGCATCTGATTCAACTCGTCGCTCATCTTCACCAACTGAGCGAACTTCGCGTCGGCGTCCTGCTGGGCAGCACGCACCGTATCACGCAGGTTTTTCACCTCTTCCGTGATGGCCGTCAATTCATTCTGAGCCGTCACCAGGGCACCAGCCGTCGTCCCTTCGGTCGCAATCAGCTTCTCCAGCTGTTGCTGCACGCCTTCCAGCTGTTCCGTGCGGGCCCTCAGCTTCGTCTCCAGGGCTGCCAACGCCATGCGACGAGCAGCCTGCTCCAAGTTGATCGCCGCCAGCAGATTCTCCTGCTGCTCCTTCAGCTGGCGGTTGATCTCCGTCTGGCGCTCCACCTGCTGCTGCAGCCCCAACTGCTCGCCTGCTGCGGGACTGGGGTTGGACGCCAACTTCCGCCAGTTCACGTGCGTGGCGTAGACCGCGATCGCGAATCCCAAAAATAGCACACTCATCACCAAGATGAGCCCGGTAAAAATCTTGCCCAGCAGCGTCATGGCATGTTTCCCTTAAGACAATCCGAACCGCCACGAATGTGGCCTGCGAGCGATCGTGAAACCACTTCACCCGACGAGGAAATCTTGTGATGGATCCGACCGTTCGCACTCAAACAATGACAGCTAAAGGACATAACGCGACAGTCGGTCCACTCAGTATAATTTCGCCGTTTTACTGCTGTCAACGAACTGAAGACAAATTTGGGGAGCTGAGAAGAATAGACAAACTAGCCCCGCTACATCCGGAACTCGATTAGCCCAGGAGCCGTAAACACTTACGTTCGCACGACCCCTCACAGTTCACGCAAATCCAAGCGAGCAAAAGATTTGGATCGCTTGACGGTGGTAACGGTTGAGTCGATTTCAGCGCCGCGCTAAAGCACTCAATTCGCCCCTCTTACACCCCAAGGGGCGTGAAACGTCATGACTCGGGGAGCGCACCGCGGCCACCGAGGTTCATTCCGGGGCGTGTCCGGCCAGGACGGCCCGCTGAGGCCCAAGCCCGATCCGCACCAGACTCGCACTTCGCCACTCAAACGGCCCCCGTTCGTCACTCTGCGCCGGGAGCGGCCGCGGGACCGACCGGCGATACGGCGGTGGGGGAGCGTCTGGTCAGAACCCGTTTCATCCGTTCTCCCAAACCGGTAAGTATCATCACCAGGCAGAAGAGCACGCAGATCGAAAGTGGCAGGTCACCCCATCGCGCGTACCAGCTCGTCCGACCGTCCGGAACCACTTCGGCCAGGAGCGTACCGGTCTCTCGGCGTGGCCCTCGAGCGAGCACGGTTCCGTTGCCGTCGATCCAGGCTGACAAGCCCGTGTTGGCAGCCACCAGAAAGGGACGACGCATCTCCACGGCGCGGAAGATGGCGCAGTTGAGTTGCATGTCGAGGATGCTGGAGCCCCAGAACCAGCCGTCATTGGTCAGATTCACCAGAATGTCGGGCGACTCACCACGCGCGCTCAGCTGTGCCACATGGGACCGAATCAGTTGAGGCATCGTGCTCTCAAAACAGATGCTCGGCGAGAGACGCAGCCCGTGCAGCTGCCAGACCGCCGGCCCTGCACCGCGCGACAGTCCGTTGGGCAGCGGGAAGAGGTGATAAAGCGAGGGAAACGTCTCACCGAAGGGAACATACTCTCCAAAAATCACCGGACGCATTTTGTGATAGCGTCCGACGATCTCGGCGTGCGGATTCACCATCAATGCGGTGTTGTAGCGGCGTGGTGCGTAGGGTCCGAACTGCCACGTAGGAACACCGAAGATCCAGTTGGTTGCCGACGTCCTACCAGTATCTGATGTGGCGAGGAATTCCTGCCAAAGGTCCGTACGCAGTCGCATTTCGCGCTGGAACAATCGCTGAACTTCCTCGATGAGGCTGCGGTTCCAGGGCAGATCCAACTGCGGCGCTGCGTGCGAGGCGATCAGCAGGTCATCGATCGGAAACATCGTTTCGGGCCAGAGAATCAGGTCCAACGAGCGATACTCGCGGCAAGCGCGGACTGTCAGTTCGGTGTATTGATCCAGCGTTTCTCGAGGGCCATCCGGATTATCTTCAAAGATCGTGTCAATCGACCCTTGAATGATGGCCACGCGCAGCGGCGTTCGGGTGGCGTCCGGCGGCACCTGCCCCAGGCGATACGATCCGTACCCAAGGTCCAGGGCGATCAGAACCACCAGCGGGGCCAAGGACCACGGGCGCCAACGCTGTCTGCGGCTGGGCCAGGCCATCGCGCCGCACGTCGCTACAGAGACAATCAGAAAACTCACCGTGTAGGGACCGAACAGGTCTGACGCCTGAATCACGATCGGCAGTTTCACCTGGGAGTGTGCCAGCAGGGCCATCGAGAAGGCCAGCGGACCGTAGCCGCGCACTAGTTCGATTCCAGTCCAGGCCACAGGCGCCGCAATCAGCAACGGTACACGCCACCGATGCACCGCCACGCGCGCCACGGCAACAAACAACGGGAGGTAGATTCCCAGGTAACTGCCCATGGCCACCAGTCCCAGATAGTTGGCCCAATGTGCCAGCCGAATGCCCTGCATCACGACCATCCAATAAAGGACGGAAGCCAGCCAGATCGCCACATACGGATGGCGTCCCGGCAGGTGGACCCTGCGGATCAACGGCAGCCAGCAGAGCGGTGCCAGCCAACCCAGCGGCCACCAGCTCAGCGGAGGCAGCGCCGCCCAGAGGAGCATTCCCCCAGCCAACGCCCAAGCGAACGCTGGGCTCAAACCTGCGGGCCACTGCGGCCATGCCCGCTGTGCTGTGGGCACCGCCCCTTTGGCGGCGGACGATTCCGGATGGTCTGTGCGGCATCGTGCCGAGCGATCGGTTCGCGTCATCGACATGTCCTGATATCCTTGAGGCGTCCCCTGGGCCCACAGAGCCACACTCGACACCGCGTTCT
This sequence comes from Pirellulaceae bacterium, assembly GCA_041752115.1. Classification (GTDB taxonomy): domain Bacteria; phylum Planctomycetota; class Planctomycetia; order Pirellulales; family Pirellulaceae; genus JAJRVM01. The sequence continues at coordinate 4,514 of JBGSHS010000263.1, read as the reverse complement.
CTTCTTCGGCTGCGCCGCTCCGCTGCCAAACGACGCATGACGAATCACGCAATGACGAATCACGCAATGACGAAAGAAGACCATGCGATACGCGATCGAGCCAGAAGCGAGTCGCGTCGACTCTTCATGGCAGGTTGGTTCCACATAGGACGTTCGTCATCGGGTCCTTCGTCATGCGTCAATTCAGACAGTACGTGTCGCCGAATCGAACTCGGTCATTTGGCTTGTCATGGCATCGTCATCTTCCATCGCGCGCAGTGCCCAGGCTGGCCTCGGGCCGACCGGAACCACTTCACCAGAGCCGCTCACCGGTCAACAGCAGCACATCTGCCGGTTCATCCTGTTCGTACGCGCGACGTTCCGGAGGGAGAAACACCAGGCAGTTGGCGGCGGCCAACGCCTGCTGATCCGAGGAACCTTGCCACACGACAGACGTGACGCGGAGGCGCAGATCGGCATCGAGCTCCACCCATGCCGGATGGTACGTGGGACGGTTACTACGATGCTCGAACGGTGCGGCCCAGCGCGCCTGCCGGAATGCTGGCTCGACGTCCGCGAGCCCGCGGAGGGCACGCAGAGCCGGAGCCACGAAGAGCTCAAAACAGACCAGACTTCCAACCGGATTGCCGGGCAAGCCGAAAACCAGACAACGCCGCGACTGCTGCCTCACGCCGAACCAGAGCGGTTTGCCCGGTTTCATTTCGACCTTATGGAAGACCTTCTCCACACCGAGCTGTTCCAGAACCTGCGGCACCAGGTCGAGTGCTCCGGCCGACACGCCTCCGGACAGCAGCAGCACATCGCAGTCCAGACCCCGCTCGATGTGTTGCCGTAGCAGATCGACCTCATCGCGACAGATTCCCAGGTCATCGACCCGAGCAGCCTGTGCTCGCGCCAGCATGCAGAGCAGAGGGCCGTTGCTGTTGCGAATCTTCCCGGCAGGGGGCAGCTGCCCGGGCGGCGTCAATTCACTGCCCGTCGCCAGAACCGCGACCGACGGCGGCTCGATCACCGGCACCGACGTACATCCCACTTCCGCCAGCAGACCAGCATCGACAGGACGCACCACATGCCCCGCCCGCAAGACGGCCTTGCCGCGACGCGCCACCGCGCCTCGCCGCATGATGTTCTGCTCCGCTACGACCCGCGTCCCATCCACTCGCACCTGATGCGGCGTTTGCGGATCATCCACCGTGGTCTGTTCGATCATGACCACCGCATCGGCACCGTCAGGCAGGGGAGCTCCTGTCATGATCTGCATCGCCGTCCCCGCGTCGAGGCCATGCAGCGGTACGGAGCCCGCTGTCAGCTGCTGGCTCACCGTCAGCTCGACCTCGCTCGAGCGCAGATCGGCCGTTCGGAGGGCGAATCCATCGACCATCGCTTTGTCGAAGGGAGGTAGATCCAGGTCGCTGGTTACATCACTGGCCAGCACCAGCGACACGGCGTCGCCAATTCCCCGCAGCGAGGAGGGATTCCGTTCTGTCCGCGCCAGAATCCGTTGACGGGCGTCCGAAATACTGATCATCACACTACGGCCTGTTGCAGGAACCGACGCAGCAATTCATGCCCACATTCGGTCAAGAAACTCTCGGGATGGAACTGCCACCCTTCCACCGGAAATCGTCTGTGTCGTACCCCCATGATCTCCCGTTCGCCCGACTGCGTGTGTGCCCAGGCAGTCACTTCAAAGTCGCTATGGAGTGTTCCCGGCCGAATCACCAGACTGTGATAGCGTGTGGCGGTGAAGGGGTTCGGCAGACCGGCAAAGAGTCCAGCGCCATTGTGAAAAATGGAATCGGTCTTGCCGTGCATCAGCTCCTTGGCCCGAACAATCTCGCCACCCGTGGCTTGACCGATCGACTGATGTCCCAGGCAGACGCCGAGAATCGGCAGGCGCCCCATGAACCGCTCTACGCAAGCAACCGAAATACCAGCCTCCTTCGGCGTGCAGGGTCCCGGCGAGATAATCAGATGCGTCGGACGTCGCGCCGCGATCTCGTCCGTCGTGATGCAGTTGTTGCGATGCACCTGGATATCGAGGGACGAATCAATCTCGCCCAGCCGCTGCACCAGGTTGTAGGTAAACGAATCATAGTTGTCGATGATCAGGATCATCTGCATTCGCCGTCCGCGCGGGATTGGTCTGGTCACGCCACAGTCGATCGGCCTGAAGTCCACTGACAAGCTCGGCCACTCGGCGACAGAGACCTCCAGGAGCGTCTATCTTAGCCCTCTCCCCCAGTTACCGACAGGGCAGATGAGCCGATTTGACCCGGTCGTCCGCCAGGCCAATCTGGAAATCCGCAGCTTTCGCCCGCGTCACATCAGCCAGTTCGACGGCCCGCTGGTCAAGGTACTCAGCGCCAGTGCGCGGGAAGTGCTTGAGGATGTGATCGCCGATCGACGTCAAGAAATTCGTTACGCAAATCAACCGCCAGATTGACCAGCGGCGGGATAAACTTCGCCTGTCACTGGCCGACTTGTTCCGAGCATCCCTCAAGCCCACCACCGAACAAGAGCGGCCCCCGGACACTCCCGCGTTCGACGCAATTGAGCCGTCCGAGAAGTCCGCGACCGGGCGAACAGAGATTCGATGACGCGCACGAGCACCGCAGCGCTCAACACGAGTACGAACGGACGGGATCAGGTACCTGCCGGCTGCGCACCAGCGGCGTCCTCCGGTGCGGGGCCGTAAACGGGGTGGAAACGCTCCTCGGGCATCACCATCGAAGTAATGCGGAGGCCAAATTTATCCCCCACCTTGACCGTTTCGCCCTCAGCGATCTTGTGGTTTCCCACTTCCAGGCTGAGGGTTTCGTCACACATCTTCTCGAACTGGAGGATGGAACCGGGAACTATCTCCAGAATGTCCCCGATCGGCCGTCTTGTCTCCGCCAAGGTAACAGTCACCGGCACTCGGATCTTGAGCAGGCTGCGTGAATAAGGGGGAAGACATTTAAGCCACCCCCGTTCCGTCCCATCGCCCGCTGGAATCGCTACTGTCGGCTTGCTCATGACGCTTCTGGCTATTGGAGGCTGTGGCAGACCCGCTCGTGCGATGCGGCCGGCTCTCACCGCACAGGAAACGGGGAGAACCGTGGACGCAACGCGGCCCGGACCGTGCTCGCGCGCCTGCTAGCAGCGCGCGGGACGGCAATACCCTGTTCTGCTTCATTATCGGAACGCGCGCCCGCAAACTTGACGCAAACCGCACACCTTCACCGATCACGAAACGTCCAGCATCCGCTGCAGCGCAACGAGCGACCAATGAGCCGTCTCGTCATCCACCTGAATCAGATTCACGGGCGTCCCGGCCGCAAGGTTCTCCAGGCTCCAACAAAGATGTGCCAGATCGATGCGGTACATCGTGGCACACATACAAATGATCGGCGAAAGGAAATGGATCTCCAACTGAGGGTGTTCGTTCTTGAGCCGCTGGACGAGATGCAACTCGGTCCCAATCGCCCATTTGCTGCCAGCGGGAGCATTGCGAATCGTGTGAATGATCTTGCCCGTGGAACCCGACACGTCGGCCAGATCATTCACCTCTTGAGGACATTCCGGATGAACCAGGATGTTGATCCCCGGAATTCGCTCGCGCAGCTGATGCACATGCTCCGGACGGAACACCTGATGGACACTGCAATGCCCCTTCCACAGAATCACCTTGCTCTGCTGATAAGTCGCCGCGTCGTGCCCCCCCAGTTCAGGAGCATACGGATCCCAGACCGGCATCTGTGGATTGGAGATCCCCATCCGCAGCGATGTGTTGCGTCCGAGATGTTGATCGGGAAAGAACAGCACGCGGCGGGTCTGGGCGAATGCCCACTGGAGTACGGCTTGTGCATTGCTGGAAGTACAGATGATCCCGCCGTGGCGACCGCAAAACGCCTTCAAGCTCGCCGCCGAATTGATGTACGTCACCGGCGTTACGTCGTGCGTGTCGATGACCTCGCCCAATTCGTCCCAAGCGGTCTCCACCTGCTCAATAGCCGCCATATCGGCCATCGAACAGCCGGCCGCCAGGTCGGGCAGCACCACCCCCACACGCTGGCCGCCGCGTTGAACTGACCGCTCCGGACGATTTGCCAGAATATCGGCCGTTTCCGCCATGAAGTGGACGCCACAGAAGACGATCCAGCGGCAAGCAGTGTGGAAAGCAGCCATCTTGCTCAGTTCGTAGCTGTCTCCACGCAGGTCACTCAGCGCAATCACTTCGTCCTGCTGATAGTGATGCCCCAGGATCAACAGTTCCGATCCCATCTGCTGACGCACAGCATTGATCCTTGCCGTCAGGGTGGCGTTGTCCAGCGTCTTGAACTGAGCGAATTCCAATCGCGGCGGTTGAGCAGCAGTGAGACTCATGGCAGCCGTCCAGTCTATGCAAGTCGTGATACGCGTCTTGCTATATCGTATACCACTCGAGCCGTTTGCTCCATGTGCGGGGCCCCCATGCTCTGCGCCGGTGGCCGCGGTCGCGCAGACCGGTGGCCGCGGTCGCGCAGACCGCG
>JBGSHS010000262.1:0-29698 GCA_041752115.1 Pirellulaceae bacterium | reverse complement strand
CCGCGGCAAAGCCCGCCGCCAGCACTCCCCACACACAGGCGAGAAGACGGGAACCAGCCGCCGGCGACTGACCTGCGGAAACGTCGCCGCCACGCCACCAGTACCAGGCGGCGCCGGTATTGAGCAGCGCAGCTGCCAGGTAATAACATCCGAGGAATCCGCGGATGTCCTGCAGGAACTCGGCTTCGTTACCAGGAACATGCATTGCCACAACGTCCCATCAGCGTGTCGGCTCGAACCGTCCTCTGCCACATAACCTCTCTACAGCGTCCAGGCCCCTCGATACGCCCCACGGTGTCTTGTGCAGCGGCACGCCGCCGCTTCGCGATCGTTGATTCAGGAGCTCTGGCAAAACCGCTTGTTCCACACGCGGCGAGCTGAGTTCACCCCCCTGGCCCAGTCAACATCCACGTTCCGTTAGAGCTCCTTAGAGTGGTCCACTGATCCCACCGTCCTTACGCACTCGCCAGAAGTGGATCGCCGACAGTAAACCGGCACCAAGCGGAATCGCCACACAATGCAGCACGTAGAAGCGGAGCAAGGTGAACTCGCCAATAAACCGCTCACCTAACAGCCCAAAGCGAGCATCGGATGAACTGGTGATCATGTCGATCCCTCCCACCGTCAAGAGCTGAGCCCCGGGGCCTTCGTGACCCAGCAGGGGAGTAGCACGAGCCATATTCGATCCCACGGTGATGGCCCAGATGGCCAGCTGATCCCAAGGGAGCAGGTAACCCGTAAACGACAACAGCAGCGTCAGCAACAGCAACAGCACGCCGATTACCCAGTTGAACTCGCGCGGGGGCTTGTAACTGCCGGTCAGAAACACTCGATACATGTGCAGCCAGACGGCAATCACCATCGCGTGTGCTCCCCACCGATGCATCTCACGCAAGATCCCCAGCGTCGCCACGTCACGCAGCACCAGCATGTCGGCGTAAGCCCACTCGGGTGTCGGCCGATAGTAGAACATCAACAGCACACCGGTCACCGTCTCGACCAGGAACAGGAAGAACGTGATGCCTCCCATGCACCACGTGTAACTCAGCGCAATACCTTGCTTGTTGATCGACACCGGATGCAGATGCAGGAAGAAGTTCGTCAGAATGACGGCAACCCGATTGCGTCGGTCGGTGGGCGCGGGATGGCGGAATATGCTCTTCCATACCTGCGAATTGCGAATGATATCCCCAAGCGATGGCATAATGTCCGCAGCTGCATTTCTCGGAGCGATTGGCGCCGTACACCTGATCACCGCGACCGACAGACTTTCAGCGAGCCCTCGGTCAGCAGCTCAGCTACACGATCACAAAACACTCGGGATCATCCCATTGTCCCAGTTCTTCCCGGAAACTACGACTCGTGTCGACTTCCAACTGACCATCGTCGGCCACGTGGATCGCGAAACGTTCCAGCGGGCGCGGTGCCGGCCCCTCGAAATTCACTCCATCCTTGTAAAACCCGCTCCCATGACAGGGGCACTTGAACCTCTGCTCCGCCTCCAGCCAGTTGGGAGTGCAACCTAAATGGGTGCAGACCGCGCGGAGCGCATAGATCTGCGACTGCCCCTCGTACTCGTGACGAACGACCCAGATTCCGTGCTGGGCCTTGTACTTCGTCTCGACCTGTCCCGACGCATAATCCTCCGGACGCCCGACCTTGAAACGGGTCGGAGGTTCCACCCGCACATTGGGGAACATGAACCGAATCCAGCCGAGCAGCCACAAGACACTGGTCAGCACCAGTGAGGTGAATCCAATGGCTAACGGGGAGCCCAGGCAATAGTGGAGGATCCGTCGGAAAAAACCCCGTCGCGCTGTCGCCGTGGTCGCCAACTCGTGCGCGGCACAGGCGGCCGACGCGCCAGGCATCGCCGCCACATGCTGGACCGGTAACTCGGACGACTGATTCATGACCCGCCGGCTCTCCAGCTATTTTTTCCCCTGACGGTGTTCCACCCCGGCGACACGCCGCGTCACCTCACTTCCGCAGTGTCGGCCACAGACCGTGCGTTTCCCCACGACACTGGACCTACCCGCTGGCGGCGCCTGCCCTCCACGATTCCCAGAAGTTCCCGCTCAATTACTTTACTTAATCCGCAGCCGAAGCCGAGTTTGTTCAGAACCATCCAACCTTGCAAGACGCTGAGCGAGGCGATGACAGGCCATCGCCAACTGCTGGAGCCGTTCCACGCCCGCGCTCGCCTCATCGAGGTCCCCATGATAGGAGTTGGCGCAGCACGTTCGCAACATTGATTCCTCTTCACCCCCCCACGGCCGATGCACACTGCGGCCTGACAGTTAGGTCGGCAATGCCCCCCGAAAGATAGCATGACCGGCGTTCCGGTTCCATGGCCATGAACGCGGCTCTCCCACAGGCCGTGGCGTCCTCAACGAAAATGGGACCTTTGGGGGACTGAGACCGACCAGAGAATCCGACGGAAAACCGCAGACTATCGAACCACCAGCCGCAGGATGAAGCAGCAAGAGGATGCCTGGCTCATGCAACACATCGGACATTCGACGGGGACTGAGAAACAAGGCTCGCCTACTGGGAAAATGGGATCTTCGTTGTTCGGTATTCTGCGGTTCAGATGCCGACCAACTCGCCACCCACTGCTCAGCTCCCGTCCGGCGTTGGACGATCCGTGTTGTCCGTCGAGCCATGTTGCGTTGATCTCCTGATCTGGTACACAAGTAGCAACCGGCCAACCCCCTAAGGAACGAGGAAAGAATCGGTTCTGTGGTTGTAGATACCGTCGCCAGACGGCGGGCGGTTTCCCACGCACTGCGCGAGCGGAGCTGCGAGAGAAACGCGGAAGTCATTTATCCCTCACGCCTTACACTGTGAACCAGCGGCAGGGGCGCACGTTCGGCTCAGCCGTCACCGGCGTGCGGCCACCCCCCAATGCCAGCCGAGGGTTTTCTTGGAGAAACCGTCATGAGATACGTCGTCTTTGCTGTGACCCTCCTGGCCACACCGTGGGTCACTGCCGCACAGCGCCCGAACATCGTGTTCTTTCTGGTCGATGACTATGGCTGGCGCGATGTTGCCCTGGAAGGAAGCACCTTCTACGAGACACCTCACATCGATCGAATTGGGCGCGAAGGAATGCGATTTACCCGCGGTTACGCCGCGTGCCAGGTCTGCAGTCCGTCGCGCGCGAGCATCATGACGGGCAAGTTCACTGCTCGACATGGAATTACCGATTGGATCGGCGCGGCCGAAGGCACCGCCTGGAAACGAAATACCCAATTGCTCCCGGCCCGTTATCGGCACGACCTTCCGGCGGAGGAAACGACGTTGGCTGAGGCATTTCGAGCGGCGGGCTACCGCACGTTTTTTGCCGGCAAATGGCACCTGGGTTCGCAAGGCTCACTCCCTGAAGATCACGGATTCGAGACCAACGTGGGGGGCTATGAGGTAGGAAGCCCGCCAGGTGGTTTCTTTTCGCCGTACAAGAACCCGCGACTCTCCGATGGGCCCCCGGGCGAATCGCTGCCTCACCGCCTGGCTCTGGAAACAGCTCACTTCATCGAGAACCACACACAGGCCCACAGCGACCAGCCGTTTCTGGCATATCTGGCTTTCTACAGCGTTCATGCACCGATTCAAAGCACGCAGGCTCTGTGGAAGAAATACCGCGACAAGGCTGCTCAACTTCCTCCTCCCGACCATCGCTTTCTGGTCGACCGCACCACGCCCGTACGGCAGGTGCAAGATCATCCCGTGTATGCCGGGATGGTGGAGTCGATGGACACCGCCGTCGGCCTGGTCCTGGAGACCCTTGATCGGCTCGGACTGGAACAGAACACGATCGTCGTGTTTACGTCCGACAATGGAGGCGTATCGGCAGGAGACGGAAAGGCCACTTCGAATCTGCCGCTGCGTGGCGGCAAAGGTCGACAGTGGGAGGGCGGCATTCGCGAACCGTATTACATCAAGTGCCCTCACGTCGTGCCGCCCGGAGCGACCTCGGATGTGCCGGTCACCGGGGCCGATTTCTTTCCCACGTTGTTGGAAATGGCCGGCCTGGAATTGCGGCCGCAGCAGCACGTCGACGGGGTCAGTCTGGTACCGCTGCTCCAAGGCGGCACGATCGCTCCGCGACCACTTTACTGGCACTATCCCCATTACGGAAACCAAGGGGGTGAACCATCATCCATCCTCAGGGACGGACCATGGAAACTGATCCACTATTATGAAGACGGGAGGAACGAACTGTACCACCTCCAGCGCGATCCCAGCGAGCAGCAGGATGTGGCTGCGGATGAGCCGGACCGAACAGCCAGCATGCACTCCCAACTGATGCGATGGCTGCAGCAGGTTGGCGCTCGCTTCCCGGTCGCCAACCCCAGCTACGACGCGGCCAAAGCGGCCGCCGAACGCGAGCACATTCGCACTCGCGGACTCGACGAACTGGAACAGGAGGCGGCGAGCTATCTGCGGGAAGATTACGATCCCCACAACAACTGGTGGGGGTCCGGGGAAGGAGAAAAGAGTGAGGAGTGAGGAGAGCTAGATCAAGTTCGCCAAGTGGCGTGTCGGTCGGGGTCGGAACCGCAAAATATCGAACACGCAATAGCCACTTTTCCACGGGGAAGCAAGTGACGCGGTTCGGAGACGCCAGGTCGGCTCGACTTCCTTGGACATTCTGCGGTTGGATCTTCGCTATTCTGCGGTTTCCGTTTGGATTCTCCGGATGTGGCGAACGGTCTTCCGCAGCGGCAAGCGTGTGGGGATGACCGATTCGGTTCATGGTTGGGCGGCGAGCTGAAGCTCGCCCTACGAGCCCCCGGGTGGACAGCGGAGCGGGCAGAGAGCACAATTCAGCTTCGATCGTGGCTGCGGATGGTGAGGATTCTGCTGTGAGGATTCTGCTGTGAGGATGAAGACACGATGAACGTGCTGGTGGTGGGCAACGGTGGTCGCGAGCATGCGTTGGCCTGGAAGATCGCTCAGAGTCCCAGGGTCGATCGGGTGTTTGTGGCCCCGGGCAATGCCGGCACGGCAGAAGACGCTGAAAACGTCAACATTGACGCCGGTGACTTCCCGAAGCTGATCAAGTTCGCTTCGGAGAACAAGGTCGGTTTGACGGTGATCGGACCGGAAGCTCCCTTGGCAGCCGGGATCGTGGATGCTTTTGAACGAGCTGGCCTGAAGGTATTCGGACCTTCCAAGGCGGCGGCACAGCTCGAGGCCAGCAAGGTCTTCTGCAAGAACCTGCTGCGTGCGGCCGACGTGCCTTCAGCTGAGTATCACGTGTTTCGAGACGCGGCGGGTGCCACGCGTTTCATCACCGATCGGTTCCCTGACAGCAATCAGGCAGTCCCCGTAGTGATCAAAGCGGACGGGCTGGCGGCAGGCAAAGGGGTCATTGTCTGCTCTCGGCGCGCCGAAGCGTTGGAAGCCATCCATCGCATCGGGGTCGACCGGGAGTTTGGCGACGCGGGCCGTGAGATCATTATCGAAGAACGGCTCGACGGCGAAGAGGCGAGTGTGCTGGCCATCACCGACGGCCGCACGATTGTGACCCTCACACCGGCACAGGACCACAAGCCGGCCTATGATGGTGATCAAGGCCCTAACACGGGCGGGATGGGCGCGTACTGCCCTGCTCCGCTGGTCGATTCTCAGATGCTCCGGTGGATTGAAGAGCACGTGCTGGTCCCGACGGTGCACGCGATGAAGCGGTCTCGCAACCCCTTCCGAGGCGTGCTGTATGCCGGCCTGATGATCACGCATCAGGGTCCCAAAGTGCTCGAATACAACGTTCGCTTCGGCGATCCGGAGTGCCAGCCGATTCTGATGCGGCTCAAGAGCGATCTGGTCGATATCCTCGAGGCGACGGTCGACGGGCGCCTGGACGAGTTGGCATCGCTCCAATGGGATCCGCGTCCGGCAGTCTGTGTGGTAATGGCCTCGGAAGGATATCCGGCGAAATACGCGAACGGCCAGCCGATTCGCGGTCTGGAGAGTGCCGCTCAACTGCCCGACGTGAAGGTATTCCATGCCGGAACCAAGCTGGTGGACGGGCAGGTGGTGACGGCCGGTGGTCGCGTACTGGGTGTCACGGCGCTGGGTAATTCTGTGTCCGCAGCGAAGCTGCAGGCCTACACAGCGGTCAAGTGCATTCGCTGGCCCGGCGCCTGGTGCCGCAAGGATATCTCGGACAAAGCGCTCCGGTAATGGCCGGGGAGAACGGCATGGTGTTTGTTCCTGCCTGGCGTATTCCTCCGATCTTTTTGTGCTCCATCTTTTTGTCCCCCTTTCTTCTGCTCCGCCTCCTCCATCGCCCGGCGCAGCGGTGCGGGCCCAGCGTGAGCGTCCCAACTGCCAGAATCCGGCCAAGATGAGCCGGTCCGCAACGAACACCTTTCACAACGCGTTCGAGGCTGCAGCAGATTGCCAGGCCGTCAGTACTGGCTCGCCCTCCTGCCCTGCCCGCCTCCATCATCATTGGCGACCGTGCCTTGCTCTCCTTCCCGACGCTCGAACTCGCAGGAATCCGCTATGAAACGCCGCTGGTCCATCCCGCTGGTCGTACTGCTATCCGCGCTGGTGCGCATCGGCACTGCCGAGGAAGCGACCTATTACTCGTTCCGCTTGGATGGAAAGCCGATCGGCTTTGCCCAGGTCGAGAAAAGCAACATAACCTGGGAGGGCCAGCAACGGCAGCAACTCCGCTCCAAAACCGTACTGAAATTCGCTCTGCTCGGATTCACGCGCACCACGGTCCGCCGCTCCACAACGCTGGTGGATCCGCAGACTGGGTCGCCCGTCTATTACGAATTGACTCAGGACGTCAATGCCACGGTGACGCACGTCAAGTGCCAGTTCGGTCAGGGTCAGGTGGAAACCTGGAAATGGGCGGAAGGGGCGGACCAAGGAGTTCCCGCCGTGACCGAGTTCCCGTCTGGTGCGAAGATACTCGGCAGCAATGATTTCGGACACTGGAACCTGTTGACCAGGTCAGTCCAGCAGGCAGCGGCGGGCCAACCGGTGGAGTTCAGTGTTTTCGTGCCCGATCTGGGAACCGTCCAGAAATTCCGCCTTGTGGCCGGAGAAAGAAAGCAGCTCGAAGCGAATCAGGTCAACTACGAGGCTCAGGCCTGGCAGTTGCAGGATGCCGGCATCACGATCTGGACCGATACTGCGGACGGCCGGCTGTTGAAAATGGACATACCCGGTCAGAAGACGACGGTCGAACTGGCCGACCCGAGTGTTGTGCAGACAACGGAGAAGGAGGGTGTCCGTGAGATCATGGCGCAGCATTTCGCCCAGTCGAATGTGACGTTCGATGACTACCAAAAGGTACGGATGCTGCGAGCCAAGCTGGACGTTGCCGTCATTGGCGAGGGAATCACGAACGAGGCTTCCGTACTCCACACCGCCATGCAGAAATTCGAAGGGGAAAAGGTGGAGGGCCAAATTCAAGGAGTCGTCACGATTCATTCGCAACCGGTCGCTCCCCAGGAGGCCATGCCGTTTCCCGTTACGGAACCGGCGCCGGCCGAACTGGCTCGCTGGCTCAATCCCGAACACCTGATCGAAAGCGATGATCCGCAGATTGTCGCGCTGGCCCAAGAGCTCACGCAAGGAATGAATGAGCGTTGGGCCGCGGTGAAGAAGGTCGCCGAATGGGTGCATCGCGAGATCCGCTACGCCATTGCCGATTCGCCGTCGGCTCGGTTGGCGCTCGAGAAGCGAACGGGCGACTGCGGTCCGCACGCCACGTTGACCGTCGCGTTGCTGCGCTCGGTGGGCATTCCCGCTCGACTGGTAGGCGGCCTGGTGTACACGCCGTCGTACGGCGGCAGCTTCGGTCAGCATGCGTGGGTGGAAGTCTTCTTGGGAAAGGACGGCTGGGTGGCCTTCGATCCGACGACCGGCGAAGTGGATGTGTTGAGCGCGGTGCACATCAAGATGTTTGAAGGCATGGGTGGCGCGATTCCGACCAAGATCGAAGTGCTGGAGTACCAACCGACCAATCAGGAACTCGCCGAGCGTGCCCTGGGTCCCGCCAGGCCCATCTCGTGGCAGCTCAACCACGACTACACCTACGCCTACATGAAAGGAACGGAAAAGCTTGGGACGGAGGTATTCCAGATCGCCAAGGTGACCACTGACGGTAGAGATACGTATCAGGTGACCGACAAGCTGGATGTAACGGCCCAGGGTACTCATGTCATGTCGGACACGCGTTTCGTAGTGCAGGACGACGTCCTGCCTGAGATGTTCCACCGCACGTTCGATGTGCGTGATACCAAGGTGACTCGCGACTGCACGTTCGGGGATGGTAAGGTCTCGATACGCGTCACAGGCCCGACCGAGATGGAGCGTGAAATCTCGCTCAAGCCGGGAACGTATTTGTTCGACAACAACTTGATTGCATCGTTCGCGATGCTCTGTTCCCAGTTCGATCTGCAGGAAGACCACCAGATCGATATCCGCACGTTCCATCCGACCAGCCTGAGTGTGATTCCGTTGACCTTTCAGCTGAAAAAGGTCAAGACCCTCTCGCTCGGCTCGGAGCAGGTCGAGTGTTTTGAGTGCAACGTGGAACAGATCAAGAACACGTTCTGGATCAGTCGCGACGGGCGACTGGTGAAGGTCGATATCCCCAGCGCATCGATCGAGATCGTCCTGACGCAGTAGCAGGGATTTCCATCTCGCCGGCAGTGAGTCGCCGCGGTGCCGGCCGTCGATCCGCACCAGCGGATGTGCCCGGTGAGGTAGACCATGAAGGCGAGAATCGCATGGGGGCCGGGTGGCCGCGCTGACTTGTCAGTCGGCCACTGACTAGGCGGCACTGGCAGCTCCTCGTAGAATACTCCCAGGCGACGCGAGAGGCACACGAGACTCTTGCGACACAGGCGCATGGCGGGCGCGCCTCGAATGGGGATCTAGGGTCATGAGCACGGAGAGCAAGCAGCAGTCTTTTGCCGAACGGCTGAGGAAGCCGGTGCAGTATCTCAAGGGGGTAGGGCCGCGACTGGCTCCCCTGCTGGAACGTCTGGGGCTTCGCACCGCCAAGGACATCCTCTTTCACTTCCCTCGCGGCTATGAGGATCTGACTCGCGTCACCCCGATCGCTCAGATTCAAGAGGGAGGGCAGGTGTGCGTCTGTGCCACGGTGGAGGAGCTGGCGCTGCGGATTCTGCCAGGCGGAAAGTCGGTGCTCGGAGTGGTATTGCGTGACGAAACCACGCCCATTCGAGCCGTCTGGTTCAATCAGCCTTATATGCAAGAAAAGCTGGTCCGCGGGACGCGCGTGATGCTCTCGGGCACGCCGAAACGCCAGGGCCTCTGTTTTGAACTCGCCCATCCGCGCGTCGTCGTGCTAGGGCCCAGCAATCAGCCGGTGCGTGGCGAGATGCTCTCGCTCTACGCCTCCACCGATGGCCTCAAGCAACCGCGTCTGCGCCATATCGTACGGCTTCTCCTGGACGAGTTTGCCGAGGGCATGGAGGAGGTGTTCCCCGGCGAGTTCCTGTCCGAGCATCAGCTGCTGCCCATCAGCACCGCGCTGCGATGGATCCACCAGCCGGCCAGCCCGGAGCAAGCCGAACAGGCTCGACGACGGTTCGTTTATCAGGAATTGTTTGTCCTGCAGCTGGCACTGGCTCTGCGACGATGGCAACTGCAGAAATCCAATCAGGCCCCGGTACTGCCAGCCACGGCCAAAATCAACGCACGCATTCACCGGCTGTTTCCCTTTGAGCTGACCGCCGATCAGCAGCAGGCGATCGACGAGATCGCGGCGGATCTGGGACGCTCCATTCCCATGAACCGCCTGCTGCAGGGCGAGGTAGGAAGCGGCAAGACCGTCGTTGCCGAGTACGCCATGCTCCTGGCGGTGGCACATGGTTATCAGGCAGTCCTGATGGCGCCCACCGAAGTGCTTGCGCGACAGCATCTGTCGACTTTGAGCGATGACCTGGGCAGGAGCCGGGTGCGGATGGCTCTGCTGTCCGGTTCCTTGACGCCATCGCAGCGGACGAAACTGCGCGAATCGGTGACGGCTGGGGAAGTCGACCTGGTGATCGGAACTCAGGCTCTGTTGCACGAAGAGCTGCAGTTCCCTCGGCTGGGACTGGTCGTAATTGACGAGCAGCATAAGTTTGGCGTGCGGCAGCGAGCGGCGTTGAAGAGTGCCAGTGCCGAACCTCACTACCTGGTCATGACGGCCACCCCCATCCCCCGTACGGTCACGATGTCGCTGTTCGGCGATCTGGATGTGTCCACACTTCGGCAGCCACCACCCGGACGGCAGAACGTGTATACGTATCTTGGTACAGGTGAGCAACGTGAGAAGTGGTGGGAGTTCTTCTGCGGCAAACTGCGTGAAGGACGACAAGGGTATGTCATTGTACCGCGAGTGGAGGAAAGTGAGACAGAAGACGTGTCGAGTGCCGAAGCGGAATATGAACGGCTGGCCAACGGGCCGCTCGAGGCGTTTCGCGTCGACCTGATTCACGGCCGCATGTCGACGGCGGAGAAGGAAACCGCGATGGACTCATTTCGCCGCGGCTGGACTCAGGTGCTGGTCGCGACCAGTGTGATCGAAGTCGGCGTCAATGTCCCCAATGCGACGGTCATGACGATCGAAGACGGCCAGCGATTCGGGCTCGCGCAGCTGCATCAACTGCGCGGTCGTGTGCGGCGTGGGAAGTTTCCGGGCTACGTGTGCGTCTTCGCTACGCCTGCCAACCCCGCGGCTCAGGAGCGACTGGACGCATTTACACGCAGCACGGACGGGTTCGAGCTGGCAGAAATGGACTTCGCCTTGCGGGGGCCCGGCGACCTGTTCGGGACGCGTCAGCACGGAATGCCTCCGCTGCGCGTGGCCGATCTGCAGCGCGATGGAGCAGTACTGGAGGAAGCGCGGCGCGATGCTCTGACGCTGATCGCCGTGGAGAACTCTGACTTTTTCCAGAGCCCGTTCGACGCGCTGCGTCGCCAGGTGCTGCGACGCTACGGCGAAGTGCTCGACCTGGGCGATGTCGGCTGAGGTTCGAACAACCTCTCTCCGGCAGCGGACCGTCGCACGGAGCCAGCAACGGCTCGCGTGCTGCGGTCGCTCGCGAATGCTCCTCAACACCCGTCGCGTTGCGTTTACCGCCGGCCACGACGGCCGCCGCCACCGCCTGTGCTACGGTGATTGGGCGTGGGCTTCTGCACCGGCATCGTTCCTTTGACCGTCGGCAGGTTCACACCGCCCGAGAGCGTGCCATTGGGCCGAGCGAATGTGGTCGGTCCGGAATTGCCCAGCGGGTTGCGGCTGTTCAGAGAGTTGTTCCACGTGTGATTCGACGTGTTGAGTTTACCCTGCGCGCCGAGAGTGCCCAGGTGGGAATCCGTCCGGTTGAGCAGTTGTGTCTGTTGTCCGAGCCGACTCCAGGCGTCCGACATGGTTCGACTTGCCGACTGCCAGGCACCACCGGACTGAGCGAAGCGGCTCTGCAAAGACGGTACGGACTCCGGACGAGCCATTCGCGATGAGGCCGACCATGTCCCGCTTCGCGGAGCGCTCTTTGAGGCAGCAGCGGATGATGTCTGGCCCACCTGGCCGTCGCCCAACGTAACCGAATGCTCCCCCTGACCGCTCGTAATCGTGCTGTTGACCTGACCGTCGGAAGCAGATGTCTCGACGGACACGTTACCACGCGTTGACTGCACGTCGGTCGAGCCTTCATAGCTGCCAGTGCCTTGGCCGGTATACGTTCCAGAACCGGTGTGCGTGATACTGCTGCTGCCGCCGCTGGAGTTGAGATTCGTGTCAGCCGAACGCTGGAAATCGACCGATCCATCGGCATTGTTGGTGTAACTGCCCGCTGCACGGTGATTCCCTTCGGCATACTGGCCCGTGCTCGACTTCACCGAACCACTCGCATTCGACTGGTAACTGCCACCTGTCTCCGACCGCGTCGCACTGCCGGTCACCTTGCCTTGGCCGGTAACGACCGTACCGTTGGAGGTAGTGACAGATCCCGCGCCGGCTGCTCCATAGTAGGTTGTGTCCCCCATCGTCACAGCACCCGCGGCCCCAGCGCCGCTGATGACCGCCGAGTTTCCATTGGGTCCCACGACAACTGCCTCGCCGGCAGCCACAACAGGCTGGGCGACTTGATACCAGGTCTGCAGTTCATCCACGACCTGAGCAGTCCAATAGCCGGCGACGAACGCGCCCGTGGGATACGGGTAGCCTGCCACACGCTGCACCACCACGGCTTCCTGACCGCTCTGAACGTTATCTGCCGCGGCCTGCTCGACCTGCTGCTGGAACTGCGCTCGCACTCGATCCACGGCGCGCCACACGTCCTCAAGCTGCGTGCGAGCGGCCAATGACAATCGGGCAGTGATCACAGCGTTCTGGTCGAGTTGCTGCAGGATCTCCACGTGACTGCCGAGTGCCTTCACGCTTTCCGGCCACGTGGTATCGGCAGATGGCCGGCCTTGGGACTCCGCAGCCTGAGAGATGGCGTCAGGATACTGTGAGGCATCGAGGATCTGCGCGATGATCTCATCGGGATAGAACGCGATGCCGGCGACCAGGGCGTCCATGGCAGCCGGGGAGAGAGGCTGAACAACCTGCGGTGGTGCCGTTTGTGGCGAGAGCGCAGCCGCCGGTAGATGGACGGACGGGGTTTCCGCATCCTGCTGCTGGCAAAGTCCCACGCTGACGCACAAGCCGAACACGAACACCGCAATGGCGAGCTGACGGTACATGCGATTTCCCCTTTGTTGCGGAAAATTGAGTCTCGGATCGTGAGGTGCCACGACGCGATCGTGAATGCGTTCTCGTCGCGACAACAGTCGGCGGGCGCCGCGTCTCAGGGCCATCTGTTCGCCCATGGACCGCCTCCCTCCGGCATTCGAAAGAGAGTGGTATAAGATGAGTCTAGCTTGGAAATCCGCTCGCCCGTGACAGGACACCCCCGCCCAACTGCGTGGACTGCGGAACTCTGCCAGGTCAGTGGAGCCCTGGCACACAGTGGTTACACCAGTCGCTAGAATAGAATCGCGAATGCCCCCTCCTGGCACTTGCGATCCGTACATTCCTCACGTTCCCACCCCTGGCAGCAGCCGCCGGACGTTCGCTCGCCCGGCGACGCCCGCCGATAGCGGGATCCAGGTAACTCCGAATCTTCACACAACGAGCCATCTCATGATCCATTTCCGATTCCTCGCGTCTCTGGCGATTCTCGTCAGTCTGTGCAGCAGCGGCATGGCCGACGTACCGGTTCCCAATGCATCCTTCGAAGAAGGAGACTCGACACCAGCGGGCTGGACACTCACGCGTGGCGATGGTGGATTCGTGACACCGGGTGCCGTGGGAGAGCGCGCCATCATGGTGTCAGGCGACGGCAAGACCGATAATGCCTGGCTGTCCGCCCCGTTGCCGCTGGAGGCCGACACGGTCTATCGTCTGCGGTTTCAGGCGCGGAGAGTGCGTGGCGGCTCCGGTTTACCGGTGAGCGGGCCACTCTTCTGCAACTGTGACCTGGGATCGCTGAGCGAACAATGGACTCGTTGCGAATCGTACTTCATCACCCCGCGCCATCTCGATCCAGAGCAAACTCGATTGCGGATGGGCCAGTGGGAAATCGACGGCGCAGTGGCGTTTGATGATGTGCACATCGATCGAGTTGTGCCGGTATATCGATCGTTCGAGGGGATTGAACTGGGCGATGGGGAAGTGATTCGGGACGGCCGGTACACGTTCACTGCTCCGCTCGGCAAGCCGTCGGCCAATCACGCTCGCCCTCTTGCCTGGCAACAATGCCATTTCAACTCCAATCGGTTTGTACTGTCCTCGCCGGACTCGGTTGTCGTCTACCGTCATCAGCTCGAACGGCTGCAGAGCGATGTGACGCTGCAGACAGAGATCGGCTGGCATCAGAGCGGTGAGCTGGTGGTGGAAGCTAGCCGCGACGGACAAGAGTGGCAAGAGCTTGGCACATTCGGCCAGGTCGGAAGTCAGTCGTTTCGCGTTCCCGATCGTCTGCTCCCGGCGCCCGAGCTCTGGATTCGATTTTCGGCGCGCGGCCAGGGCGGCCAGCCTGCCGCACTGCAACTCTACGGATGTGCCTACGAGGCACAACTCGACGGCGAGCCTGTCGACTTGGTGGGGGCGACGCAGTATTTCGCAATGACACAGGAAGATCCGCAGCTGAGCGTGGAAATCGCTGGCATGGGCGACACCGTGACCGGCGGTCAGAACCAGATCGATCTGCGCTTGCGCAATGTGAGTGACCGGCCCCTGACGCTGCAGGTTCGAACTTCCGTGCAGCGGGCGTCCAATACCAATCAGGACACCGCGTCCATTGCCTCGGAGCCGCAACGCATTACGCTCCCCGTGGGAGACGACCAGGTCGCTCTGCAGGTGCCCTACGCGCTGCCTGGCATGCAGTTGCACCGCCTGGAGCTGACAATCGACGGCGACGCAGTTGTAACGGCCGACACGAGCATCGAAGTGCCGGCCCTCTTCGCCGCACATTACGGTGCCGCGATCGCACAGACCGACCCCGCACTGGGACTCTGGTGGTGTTCCTCCGGCTGGAAGATCAGCCAACAGCGGAGCGTCCCCACACAGACCGCCCCTGCGATCCAGATTGCCGCAGCGGCCAACGAAGTGGAAGCGGCGCAACTGGTTCTGCGCCCGCAGAAACCGCTGCAAGGCCTCACCGTGGTGGGGAGCGATCTGACCGGCCCCCAGGGAGCGCGGATGCGAGCTTCCTGTATCGAGATTCTCCAGGTTGGCTACGTCCACGTGGCACAGCCCACCGACGCTGTCGGCACGGTTGGACCCTGGCCCGATCCACTGCCACCACTGGCTCAAAGCGTCGAGTTGAAGGGTGGCGTTAACTTCCCGCTGTGGGTCCGAGTGCACGTTCCCAAAGGCCAACCAGCTGGAGTGTATCGTGGTGTGATTTCGATCCAAGCGGAGGGCATCAAGGCCGCCGTACCGTTGCAGGTGGAGGTCTTCGGATTTGAACTGCCCGACCGCATGACCTGCCAGACGGCCTTCGGGTTCGATCCCTCCGAAGTGAAGCGATACCATCGCCTGGAATCACAGTCTCAGTTGCGGGAGGTGCTGGACAAGTACCTGCGGTGCCTGGCCGCTCACCACGTTTCGCCGTACGAACCGGCACCGCTGGATCCGATTCAGGTCACCTGGAAGAACCTCCCGGCTTGGGGTGGGGGCGAGCGCGATACGGACGATCCGCATGCCGGAGAAGCATCGCTCAAGGTCGCCGATAACTCGAACAGTGACAATGTGTCGGCACAATATCAAACGCCCATCCCTGCAGCTCGAAAGGGCCTGAGACTGAGTTTCTGGTATCGCACGGCGCAGGCAGATCAGCCACTACTGGTGACGCTCCGGCATTTCGATGCCGGCAACCGCTGGATGTCAGGCAGGAACAACGACATGCCATTCGAGGGAAGCCGCAACTGGCGTCACGTGGAGCGAGTGATCGACCGCTTCCCGGATGAAGCCCGCAGCGTGCAACTCGACCTGCGAGCCACGCTGTGGAACGACGAAGGTTCGTATACGGGCACCGCCTGGTTCGATGACGTATCGGTCGTCAATCTGGATACGGACGCGGAGCAGATCGTCGGGGGCGGATTCGAATCGTCCCAGCAACCGACTCCGCAGCCAGAGTTTGATTTCGGTCAATGGGACCGGGCCATGACCCGCGCCATCGACCAGCTCCACTTCAACACCTTTCAACTCCACGTTCCAGGCCTGGGTGGCGGTACGTTCCACGAACGCTACGAACCGCAACTGCTGGGCTATGCCGAAGACACCCCACAGTACCGAGCGGCCATGGAATCGTACCTCGGTCAACTCCAGGCGCACCTGCAAGACCAAGGCTGGCTGGATGAAGCGTTCGTCTACTGGTTCGACGAGCCGGACCCGAAGGACTACGAGTTCGTCAGCAATGGCTTCGCGAAACTGAAACGCTGGGCTCCCGGCATCCGACGTATGTTGACCGAGCAGGTGGAACCGGCGCTCGTGGGGGGCCCCAACATCTGGTGCCCTCTGACCGCCTCCTACGATCCATCACAAGGAGACGCTCGCCGCGCCGAGGGCGAAGAGTTCTGGTGGTATGTCTGCACCGGTCCCAAAGCCCCCTACTGCACGCTGTTCATCGATCACCCGGCCACCGAAATGCGGGTCTGGCTGTGGCAGACGTGGCAGCGTGACATCGCGGGCATTCTGGTCTGGGCCACCAACTACTGGAGCTCGTCGGCCGCCTATCCCGACCGCAAGGAGCCTCAGAACCCGTATCGTGATCCGATGAGTTGGGTCAGCGGATACAGCACGCCCGACGGCGCCCGACGCCCGTGGGGCAATGGCGACGGACGTTTCCTCTATCCACCACTGGCCGCCGCCGACGGAAGACCGACTCGGAGCGTTGTAGAGGGCCCCGTCGAGTCGATTCGCCTGGAAATGCTCCGCGACGGTATCGAGGACTACGAATACCTGGCGATGCTCCGCCGTCTGCTGGCGAGCCGCGCAGATGCGCTGAACGCACAGCAACGGGCCCGGTACGAGGCACTGCTGGTCGTGCCCGAGGAGATCACCTCCAGCACCACCACTTTCACCACCGATCCTGCTCCACTGGAACAACGACGTCGCGAAGTGGCAGCGGCCATCACCGAACTGTCACAGCGGCCAGTGGACCAGCCGAGTCCGAGTCCCTGAATGGGCGTTCGGGATTCGACACCACGTACCGGAAATGACGAATGACGAAATACCCAATGACGAAAGTCGTTCTTGTACCGTCACCCCAGCTCACGCCACTGGCACAGCCCGTGCCACTCGGCCGGTTTCCGGCGCTCTGCGCGGGCGTGGCGACAAGAGAAGCGACGAGGCAATCCTGGCCCTCATGCCTCAGTGCGATCGTCGGCGGTTTCCTGCTCGATTCTGACGTCACTTGAACTTTTCACAGGCGGCCACGGCCAGCTGGTCGCACTGCTCGTTTTCAGGATGCCCGCTGTGACCGGCCACGCGTGTGTACTTGATGCGATGGCGCTGCGCGAGCTGATCGAGCCGGCGCCAGAGCTCTTCGTTCTTGATCGGCATCCAGCGTTTGCCTTCGCGGCGCTGCCACTGGTTCTGTTTCCATTTGGGCATCCATTCCTGGAGCCCTTTACCGACATAGACGCTGTCGGTGAACAGCTCCACATGGCAGGGGCGTGTGAGCGCCTCGAGGCCACGGATCACAGCCAGCAGTTCCATCTGGTTGTTGGTGGTATTCGCGTTGCCGCCCGATTCGATCTTCTCGTTGCCGGTGCGCAGATGACGGAGGATGTAGGCCCAGCCGCCCGGTCCCGGATTTCCGCTGCACGCGCCGTCGGTAAACAAATGCACCGTCACTGGTATGGCATCCTGGCTCATCATCGTACAACCTGCGGGCGTCCCACGCTCAAGAGAAGTTCGAGAAGTGAAAGCAGAAACGAAGGGAAGACGTTGAGGATGCCATCGAGGTGAATCGCCAGCGCATCGTCCACTCTCCTCGCTCCTGCCCGGGACTATACACTGAAACATGGGGAACTGGCAATTGCCCGTGGAACGTCAGGGAGATGCGAGTTCAGGTTTTCTCGCCGTCGACGGGAGATGTCGACGTGACGATCGCGGCAGTCGGACCATCCGCGTGTTGTGCCGAAGCTGCACTCGAGCCACGCGCACTGAACTCGTCGCGGCTCGGTGCGGTCAGGTCGTGCAGCTGCGCGTTCAAACTGGTCTCGCGCGGCGAGCGGTCGGCACAGGCCCACGGCAGGACGACCGTAAAGGTACTCCCCTGCCCCAATTCGCTCTCGAAACTGATCTCGCCGCGCAGCAGCTTGCAGAGTTCTTTGAGAATCGACAAGCCGAGCCCGGTGCCAGAATACTCGCGAGTCAGGCCGTCTTCCCCGAGAATGGAGCTGCTCTGGCGGAATTTCTCGAAAATAATATCGCGGTCTTCCTCCGCGATTCCGACCCCCGTATCCGCCACCGTCAGCACCAGGCGACCTTCGTCGTCACGATCGGCCGTGACTTCGATGCGACCACCTTCGGGAGTGAACTTAATGGCGTTCGACAGCAGGTTGGTCAGAATCTGCTGGATCTTGGCCTGGTCCTGGTAGACCGCGGGCAGATCGCGATTCACCTTCACGACCAGATCGATGTTCTTGTCCTCAGCCAAGGCGCGGACCATGTCGCACTGGGCCTGAACCAGCGTGTCGAGGCGAAATTCGGTCGGTCGAATTTCCATCTTCCCCGCTTCCATCTTGGCCAGGTCCAGAATGTCGTTAATCATTTCCAGGAGGACCCGGCCCGACTTCTGGATGTTCGACGCATAACGCTTCTGTTTATCGTTGAGCGCGCTGATGCCCTGCAGAACCTCCGAGAAACCGATGATGCTGTTCAATGGCGTGCGCAGTTCGTGGCTCATGTTCGCCAGAAAATCGTCCTTCAGACGGTTCATTTCGTAGAGTCGCATATTGAGCTGCGCCAGCTCATCGACTTTGCCGTCCAAGTCCTGGTTGACTCGACGCAGCTCTCCCTGGGTCTCGCTCAGGTGCCGCAACATGCGGTTGAACGAGTGAGCCAATTCCTCGAACTCATCGCCCGTATAGATCTCGGCCCGGACCTCGAGCCTGCCCTGAGTGACCTCGTCGCTGACGTCGCGCAGATGCTGTAGCGGCTTGACGATCACATAGCGAACGATGAGGTACAACGTGATCATCGCCAGAAAAACGGTCATGATGGCGACCGCGATCAGAACCGCCCGGGAACTGCTGATCGCTTCCCCGGCCGTTTCCTTGTACGGCATAATCACCTTCACGGCCAGCACCGGCGGATCGGCTGCATACGGCTCGGCAATATCGGCCGCCGAACTGGTCCCCACGTCTTGCGGAGCACTGTGGCACTCGCGACAGACGTGCTTGAAGCTGATCGGTTCGAAGTAGTGGTATTCGTTCCCTCCATTGTCGGGCCGACGGTCAACAAAGACCGGCCGGATGACCCGTTCGTCCGGTTCTCCCAACGCTTGCTGCGGAGTCAGCTCAGCACCCGCGGTTTCTTCTGCTTGCAACAGCTCTCCGCGCTTCTCCAGCACTTTACGCTCCAGCTCCATCAGCAGCTCCCGCTCGTGTTCATCCTGCGGTGCGACCGGCGTGACCATGCGGAGCGGATAGGACGTCGTCAAGGAAACGAACTCATAGCGGTAATCCTGACTCTCCTCCACGTCGACCATGATCTCACGGAGCATTTCGCGCGTCGCACGCATCTCCGGATAGAGCGAAAAGTCCTCTTCCAGATCGGTCCCGGTGTGAATGAACAGGGCATGCACCTTGATCATGATGATGTCGACCAGATCGTGACCATGGTTGCGCGTGGTGTTGATCACCAACCGCCCAGCGATCCGGTCGACTCCCCAGAACGCTCCGCCAATCAGCAGCAGCAGGCAAACGCCGAAGAGCAAGCGACACTTGCGTTCCAGGCTGGTTTCGCCGAGTACGCGTTTGATGGAGCGATAGCTCATGAGAGACAATGCTGGCAGAACGTGGGACGGGATCCGGGTGCGACAACCGCTCGTATTCTACGACCGATGCGGAATTGGAACCAGTGCAGCTTGGGGACGCCGCGCAGAAATGCGGGAAGAGCTCTGCGCGGGGGTAGCTCCCGCCAGCGTCCTCGCGCGGGTGCGTGCCATCAACGCGATTTGCTGCTGGAAACAGGGACAGGCCGGAACGAATTGCTGGGGAAATGGGGAATGCGACAATGCCACAATGCGACAGTGCGACCATGGCCTACGGCGCCGCGGTGAGATTCCTGCCACGAGGTATCCGTTCTGGCATCGCTTGTTTCTTTCTTTGGTCATTTCGTGTGCGATATTCTGCGGTTGAGACAACTCCAGGCGCGGGGTCCAGACGCAGGGTGTCTGCCCTCGGCATTCGGCTCGGCGTTCGGCCGAATTCCGCCTTGCTGCTCTGTGGCATTGTCGCCTTCCCTCGTCACGTTCCACATCCCACCGGCCGGTCATGTCCTGGAGCGTGACGCGGCCTGATCGCAGCGGTGTTCGGACCCGGCCGTACGCCACCTGCCCAACGCCTCGGCTCACATCATATCTACCGGATCGACATCGATGGTCCATACAACGTTCTCGGGCGACTTCAACGCTCCTGTGGCCGCCTCCACCAGCGCTGACAACTCGCCCTGATTCGCATCGTAGAGCAAGATATGGAAGCGGAAATGACCGCGCAGCCGCGGGATCGGAGCCGGCGTAGGCCCCATCATACGGGGAGTCTGCTCGCGCCGCCGAGCCGCCTGGGCCAGCAACTCAGCCACGTGCCGGGCAAACTCCTCCGCGACCCCCTGCACCGGACCACGCACCACGATGCGGATCATCGCGATCAGCGGCGGATAGCCAAACTCACGCCGCACCGGCAACTCCTGCTGAGCAAACATCAGATAATCGTGACGCTGGGCGGCCAGGATCGCAGGATGATCGGGACTGTACGTCTGCACAATCACCCGTCCTCCCTGCCGGCCGCGGCCCGTCCGACCCGCCACTTGAGTGACCAGCTGAAAGGTCCGTTCCGCCGCCCGAAAGTCCGGAAAATGCAGAGCGATGTCGGCGTTAATGACACCCACCAACGTCACCTGCGGAAAATCCAGCCCCTTGGCAATCATCTGCGTCCCCACCAGGATCTTCACCTCGCCACGGCGGAACCGGTCCAGCGCCTGTTCGTGGCTGCCATGCTTGGCCATGGAGTCGCTGTCCATCCGCAGGCAAGGAACGTCCGGAAATCGGGCCCGCACTTCGGCTTCCAGCTTCTGAGTGCCCAGTCCGGAATAACGAATCCCGTCAAATCCGCACTCCGGACACTTGGGAGGAGCCGGAATGACGTACTCGCAATAGTGGCACGCAGCACGCTCCCCTTCGCGATGATGGGTCAGCGCAATATCACAATCGGGACACTTCGCGACGTAACCGCATTCGGGGCACTGAATGTTCGTGGAATATCCACGCCGGTTCAGCAGCAAAATGACCTGGCCGTCCGCACGCAACGCCTGCTGAACGCCCTGATACAGCGGCTGACTGATCGCCCCCCGATACCCGCGACCCTGCGACTGCGTACGCAAATCCACGATCGAGACGTCGGGCAACGGGAGCGAAGAGACGCGGCGCGGCATGTCCACTAACCGATACTCTCCCTGCTGC
Organism: Pirellulaceae bacterium; assembly: GCA_041752115.1. Taxonomy (GTDB): domain Bacteria; phylum Planctomycetota; class Planctomycetia; order Pirellulales; family Pirellulaceae; genus JAJRVM01. The sequence goes on along the minus strand of JBGSHS010000262.1, from coordinate 8,474 downwards.
GCGCGATGCCAGCTCTCCAGCGAGGGTGTGGCCGATCCGAGCACGACCGGTACCCGCTCCATCGCCGCTCGCTGCAATGCCACATCCCGCGCGTGATAGCGCGGCGCTTTGTCCTGCTTGAACGACGCATCGTGCTCCTCGTCGATCACGATGAGTCCCAGATGAGGAGTCGGAGCGAAAATGGCACTGCGAGCACCCACAATTACCTGCACCCGCCCCGCCGCAATCTGCAGCCAATGCCAATGACGCTCCGGCGGAGTCAGGTGACTGTGTAACACCGCCACCCCGGCAAACCGCGACTGAAAACGAGCCCGCGTCTGCGGAGTCAGGCTGATCTCCGGGACCAACACAATCGCCTGACGACCGTACTGTATCACCTCGTCAATCGCCCGAATGTAGACTTCCGTCTTGCCACTGCCGGTGACGCCGTGAACGACAATCGCCTCGTGCCGATTCTCCCGCAAAGGACCCAGAATCGCCTCCAACGCCTGACGCTGATCGGGATTGAGCTCCAGGTGCTCCTGCCGCTCCGCCACCGACAGGTCGCCAATCCCCAAGTGCACTCGCCGCACCTCCTCCACGACCAGTCGCTTGTCGCGCAACGCTTGAATCGGCCCCAGCGTGCAATGAGCGGCCTGAGCCAGCTCGGCGGGCGTGAGTGGCTCGGGAGAAGCCGCCAGGATCTTCAACGCAGCGGCCTGTTTGACCGGCAACTTCAACTGAGTCATGCGCGCAGCAATCGAAGTGGGAACACGCAAAAACACCTGTTCGCGAGTCCCCGCCTGACCCCTCACTCCCGATGGGACCACCGCCTCCAGGACCTGTCCCAACGGACATAAATAGTACTGCGCCATCCAACGGGTCAGCCGCAGCATCGACGGTGCCAGCAACGATTGCGAATCCACCACGGCCGCAATCGGCTTGAGACTTCGCCCCCCTCCACTCGCATTGGCCACGGCGACGCAGTAGCCTACGCGTTTCCGGTTCCCCCGACCCAGCGGCACTTCGACCCGGATTCCCGGCTGAACCACCGTTCGCAATCGCTCAGGCACCTCATAGTCGTACGGACCGAACGGGAATTCGGAAAAAACCACCTCGGCGATGCACAATTCACGTGCATCGTCCAGCTCCCACGGAAGGGGCTCACGCTCAAACAAGTCCCGTTGCTGCTCGCCCATCAGTGGTCCAATCCCTCACCCGATTCCCACTCAACCTATCCCCAAGAGAAGACAGAGCTCGACTTACCTCGCCCCTCAGCAGCGTCGCTCTTGATCGCCCGTCTACCCGCCTCAGTCTACCAGACCGCGCCGCCGATGAGACAAGCCCTGGGAAGACGAAACGTCCACGGCCAAGCGGTCTCGGTTCGAGGACGTGGCGGCCGGCGAGCTCGTCGACCGGAAGCCGAAGCGGCTTGACGCCGCGAGTCGGGCAGTTGCGAACCTGAGTGCCCCCTCACATTGAACCGTCGTTTGAGGTAACTTCAGCAGGATCCGCACCTTCACGAGATGACTGGATCATGACGCTGGAATCTGTGCGACGACTAGGTATTTACGGCGGCAGCTTCGACCCCGTCCACTACGGGCATTTGTTGCTGGCCGAATCGTGCCGCGAACAATGTCAACTCAATCAGGTCTGGCTGCTCCCCGCGGCCTCGGCACCTCACAAACTCCAGCGGAAAGGGACGAGTGCCCGGCACCGCGTCGAAATGCTGCGACTGGCCATCGGAGGCCACGATGCTCTGCAGGTCAGCACGATCGAGGCCGATCGAGGTGGCGTCAGCTACACCGTCGACACCTTGGAAGCGATCCACCAGCAGCTGCCCGACGCGGAGCTATTCTTCTTAATGGGCGCCGATTCGCTGGAGGATTTGCCCCATTGGCGAGAGCCAGCCAGAATCTGCCAACTGGCTGTACCGGTCGTCGTCCGTCGCCCCGGCTCTCCCACTCCTTCCCTTTCAGTGCTGGCAGAACTGGTAGACCCCCAGCGACTGGACTACTTCCAGCAGTGCCAGGTGACGATGCCCCTCATGGATCTGGCCAGCACCGATATCCGCCAGCGCGTCGCAGACGGTCGCAGCATCCGATATCGCACACCCCGCGCGGTCGAGAAATACATCGAGAGCCATCAGCTGTATCGCAGCTGAAACACTTCGCAAGGCAATCGCCTGGTCGCACCCTACTCAGGCGGCACGGCGCAGTCCAAGCAACTGCCGCAACGGTGCCGATAAGGAAACCAAGTGGATGCCCGGATCGCGCTGTAGCGCCTCGGTCACCTGCTGTAGTTGCTCGATGGCATTGAGCGCCAGATCGATGAAAATCCACTTTTGACCAGCAAATTCGCAAGCGCCTCCTCCATGGCCTCCCAGCCATTCCTGTCGCGTGCGATATCCCAGCTGGCTAGCTACCTCACATGCCTCATCCAACAATTCGACTGTGTGCATCCCAGCTCCCCTAAGTCGCCTTGAATCCGTGGCTGATACAGACGTTGCGGGGAGCGATTATAGCTGCTTCGGTTTCAGTTGCCCAGTTCGGTTCTCCGATACCTCAATATGAGCTAACCAGAAGGCGCACAACGAGTTAACCCACAACCGCAGGGCAAAACGTGACAACCACGTAGAATGCGGCGAGCAAGGGAAGCTGGCAACCAGACGAACGCTGGCCCGACTTGCCCGATTGGCTCAATGAGTGGAAAAGGATCCCTCCGATGTCGCACCCCCATCCAGACCTACCATCGCTCGAAGAGCAAGTTCGCATCCTGAAAGAGCAGCTGCAGCACGCCCAGAAACTCACAGCTCTGGGCGAACTGGTGAGCACCACGACGCACGAATTCAACAACGTGCTGATGACGATCATCAACTACGCCAAGATGGCAATGCGCTGCCGCGACGATGCCACGCGGGACAAAGCGCTTGACAAAATCCTGACGGCCAGCCAGAAGGCGGCGCGGATCACCAATTCCATTCTCGGCGTCGCCCGCAATCGCACCGACAGCTTTGAGCCGACCGATCTGGCTCAGCTGATCGACGATGCTATGGTCCTGCTGGACCGCGAAATGAACAAGTATCGGATCCGAGTGGAGCGTGAGATCAGCGAAGCTCCGCCCGCCCTGGTCAACGGTAACCAGATCCAGCAGATCCTGCTCAACCTGCTCATCAACGCCCGACAGGCGATGCCCCAGGGTGGTCGGATCCACATCAAGTTGGATCACGACACGGAGAGCAACATGGTGGTCCTCCAGGTGCGGGATGAAGGCGTCGGAATCCCCGCCGAGAAACTGCCGCGGATCTTTGAACCGTTCTTCACCACCAAAGATGGTCCTGACGAGACCGGCAAAGGCGGAACCGGGCTCGGCCTCTCCTCGTGCCGCAACATTGTCGAAGCGCATCGCGGCCGCATCCGCGTGCAAAGCACGGTGGGCAAAGGAACCGCCTTTACCATCCTCCTGCCCGTCGCACCTTCCACGACATCATCGCCCACGCATGCGGTTCTGGGCGTCCCCACTCAGACACCCACGTTGCCCAACCACCACGCCCCCTCGTAAGAAAAAAACGCGAGAATTCCTTCGGCATCCTCCTGGGTGGGTGCCACTGGCTGAGCGAGCGGGTACCGCTGCGCCATCTGCGATGTCTGAGTTCCGCGAGCGGAGCCAGTGCGTCTGCAATGCGTTTTCCGTTGAGCTGCTGAAGTTCCTTCGGCGGCGTTTCCAGGCAAGCAACACTGCTTTCACAGAGCGAAAGGCGACAAGCCCTCCACCGCAATTCAAAACGCGGCAATCTGCACACAGCGCAGATCCTCCGGCAGCGAAACCGTCAACAGGATCTTCCCGTCCGATCTGATCTGCTGCAGACCTTGCGCAGTGCGCACCCAGATCGTGCCTGACTGGAGTCCCACGGCAATCTCCATGGCCGCAATGTCCAGCGAAGGGGCTGCGGTTCCATCCGCATTGAGTCGCTGCACGGCCCATTGGAACGGCTCTCTCGCATCACGCGTGTAGTTCGTAATCGCTGCCACCCAAGGTTGGCCTTCGACACAGACGAGCGTTCGAGGTACGCATCCTTCGCGGAACGTGTGGACGGGAGTTGCCGTTCCGTCGGTCGTCGCTCGCCAAACTCGCAACTGGCTCAACGGCATGTCCGGGTGATCGTCCTCCAGCACCCAGGCGCCGCCTCGCTGGCGATCCACAGCCACGTCGGTAAACGTGTAGGCTCCTTCCGGCATCGCCACGCTCGAAAGCACCTTGCCGTCCCGGCTGACCCGGTCAATGCTCTTGCCAGCCATCCAGAACAGATCTTCCGCCGGCGAGTAGGCCACCGTAAAGGCGTTGCACGGCCGGCGTAATCGTTCATTACCTTCAGCATCGAGAATCACGAGTTCGCCCGAATTGAGCGACGCGAGAGTCAGGCACCACACATCACCGGTTTTCTCGTCAACCGCGACGGCATGCAGATCGGGTACAGGAGTGGCGAACAGCTCTCGGCCCCGGCGATCGATTGCCAGGAGACGACGGCGAGCCTTGTCACAGCAGTACAGCCGCTCGCGCTGCGGATCGAAGGCAAGCAGATTGGGACCGGTTAACCAGCCACTTGCTCCGACGTCATCACGACGTCGAACTTCCTGACCGTCTTCGCTCCAGAGAATCAAACCGGGGCCCTTGGGAGTTGGGGTTCTTCCTGGCGCATACTCCATGTTGTCAACAGCCACCGCAACCGAGATATTGGCTCCGCCCGCGAAATCGTCACTGCTGTTGACGCTTTGCGCACCAGAGGCATGGGTGGAGATTTCCTCGGCAGCAGGGAGTTCGGAGAGGCGTTTGCGGATCAACTGCGTAATCTCCTCCAGATCACGACCGCGATAGAGGATCGTGCCGTCCACATCGATCAGAAACTTCTCCGGGATGGACTTCACATCAAAGCGAGTCGGAATCATGGCCCCGGTGCCCGGTCCGGCGAAGGCGGTGCTCCACGGCCAACCGTGCTTCGTGACAGCAGTCGCCGTGTCTTCGGCCGAGTGGTCCAAAGAGAGCCCCAGCAACTGGAAACGTCGATCGGCCGCGAATTCCTGATGCAACTGCCCAAGCAGTGGCATCTCGGCCATGCAGGGTCCACACCAAGTCGCCCAGAAGTCGACCAGCACCAGTCGGCCGGCCAGATCAGCCAGCGTGAGACTGGCGCCGTCGGTTAACTGAGCGGCAAACATCGGGGCCGCATCCCCTGCACCCAATCGTGAGAACCACGTCCCCTCCAGAACACCCAGATCAACCACCGGCTCGTCGCCAGTGATCTCGAACTCGCGAGTGATCCGCCCCATCGCTTCGCCCATCCCGCACGAATTGGGATCGGGAACCGCGGTGAGATTGACACCGAGCGTGTATGAGCCAGGCACAATATCTGTGATCGAGAACGATCCGTCATCGGCAATCAGGCAGCTGTAGTGCTTGCGCGACTCGCTCGCCACGTTTGGTCCCGCGGTAGAGAGGCGGGCTGCCTCGTTGCGACCCCAACGATGTTCCCGGGGTGGTGTGCCCGTCACGCTCAGACGTCCAGTTACCGTCACGCCTTCACCGCCCAATTGCACCTCCGCCGTTTCGCCCGGTTTCAGCTGAATGGTCGAGCTGCGCTGCGGGTAAACCATCATGCCGCTTCCGCTTGGCTGGCGGATTGTCTGAGTGACGAAGCACGAGCCCGGCACTACTTGCTCAAAGACAACTCGTCCTGCAGCATCGGTCATGCCATCAATACCATACGAAAACACCTCGACTGGCTGCCGACGCTGCGAAAACGGTTGTATCGCCACAGAAGCATCGGCCAGCGTTGCTGCGCCACGCCGCACGGTCACCTCGACCTTGGCCCACGGCTGCAGTTGGATTCCGCCGGCCGCCGCAATGTCCTCCTCCGTCACCTCCGCATAACCACTTTCGTGGACCGCGGCGACCAACCACCTCTCTTCAACCAGCAGGAATAGGTAGCGCCCCTGTTGATCCGAGACAATCGTCTGCTTGCCGCCGCTAGGGCGATAGCCGCGCGTGAATTGCATCCCTTGCTGGGCGGTCAGCAACGTCAGACGCGCTCCAGCGGCCGGCTGTCCGTCAGGGGCAAACACGATGCCTGACGGGCCTGCGCCCGGCTCCAATTGCACCGCGATTTTGTGTTCGGACACTCCGAAGTCGAGTGGCTCCGATTTCCACGGCGTGAACCCGCTCGCCTCAATCCGCAGGTAAATCGCATCACATGCTTCTGAGTACTGCAGAACGAACTGGCCATTGCGACCGGCGGTCCCTTCGTACGACATCCAGCTGATGTCGTCGCGGCCAGGAAATTTCCGCCCCAACTCCACGCGGAATTCCCCGATCGGTCGCTGCTGCTGGTCGGTCACGGTCCCGGTGATCGTCAGAGGCCGCTGCAATCGCACCACATGAGGTTGGTCCTGAGGCGCGACGATCACGTCCCGCCGAGCGGCATAGCCATCAGCCAGCACATGAAACTCTACCGGCTCACGTGGCGCGCCATCCCATAGGGCCATTCCTTCAGCATCGGTGCCGGCCTGCCACCACAACGTGCGGTACCCGTTCCAGGTGTCTGCCACAATGCGAGCACCGGCCACAGGTTCTCCCGACTCGTTGACGACTTTCAAGCGAGTCGTGTTGCCGGGCGCCAGGGCGAAGTCAAGCGGTTTCGTCTGGGCGCTGATCGTCACGGCCTGGACCTGCGGAGCGTGCCGGGGCGATTCGGCGGTGACCCACGTCTGCTCTGGACGCAGGGCAGAAACCGTAAACGTGCCGTCCTCCTCCACGCGGGTCGGTTGCCGGCCACTTCCCCAACGATCGCGCCCGATGGTGATCGTCGCATCAGCAGCGGGTACTCCGTCGCTGTCAGTCACTCGCCCGGCTAAGGTCAACCCTCGATCCAACGGATAGGTGCCATCCACACGATCCTGCACAGGGACTCCCTCGCGCAGGAAGCGTGGGTGTTCAATCGTGAGATACAAAGACGATGAATCCAGAGGAGCGCCGTCCAGCAGCCACGTACCGTCGGCCTGCGTTGTTTCATGCAACAGGTGATAGTGGATCTCGGTCGGCGTGTCGGTGGCCGGCACCGTTATGGATAGCTCCGCGCCGGCGACCGGCTTCCCCTCCGAGTCCACCACCGTCCCTCCCACCTTCTTGCCCGGATCCATCTGGATCAGCTTCTCCTGCGGCAGCACCGCGGGAACCAGGTCACGACCGAAGTTCACGTAGTAGGGAACGAGTCCGGTTTTGTGAACCATCGCCCATAAATGGACCGGTTTATCACCGTCGGGGTACTCGAACGTCGCCACCCCCTGCTCGTCCGTCAACAACTCGCGCGTCACGTTGGGGGCGGCATCGTACATGCGCACGGTGACCTTGGCACCGGCCACTTTCTGACCGTCGTCTTTGCGAACCACGTTGAACTTCAATGCCGCGGGACGCAAACGAGCCGGGCCGTTATCAGACGCCGGCTGGTCTGGCCGCTGGCGGCGGTCATCTGGCTGATTGCTATCCGGTCGAGGTGCCATGGCCGCCGCCTCTGCTGTGACCGGCCGCATCACCAGCACGCCTGTTCCCAGCACCACTACGCCGACCATTGCGACCACCGCCATCGCAGCTGCCCTGCGTCCGAGCCGGGGAACGTGCGGACAGTGCACCAAAGCCGTCAGACGGCGACGTACGTTCGACCTGTGCGCCATCGCCAGTCCAACGTTGGCGGTCGCTCCAGATACCCGCAGCGCAATCCGCGCCACCAGGCTCTGATACGCGGCCAGGTCTCCCAGGCAGTCGACCGCCACCCGATCACTCACGCGCTCACACGCTAACCGGTGCGCGCTGCGCACAAGCCAGACGAGCGGATGAGGCCAAAGAAATGCGGTCAGCAAGGCGAGACTTCGGTCCCACAGCAGATCGCGTCCCGCGGCATGTGCCAGCTCGTGCACCACCGCGCCACGCACATCACGCTCGAAGGTCGCCGAGCCCAACAGCGACTCGGGCAACAGAATCGTAGGTCGCCAGACGCCTGCCAAGACCGGCGACTCAAACCAGCGTGTGACACGAATGGGAATGGAGTGCCAGGACATTTCCTCAGCGATCGAGTCGGCCAGCACCTGGACCCATGGCGGCGCGGGCGAACCGGCCGCTGTCACCCGAGCCGCCACCCGAGCGCCCATCACAAGACGAAGAACCATCACGCCGCCGACCAATCCGTAGATGGCCCAGAATAGCTTCCGCCAAAGGGCGGAGTCCTGCGGCTTTCCAGCCGCGGTCGATGCCGGTAGTGAACTCGCGGCGGCGGCCGGTTCGTGATGCTCACGCTCCATCGTCCTGCCTGCCGGTATCGCTCGAGCGCCATCTGCCACGGAAGTCTGATGTGACATCAAGACGTCACTGTGGAACGATTGCGTGGAAGTCGCCTGTGCGTCACGGGCCGCAAGATCGGCAACCTGGATCGCGACCTCGGCACGCCG
>JBGSHS010000261.1:0-23293 GCA_041752115.1 Pirellulaceae bacterium | reverse complement strand
CCGCCAGCGTCGCCCCCACGTCCACCTCGGCCGCCGCGCCCCTGGGCGTCTGAGCGATCGACGGTGAGACCCCAGGCGGCGAACGCCAAGCAGATCCAGACGAGGACTCTTGTAATGCGAGCGATGTTCATGCCACGACTCGTTTCATCTTGTTGCCAGGCCCGATCAGGGGACCAAACCAAGCGAGACACTTTCTGCACGTTGACTGAGGAATAGATAACTGACACTGACGTGCCAAATCTCAGCGGTTCGCTTCCGCCACCTGTCGCGCCCCAAGTGATCTGGGGCTGGCAGCCAGAAAGACGACCACTGCTTGGCTATACCCAGTATTTGCTGCCTCTGGCTATTATCCTTGGCAGGAGCGTTTTCATCTACTGCCTGGGGCGCCGGCGCGGGAAAATCGTCGCCGGTGCCGTCGATTCAACCCCGGACGAAAGCTGAGGTTTCGGAGGACGCGAATCGGCCATGCCGAAGGTTGCGGCGGGATTGGTCGGATCTTCCCCAAGTCACCTGATGTCCAGTGGCCGCCCCTCGCGCCGGACTCTCACTAACGCCGCCAGGACCTGCCGAGCCCCGTTAATGATGTGACTGCTGGTATGTCGGCGAGAATCGCATCAGGATGTGGCCACGCTTGTCGAGTGCCGAGCCCGGTCCGGAGCCCTCAGTCGGCACCACGTCCGTGAACCACAGATCGGACCGGACGGATCGCGTCGTGATGTGATGTGCACCACGCTTTGGTTTGCGTTCTCGTGAACCGAAGTACTTACCAGCTCCTCGCGGGGGGTGGTCCTTGTCGGCCGCGCCAACGGTAGTCAGGACCGTCCCCTCGGCCACCAGTTCGACCGTTGCGTAACCGGGGTCAAAGAAGCTCCCCGGCGTCACGCCGAACAGGATGCAAGTGGTTCCCAAGGTATATATCCTGCGGTGCTTAAGTTCAACTTCTCAGAGGACTTGCGAGCTTGACAGCGGGCTGCCCAGTGACTCGTCCTGTTCACCCGGCAATTTGGTCTTGCGGAGGAAAATCGAGCCAGTGCAGACGGCGTGGAAGCGGCTTGCAGGCTCCCCGGTGCAGCCGATACACGCGGAATGACCGCTGCCGCCAATATTCTTTTCCAAAACTCGCTGGTCGCGCGAAGTGGGCCATGTCTTACGCTCTTTGCCAACACGATACCAATTACCTAATGAGTCCATTTAGCCAGCTCCGATACGATACATCAGCAAGGATACATGGATGCCCCAGTCGAATTGATCTGGTTTCTGAGACCAGTCGACAGGGGTGGGAAGTCTTTCAGCCAGCGCGTCGCAAGTTCTTCAGGAGGATTAATGGAATGACTCGCGCTTGTCTTTTTTGGGCGGTGTTCATGGCTGCGTTAGGGTCCGCCCTGGCCGTGACCGACCGAGCTCATGCCCAGATTTGTACCGACTATTACCGTTTCGGACCCCTTTACAGCAATTCGAGTCCCTTTGTGGATGGTTGCATGGAGGCCTATGCAGAAGACCCGCCTGTGGAAACCCAGGCAGCGAGTGATGTTGTGTTTGAGACGGCCGATCTCCGCGGCCGAGCCGTCGTGGCCGTACTGGACGACCCGGTCGAGCCGGCTCCGGAAGCCGCGATGACCGGAGCGGACAGTGCCAGCGATTCTGCCGATGTGAGCGAGTCTTGCGCGGCGGCCGAGCCGATGATGTGCCCCACCACAACGCAGACCAGCGGCAGCGCGACGCACTCCCACCGCCCACACTATCGCGCCTACGAAGACTATTACGGTTACGAGTACTACCGGCACGGCTGCCCTAGCTCCATGACGGCCACAGCACCGACGACCACCACGGCGAGCGAGCCGGCCCCACACGTTTCTCAGGACTCTCCCAACGCGTATTACTCGAAGTACGCCTACCTGACCGCCAGCGACTCACACGAATCAGCATCCACGGAACCACCGCTTCCGGCCCACGAGCAAACTGAAGCTCAGACTGCCGCCGAGAGCTTCCAGTGTTACGAACCGGCGTGCCATCGCAACTACGAGTTCGACGCGATGATTCAATGGCCAGCCCAGACCGGCCCCGCCGCCGACGAAACTCATGAGACGAATGAGGCCGTTTGCCAGCCCGAAGCGTATGACAGCACTTGCCACCACTCGCTGTCGGTTTCCGACGCGGCAGAGGGGGACGAAAGTGCTGCGACCGACAGCCTGGTCGAATCCTACGACGCCTATCACGAGTACGATTATCGCTACGAACGCAGCGGCTATGAGCTCTACCAGAGCTATGCCGAAGCGGCCGAAGCGAGCGCAGCAGCTGCTGAGGTCGCTGACACGCAAGTGAACGACAGCCCCTCCCGCGACGTTGAGCTGTACGACGCTTATGGCTGTGGCTACGATCACGGCTTGTATGTCGAGTCCTCCAACGATCAGCCCGTAGAGTCTGAAGCTGATCAGCAGGTGGCCGCGGACGCCAACCGCGAAGTAGCCAGCAGCGAAACCTCGACTACCGACAGCACGCCGCACGCAGAAGCGTATCAGGGCTATGACGCCTATCGTTACGGCTATTACCGCGGCTACTACTACGGTGCCATGCCGAGCCATGGCGAGACGAGCGAGAGCATGGTCAGCGAGGCGACAGTCAATGCTGAGCCCGCTCTCGAGCAAGCCGAGAACGCCATCGTCGAGCCGGCTGCGGAAGACGACCAGTACCGCGCGTTCGACTACGGGTACCAGTACGGGTGCCACGAGGCTGCTCCGAACGCCGATCCCGTGTCGGCTCCCGAATCGCCGGCGGTTCCGCAAGTTGAGGGCTCTGCCAAAGAGACCGTGGCTGACTACGACATGTATGAGGGCTACGAGTACGACCAGTATCAGCCGTACGACGAGATCCCGCAGGACATGGAGCAGAATCAGGTTGACCACGCTGCGGCAGATGATCCCTACGATTCGTATGATGTCTACGACTACGACAACGTACCGACCCAAATCGAGAAGTCGCCCGCTTGCGACGCGGACACGTCGACTGCCACCGAGTCGCCAGTCGAACCGGCTGAGACCAGTGCGAATGATCCCGTCGAAATCGAGTCGACGCAGTCAGACGCGGCCGATCTGGATTATGGCTACTACGGGCGTTACCCTTACGGTTACGGCCGTTACTACGACTACGAGTACCAGAAGCACCACGGTGCGTCGAGCGAATCGGTTGACGTGACCACGCCGGCTGAGGCGGGCAGTGAGCCGAATGCGACTGACGCGGACGACGCTTCCGCAGACGCCACACTGGATCTGCAGCCGCTCGCCGGCTGGGTTGGGCATCTGCAGCTGCTGTCCGGTGCGAAACTGGTCGAAACGCTGTCCAGCGCGGCCTTGCAGCTGCAGGACGTCGTGGGCCCCATGGTTCAGCGCGTCGACCTGCAACAGCTCCAGAACAAGGTTGGTCAGGCCATGCTGGCGATGGTCCAGCAGAACGCGGCCATGGCTTCGCCCCAGACTCAGGCAAACGTCTTCCTCTACGAATTCGACGCCGGATTCGATGTTGGTTTCGACATGCCGATCTGGATGCGCAATCTGCCTTGGCTGGCCCAGGATTCGGTTGCTGACGATGACTCCCACAACGTCCAGGACAGCGTGGCAGTCGAGCCAGCTCGTGACTCGCTCGTGTCAGTACTCTCAACCATCGACCGCGATGTCCTGATTCACTGGGCCAAGCGGACATGGCAAGAGGCACAAGAACTCTGGGCGACACTGTCACCGGAACTTGAGCGGATGGCCGCCGAGACGTTGGCTCGGGTCTCACAGCCAGAAGCACCGTCAACGGACCAACGCTAGACAACACGCGAAAAAGGTGTTCGTCGCAACGGATGTCGCCCCCCACGCGAACACGCCGCCAAAGACACACCTAGAGCTGTACCGAGCCAATTATTCCTGACCGAATCTGGACTCATTCAGCAGTCATTTACGCTCGTCCACCCTCTCCGCGCTCCGCGGAGAGGGTTTTTTGTTCGTGTAGCGCGGGCTTCAGGCCGCAATGACCCTGTCGATCGCCTGGCCATCTCAGCGAAACCGCCGTGCGCTCGGTCCCGCACGGAAGTGCGTGCTACGTGCTCGCTGTTTGCTGCGGTTTCGTCGGCATGTTGCATTTCGCAACAGCTGGTTGACAAAGGACAACAGGACGGGCGTCCACTCCCGGTAGGCACTCTGCTCACCCGGCGCCGGCGGCAATCTGGCAGCGTGCCGGTTATTTCATTCAAGTGCTTGATCCTAAAGGAGATGGAATCAACGTGCAGGTTGCGATTAACCTGCTCACGGTGCTTGGGAAGCGGATTCTCACGGCGCGGCCTGCAGTTTGCGGGATCCCTTTGCCTGGGGACCCTGAGACACGGTCATTCTCCTAGCGGTTACAGCGCGCTTCGCGAGGTGCAGAGGTGGGAGAGAGAGTGTGTGGGATGGAGGAGAGAAGTTGGGGCAGCGGGCGATCAACTGGGGGGCAGTTTCCCGCTGGCAGCGGGGCGAGCGGGAAGAGCCAAGCCGGGAATGAGCGAGTTTGGTGGTGAAGGGCGGTCCGGTCTTATTGTCCCTGTCTTATCTGGTTATCCTAAATTGCTCTTTTTTGTGTAGCAGAAACAGTTTGGGGAGCTTAGAATGAGGCATGCCGGGGCGATAAAGCGCTCATTTTGTAGGCCAATCAGACGTATTGCAGGCAAGGCGGGTTCCTCGATTCAGCAGGTTGCTGAGTAGAGGGGCTCCTTTTCGAAACTCACTTCTGTGGTTGGAGTTGCGACTATGTCCAAACGCAGTCATTTGTTACTGCCAGTATTCCTCATGCTGACCGGGGTGTGGTGGACGCCCGCATGGTCGTCCGATCCGCCGGCCGATTCTTATGGCGCTCGCTTGGCGACCTATGACAAGGCGACGGGCGAGTCGTATTTTGCCTTGAGCGTCACTCCGCAGGTGCGTCCTGAGGGTTCGGCAGCTCACGACGTCGTGGTCCTGTTCGACACGTCGGCCAGCCAGCGCGGGCTCTTTCGGCAGGACGGCCTGTTGGCTCTGGATTCGATGCTGAGCCGGCTGGGGAGCCAGGACCGGGTATGGTTGTTCGCGATGGACTTGGCGGCCGAGCCGATGGGCGAGTCCTTCGCCCTGGCGGGGAGTCTCGAGCTGCAGGCGGCCAGAGCCAGACTTGCGCAGCGCACTCCACTTGGTTCGACCGACATGGTCGCGGGCCTGAAGGCCGCTGCGGCTTGTTTTGCCGAGCCTTCGGAAAACTCCCGCTCGATCGTGTATGTTGGCGATGGCATCAGCCGGGCCAATTTCTTCGGTGATCCGGAAGTGCGCGAGTTGGTGCGCGAGTTTGTCGAACGGCGCGCCAGCGTGTTCAGTTTTGTGATCGGCCCGCAGCGCAACGTGGCGTTTCTCGCGGCTCTGGCGAATCAGACAGGCGGCATGTTGTTTGTGGACACCAATGATGAAGCCGCATCGCAAGCGGCTGGAACGGCCCTGGCTCAGTCGCTTCAGCAGACCGTGCTCTGGCCTCAGGAGGTACAGTTCCCGGCGGGGATCGTGGAGCACTATCCTCAGGATGTGCCGCCTCTGCGAACCGATCGCGACACGATTCTGATTGGAAAGCTTGAATCGCACGCTCCACAGCAGCTGGCGATGACGGTTGAGGCTCATGGTAAGAAGCTCGATTTGTCGTGGCAGCTGGTGGCCGAGCGTTCGAACGAGGACTTTTCGTTTCTTCCCGCGCTGGTGGATCAGGCGCGTGACAACGGCGGTCTTACCCTCCCGACTGTCGGGTCGGACGGGCTGCGTGAAGCCGCTCGCGTGATCTTCGCCGATGCTCAGGATCTGTCGCTGGTGGGCGAAGTACCGAGCGACGTGTCGGAAGTGGCCGACGTGTTTCATTTCGTCAGCTTCCAGGAAGAGCCCGCCGATGCGACGCCTGCTCCGCCGGCGCCGCAGCCAGCACCTCAGCCTCAGTCCAGCCCGGCGGCAGGCGGTGATTTGATGTCGGAACTCAACGAAGCCTCCGACCTGATTAAGGGCTTTGAAGCGGATCAGCGGGTCAAGGAAGGACGTATACAAGCCGAAGTCGAACATGTCTTGGACTTGGCTCGCAGAACGATGGCTGAGAATGCCGAGGCAACCATCCAGACTCTCAAGGTTATGCTCGATAACGTCGAACGCTCTCCCGACCTCAATCCGGAGGTTCGCGCTCAGTTGCGTGATCGACTGGTCTCGGCCGTACGGGAAGCGGGACGTCTACAGGTTCAGGCGGACGAGGCACGTCGCCAGTCGGAGGCGAATCGAGCGATCGCTGACGAAGCGATGCGTCTGGCTCATGAATTTACCGATCGACGTCAGCGGGTCAAGCAGCTGATGGAAAAGTTCAGCGCTCTGATTGACGAGGGAATCGGTCTGGCCTTGTCGGGTCAGAATATCGAAGCGGAAAGGAATTTCGATGCGGCGATTGACGAGATCGCCAACCCCGTGGAAAACCTGCTGCCAGGTGAGCCGATCGGTATCTCGGCTCGTATGAACGCCAGCATCCTGCGCCAACTCACCGGTATTCGAAAGTTCCGTGAGCTGCGACATCGAGGCTTCGTCAACGCGCTGTATGAGGTCGAACGGGCTGCCATTCCGACCCCCGACGAACCGCCCATCTCCTACCCCGACCCGGAGTTCTGGGAACGGATCTCGATCGATCGTCAGAAGTACAAGTCCATGGACTTGCTCGGACGTGGGACCAAGGAACGCGTCATCTACGATGCGCTGACCAAAGAAGCCGTGCTCGAATTCAATGAAGCGCCGCTTTCGGAAGTCGTTGATTACCTCAAGACCGCCAACAACATCCCGATCATCATCGACAGAAAAGCGCTCGACGACGTCGGACTCGGTTCCGATACGCCGGTCACGATCAGCCTGACCGGAGTGACGCTCCGCTCAGCTCTCAAGCTGATGCTCAGAGAACTCGACCTGACCTACGTGATCCGCGACGAAGTCCTGAAGATCACCACTCCCGAAGCGGCGGAAAACGAACTGCTGACCAAAGTGTATCCCGTGGCCGACCTCGTACTGCCGATCACCGGAGGCATGGGCGGTATGGGTGGCATGATGGGCGGCATGGGCGGCATGATGGGCGGCATGGGTGGCATGGGGGGTGGCATGGGCGGCATGGGTGGCATGGGTGGCATGGGTGGTATGGGTGGAATGGGTGGCATGGGAGGGTTCTTTGCCGTCGACGAAGACCTGACGCTCGGCACCAAAACCGCCCCTGCAACCGCGACTCCTCCCGCAACCCAACCGGCTGTCGCGCCAGCGTCTGCACCGGCGTCGGCTGCTCGCTCTGCCCTGCCGGAATCGGTCGAGCCGCTCGCGTTGACGTTGGCTGACGGGCAGTCATGGGATGACGCCTGGGATGCCTATTTTGCTCAGCACCAGGGAGATCAGCCGGAGCAGGCCCAGATGATCGATCTGCAGGTGCGTGCGACCGCTCGTGCCTTGTCGGAGCAGGAACGTTACAGCGAGATTGTCGCCATGGTCTCGGCGGCGATCCGGAGTCCGCATGTGCAGCCCTGGATGTACGAGGCGTTGGCGCTGGCACTGATGGCCGTTGATGCGCCGCAGGCCGAGATTGAGCGGGCGTTGATGTCCTCGATCGATCTGTCGGAGGACTTGGACAGCATGATGACGATGGCCATCTATATGGCCTCGATGGGGCTGGATCAGCGTGCCTTGAAGCTGTTTCGTGAAGTTGCCTACGCTAACCCGTTCCGCGGGGAGCCGTATGCTCTGGCCTTGGCTTCTGCCAAGCGACTGGACGACGTCGACGGCATTCGCTGGGCGACGCTGGGCATCTTGAGTCAGGCGTGGCCGAACGACCAGAGTGGCATTGAGGACCGAGCGATGCGGCTGGCCAAAGCGACGGTGGCGCGGCTGCGCGAAGCCGGTCAAGAAGACGAAGCGGTGGCTTATGAGCAGGCCATCGAAGAGGCTCGGCTGCGCGACGCCCAGGTTACCGTGAAATGGACTGGTGACGCGGATGTCGATCTGGTCGTCCAAGAGCCGACCGGTACGGTCTGCACATTGCAGAATCCCCGGACGACGGCCGGTGGCGTCATGTTAGGTGATGCGTATGGCAAGGGAAGTGGTTCCAGCGAGTATACCGAGACCTATATCTGTCCTCAGGGATTCTCGGGGCAGTATCGGATGTTAGTCCATCGCGTCTGGGGGAACGTAACTTCCGGCAAAGTGACGATTGACATTCGCACCAATAATCCCGATCGTGCCCATGTGCACGAACAGATCCCGCTGAGTGACAAGGACGCCGTGGTGACTTTTGACGTGATCAACGGTCGCCGAGCGGCCCATTTATCGCAGGAGCAACTGGCCCATGTGCAGGCTCCTCAGGTTCAGCTCGATCGAGCGATGGTGACTCGGCAGCTCAATCGCTACGAGGATTCGCTGGCCGCGCAGAATTTCAATCGGGACCGGGCCAAGCAGCGTGGTTGGAACGGTGTCGGCGCGGTGGGCTTCCAGCCGGTGATTACGACACTGCCGTCTGGGGCCATGATGCAGGCGAATCCCGGTTCTGCTCTGGCCGTCGTATCTGCCGACCGCCGCTACGTGCGTGCTTCTCCATTCCCGTTCTTCTCGCAGATTGGGGAGGTCAACACCTTCAACTTCGGCGGTGGTAATACGGGCAACTTGCCGGACGACGACGATGATGACGACGATGACAACAATAACAACTGATGCTTAGCATCGAATTGGTTTCGCCGATAACGTGGAGGTGTCACCGCTGAGGTGGCACCTCTGCTTTTTTGGGGGAGGTTGTGATGGTCTGAGGCGATGCCCGCACGGGGGCCTGTCGCAGCGGATCGGCTCACCCGATGACGACCAGCGCGACACCTCCCGGCGTCCCTTGGGATGATTTCCTGGGCTGGCGAAAATTATTGATGTGGAACGACTTAGGTTGTCGACGGGCGTGTCGCACCGTATACTTCCAGCGGTCGTCTCGCTGTCCGAGCATGCTGGCGGGTCCTGAACAGGCTGGCGTGTTCGGTCAGTCGTTTCGACGCTGGGGTACTTCTTGAGCAGTTGATTCCGCACCCTCTAGTGCCTGGTTGTTCGTGTCTGTTCGTTCGTGGTGCGGTGCGCTGAGATCGGATTGGCATAGGAGGTAGATGGCATGCCCCGCAGTTGGCTCAAACACGTCTGGTGGTTGTGCGTGACCGTAACGGTTGTGTCGATGTGTCTGGGCAGCGCATCGCTGCCGGGGGCCGACACCGAGCCCGCCGCGCCGGCCGCCCAAGCACCATCTCCGTCGACCGCGGGACGCAGCGACTTGGCGGACGAACGGGAGCTGATCCGCCTGTTTGCCGACACACTCGAGCAAGTTCGCGACAAGTACGTCGAATCGAATGTCACGGATCGCGAGTTGATCGAGGCGGCCATCCAGGGCATGATCTCGCGACTCGATCCCTACTCCAACTACATTCCGCCTGAGGAGCTGGATCAATTCCGCAAAGGTGTGGAGCGTGAGTTTGTGGGGATTGGGATTCAGGTTTCCGAACGCGATGGGCAGTTGGAGATCATCAGCCCGTTGTTCGGCACACCTGCCTGGCGCGGCGGACTCCGGGCAGGCGACAAGATTCTGAGGATCGATGAGACCAGCACGCGTGGGCTGTCGATCGACGACGCGATCAAACTGATGGGGGGCGAAGCCGGATCGGAGGTCTCCGTCACCGTGCTTCATAATGACGGTAGGCAGGCTGAAACAGTCAAGTTGGTGAGGGAACGCATTCAGCAGCCAACCGTGCTCGGTTTCCATCGGAGCAAGGAGGGGGTGTGGGACTATTTCTGCGATACCGAACAGAAGATCGCCTACGTCCGCATCCTTGCGTTCAGTCGCAACACGTCACATGACCTGCAAGAGGTTCTTGAGCGTTTGTTGAATGAAGGAATGCGAGGACTGGTTCTCGATCTGCGATTCAATCCCGGTGGAATGTTGAGCGAGGCCATTAAGGTTTGCGATCTGTTCCTGCATGAGGGGCGCATCGTGAGCATCGAGGGCCGGAGCACACCGGCGCAGGCCTGGGATGCACAGGACGAGGGAACGCTCATTCCACGCGGGTTTCCCGTCGCCATCATGGTGAATCGGTTCAGCGCCTCAGCCGCCGAAATCGTCTCGGCCTGTCTGCAGGACAACAAAGTGGCAACCATCGTCGGTGAACGCACCTGGGGGAAGGGAAGTGTGCAGAACATCATCGAATTGGAGAAGGGCAAGAGCGCACTGAAGCTGACCACGGCAGGCTATCATCGACCCAGCGGCAAGAACATTCATCGGGAAGCCGACGCCACCGAAACCGATGAATGGGGCGTTCATCCCGACGACGGATTTGCCCTGCGACTGAGCAACCGTGAGATGGAGGATCTGGGGATCCTGTACGCCCAGCGTGACGAACTGATCAGTCGGGGCGCCGAAGCGGGCGGGGAAGAACCTGCGACAGACGTCGAATCGTCATCCGACAGCACCACAGATGCCTCCGACGCACCGCCGACCGCACCGGGTGACACTGGCGAGGCAGGTGAAGCAGAAGTCAAACCGGCTGCCGAGGTTCCGGATGAGGATCCGGCGGCTCAGTCGACCGCGCCCCCTGCCAGCACCGGTACGTCAGGCGACCAAGGGCATGTGGTCGATCGCCAGTTCGACAAAGCGTTGGAAGTGGTCAAGTCGAAGATCTCGTCTGACTCGCCAGGCGAAGAGACTCCCGCAGCGACGCTCGAGCCAGAGCCGGCGGACGAGAACGGCTCGAGTGCGGCGAACACGCGGCAAACGCCGTAGCCACGTGGGTCCCTCGGCGTGCCTCGGTTCCCGCCAAGGGTGCTCGCCAGCAGGACGCGTGGCACGACGCGTCTTCCTTCCCCGCGGCGTGGTACGGACTCGCCGTGAGGCGGAAAACACGCCGCTCCCCGCACCGATTTTCTGGATTGGTCCTTTCATGCTCGTCCTGACCCTGGAAACAACGTGTGATGAAACGGCAGCCGCCGTGGTGACGGGCGAGCTGCAGGTCCTGTCGTCGGTCGTCGCTTCCCAGGACCAGCTGCACGAGCGGTATCGCGGTGTGGTCCCCGAAATCGCGGCTCGTGCGCATGTCGAGCGGATTCTGCCGGTGATCGATGAGGCCGTGCGTCGAGCCGGGATCGGGCTGGACGATCTGTCTGCGATTGCGGTGGCGAATACACCGGGGCTGGCCGGGTCGCTCCTGATTGGGCTGGTGGCTGCCAAAACGTTGTGTGTTGCGTTGGGGAAACCGCTGGTGGCGGTGAATCACCTGCACGCACATGTCTATGCCTGCCGGATTGCCAGCGGCCGCGAGGTGTTTCCTTGTGTCGGGATGATTGTCAGTGGTGGTCACTCGAATCTCTACCATTGCCGCTCCGCCAGTGATTTCGACATGCTTGGCGGGACGATTGATGATGCCGCGGGTGAGGCGTTCGACAAAGTTGCCTCGATGCTGGGGCTGCCGTATCCCGGCGGTCCGGCCATCTCCCGCGTGGCCGCACAGGGGAACCCGCGCGCGTACGCCTTTCCTCGCCCGTTCCTCAACGATCCCAGCCGACTCGAATTCAGCTTCAGCGGACTGAAGACGGCGGTACGTTACAGTATCGCCGGGATGGGCAAGTGCGATTTCAGCCGTCTGAATCTGCCGGCACACCAGGTCGCTGATCTGGCGGCGAGCTTTCAGCAGGCCGTGGTCGACTGCCTGGTTGGCAAAGCCTTGCTGGCCGTGCGGCGCACCGATGTACCTCGCTTGTGTGTGGGGGGAGGTGTGGCGGCCAACAAGCTCTTCCGCAATCAGCTGGAAGTCGCCTGTCAGGAGGGTGGGGTTGAGCTACACATTGCTCCGCTGGCTCTCTGCACGGACAACGCTGTCATGGGAGCCATCGCGGTGGAACGACTGAAGGCAGGAGCAGTGGAATCGCTCGAACTGGACATCAAGCCAGGCTTGGTACGCCAAAGCTGACCGGCGACGACCTGAAGGGCGTCTGGCAGACCATCAGAAGTCGTACCACAAACCAACTGCCAGTTGCTGTTCGAAATTGTTGTAGAACGAGTACTGATTACTCTTTCCGTTGAGATACTGCATCCCGAGCCGGAGCAGGTGACGGTCGCGGTCGCTCATCCAGGACCAGCCAGTGGTGACGACGAAGTTCCCGCCGAAATCCACTTCCTGACGCAAGTGCCCGTTCACGGCGAAGTAAGGAGCACCGTGAAAACCGGTGGGAGCGGTGGGGGCCCAGTCGAGGCCGAATTGGAATTCCCACGGCTCACTGATCTCACAGTGAAATGCCCAGCCTGCTTCGGCATACAGCCGCAGCGTTTCCGTGAGGTATATTGAATGTCCCAACACAATCGCATCGCGAGCCCAGTTGAGTCGATCGAACCCAGGGTGCCCCAGAACGAACTCGTCGCCCAGATGGGAGCTCAAGTGATAGTAGGCAAGTTTGGTCTGATGCGAGCCATAACCGTAGGTGAAAGGAACGCCGACGCGGTAGTCGGTGGAGCGAACATTCACGTCGTCGTCAACATCCAGCCGAACGTTGGCGGCTCCTTCCGCGTCAATCTGGAAGCCTTGGGGAAACCGAGGATCATGGTCGCCATAGCGCAACAAGCCGATCCGCGTTCCCAGAATCCCTTCCCATAGCCAGCCATCGCGCTGGATATAGGTCAGCATCGTGCCGCTGCGCGGCTCCTTCACACTGGCCAGATACGATTTGTAGATCAAGTCGGTGGGCAGCAGTTGCCAGTGCCAGTCGCGATGAACCACTGGGGGAAGCCCGTTATCCAGATAGGCGTCCAGATCAAAGTAGGGCTGATCGACCGAAGGTGGAGCGTCGGCCGCCGGCGCATCGGACGGCAGGAGACTCATCACGGCCGGCTCATCGGTCGCCTGCGCACACGCTGATCGTGGCATGAGCGACAGTGAGCCGATCAGCAGAATCGCCCAACGCAGTTTCTTGAGCTTGCCAAACCAGGACACAGTGTTGTGCTCCGCGGATTCTCCACCAGGCCGCTTCCTGGCTCTTGGCGATTGGCGCGCAATCATCGCGCAATCGCCTGAAAGGGCCGCCAGTGTACCGGCTATGCCCGACGGACGATAGGCCGGTTACTGGACGTGCTAACTCCATGGTGGATAAGTGGTTATCGTGGATTCTGTGGTCAACGGTATCGTTCCGTAGTACCGCATCCCTGCGATAACAGGTCGTCCATCGGTAGTATCGGCTGATGCGACAACTCCCATTCACTCGAATGGCCCCGCCGGATGATGCGATCTTCTGTCGGCGTGTTCCGGCGGGCCGTGGCGGCCTTCATCGCTCCTGAATGCTCGGCGGCAAGCCAGACCGGTTTGGTGGCGTATCCGTCGCCGAGGGGCATTGCTTCACCGTGTTCTTGACGTCTCGGGCCCGCACGGGGTTACATTTCGGCTGGGATCTTCTCCGCTCACGCGGCGGCAGCCTCCCTCCACCACGCTGGTCGGTCGTTCTGACTCGGCCCGCTGTCACGAGTCGGGTGCGTGATCTGCTCGCCGGCACCGCCGCGGTGTGGGAAATCGCCTGAGACGTGCGATCGGCCTAATGGCGATGAGAAGAACCGGACTTCACGTCATCGGCCGCGTGAGGGGGCCGAGGGTGGAGCTGTACGGTTTCCGGCTCCCTATCACCACAGTACGTTTCCGGTTCCTCGTCGGCAGCCGGTTCCCGTTTTTCCTGCAGGCTCTCGCCTGAGGGTGGCAAGTCGACTCGTCGGGTGTGCCCGTTGTCACCGTGTGTCGTGTCCACGAGCTGCGGGGCGGACGTGGCACCAGCGCCGGCCGGCAGAATCCACCGTTTCAGCCACGAGCCGATGTCGTCCATCACGCTGTACATGACCGGAATCACAATCAGGGTCAGGAGGGTTGACGTGACCATTCCACCGACGATGGCGGTTCCCATGGGAGCCCGTGACTCGGCGCCAGAGCCTAATCCGATGGCAACCGGGATCATGCCGGCAATGGTGGAGATGGCGGTCATCAGAATGGGTCTCAAGCGGATCGGGCCCGCTTTCAGCAGCGCGGCATTTTTCTCCATACCTTGCGAACGCAAGAGGTTCGTATAGTCGACCAGCAGGATTGCGTTCTTGGTTACCAAGCCCATGAGCATGATCATGCCGATCATGGCGAAAATGCTCAGCGTCCGTCCGGTCAACAGTAGCAGTCCCAAGGCGCCGACGATCGAGAGAGGGAGTGACAGCATGACGGTCAGCGGATGGACCAGGCTCTCGAATTGGGCCGCCAATACCATGTAGATCAAGATCGCAGCCAGGAACATGCTGAATCCGATACTGGCGAACGATTCGGCCATCATATCTCCGGCACCGGTGAACGCCGAGGTGACTCCCTGTGGCAGCCCGATTTCGCCTTCGATGTTGCGCACGTCCTCCAGGGCCGAGCTGAGCGGTTTCGTCTTTTCCAGGTTCCCCATCACGGTCACCTGCCGCATGCGATCTTGCCGGTCGATCTGGACGGGGCCAGTGTTCTCCTGCACCTGGATCAGGTTTCTCAGCTCGATGTACTGGCCATTCTTGGTGCGTACCGGGAGGCTGAGGATCGACTCGGGCCGATCTCGATCGGTTTCGGCCAGTCGCACACGCACGTCGTACGTCTCTCCGCCCTCCTCGAACTTAGTGACTTCCTCGCCACCGATGAGCGTGCGGACCGCTTGTCCGAGATCTTCTATCGACACGCCGAGATCGGCCGCGCGATCCCGATCGATCAACACATCGACCTGTGGTTTTCCCGAGTCGTAGGTCGAGTTGACGTCGACGATGCCTGGCACCTTGCCGACGGCGACTGCCATCCGGTCGGAAACTTCGATGAGCGAATTGAGATCGGTGCCGCGGACGTTGTACTGGAGAGGTGAAGAGCGGAATCCGCCGCCCGCCACACGAGGTATGTCTTCGACGCTGATCTTCAGGTGCGTCAGGTCAGCCAGTCGCGTGCGGGCCAGCAGCATGATATCGTGCTGTCCCAGCGGCCGCTCGGCCTTGGGGAGCAACTGAGTCAGCACGGTGCCGACATTGACGCGCCCTTCCATGCCCGTTCCCACCGTGGTGAATGTGCCGGTTACCCCCGGCAGGTTCTGCAATCGCCGCTCGATTCCCGCCAACACGGCCGATGTCGCGTCAATCGAGGTCCCGATTGGCGTCTCCACCTGGACATTGAACTGATCTTCGTCGGCGGCCGGTACGAACTCTTTGCCGAGGAACGGTGTCAGTGCCAGGCCGCCCACGAAGATGAGCACAGCACTGACCACCACCACCAGGCGGTGGCGCAGCGCCAGACGCAGCGACGACCGATAGATCGCTTCCATGCCCTGAAACAGACGCTCCAGCAGGCGGAACACCCGTCCGTGCTGCTTGGTGACGGTCAGGATACGCGAGCAGAGCATGGGGGAGAGGGTAACGGCGATGAACGTCGAGACGGCCACGGCGAAGGCGACGGTCAAACCGAATTCGTAGAAGAACTGGCCTACCATGCCGGTCATGAAGGCCACCGGGACGAACACGGCACCAATCGCCAGCGACGTGGCGATGACCGCGAACCCGATTTCTGCGATGGCTTCGCGTGCTGCCCGCAATCGCGACTTCCCTTCTTCCATGTGGCGATAGGAATTCTCCAGCACGACGATCGTATCATCCACAATCATGCCGACGGAGATGGTCAGAGCCAGCATGGACATCATGTTCAACGTGAATCCCATCATCGACATGAAGGTGAACGTGCCGATGATGGTCGTCGGAATGGTGATGGCCGCGATGAACGATCCCCGAAAGCTGCGGAGAAAGACAACGATGACCACCACGGCCAGGATTCCGCCGTTGATCAGTTCCCCCTTCGCTTCATTGAAACTATCGGCAACAAACCGCGACAAATCCTGGGCGATCGTCAGCTGGTAGCCGGCGGGGAGTTCCTGTTCGAGTCCCTGCAACCGCTCTTTCACTTCGGTGGCCACGTTGAGCATGTTGCTTCCGGACTGACGTCGCACGAGGAGCGATACGGCGCGCTGGCCGTTGAGACGCGCAAGGCTGCGGAAGTCCTCCAGACCGTCTTCCACCCAGGCCACATCGCGCAGGTAGATCGGTACTCCGTTGCGAGTGGCCACGACAAGATCGGCGAAATCTTCCACCCGCTGGACCTTCCCCCGTGTCTTGACGATCATCTCCCGGGCATCCGTCTCCACACGACCTCCGGGCGGTTCGATATTTTCCTTGCGCAGCGCATCGAGCACGTCGCGGGCGGCCAGGGAATGAGCGCGCAGGGAGTCGACACGCAGCCAGATGCGCACTTCCCGTTCACGCTGCCCCACCAGCCGTACACTGCCGACACCCGGGATACCTTCCAGCCGCCGCTTCACCACTTCGTCGGCGTAATCACTCAGCTCCCCAACCGATGCCGGACCAGAGAGGACAATCGCCAGAATCGGAGATGAATCGGGGTCGAATTTTTCAATGATCGGAGGGTCAATATCGCGTGGCAGCTCCCCCCGCACTCCCGACACTTTGTCACGCACGTCCTGGCTGACAACGTCAATGTCCTCCTCCAACTCGAACTCGATGAAGACCTGGCTGAAACCCTCCGAACTCTCCGAACGCAGCGTCTTGATACCGGAAATCGTGTTAACCGCTTCTTCGATCTTGTCGGTGACTTCCGTTTCCACCGTTTCCGGGTCGGCTCCTTCGTACGGAACCGAGACGGTGACAATCGGGAAATCGACGTCGGGAAACAGGTCGACCCCCATACGGCTGTAGGCCGTCATCCCGAACACCACCAGCGCCAGGATGAGCATGGACGCGAACACAGGTCGCGCAATCGACACTTCGGCGATTTTCATGGGCCTAACCTTGCGACTCGGTCGCGACAGAGACGGGAGTCGGAGCAGATGGGGTGTGTGCGGCGTTGACTCGCGGCTGGACGCGCACGCCCGTGGCGAGCAGCGACAGGTCTCCCTTGACGACCTGTTCATTGACCGTCAGACCCGAAATGACCTGATAATGCGTCCGATTGGAGATCCCCAGCACCAGCGGACGCTTCTCGACCACGCCGTCCTTATAGACGAACGCCGCAGGCTCTCCTTTGGTGAACGTGATCGCCTCCAACGGAACCACAATCGACTCCGCGGCTGCACGCAAAGGAATCCGCACCTTCACGAACGTGCCCGCTCGCAACAGGTTCTGGTTGTTGTCGATGCCCACACGTACGCGAAACGTCCGCGTCTCGGGATCGACCTGCGCGTTGACCAGGACGACCATTGCCCGCACCTCCGCGTTCTCGCCCGATTGAGCCTCCTCGACGTGCAACGTCGCCATGTCATGCGGCTGGATCAGGCCCAGGTAGCGCTGCGGTACGTTGACCTGCGCCAGCAGAAGACTCGAGTCGACAACCCGCATCAGCGGCGTGCTGGGAGTCGCCGTGACGTGATCCCCCGTTCCCACATAGCGTTCGACAATCCAACCCTTGTCCAAAGGACAACGGATCGTGCATTTCTCGAGCTGGTCTTGTTTGATCTTCACTTCCGCTTTGGCCATGTTCAACTGGGCCTCGGCCACCGCGATCTGCTCCACCGTCGGACCTGCCTTGGCCAGTTTCAATGCCGCTTCCGCCCGCTCCCGAGCCGCTTGAGCCGTGGCCACCGACCGCGCCGCATCGTCGACCTCCTTCTGTGAGATCGCATTGTGTCCTACCAGGGAGTCAGCCCGCACTTGATTGGCTCGCGCGTCCACCAGGATCGCATCGCTTTCGTCCAGTTGTGCCTTCAGCTGAGCGACCTCTTCGGGTCGTTTCCAGGCGTTCAGGTTCGCCAGCTCCTTCTCCATCGCAGCGACCTTGGCCTGCGCCAGCTGCAATGCCAACTCCGCCTCGCTCGAACGGATTCTGACCAGCACATCCCCCGCTTTGACCTCGTGACCAATGTCCAGCGGGAGCACCTTGGTCACCGACTGGCCCGCCAGCTCATAGGTGATCTTCTCGCCCGATTCCGGAATCTCCTCGATGACCCCCGTCACTTCGGAGGCAATCGTCGCGTATTTCCAGGGAACCAGCGTCCCTGTCAACTCGACCGACGATTCGATCGGCGTCTTGTCCACCGATACCAATTCAACCTCCAGAGGAGGGATCGGCGGAAGCTCCGTGTGCTGCACTGCCGAGTTCTGCTGGCAACCCAAGAGGCCGACTACCATCGGCCAGGCGAAGATGACCCAGTGACGCCAACTCATTGTGTGCTGATCCTTGTAGGTCCGAAAAACCGGCGCGGTCCAAAGAAACCTGCGCGGCTCGAAACGCGGTGACTTGTGACCCGTGGTGTCCTGCTGTGAGCGGTCGGATGGTGCGCTGCTCAGTCCGCGCGGATTCCCCGCACAAATGACTCGACCGTTTGTTCGGACAACTCCGCCAGCGTGTAACGGTCGGCCACGTGGCAGGCAAACATAATGGTGCCGTAAAGCACCGATCCAAAGGAAATGACCACACCACGCGGATCCAGCCGACGAATCTCCCCTCGCGCTATTCCCCGCTCCACCACCTCCACCGTGCTGCTGATCATATGCTCGTGATACTCTTTGTGGAGCTGCGGGATGGTGCCTCGAAACTCCGCCCGGTGCAGGACGAAAATCTCCAGGAACGACGGATGCTCCTGAAAGAAGTTCGCGTGAGCCCGCGCCATCGTGCGAAGCGCCTCGAGCGAGTCCTCGATCCCTTCAATCGCCCCGAACATGCGCTCTTTCAGTCGCACCAGCACGTCGTACGTGGCTGCCCAAAACAGCTCCTCCTTGGTGCCGAAATACCGGTATACGGTCCCCTTGCCGACCTGTGCCTGGTCGGCAATGACCTGCACATCTGTATTGCGATACCCGTTCTGTGCAAAGACCTCCACGGCATGCTGAAGGATTGCTGCGCGACGCGGATTTTCGTGTGTCGGGCTGCTACTCACGTGCTGCACCTCGCGGCTTCTCCTTCTGTCGAGGGGTGTTGTTGGAGCGGACGGGCGCGTCCGTTCTAGGACATCCTAGTTACCAGCTCGGGCAGCGTCAAGTTGGAAAAGAAAAGGCCCAAGCTGGGAGGGCCGCAATGGGGAGGAGGACCCCCTCTCGGACGGCAACGCGAGCAAGGCCCAAGTTCGCATCGTGGCGACCTTTCTCTCACCAAGGCCTTTCTGCACCGCGCCTGTGCGCCATGGCGTGGGCTTTCTGCCCTTCGCGCTGCCGGGCCAACTCGCCGTACGAGCGAAAAGTGGGAGCTCGCTGTCTCAAGACGAGGGATCGCCGGCCGCCGACTCATAGAGTCGGGCCAGTTCGACCATGATGGGCAGCAGCTGCTGATAGTAAGCATCGTCGCCCAGCTGCGATTTGCTCTCGCGCAGTGTGGCCAGCTGGGTTTCGAGCGCGTCGCGCCGCGCTCGTCGCTCGGCATCGAGTTGCTGTTCCACCTCGCTGCGGATCAGATGAAACTGGTGGGCGCGCAGTCCGTCGACCGGTACATCATCTTTAGGTTTCTTCACCGCTCGCACCCCGCGGAACCAGTCGGCGGGGGTGCCGCGTCCATCGCCGTTGTCATCCAGCAGCGCATGTTCGGTGGCCAGACGAGCCTCTTGGCGATAGAACTCTTCGACCTGTGACGAGGCTGACAGGTAGGCTTCGAGCAGCGAGGTCTGGCCATCCTTGTCCAGATCGGCCTGAGGGTCGCCAATGATCTGGGAGAGAAAGTCCCCGAACCGGGCGAAGTTGTATTGGTGACCGCTCTTGGTCGACGAGATGACGACCCGGTTTTCGCCGGCCAGAGCCGACAGGAACGGGCTGCTGGCGGCCGCGCAGTTCACGATGATCAAGGGGCGTTGAAAGGGAGCGAGCCATTGGGCGAGTTGCTGCTCGGTCAGATCGGCGCCACGCAGATTGAACCGGGCGTGCCGTCCGTCGTAGGTGCCGTGACCGATCAACACGATCCAGAGTGGTTCGGTGGCGACCATGTTTTGGGCCTCGATCAGCGTCTGCAACTGCTGCAGGTCCGTTTTCTCTCCGGGCGGTTCGAGTCCGACGGAGGCGGCCGTGATCTGTCCGTCGCGCGCATGATCCAGCCAACGACCTGCCCACTGCTGGAACAGTTCTCCGTATTGTTCTTCGCCTGCGGCGCCGAGCACGACGATCAATGTTTGTCGATCGGAAGGCGGGGGGCTGGGGGAGGCGGCTGGAGAATCGTCAGCCGACAGTGAACGTGATGACAGGATCAGCGCGAACAGGAAGCAGGCGACCAGCACCCAATAACTTCGGAGAGCGTGATTTTCGAGCTGATGACCTGGGACATGGTCGCCGTTGGAACGGGGCTGGCCCACATCCGTTTGGCAGAGTGGTTCGTGACTGGGACGGAGACGAATGGGATCCGCAGTGGCAGGCATTTACGGCAACCCTTTCCAACGTCGCAGGCCCCATTCCCCGATGAGGCAGAATACAGTCAGCGCGAAGACCCACCATTGGTGCCAGAAGGGAAATGTCCAGGGCTGGGTGATCACGTTTCTGCGATTCGGGAGATCGGCGACGAACGAGGCGAGGTCTGCGGGGGCGAGGAGTTCTCCCCCGGTTTGCGAGGCCAGTTGCTGCATCAGCTCACGCCGAGGTTGCAGCGAGGCATATTCTGTTTGAGTGGGATCGGCGGTCCAACCGGTCTCGCGCGTGCCCACTTCACTTCCATCGGCGGCAGTTACCGTGACGTGAGCGCGGTATGCGCCACTTTGAGCAGGCACGAAACGTGCCTGATACAAGCCGGCTTCGGTATCGCCCGGTTCGGCCACGAGTGTCATGGTGGTGCCATCGGGGCCGGTCACGGTCACGTTGACCGAAGCGTTGTCGAGTGGTTCATAGGTGGCGGTCTGTGCGGTAATACTCAGGTCCAAAGAAGCGAGTGGATCATCCGGCACGGGAAGAACCTCGACTTCCACGCGCCGAGGGACATCGGCCACGAGCCAGCGCAGGCACTGACGCCACGCCTGTGGCAGTTCTCGCGGCTGGTCTGCGCGGCGATGGAGCCCCCATCGCCACAGATCTCCGACGGCGAGAGCCAGCGTTCTGCCGCGGCCGAAAGGTTGAGCAATCAAGGCGGGGTATTCTTCGCCGGAACTGGCCCGGGCGAAGGTGAGCACGGTGGCTCCCGGCTTGATGGCATCGACCAGATTGACGATGTGTAGTGGAGGCATCGCATCCACTCGCTGCCGTTCCGCTTCTTCTGTTGCCCGCAGACGCGTCCAGGGCTGAAGTATGCCTTCACGTGTGTAGACCAGTCGGTACCGGTCTTCCTGGGCGGGTGTGGCGGGGCGGTCGAGGTACACCGGCAGCATCTCAGCCACGGGGGTATGGCGGTAGGCGCCGGCGTCAAACGACTCTTGTCCGCCCAGCATCAGGAAACCGCCGCCGCGCTGACTGACAAACTGCTGCAGCAGGGAGAGTTGATCTTGCGTGAAGAAGCCAGATTCCAGGTCGTCCAGGATCACGGCGTCATAGGCAAAGAGCTCTTCGGGGACGCGCGGAAATCCGCTTCTCAATTCTGCCGCGTCCTTGGTTCCCAACCGCAACAACACCGGCTCATCATACTGTTCGGCCTGTTCGTCCTGTTCGTTGCCGAAGCCGCGGTAGAGCGGGTTGGTATTCTCGTTCAAGTGTCCGCGAAAATCGAACTTCGCCTCGCGTCGGGCGATCCGCAGCAGTCCCACCAGTTGAACTTCCTGGTCCTCCTCTATTGCTCGACGCAGGAACTTGAATTCCCAATTGGGGCGTCCGGCGACGTAGAGTACTCGATACGGCCCCTTGGCGCGGTCGACCGTCACCAGCTGGTAGTTGTTGGCCAGGGTCGCTTCTGAGGACCGCCCGTGCTCGAATGCTCCTTCTTCGTCCAACAGACAGACGCGAACCTGATAGAACAGAACTCCCGTTGCTTCCGGCCGGAATTCGAATCGTGCGGTCGGCGGACGCACGCCACTGGTTTCCACTGTCTGGCTTTCCAGCACGGCCCCTGATTCGCTGCAGAGTTGCACGACGAGCGAGGCGCGGTCCCGTCCCACACACTGCAGTTCGACGGCCAGCGAAACCGGTGCCAGCTCGAAATTCGACTGGTTGACCGACACCTTGGCGATCCGCACGTCGGTGACCGGCTTGGCGTCGCTCAGCAGCACCGGGTAGATCGGGGGCAGGTCGGACCGACTCAGCAGATCGTCGAGTGTATCGTTCGTGATGCCGTCGGAGAAAAGCAGCACTCCGGAGACCGGGCGATCGCGATAGCGGTCGGCCAGCACCTGAAGCGAAGTGTGGAAGGCCGTGCCAGCTCCGTCAAACGTGAGCTGAGTGACATCATCGATCGCTCGCAGACGCTGGTCGAAGGCATACCAGCGCACGTCAAAGTCCTGCCGCAAGCGGACCTGCCAGGGAGCGGTGGCGGCCAGGAGCTGGCGAGCATCTTCAGCGCGAGAGGTCGCTGCTCCCTGATTGTGCATTTGCAGACTCTCGCTGTTGTCGGTCAACAAGACGAACAGATTCGCTCCTTCCCGCGGCTTCTTCGCGCTCCATAGCGGTTCGAGCAAACAGAGAAACAGCGTAGCGATCGCGACTAATTTCAATGCACCGCCGGTTGCACGCAGCCAGCCTCGAGCGGGAACGAACCAGTACGAGATGAGAACTGCCAACGTGGCGACGGCTCCCAGAGCTACAGCAGGGACGAACCAGTGCGGAGCGCCGACGACCAGTGATCCGTTCATTGGCCGCTCCCGATGCGCTCGTAATAGCGGCGCACCTGTTCCGCATAGGGGGGTGGTACTGGATCACGATCAATGGGGACCAGCGACGTCTTGCTGATCCGCTTCTGCAGCTGCTCGCCAATGCGATCGCGCAATTCGACCAACGGCTGTGAGATGGTCAATTTCACCAAGTCCCAATTGGGCGCCTGGGAATGGCGGATCAGTTCCGAACGGATTTCCTTGGCGCGATCGCGAATGCGCGCGGCCTCCGATTTCAGCTGCGGGTCGCTGATCATCTCTTCCACATCACGCAACCGCTCAGCCCACTCGCGAAACTCGGAGCCCGTCAGCGGTCCCTGGTACTCCTCGTATCCGTTGCCCGGTCCGCCCATCTGGATTCCCTCCCTGGCGTTGTTGGGAAGACGTAGAGCGGCACGCGGATCACGCGGCACGTTGCTGGCGTCGTCTTCTCCCTGGCCACGCGTCCGAGCGGGTGGCAC
>JBGSHS010000260.1:0-4234 GCA_041752115.1 Pirellulaceae bacterium | reverse complement strand
CTGCCGTGGCTACACCCGCGGTGTTACCACCGCCAGCGTACGACTCGGGGCCAGCGTATCTGGCTAGGATTTCGCTGTAAGACTCTTTCATTCTCAACTCCAAACCGGTTTATCCCGACGCTTTCCGAGTACGAGCACGAGTAGGAGATGGATGACGCGATCGGTTCGGCCATCGAGCCCAACCGATCTTGCGGCAGGATGATCCCCCCGCCAATTCTCCTGCTCGTGCTCAGCGCCAGCGGTGCTCGTAATCGACTGCGGCGGTCCGCGGAGAAAGGGCTGCAGGACAACGCCTTTTTCGAGCACGAGTAGGAGTACGAGCAGGACTGCGGGTGGGAGCGCGAGGCAATCGTTCCCCTCTGATGGTGGAGCGCGGAGTGCGGTTTCTCCCCTTACGGCAGACTCTTGGCCGTTTTCATTCCGGCTCCCCAGGAGGCTTCGATCTCTTCGAGGCTGCGCCCTTTGGTTTCGGGCAGGACGAATGAGACGAACAGCAAGCCAAACAAGCTGCAGGCGGCATAGACCCAGAACGTCTTGGCCGGCCCGATACTGGGATTATCGTTGAGCATGGGGAATGTTTGAGCCACGATGTAGCAGGAGGTCCAGATCGTGAACGTGGCCACCGACATCGCTCGCCCCCGAAGACGCGTCGGGAAGACTTCCGAGCAGATGATCCAGGGGATCGGCCCCAGCGCCATGGAGAAGGCGCTGATATATACCAGGATTGCCACCAATACGGGCCAGCCGTTCAAGGCCGAGTGGAACATCCAGCCCACGGTGCTCAGAGCGATCACCTGTACGGCCAGACCAATTAGCAGCAGCGGGCGGCGCCCCGCCTTGTCGACGAGCGTGATGGCCACAAACGTGAACACCAGATTCACCAGGCCCACAACGACACTCGATGTAAAAGCACTCTGGATCCCAATCCCCGCCGACGTGAAGATCTTCGTCGAATAGTACATGATGGCGTTAATCCCGCTGAACTGCGACACCGCCATCAGCACCACCGCGATGATCAGCGGCAGCCGGAACCGGTGTTCAAACAGCTCCCAGAACCGACCCTCGTCTTCAGCCAGGACCTTGCGCACCGCCTGCATTTCCAACTCAGCGTGACTCGAGCCGCCAATCGCTTCCAGCACCCGGCGTGCTTCGTCCTCCCGATTGACCTGCATTAACCAGCGAGGGCTTTCCGGCACGAAGAACAGGATCAGCAGCAACAGTAACGCGGGCACAACCTCGGCCCCCAACATCCAACGCCAGCCGTAGCTCATGTTCCAGGTATCGTCTCCCAGACCCTGGATCCGAGCGTTAATGAACAGAGTCAAGAAGATGCCGGTCACGATTCCCAGCTGAAACAACGAACCGAGCCGCCCGCGTCGGTCGGCCGGAGCCAACTCGGCAATGTACACCGGACAGACCATCGACGATGCGCCGATGCCCAGCCCCCCAATGAAGCGCGCCACCAGAAACTCGTTGAAGTCACGCGGGATCGCCGAAAGAAATGCCGACACAGCAAAGAACACGGCACTCAGAAATAACACCTTGCGGCGACCAAACCGGTCGCTCAGGAATCCCGCGCACATCGCACCGGGAATGCACCCCAGAATCGCACTCGCCCCAGCAATTCCCTCCTGAACCTCATTGAGACTGAAGTGGGCCTTGAGGTACTGATTGGCTCCGTTGATTACCGCCGTGTCATAGCCGAACAAGAAACCACTCATGGTGGCAGCCAGAGTCACTAACAGGAGTACATTTATCCCGCGTGTCGTCTCGTTCTTCATGGCGTTTTGATCCCGAGTGGTGCGACGAGTCATCGATGTGGGGAGTATACCATCTGGTCGGTTCGGCTGCACCGTCTCAAGCCGCCCGGTTTTTCTCGCTGCGCATTGTGGCATTGTGGCATTCCCTATTCCCACTCCACTTCTCTGTGGTGTGTCCCTGGCACTCGGGCCAATGACGCCGAGATCCGTGACGCGAGATCAGACGCCCGGCGCGGCAAGCGGCGGGACGGCCCCGTCCGCGGCGGTTCATCCGCGTCACGCTTCCTGCCAGGACCGGCCGGTCGGAAGTGGTAGCGGAATAGGGAATGCCACAATGCAACCATGCATCAATGCGACAATCGAAAAGGCGGACCTGATGAGGGCGGCGAGATCAGATACCCGGCGCTGCCAGCCGCTAGGGTTCTTCTCACTGCGCATTGTCGCATTGTGGCATTGTGGCATTCCCCGTTTCCGCACCACTTCGTTGTGGGATGTCCCTGTCCGCAGCGGCGCATCGCGTCGACAGCAACGGCCGGCCGTACCGCCTCTCACCCCTCAAGCCTTCACCCTCCCACCAGAGTACAATGGTGGCCGGCTTCTTCCCTGGGAACATTCGGCTGACGAGGAGCGTTGAGCATGGCAGAGCGCAGATCGTACGACTGTATTGTGATTGGCGGAGGCCACAACGGACTGGTGACCGCGGCCTACCTGGCCAAGGCTGGCAAGGCGGTGTGTGTGCTGGAACGGCGAGCCGTCCTGGGAGGGTGTGCGACGACCGAGCCGTTGTGGCCCGGATATCGGGTCTCTACGGCGGCCTATGTCGTCAGTCTGTTGCTGCCCGAGATCATGCGTGATTTGCGATTGAAGCAATACGGCCTGACGATCCTGCCTCGCAATCCCTCCTCGTTCACGCCGCTGCTGGATGGGCGCTCGTTGTTAATGGGACCCGACGAAGTGGCCACGCGAGCGGAGATCGCCAAGTTCAGTCAGCGCGACGCGGAGGCTTACCCGCGTTACAACGCCTTGCTGGAGCGCATTGCTCAGCAGTTGGAACCGGTCCTCTCGCGGTCGGCCCCCGACCCGCTGCCACTTCCCAAAGAGCAGCGGAAAGTGGGGATGCTCAAGCGGATGCGCGACGTCCGACGAATGTGGGACCTGTATCGGGCGGCAGGCGATATGGGCCCCGATCTCCCCGCTGCCATTGAACTGCTCACCGGGGCGGCCAGTCCGATCCTGCAGCGGTGGTTTGAAGCGGACGTGTTGCGGGCCACACTGGCCACCGACGCCATCATTGGCGCCTTCGCTCCCCCGTCGGCACCGGGCACCGCCTATGTCCTGCTGCATCACGTGATGGGTATGGCTGGCGGAGCGCGTGGGATCTGGGGCTACGTGCAGGGGGGCATGGGACGCCTGTCCGACGCCTTGGAGTCCGCCTGCCGCGACCTGCAGGTCGACGTGCGTCGTGAAACGGAAGTGACCAAGATCTTCACGAGCAATGGTCGTGTCCGGTCGGTCGGACTGGCCAACGGCCAGACGTTGGAAGCCGCCGTCGTCGCGTCCAGCGTCGACGCTCATTGGACGTTCGAGCGATTTCTGGACGCCGACGATCTGCCGGCCGAATTTCGGGAAGCTGTGGCGCGTATCGACTACTCGTCCGCGTCGGCCAAGATCAACCTGGGCCTGGCGGGACTTCCGAATTTCACCTCTGCTCCATCCCGTGACGCAGCGCCACACCACCACGGAACCATTCATGTCTCGCCCACACTCGAATACATTGAGCGGGCCTATGATGACGCCAAATACGGACGGCCAAGTGCCGAGCCCGTGCTGGAAATCACGCTCCCCTCGAGCGTCGATGGGTCGATCGCTCCGGCGGGCAAACATCTCATGTCGATCTTCGTGCAGTACGCACCCTCCACGCTCGCCGAAGGCAAGTGCTGGGACGACGTGAAGGAAGACTTCGCGGACCGCTGCATCGATGTGCTGGCACGCTACGCACCGAACATCACACAGATCATTGAACATCGACAGGTGCTCAGTCCGCTCGATCTGGAGCGGACGTTCCGCATTACGGGAGGCAACATCATGCAGGGGGCCATGCACCTGCATCAGCTGTTCTTCATGCGCCCCGTGGCGGGCTGGGCCGATCATCGCACGCCCGTCAAAGGGCTCTATCTGTGTGGCGCCGCCAGTCATCCGGGCGGCGGAGTGATGGGGGCCTGCGGGAAAAACGCCGCCGAAGAGATCCTGCGCGACCAATGATCACCGTAGCACGCCGCGGCACGCACTGCAGTGCGTGACCTGCGTTACCTTCATCCCTTCCCTCGGCAAGATGAAGTGGAGAACGGAGGGCGACGCTCCCATGCTCTGCGCGAGGTGGCCGCGGTCGCGCAGACCGCGGGGGAAGTGGAAAACGGAGGGCGACGCTCCCATGCTCTGCGCGAGGTGGCCGCGGTCGCGCAGACCGCGGGGGA
>JBGSHS010000259.1:0-21185 GCA_041752115.1 Pirellulaceae bacterium | reverse complement strand
GGCGGCCGTCTCCGCATCGCCGACATCCTGCAAAACACGGACGCCCGTCCCACCACACCGGAGAATTTCGCCGAACGGAAAAACGCCATGTTCGAGGCGGGACGCTGCCTGATCTGGGCTGGCGTCAAACACGAAGGCGATCTTCAGCAGGCCGTCGCCGAATTGACTCGGGCCGCGGACTTGCACACGGCAGGCTAACTGGAGGAAGCGTGCCGACAGATGGACCAGGGCATCCGGTTGCTGGACAAGGTGTTCCGCGATCTGGGCATCTACGACGCGATGCGGGCACCAAGATAGTAGGATACGGTCAAAGAACAAAGATCGATCGGGATTGATCTGGCGAAAGGTGAACTGCTGTGGACCGAAGAGGGGGAATCACCGCACTCGTTTTTTCTGAACAATGCCCTGGACGTTGTGGCGCGCGCGGCGAATCCGCAAGGAGCCTGCCAGACCGTCAATCCGACGATCGGTCGAGTGACGGGAGAATGTGGGCGTTGCGTCCATTCGCTTCGGACGCGATCAATAGGACAGGTGTGGGACTTAGCACCGGCGAATCAACACGGACCGACGAATTGACAACTGTCACACCAGCACGGTGTCTGCTGCAACAACTCGCTACTTTCGTGGAGCGAAAGGCGTGATCTATCCGGACGGGACAACGCGCGATCCCGAAACCGTGGCCGCACTGCTCGGGTTCTTCCCGAACACCGACGGTGTGCCGCTCCGGGCCGTGCAAGAGGTGATTGCGGGACGAACCGGAGTACACGAGAGCCGAAAGAATCGGCCACGACCTCGGAGAACGCATCGACATTGGGGAGAGTCGAGCCAAGGAGTTTCCGTTCCTCTGAGCGAACCAGGCGCTCAAGGGTGGAGCATGTGAAAGCGGTGCCACAACCTGCATTGACCACCCGGGTTGCGCGCTCCAGAATACGGATGCCACGTGGCACCAGCGAGCAATCGAGCCAATCGCTCAGATTCAGTAGGGAGTAGGCCCATGCACATTTCACTTGCGGTTCTCGTTGCTATTGAATCTCTGCTCGCAACTGGCGATGAGCCGCAGTCCGCCGCAGTGCCTCCGCTCGCCGCCGCTGCGTCCATTCGCTTGATCGAGCGTGGTGCGATCCTGGCCGAAGACTTCGACGCCAAGAGACTGGACCGGACCAAGTGGCGAGTTTGGCAAGAGAATGCCGATCGCACGACCGTGGGACAGGAGGAAGGGCGGTTGAATCTCACGGCACGTGGGCCGATTGGGCATAACGGCCTGTGGGGACTCACGACCGCCAAATACAAGGATGTGGTCCTGGTGGGCGAGATGGATATCCGTTCGAACGGTTCCTCGCCGCATCGTCTTGCCCTGCATCTCTGTGGTGGCGATGGAAATCGAAGCCCGGACCATTGGGTCGAGATCGACATGGTGGACCTCGGCGAGAAGACACGTTTCTCGTCCATGGCCGCTCTGCCGGTTGGGCTGGATCATCATCAAGAGCAGTTCATCGATCTGCCGCACCCAGCGGGCGAGAGCTTCGTGTGCCGCCTTACCCTGAACGGCGACACGAACTTGACGGAATTGAGCGTGAAGACGGCCGAAGGCTGGCAACGGATCTGCGACCCTATCGACCTGCCGCTACGGACGATCCACACTGAGGTGAAGCTGCACGGGAGTCAGGGGGCCGCAAGTGTTGAGGAAACCGCCAGTCAAGCGTGGTTCGACAACGTGAGAATCTACCCCCGGCCTGAGAACCACCATGTCGGCATTCGGCTGGTGCGACCAGATGGTGGGCAGATCTGGTTCAGGGAGGACAACGGCTGGCCACCGAAGATCATCGACTCCGAGGGTAGATCCCGCTCCATCGAGGACATCGAGGTCCAGCTACGCACCGTCGACGGAAGGCCGGTTGCTTCCATGCGATCCAGCAACATGGGCTTCTATCTCCTGCCGCTCAAGGACGCCCCCTGGGATGTATATCCGGTGGCTGCCGAGGTGCGGGTACTGCTGGACGGCAAGATGCTCGGTAGACCACTCCAAATCGAATGCAAGGGAGTGAACGGACTCTACCCGGACGACGTGTATGACGTGATGTTCCAATAGCGAGTCCACCTACCGTTGGGAAATCCCCGCATGACGATCACGTCCACGTCTTGATCAAGTGGGGCGCCTCGGACGATGGTGACGTTCATGGAAGTCGATCAGCGGATCGCAGCCAGTGGTTGATTCACTTCGCTCAGATCAAATTACTCCGAGTCAAACTTGCCACCGACCCATTCCAACAGTTCCTTGTGCTCCTTGTGCTCGGAGTCGCTGATTGCCACCAGGAATTCGTCGTAGCTCCACGGCCCACCACAGTCTTCTGGTGGACAAGCTCGCTGGCCCGCCGCGCAACGGGGGTACGTGGCGGTGGGCTCAGCGCCCATGCCTGTGATTTCGAAGTCATTCCTCTTACTTCCCGATTGCTCGTGACTTCGGTCGTGTCGTCAATCTAGCCGCCTCCTCAAGGCATACAGGAACGGGGCCGGAGAATTCGAATTGCTGCGCGAGTGTCCACCGGTCGTAGAAGTCCTTCATCCGGCTAATGCCGGCAGAACCCTTCCCGGCAGGGGTTCCGGCCATCTCCAAACCCCTGGGGGAACCCACAAGAAAGGCAACAGATTCCGGCTCGTCAACCCACCGCATCGAGGAGGATGGTGTCGGCGGAATCCCACAAGCGAACCTCACGAGCACGTCCCCTGTCCTGTTGACAACGTGGAAGAATATTCGTAATATGTCAACGTTGACTAACCGATGGTAAATTGAGGATTTGTCAACGTGATAATGAGGAGGACGACGATGTGATTGGAGACCGAATCAGGCAGGCGAGACTGGCCGCCGGGCTGACCCAGGGCGAGGTGGTTGCGCATCTGGCGAGTGGTGGTTTCACGATTACGAAGGCGGCTCTCTCCAAGTACGAGAAGGGCAAGAGCGAACCGAAACAGTCGGTGCTGATTTTGTTGGGCAGGGTGCTGGGAGTCAAACCGAGTTACTTTTTGACGGAACCCGTCCTGAGCATCGAATGGCTCGCCTTCAGGAAGCAAACCAGTCTGGGAAAGGGCAGACAGGAGCAGATCAAGGCGTTCGTGGAGGAAGTCGTTGAAAAGCAGTCGCGGCTTGAGGAAGTGTTCTACCCAAGGCAGCGTTGGACCTTTCCAAAGCCGACTACGGTTGCTGTACCAGAAGATGCCGAGGTGGTTTCGCAGCAGTTGCGGAAGAGATGGAAGCTCGATGACGCGCCCATTGATAGCGTGGTCGAGATGATTGAGGACAGGGGCGGCTTTGTCGTGGAGTACCCTGAGCAGGGCGTGCAGTTTGATGGGCTTTCAGGCCGTGCCAATGGGAGGCCGGTTGTGGTCGTCAACGGCGGGTCGAGCGTGGATCGTTACCGCTATAACGTCGCGCATGAACTCGGGCACCTCTTGGTTTCTTGCCCGAATTGCTCGTCCAAGGAAGCGGAGGGCATGGCGCACCGCTTTGCAGCAGCCTTGCTCGTTCCTGCGAACGTAGCGAAATGGGAACTGGGGGAGAAACGGCGGCACCTCACCTTTGCTGAAGTGGGCGTTTTGAAGGAGAAGTACGGGCTGAGTATGCAGGCGTGGATGCGGCGTGCCAGGGATTTGGAGATCATCTCCGAAGGGCTTTACAAGTCGATGTGCATCGAGTTCAGCGGCAAGGGATGGCGGAAGCACGAGCCTTACGGCTATAGCGGGCACGAGAAGCCCAAACGCCTGGTGCAGATGGCACTGCGGGCGGTCGCAGAAGGGATCATCACGCGGGAAGAGGCGAATCGTATTTGCGAGAATTGTGGAGCAGACCCGATGGCTGCGGTAGAGAAGGTCACAAGCGATACGTTGTCTCCAACCGAGCTGCTGCGACTCCCAAGATCGCAGCGTGCTCGGGTACTGGCCGATGCTGCCGCGCGCGCCGAGAGAGAATACCGGAACAACCCGGAGTTAACGGATTTCAATGCGTTCGGGGAGGATGATCTCTATGCCGAAGGTGAAGACTCCGAAGCGAGGTGAAGTATGGGAAGTGAACTTCGACCCTCCGCAGGGCGCTGAAATCGGCAAGACCCGGCCAGCAGTAGTGATTAGCGAGGACGCCCTCGGGCGGCTTCCGTTGCGAATCGTTGTGCCGATTACGCAGTGGAACCGTCGCTACGCAACGTATCCCTGGTTCATTCACATTGCACCTACACCGGGAAATGGCCTGACCAAGGATTCAGGAGCGGATGCGTTCCAGGTGAAGTCGGTTTCCGAAAAGAGATTCGTCGGGCAACGTGGGACGTTGACTGCTGCTCAACTGGATGACATTGCCGCTGCCATCGCAATTTGTGTGGGAGTGGCGTAGGAACAACACTCGATTGGGAGACTGGCTGAAAAGACAATAGGCCGTTCCACAGGCATGTTGGGCGACCTGCTGCGGCATGATCTACAAATTGCGGCTGTCTGGCGTGCAGCACACGCAGATTCGAGAGATCAGCTGAGGCCCGTGGTGACTGTCGTCTTCCAGTTCCGGAGGTTAAAGGACGGTACCATGCGCAATTCGAGCCGACGCGAGGCGTTGCGGGTCATGCTGCTGAGTGGGCTGGGTTTGGCGGTTTCTTCTGGCACGCACGGGGCGAATCGGTTGCCCGATGTCGATAGCATCGGGGAACTACTGGCAGATCTCGAGGCGCCCTCCATCGCCGCCAAAGTGCAGGCTGTGCAGGCCATCGTGGAACGCGTGGGATTCGGACCGACCGGCATCATGTACTCGATGCAACGCCTGGAGCGGGACGCGATTCGTCCGTTCCGCGCCTCGGACTTCCCAGGAAAAACCAGTCTGGACGCCAGTGTTGGCAAACTGCAACTGGACGGGCCGCAGGACTATCTCCACGGCGAGAACTCCATTACACAGTCGGGACTGTATCTGGCCGCTCAGTGCTTCCGCTATCAAGCCACTCAGTCTCCGGAGGCATTGGAGCAGGCTGCGCGCGCGTTCCACTCGCTCGACCTGATCTACCGCCTGGGAGAGC
Organism: Pirellulaceae bacterium; assembly: GCA_041752115.1. Lineage (GTDB taxonomy): Bacteria > Planctomycetota > Planctomycetia > Pirellulales > Pirellulaceae > JAJRVM01. Next base: position 16,140 of record JBGSHS010000259.1, on the reverse strand, counting down.
AGGAAGGAAAACCGGGTTGGATGGGAAAGCCCTACGGCTTCCGGCCTTCGGTGCAGACGAGCGGTGATCAGTACTGTGATGCGACCTGGGGGCTGTTCACGTATCACGACATCGCGCCATCAGCGGATCAGCAGCGGATTGAGCAGATGCTCATCGGATTCGCCGACTATTGGCGCAGCGTGGACTACGTCCTGACCTACTTCGGCTCCACCTGGGACCAGAAGGGCGACACGGGCTCCTACAACGCGATCTATGCCGCAATCAATGCGGTGGCTTACCATTTTTCTCGCGCGCCAGTGCATCGCGAGGAATTCGAGAAATTGATGCGTGTGGGAACGTGGATGCGCGAGACGCGGATAGACGCCCTGCGGCAGCAATTTCAGACGCGGGTCCAGCAGACAGGCAAGGCGGAGGTGATTCCGTACGGTATCTGCTACCGACTGGTCAAAGATCTGCTGCAACCGGGCGAGTTTCTGTGTTGGGAGACGACCATTCACAGTAAATTCGTCGTCGTGGCGATGGACATGATCAGGAAGGTCCTGCCCGATGCGTTGCCGGGCGATCCTGGCCAGGCGATGGCCCGCTGGTGGCGCGAATGGAAATACGGCACGGGTGAGGATCTGTTGCCGTATTACTGGTTTGCGGTGAACCTGGCGAACGACACGTGGCGGCCACTGCCGGCGACCCAGTTGCTGCCCCGAGAGGAATGGCTGTTCGGTGACCCGTTTACGTCCTACGTTTCGCAGGTGCGCTGGATGGAGCCCCTGGCCAGATTCCTGATCGTCTCGGCCCTCGCCGCAGAGGGGGCCCCCGAGGTTCAGCACGATGCGCAGCGTCTGGCCACGCGCATGATGGAGCACGTTGACTGGCGGCGGTTGCATTGGCTCTATGATCCTGACGGCAAGCAACTGCTGCCGGAAATCAGCTATTGCGGTGAATGCCTGAGCAGCGAAATGCCCGCCTCGTTTCTGGCGGCGCACTGGCGCGGCAAGCAAGCCGGGCTGTGGTAGGCGGTTCCAGGCCCGCCATGGCATGGCCGCCAGGCTCGTTGAGGGTATGATTGTCCGAGCAGACTGTGGCCGTCGCTCAACGCTCGTCCTTGGGGACCGTGAGCGGCGGTATGGTGGCCACCGAGGCGGGCTCGCGTTCCCTGTCTGCGACAACGACAAGACGCCGCCGGCTGTGCGCCACGCCAAAATGCTCGGCATTCAGTCTCAATTCTCGCGTCTTGTAGCCAAGACGATGGAGCCTGCGCAGCCATTCGTCGATTGCCTCAGGGGAGAACATCTCTGTGCCGGTGAACCGCAAGGACTGAAGCGGGAGTGCCTGAGCCTGCTCGGTGGCTTGCAGAAATGCCTGTACGTGGGCCGTATGGCCCAACTCACCGGCGCGAACACATGAACCAACTTCAGTTCATGTCTCAAAGGACTAGCCTCATGATGCTCTATAATTCCTACCTCAGAGCGCGTTTTTCTAGCGTGATGCCCTGAACCTCGGCGTGACCACGCTCTCGGACGATGCGGCAGTGGCGGTGGGCAAGGCACGAGTACCTGCGCGGTATGATCTTGGCTGCGTGTTGACATTCTTCCTGCCTGCGCCATTAGCCTTCAGGCGGTGGTCGAGGTGCCAGCCGTCGAGGTGCCAGCCGTCGAGGTGCCACGGTCCCCTAGGATATAGAGGCGTATAGCATGTCCGGAGAACCGCCCAATCTGGAGATCTTCGTCCGTGAGTTGACCTGCCACCAGACCCGGCTGCGCGGGTTTGTCCGCTGCCTGCTTTTCGACCGGAAGCAGGCGGAAGACGTGCTGCAAGACACGAATGTCGTACTGCTCCGCAAAGCGGCTGAGTATCAGCCGGGGACCGACTTCTGGGCCTGGGCCAGCCAAGTGGCTCGGTTTCAGGTGCTCACCCACGCCAAACGCCTGGGCCGTGAGCGGCTCGTGTTTGATGAAGAGCTGATGGAGTCCCTCGCGGCGGAGTCACAACTTCGAGCCGCATCCATGGACCAGCGCCGCGATGCGCTGCTGGTTTGCCTGGAGCGGCTTGCTGCGAGTGTTCATCAACGAGGGCGGTTTGGCTCGACATCGCCATCGGCTGCGACAACATCAAGAACGCCATGGGTGGTGTTCCGCACAGCCGTCTGTACGTGTTTCGCCCGCAAGGTGACCGGTTCGAGGATGGCCACTTCGAAGACATCGGCGGGACGGACGTGGTGCCCGACTTCGGCGGTTTTTATCACGATTCGTCCCAGGACAAAGCTGGACCGGACATCAATCTCCGCGACCTGGACAACGATGGTGACCTGGACCTCGTGCAGTCGTTCCACGTCGATGTGCGCGAACCGCTGCTGCCCTAGGCGGTGTGTCGCACAGCAGGCTTTACGTCTTCAAACCGAACGGCGCCAAGTTCGCGGACGGCAAGTTTGAAGACATCGGCGGCACAGATCGCGTGCCGGACTTCGGCGGGTTCTACCACGACTCGGCCACGGACAAGGCCGGCCCCGGCATCGCCCTACGCGATCTCGACAACGATGGCGATCTCGACCTGACGCAATCGTTTCACTGCGACGTTCGACAGCCGCTCTTGCCTTACTCGCCGGGGGAATACCGGCAGGGCGTGTTCTGCTGGAAGAACCTGTTCGCCGATACCGGTCAACGCCACCATCTCTATCTGGATTGCCTTGACGCGCAAGATTGCGGGTCCGAACTGGTGACAAGTGCCTCTGGTTCAAGGGAACTCCATCCTCACGCAAGAGGTGTAACCAACGCCGCAACGACCTGGTCGACAATGTTCTGGTCGTCGAAGGGCGCGACGGCAAAGTGACGCACCGCCTGCGAGGTGAACTGCTGCGGTGCCCGTTGCACCGCGTTCACCCGCCGGCGGAATTGCACGAAATGCCGCAACAAAAAAAGCCGCTAGGTGCAAGACTCGATGCGACCAGGGGTCACTTCTCGTATTTTAGTCAGTTGCAGTTGCAGCAAGTCGAATCTGCTGCAACCGAGGGGTCGGGCCACGATGATTGCACCCGGTGCGTTGGGCGACGTCTGTCTGGTAGTCGCTCAGCACGAGGGCATCGTGCCTGGAGGAACGCAGCGCTCAGATTCGTGTGCATGTCGGGACTCGCTAACGGCCCGATGGCACCCGGTTCCTCGCGACCCTAGTGGACCTCGCGAGTCCGATGCGAAACACAACTGCACGCGGACGTTTGTCAGGCCTGAGCGCGCAAGGGTCTTGCCGAGGACTGTATCGGTGTGTCGGACCGATGCGCGAAGGTCACCTGGCGGCTCGTTCATCTTGCTGGAGGCTGTCAACACACAATGGCTGATCTGCGAGCGGTACCTCGAGGATCACGCAGTTGCCGCGCGATCCATCGCTCTCCGGGATGCTACCGGCTTCCTCAATCGAATGTGATGACGGAACAGCCTTCGGGCACAAGAATCGTGCGCTCGTCCGACTCGTACGCATAGACAGTTTTCAAACTTTTCAGCGAACGGAGATCGATCTGCGGCTCCGCTTGGACGGCGGTCGCCGTGATGTCAAGCGTTTCGAGGTGCTGAAGTGTTCCCAAGGCGGCCAGGCCGGATGCGGAGACTTTCGTGCCGCCGATGTTGAGTTGCCGCAGTTGCGTCAGTTTCGCGACCTGCTGCAGTCCTGCGTCCGTCATCGCCGTGCTCGACAGCGACAACACTCGAAGTTCCTTGAACCGCGTTAGATGCTCGAGGCCGCGATCGGTGATTGGATGCCGGTAATTCTGCCGATGCTCTTCGAAGCCGAGCGACAGGTTGAGTTCGCGGAGGTTGGTTAGTTCGGACAGTCTCCTTAGCCCCTCGTCACTCAGGCGATGATCGTGCAGGTCGAGCGTTTCTAATGTCTTGATTTCACACAGTTGTTCGGCAACCTCGTCCGTGACAAAGTTGGATGACAGGTCGAGTCGCTTCAGGTTCTTCAGCTTCTTGACGTACGGCAGATACGTCAGATGCGGCCGGTCGTCATCCCACCAGACGAGCTCTTCGACGGGCGAATCGCGCAGAGCGAGAATGCCGGCGGGCGTGATCTTCAATGCGATCAGCGAGAGCTTCTTCAACTCAGGCAGCTGCGCGATCGTCTTGAGCCCTTCATCGGTGACCGGCAGATGGCGCAGGAGGAGCGTGTTCAGACGCGGGAGGCCGACCAGCGCCTTGAGCCCTTCATCGGTCACAGGACTCACTTCCAGTTCCAGATGGCGCAGTGATTTGACTGTCTGGAGATGCCCGAGCGCCTGATCCGTAATCTCGCAGCGGTAGGTCGTCAGCTTCCACAATTCTGGCAACTGAGAGATCGATTCCATCCATTCTGCCGACGCGGTGTAGTTGACCGCCAACTCCTGCAGGCGATCCAGCTTCTTCAGGAACTCAAAGCGGGAATGGGTCCTTGCCTGCTCGCTGTAAAACCCCATAAAGACGATGTGGCCATCGTCGATGCGATTGATCTGGCCCCCCGCCTGCCGAATCGCTTCCACCATCTTCGGATCGGGTTCCGCTGGAACCGTCACCGCTGGCGGTTCCTCGGCGCAGACCACAGCGGCAGAGACTCCTTGAAGAATCAGGCCAACCCAGAGAAGAATCCTGCGCATCACCCACCTCGACTTTGCCAAACAACGCGACGCGTCCGTAAGACCGATTCTAGTTGTGAGACAACGGACTCGATAGTCCAGCGTCAGGCGTGAACCAGACGGAATCAGCCTGAGGCGACTTCAGAAAGACCTGCCCCCACAATGGTCGGCTCAATTGCGGATGAAGAACAGAAGCTGACCGCACCTCTCATTGCTGCTCACCGGGGACCATGATCATCCAGGTGATGTTGAATTTGTCGGCGACCATGCCGAAGCAGGGGGACCAAAAAGTCTCGGTGAGCGGCATCACGACATTGCCGCCGTTCGTGAGGGCGTTGAACGCCTGGTGAGCTTCCGCTTCTGTCGCGACGGAGATGGCCAATTGAACGCCTTCCATCTTCGACTTGTCGTCGCAACCGTCAGAGGCCATCAAGCGGATTCCGTCAATCGTCAACGAGGCGTGCATCACCTTTGTCTCGAAGCCCGGCTGAAGCATTCCCGGCGGAGCGGGTTCGGGGCTTTCGTTGTGTCGCATGATCATTTCGATCCTTGCACCGAGAGCTTGCTCGTAGAACCTCAGAGCTTCCTCGCAGCGACCTGAGAAGAAGAGATACGGGGTGATTGAGGCGATGGACATCGTGGGTTCCTGATGGAGTAGTGTGACGAAAGAGGTGTCGGTTGCGTTGAGTAAATGGATCTCACTTTGCATGAATGTACGAATCTAAGAATCCGTCAGCCGGACCAGCTTCCCCTTCCGCCTGACAATGTTTGTGTAGTCCCATTGAATCGACTGGGATTCCTTCAGCCAGCGTCGAAGGACGGCCTTCTTGATTTCAGTCGGGTCGTTGAAGAAGACGGATGCATCTTTGAACTTCTGGCCTCTGACATCGAGTCCCGGCTCATCAAAGTCCGCGCCGCTCCAGAACATTAGTCGGATTCCCCGCTTCTGCTTGCTGTATCCGACGATCGGATTGCCGTCCAGAAACCAAACGGGATGTGCGTGCCAAATCTTGCTCTCTGTTCTTGGCAACCCACGGTCGATTTCGCTGGCCAGCAGATCACACATCGTCTGATCGCCTTCCTCGAGACTCTTGTTGTAGGCAGCGATTTCCGGGTTCATGAGGTCTTCCGTTCAGCGTGATTTGCCAACAGTCGCCGTCGATCCGAGGTCAAAAACCTCACGGACTTCGACAGCTCCAACGTCGGCACCCGGGTGCTCCGATGCGATGGCGAGACACTCAGATTGATTCCTGGCAAAGATCAGGTAGTAGCCGCCGAGGACCTCTCGGGTCTCGGCGATGGGGCCGTCGGTGATGAGGCGGTTCGCTCCACTGAATCGAACACGAGCACCCAGCGAACTCGGCTTCAACCCTTCGCCCGCCTTCATGATTCCGGCGTTGACAGTCGCTTCGTTGTACCTCCCCATGTCCGCCAGCAACTGCTCGCCGGGCAACGTCCCCGCTTCCGAACTCTGCGTGGCTTTGACAAAGACCGCGACCTCCATTTCCAACTCCTGCGACTGCTGATTGTGTATACTGAGCCGGCCAGGCCATTCCCGTCTTTCACCCGATAGTCGAATGGGAAATGACCGAATCGACGACGCGGACAGATCTTTTCTAAATTTCCGTCGGATCGACGTAAGCCCCTGGTAGGGTGGGGCGTGTCGCGAACATTCTTTACCTTGCGGAATCCGATTACGGAGATGCCAACCACGACAAGTGGTTCGCTGAAAAGCGTGCCACCCACTATGGCAACGGCTGCAATGCCCGCCTCGAAGGGATCACCACATCTGGTGAACTGCTTCGGGCGATCCGTTACAATGTCAGCCGAATGCATTGGGGAACCGTGTCGCGACCGCCGTACATCCGCGCGTCCCACACGACTCCGGACGACGGCCGCGTGTGACAATGAAACAGAAACTGTCGGCACCACGACGATCCTGTGAACGCAACATGGTAATTAGCAAAAACCAGTCCCACGTCAAAACCCAGATGAACGGTCGGCGGTATTGGTACTCTGGCGGGACTCTGCTGCTCGTCCTGCTGGCCATTAGCGCAGAAGCAGCGCCGCCGGCGTTTCAAAGTCCCGCGCTTCGGCACATCACGTCCTGGATGGGTAACACCTATCCCGGCGTGCGGGGCTGGGTACAGCAAGACATTCGGGCGATGGCGGTGACGGCGGACGGAACGGTCTTCACCAACGTCGAGTGGGAGGAGGGTGGCGGCAACGTGGGCGAGTATCGCGACGGTGCACTCGTCCACTACGCGAAACACACACACGGCTGGGGCGCAGGCGGTGGTGTGAGTGTGGCGGTGAATTCCCAGTATGTCTTCATCGGGATGACGATGGGCAACGAGGGGGGCGGACTCCAGGACGAGCACACTTGGCCGGCAAAAGGCCGGAAGTGGTTCGGCGTCTCGCGGCGCTGGCGGAGCGATATCCCGAAGGCCGCGCCCTTCGCGAGCGGCAAGGGCGGCAAAGGCGACACCCTGCAGGATTCGTTTCTCGTCGTGGCCGAGGTGCCTGAACGCGGCGGCACACCGCTGGCCGGGATGGTTGCACACGAACAGCAGTTGTTCGTGAGCGATCCCAACTCGTCAGAGATTCAAGTATTCGATTGCGAAACGATGCAATTGACGCAACGCCGGAAAATTGAACGCGCTGGCCCGCTGGCGATAGACCGCTGGGGCAACCTGGCGATGCTGCAAGCCGCCACGGCAGACGCTGCCGCGCGCGTGCTGTGTTTCGGTCGCGAGGAAGACGTCGTTCGGCAGGCCACGCTGCCACGCGAAGTCGTGCCCAGCGCCATCTGTTTTCGCGACAATCGGCTGCTCGTCGCCGATCTCGGCCCCGCTCAGCAGGTACTGGTGTTTGCGCCCGTGCCGGATGCCCGCGAGATGGAGCTTGTCGGGACGTTCGGCGAACGGGGTGGACTGTTGGCCGCCAAGGGCGTATTCGGGGATCGGCGGTTCCACGACGTGCGCGCCCTCGGTTGCGATGAACGCGGCAACCTCTACGTCGCACAGGACGGCCAAACCGGCGGCGGCGGCACGGTGCTCGAGAGCTACGCGCTGGAGTCCGGCAACCTGAACTGGCGTCTCTTCGGCCTGACCTTTGTAGACATGGCCGACGTGGATCCGGCCGATGACACCGACGTGTTCACGAAAGAAGAACATGTCAAACTCGACTATGCTCAACCCGCCGGGCGCGAGTGGAGTTACATCGGTTACACCGTGGACCGCTTCAAGTATCCTCAAGACCCGCGCCTGCACATCTGGTCGGCAGGGGCGTGGGTGCGGCGCATCGAGGGCCAACGTTTTCTCTTCGTGAATGACATGAACGCCCAGTGCCTGCAGGTGTATCGCTTCGCGCCGGAAACGGACGGTGAGATCGCCATTCCGGCCGCGATGTTCTCCGGAAAGCACCTCTCTGAGAAGGAGGGCTGGCCGCCCCATCAACCGGCGCAGGGTGCCTGGAACTGGCACGACGCCAACGGCAATGGCTCCTTCGACGCAGATGAATACGAGGGCGATCGCTCCGATGCGCCGCCGTACCAGGGATGGTGGGTGGATCGTGACGGAAGCCTCTGGGTGGCCACGGAGACGCGCGGCCTGCGCTATTTCCCCGTGCAGGGCTTGAACGTTCACGGTGTTCCGCAATGGCCCGCCGACAAGATGCGGCCGTTTAGCCACCCGAGCGAATTCCAGCACGTCAAGCGCGTACGTTATCTGCCGGAGAGTGACACGCTGTTCCTCGCGGGCACGACGGCCGAACACCAGAATCAGCATTGGAAACCAGGCGGTCCAGTCCTCGCGTGCTACGATGGGTGGCTGCAGGGCGAAGCGAAACTGCGTTGGACCGTGGTCGTCCCGTACGCCAACGGGTCGCAAGGTCACGCTTCCTGTGAACCGATGGGCTTCGATGTGGCCGGCGATTATGTATTCGTGCCCTACACCGGCGCTTCGGCGCCGGACGGAGTGAAGCACGGGCGCGTGGAGATCTTCCGCGCCGCTGACGGATCCAGTGTCGGCCATCTCGAACCCAGCGACGACGTGGGCGAAATTGGCTTGCAGGACATTCGTGAATGCCTCACCGCGCATCAGCGTGCCGACGGCCAGTACGTGGTGTTCCTCGAAGACGATTACAAGTCGAAAGTGTTAATGTATCGGTGGAGGCCCGAACCGTGAGCCGGACGTGGACGAACGCGGCGTGCCGCAGTTCCTCACGGACTTGCTGCACGTGTTGAGATTGGGGATTGTCAACTGAATCTGTTCCTCCGCTACCGAACAGGACGGGCACAACTCGCTTCATGATGTCCTCCGTGGCAAGAGACTTTGTGATGACCGTTTCTGGTGCGAGCAAAGTACGTGTCGCGTGATGCCGAGATGTACGAACACCGTCGGAAGTCATGATGGATGCTACCGTTAGCCGGAAGTACGCGGAGGCAGTGGCCAGGTGCAAGGTGGAAAGATCTGCAGTTGGTTACGTCTCGCCCTGACATGAGAAGGGTGTCTTGATCTGGGACCGACGAGGTCGTATTGTTTGCCGGTAGCTCAACGGAGCGTTGGAGCGACTCTTGACAATGTCGACGTCTGTCGATATTATTCTTGACGCCAGTCGATATTCTAACGAGCAGCGATTGCCGGTCGGGTGAGCGAAGCTGAAATCCTACGCCGTCGATGGATGCCATGTCCGAAGAACGACTTCCTGATGCCGAGTTGGAGGTGATGGCTTGCTTGTGGCAGTTGCGGGAAGCCACAGCGCGCCAGCTACGCGAAGCCATGCTGGACTATCGCCCCATGGCACATACCTCCATGATGACTCTGTTGGGACGACTGGAAGCCAAGGGGATGGTGAAGCGAAACAAAGGCCCGGTCGGCAAGGCATTCCTCTACGCGCCGCTGCGACGTCCGGGCAAGACGTACCGACGCGTCATCGGTGACGTGCTTCAACGGATCTTTGGCGGAAATCAATCGGCGCTGGTCGCCTCACTTTTTGAGACCCGACCACCGACCAAAGCCGAAGTGGCGGAGTTGCAGCAACTGCTCGACCGACTCTGCCAGAAAAACCAACTCAGGGAGTGATTACCGTGCAACTGCTCCTGCCGATACTCGATAGCGCAATCGCGATTTGGTTCCCGTTCGTCTGGCATGCTGTCTGGCAAGCTTCGCTGCTTGCTGTGCTGCTGCTTGCCGTGGTCAGGCTGGGACGGCGCTGGCCTGCTCCGCTGCGCTACTGGCTGTTGGTACTAGCCCTCGCCAAGTTCGCTCTGCCGCCGGTGTTGTCGATGCCCACCGGTTTGTTCAGCCTCGTGGGGCCGGCGGTTGAGGTTGCGGCCAACACATCCGGCGCATCTGCGGCGACAATGGCCCATCCAATTATTGCGGACCTACCTGCGCCGCCGCGAAGCATTCCCACCGTGCTGACTTCGAGCGATTTCATTGCGGAAGGGGCCGACATCGTGGCGCAATCACCGCCCTCTTCGCTGGTCCCGGATGTGAAGGTCTGGTTGATGCTCGTGCATGCCACGGGCGCGCTGGTCGTTACGTGCTGGATCTTGTGGAACCTGCTTGTCGTGCGTCGCACGATTCGAGACGGCGCCGAATTGTCGAATGGAGAGCTGTGGCAACGATTCGTCGAAGTCTCCCAACGACTCGGCCTGAAACATCCGCCCCGTCTCGTGTTGTCACGCGATTCGAGTGGACCGGCCGCCTTCGGCGTGGTGCGCCCCGCGGTGATATTGCCCGCAGCCATGACCTCGCTCGACGCGTCGGCGTTGGACGCTGTTCTGGCGCACGAGGTGGCACATCACCGTCGGCATGACCCTTGTATCAACTGGGTCCAGCTTGCGCTGGCCGCAGTCTGGTGGTTCAATCCCTTGCTTTGGGTTTTGAACCGGCAGATTCGCAAGGTGCGCGAAGACTGCTGCGATGATCTGCTGCTGACGCGGAATCTCACCACTGGTCAGGCCTACTGTGACACGTTGCTAAGTGCCGCATCGAGGCTCACTGAACGGCCCGTGGCGGGACTGTCTCTGGGATTCGCTGAGCGCCTCCACCCTCTGGGTCGGCGTCTGGAACGCATTATGGATCAGACGTTGCGCAGGACTTCGCGCCTATCGCTCTCAGGGGGACTTGTTCTGGCTCTCGTAGCGATCGTCGTCCTCCCGGGGTTGCGGCGGTTGGATGGTGCACCATCGGGGCCGCCCGCGCAGCAAACCGAGTCGACGGCCGGCAACGCTGCGGCGGATGCCAAGACAGAGGTGCCAGCGTCGACTGCCGATTGGCCGGAAGGCACTACAGTCACAGGCCGCGTCGTCGATCACCGCGGTGCCCCGGTCGCCAACGCCGAGGTCCTGTTGCTGGGTGTGGAGCGTGTTATCGTCGATGCCGACCGGCGGACCTGGTTCATACCGGAGAAGCAAAGCCCGCGTCCGCCGTCGACGCGCACGGACAAGGACGGTGGCTTCGCCATCACGCGACAACAGGGAACGGCCAATCGCCTGGGAGTCATTGCCGACGATCCGCTGTTTTGGGTTGTCTCCCGAGAAAGCCTGCCGCAAGACGACCACGTCGAAGTCAGGCTGCCGGCGGCCGGTAGTCTGGCCGTGGCGTGCGATTTGCCCGGTAAACCTTCCCAACTGCCGGTGATGATCGAGTTGAAGACATTCAAGGGCGCCAGCGGGATCACCGACTCATTGCGATTCCATATATCGAACTTCTCTGTGGAGAATCCGGGCGAGAAATCCTTCGAACACCTTCCGCCCGGGCAATATGCGGTGCAGCGATATCAGGAGACGAAGACCGGACCGCGCGGAGTGCTGATGTCGGGAGCAGATCGGCAATTGGCTGAGATCGAATCCGCACAACGGGCGACCATCCGGTTCGAACGAAAGACGGGTCGGCCGCTCTCCGGCTTGGTGCGCGGCCTTGAAGATGTCAAATTGCGCTACGCCTATGTGACAATCAACTCCCTAGGTCCGGAAGAGGTGCTTGGGCAAGATGGTCGCCTCGGCCGGATGGGCATCGCGTTCGACGTGATTCCGATCACGTCAGAGGGACGCTTCACGACCGACCCGATTCCTCCGGGCGACTACACGGCGTTTCTGTTCGCCGTTCTCGCATCGACGCCAGAATTGTCTAGCCAATCTGCCGACTATTCCGGGACAGTGAGGTTCACAGTGCCGGAGAGCGGCGATCTGCCCAAAGTCGAACTCGTCGCCAAAGCCAACGCCGCGCCCGATCTGTCTCAAGTGAACGACCTTCGCGTGCGTGTCGTCGATGAGGATGGCAAAGGACTGTCGAACGCGGAAGTCATGGGACACACTGCGGATCAGGGATATGGAAACTGGTCGACGGGTCGTGACGGGGTGGTTTTCCTGGGAGGGCCGTGGCAGTATCGCGGGGCGGCGGCCCTGCAAGTCTTGGTGCGTGCCAAAGGATACGCATCGACGATGGCACACTTCGCCGGCGCGGAACGCGATCGGCTGAGCAATGGCGAAGCGACGGTCACTCTCCGGCGTGGAAAAAAAGTTCAACTGCGATTCAACGTGCCCAAAGATTTGGCGTGGCCAAAGGGATCGCTGCCCGAAGTCTACTTTGACGATCTGCAATACCGAGTCCGCATCATGCGCCAACCGAGCAATCGTCGAGGTGGCGCGGGTTCGGATTTCAACATGCTCAATCTGAGCGAGGTTGGCGCAGGACTCTTCGAGTTTCAACTGGCCGACGACACGCCGCGGTTTCACGTGGCGGTTCATGTGCCCGGATTTCTTCAGCACTTTGAGACCGGACCGTTCACTTTCGCTGACGTGAAGGATGGAACCCTGGAGATCGATCTTCCGCGTCCTGCGACGCTCGACATTTCCTTCGAACCGGGCGACTATCCTGACGCCGATTCGTTCTTCAAGAGCGCTTCGCTGGATGTGGCGTGGCAAATCCAGGAAGACACCTACTTAAGCGTCGCTTCTTCCGAGGGGACGCTGCTCACTCCGCGGCTTACGCTGACGGACTTGGCTCCCGGTCACTATCTGGTGAGTGCGCGTACACAGCCATCTGACGAGAGCAAGCCGATTCCCGGCACCGAAATCAACGCAGGCGTTTACTACGACCGGAAAGGCCTGACACTCGAAGATGGCCAAACCGAACGACAGGAGTTTCGCTCGGTGCCTTTCGATCCCAACGCTTTTCGCGGGACACGCACGGCTTCGCTTCTCATTACCACTCCAGACGGTCGACCGGCGAAGGGGCGCGCGGTTTCTATCACTCGATTTGATGGTCACTACGGGGCCCAGGCGGTGTTCTCCGGCGCCGTGCCGGAGTCGGGCGAAGTTGTGCTGACAGGCATCACCGACGTGACACTGCCGGCGTATTCGTTTCCACCGTACCAGGTGAGCGTCGACGGCGAGCGGATAGGTTCGTTTGGCTTCACCAAACAGGCGACGTCGGAGCGGTTTGAGTTTGTATTGGCCCCTGTCAAGGGAGACATGGCCCCAGACGTGGAATTAACGCGTCTCGCGACCGGGGAGACCGTGCTCCTCAGCAACTTCCGTGGCAAGGTGGTCTTTCTGGAATTCTGGGCGACGTGGTGTGGCCCATGCCAGGTGCCGCAGTCTGCGCTGAATACACTGGGGGTCGAACAGAGCGTAGCCTGGAGGGACCAAGTGGCGATCATTCCTGTCAGTATTGACTCGGATCAATCGCTTGTCCGGACGCACATTCAACAACGTGCATGGACGGGACTGGAACATTTCTGGTCGGGCGGGAGTGAGGGGGCGGACTTCGAGTGTCCAGTCGCTCGCGCATTCGTCATACGCGGCGTGCCGGAATCCGTTCTTATCGGCCGCGATGGCCGCATTCTCTGGCGCGGCCATCCGCTCGACCAGAGAGAGGGCATGGATGTGAAATCGCGGATCGAGCAGGCGCTGAAATGAGTCAAGCGGCATGTTGGCGTTGGTATCGCATGAGCATCCCTCCTTCGCCTACGGCGTTACAGAACTTGGCGAGGCAACGAGGATTTGCCAATTCTTTGTCGAAGTCTGCCGCTCATCAACTCGGCGATTCCTGATCGGATTGCCCACAGGCTGCCGGGAAGAAACTGCCTTGGTCACCCGGAAAGCACTTCGCTAAAAAGAGATATTCATCCCATTCCGCTTTCGCCGCAGCCCTTAATTTTCCCCACAAATCGCAACAGATCCGTTGCGATACGTCGCGGACCTCAGGCTCCACCAGACCGCTAACCACCAGGAACTCGTAGAAGTGATACATCGCACCCACAGTCGCCGGTGCGTGAAAATGAGTCAGGCTCAGGAAGCCCAGACACTGCTGCGCGAGAAATGTCTCGAATGGCTTATGCCGTAAACCTTGGAGGAAGGACTGCAGCAAGTCCTTAGTGCCGTCGATCGTATCAATCATGAGTCGCCGCAGTTCGTCGGCAACCATCGCCGGGCAACCTCGTTCTCGCTGCAACCATCTCCGATAATCAACCAGCAGCAAGTAGACCCGGCGCCGTACACCGTTGCCGGGTTTCAGTTCCTCACGCGTCCACGGAGGCTGTTAGCCGGCCATCCGGTGGATGGTCTCGCGCAGATTCTGCTGCAACGTCTCCGATTCGCTCGCTCCCAAACCCAGCAAGAACTGATAGGTCGCCTCGATCTCCTCATCGCTCGCGCCGTGGGCCAAGCATTGCTGGTAGGCCCCAAAACATTATCCATTCGATGAATTGGTTGCTGGCGTACGGCATCAAGTCCGGGTCTGCTAAGCACGGCTTCACCGCATCCGGCAGACGGTCGGTCGCAGTGATGCAGTTACAAAGGCGGAGTTGGCTAAGGATGGCAGACAGTGGCGGCGTGAGCTCAGTCACGCTGTTCGCCAACAGGTCCACAATCCGGTTCAGTTGGTCCCAACGAGCGTCGTTCGCATAGACGTTGACGGAATACAGGGCGTGCCAGTCGAGGCCGTCGGCAAATGCCTCAGGATAGCCCCGTTCGAGTTCCTCAAGAAATGCCACAAAGGCCCTCGGGGCGAGTAGCGGTTGCAATTCGTCGATGGCCTGGGGGAAGTACTCCTCGTAATCCGGATCGGTTGGCTTCAGTGCTGCGAGTTTCTCGCGTGCCATCGCCTCGCGACCAGGGCCGTCGGCACCCTCGTACTGCTCCCACCAAAGCTCGTGAACATTGCGCTCTCGGGGCAATGCCGCACTGGCTGATTGGCCGGAGAATTCACCGTGTCCGCGCGGTCCTATCCCACTCGGTGGCATGCCTGGCGACAATGACGATAGTGGGCGTTGGGAGATTGACTATCGTTTCTGGTCTCGTTCGCTTCGCTGCTTGAGCAGTTCCTTTCGCTTTTTGGGATCCATCGCGGTCCTCCGTGATCAAGACGAGGGGTGGAAGTCGTATACGCGCCCTCTATCAGCGACTTACTGTAATACGAAACGCCGTCCGGTGTTGGTTCGCGCAACAACTTGCTGGAATACACCAGAACGCGTCGGGCTTCTGAAGTGTGGCGACTCGTCGCCAACCCTGTCAAGCGAGTTCCGTCCAATCGGCGACCGCATTTCACCGGCCTGGAGCGAATGGCGATCCTGCAATAACGCGCCTGCGCGGTTGGAACCAATCGGAAACGTGTCGTCCCTGGAGTTGACCAACGTCGACCTCGACACCTTCCTGGCGCACTCGCCTTGGAACACAAGCGTCCCTGGAATCCCTTGATTTAGCCAGTCTGCACAGTAGACTCAGGAGAGATCAAACTTCCTGGCAACCGATCCAGCTCTGATTATCACGCCGGCCAAGGGCATGGAGGTGGGCTATGTTCCCCTCGTCACGCGCCAAGTCACGAGCGAATAGGCCAACGGAACGCACAACCGCGTCCAGGCCAATTCCCGCGAGCTCGCGCCTGACCTGAAGCGTGTTTGATCTGGCACCACTGCCTTCAAGACAATCCTACGGTGAACGGGAATTGGTGAATCATGAATAGTACACGTCTCTTGCTTGACGGCGCAACTGGCACGGAATTGAACCGGCGCGGGGTGGATACCGGCTTGCCCCTGTGGTCGGCAAATGCGCTCACCACGGATGCCGGGTTGAATGTGTTGCGGCAGGTCCATCTGGACTATTTGAACGCGGGCGCGGACATCCTGACCGCCAACACCTTTCGCACGCATCGCCGCGCGCTGGCTGGTAAAGGGCACACCGCGCGCGAATTGACGAGGCGCGCGGTGGCGACCGCCCAAGAGGCTGTCGCTGAATTTGGTCAACCTGCGCAAGTGGCCGGCTCCGTGGCCCCGCTGGAAGATTGTTATCGCCCCGACCTGGTGCCGCCCGATGACGAATGCCGTGCCGAGCACTCCGAGCGCATCGAGCACCTCGTGGAAGCGGGCGTTGACCTGCTGTTGATCGAGACGATGAATTCAATTCGGGAAGCCGTCATTGCGGCCCAACTGGCGACGATCACCGGCCGGCCCACTTGGGTCAGCTTCGTGTGCGACCGCGAAGGCCGAATCCTGTCTGGCGAGTCGGTGGCGGTTGCCGCCGGAGTTTTGTTGCCGTT
>JBGSHS010000258.1:0-8539 GCA_041752115.1 Pirellulaceae bacterium | reverse complement strand
CGCGTCCGATCCGGACGCGGGTGATACGCTGACCTACTCACTGGTGACCGCTCCCAGCGGCATGAGCATCAACGCCACGACCGGCGTGATCAGCTGGACGCCGACCAACGCGCAGGTCGGGGCCAATGCGGTCTCGGTCCGCGTGCGCGATGCGGCCTTGGCCAGTGCCACGCAGAGCTACACGGTCACCGTGGCCAACGTGAACGATGCGCCGACGATCACCTCCACGGCGGTCACGGCGGCAACCGAAGACTCGGCCTACACGTATGATGTGGACGCCACTGATCCGGATGCGGGCGATACGCTGACCTACTCACTGGTGACCGCTCCCAGCGGCATGAGCATCAACGCCACGACCGGCGTGATCAGCTGGACGCCGACCAATGCACAGGTCGGGGCCAATGCAGTCACGGTCCGCGTGCGGGATGCGGCCTTAGCGACCGCTACGCAGAGTTTCACCGTCACGGTCAGCGCCAACTCCGCGACGCCGATTCCGGAACTGGCCCGGTGGGAGGCACAGATGCTGCAATGGGCAGACTACCATGGCACCCGGTTGCTCAATGGCACCTATGGCGTCAACGATACGTACTACGATGCGCAACGGGTCTTCCAGCAGATTGCGGAGTATACGGGGGATGCGAGTTGGTTGACGGTGGCGGATCGAGCCCAGAAAATCTACGTGGAAGATTATGTGATTACCAGCGGAGCTGGAGTGCCGGGCTATTGGATCTTCACGCACGGGCTGGCCAATGACTACCTCGCCACAGGCGACGCGCAAGCCAAAGAATGGGCCATCAAACTCTCGCAGCTGGCGTCCTACGCGCCCGACGGGACCCCTCTGGCCTGGACGGCACCGGCGGACAAGGCGCGTGAAGTGGCTTACAACATCATGTCGTACATCAATGCGGAGCGGCTTGGGGAGACTCACCGGGCTCGCCTGGACGCCCTGTTTGAGCAGGCGCTGGACCACTGCACGCAGTGGTTTACCCAGGGCTACGAAGGGGCCGAAGGAATGAAGCCGTTTATGTTTGGACTCACGGCAGAAGCACTGATCTACTACTGGACCTATGTCAATCAGGATCCGCGCATCATCACTCAGCTTCAGCTGGGGGCACAGTGGATCTGGAATCACGCCTGGGTTGCGAGTGACGAGAGCTTCTACTACTCGAGCTTTAACCCCAATGCGGGCTCACCCGACCTGAACATGCTGATTGCTCCGCTCTACAGCTGGCTCTATCTGCAGACGGGCAACACGATGTATCGTGATCAGGGTGACCAGGTGTTTGCCGGCGGCGTACGCCATGCCTACCTGGGCGGAGCGAAGCAATTCAATCAGAACTACCGCTGGAGCTTTGACTACATCAAGTGGCGCGAATTGGCGGAGTGAACCAGACGCCACGAGGCCGTGCGCGATTCGGCAACGCCTGACCGGAATAACGAATGACGTAGGCAATGACGAATGACGTGGGAAATGACGAACGACGAAGTATCCAATGACTCGTGTCCGTTGTTTGCTCGGTCTTCATACTTCATTGGCGGTGCGGAACCAGCAGTGTCGATTGTCAGTTCCGATCCGCGCACTCGGCACCTGATAGCGATCGCTCCACAGTTCGGCCGAGATGTGCCACGTGTGGTTCATGACGAATGCTCTCATGATCGCCTGGCACGCAGTCTATTGTCACGCCAGCCGCCGCCAGATCCCGCCATCCGAGGTCAGGTCGGAGATAATCCCACAACATTCGCTGCCTGGCACGCAACAGCGTCACGCCGCCCGCGTAAGAACCGCCGCGATATCGAAGCATGGCCTGGAAGTTCGTCTCAGCCAGTTGGTGGCTGAATTCGCCGTCAAATACGAACCCCATGTCTTCGGAGGAGCGAGGTCCGCTTCTTCTCGTAAGGATGCGACGGGCCAGAGCCTGTGCGGACTCTTTCATCATGACGGTCAGTTCTGAGAAGGTGACGTTACGGCAGATGCGAATCATGTCGGATGTGCCTCTGAAGAATCGTGGTACGGCTGTCAGCACCTTCCCAATGGACCGCGGCTGCTTCGGCGCCGGCAGGTCAATCAGCACCAGCGCGCCAACGGCCATTCCACGCGCGAGCAACTGTCGCGCCAGCTCATACGCCGAATAGACGCCAAATGAGTAGCCAACCAGGTGCAGACGTTGGTGCGTTATGCGCTCGCATATCGCGTCAACGTAATAGGCTGCGATATCTTCCATCTCAATCTGGCGGCTGAAGCCGTAGTCGGCACTGGTGGGCGGGTTGAGTGTCCAGATCGGGCGGTCAGCGTGAAGGTAATTGACCAAGCCGTATAAGGGAAAGTCGGCTCCAGTAATGGACGGCATGAGCAAGACGGGATCGCCACGACCGGCGCGCACTTCATGGACCAACTTGCCAGCCTCGAGCGTCCGGTCGGCGCTCAGAGCCTCTGCCAACGTGGTCACCGTCGGGTAGCGAAAGATCAGTCGAACAGGCACGTGGTTGCCCGTTTGCTTCTGGATCTCGGCCGCCAGCCGCACAGCCAGCAGTGAATTGCCTCCGTGTTCGAAGAAATTGTCCTGGCAACCGATCTGCGGCAGACCCAGGATCTCCTTCCAGATGGTCGCCAGCCGCTGCTCCAGACTTGTCTGCGGCGGTGCCGGGGCGTCCGGCGTCGGTTCCGACACCGGCGCGGTAGCGGCCAGGCGAGTCAACAACTGGCGGTCGGTCTTGCCATTGGGCGTTTGAGGCAGTTGCTCCAGCAGCTGATAGCGGGCTGGCACCATATAGGCCGGCAGTCGCTCGCTCAAATGCGCCCGCAGTTCGTCGGCAGCCACCGGCGGGCCGGCCAACGGTACTACAAAGGCCACCAACTGCACTGCCGACGAGTTGGCGGCGTGGGCCACGACTGCCGCCACGTGCACCCGCGGATGGCTGATCAACGCCGATTCGATATCACCCAACTCCACGCGATACCCGCGCAGCTTGATCTGTTGGTCGCCGCGCCCCAGGTATTCCAGCTGCCCGTCAGGCCACCACCGCGCCAAGTCCCCCGTGTGATACATCCGGGCGCTGGGCTCCACGGCAAACGGATCGGGTACGAATCGCTCGGCCGTCAGCTCGGGCCGATGTAAGTAGCCCTCGGCCACGCCCGCCCCGGCAATGTACAGCTGGCCCACAAACCCCACCGGCACCGGCTGCTGCTGTTCATCCAGCACGTAGATCTGCGTGTTAGCGATTGGGCGGCCGATTGGTACCCGGCTCGTCGCCTGCTTGATTTGCGCCAGGGTCGACCAGACCGTCGTCTCCGTGGGGCCGTACATGTTCCACAGGCTCCCGCACCGCGTCAGCATTGCCTCCGCCAGGCTGGGTAACATCGCTTCGCCACCACAAAGCACCTTCATTTGCGGCCTGCCCGTCCAGCCCGACTCTAACAGCATCTGCCACGTGGCCGGCGTGGCCTGCATCAACGTGACACCACGGTGCTCCAACTCCTGCGCCAGTTGCTCGGCATCCTGCGCCACCTCCCGCGACACCATCGCCACCTGTGCTCCCACCAGCAGTGGCAAGAACAGCTCCAGTACCGAAATATCAAAGCCCAGCGTGGTCACAGCCAGCACGACATCTTCCGGCCCGAGACCTGGCTCACGCCGCATCGACTGCAAGAAATTCACAACCGAGGAATGCCGGATCGCCACTCCCTTGGGACGACCTGTTGAGCCGGACGTGTACAACACATACGCCCGACGGTCCCCGGCCGGCAACTGCTCGAAGTCGTTCTGCTCAGCCGCCTGCTCAAACTCCATGCAGGAAGCGGCCGCCGCCAGCTCGTCGAGTAGCACCACTTTGCCCGCCTCGGCCGGCAAACGCTCCCGCAGGTCGCAGTGGGTGAGCACTGCCGCCAGTCTCGCGTCTTCCATCACCTGCTGTACTCGCGCCGGTGGATGATGTGGATCCAGCGGGACGTAGGCAGCTCCGGCCTTCCAGATGGCCAGCACACTGACCAGCAAGTCGCACGACCGCTCCAGGTAGATACCCACGAGCGTGCCAGGCCCGATGCCGTGGGCCCGCAACTCACCAGCCCAAAGAGTCGCCTGGGCTTCCAACGCGGCGTAACTAAGCTGCCGGTCTTGAAAGGTCACCGCCACCGCCTGCGGCGTGCGCGCCACTTGCTGCGACACCAACTGATGAACTCCCCATTCCTGAGCGTAGGCACTGCGGGTCTGGTTCCACTGCTCTAGTACCTGTACGCGCTCGCCCGCTGAGAGCAGGTTCAATTTCCATACCGGCTGCTGCGGGTCGGCCGCCAAAGATCGCAGCAATTCCTGCCAGTGCACGGCCAGACGTGCTGCCTGCTCCTCCTGCCACAAATCGGCGGCATAGAACACCTCGCACTCCCACTCTGCCCCAGCGGCCGTGATGGCCAGCTGCACATCCGCCCGGGCCGATTGTGTGCACTGGGGCCATCGCCAACTTGACGGCCCGAAAAGTGTTTGTGAGACCGGCTTGTCGTGCGTTAACACAAACTGCGTCTGCGACAAGGACAGTCGGGTCCTTTCCTGACCTGCCGGCACCAAGTCGATGATTTGCTCAACCGGCAAGTCGCCGTGTGCCAGATCGCTGAGCAACTGCTCGCCGACCCGATCCCACAAACGACGAAACGACTCGGACGGTTCGACCTCCACACGCACGGGCAGCACATGGTGGAAACGACCGAGTACCGCTTGCCACTCAGACGACGCGCGCTGCGAAACCGGCGTGCCCACCACCAGATCCCGCTGACCTGTGTAGCGAAACAGGCAGGCCATATAGCTAGCCAGCAGCAGACTGAATAGACTACTCTCCTGCTCTTGCGACAGTTGCAGGAGACGCGCCGCCAGGTCGGCTGGCAGCGTAAAGCGATAGGTGGCCCCCTGCCCGCTTGGCATGGTCGGAGGCGGTGTACTTCCCGGCAGTTCCCATGGTTCGGGCAACCCCGCCAGACGTTCTTGCCAGTATGTTTGAAGTGACTGGCGTACCATTTCCGGCAGCTGGCCCTGCTCCCCAAGAGGTTCGTTCGTTGCCCCTTGTTGAGCTGCCCCCAGAGGCGACGATTCACGGCCGGGGCTGGGTTGCGATTGAATTGGCGAGGGGGGTTGATAAAGCGACATATCGTTGGCCTTTCCGAGGTTTCGAGTCAATCTGGTGGTGGTATTGGGACACTCATCGGCCGACGCCACTTTCAGCCCGGTTTGATCCCCCCGACGTGAGTGGCGAGATCCAGGTTTACTTCCTCAAGTGCATGGGAAGAATCGCCATCCCAGAGTGGGAACGGCGTGGACGGCTAGGCAGGCAAGGCCGTCCGAAGGGACGTCGTCGAGCGCGTCGATCTCTCGGCGCCGAGAGTGAGATCAGGCGTGGGTAGCGTCAAGTACATGCGACGGTCGAGAAGCAACACGATAAGAACTCCCAGCCCCAAAGTCCGACGGAACGGCGACGACCAAGTCCTAAACAGGGACATGTAAGATCCCCCGAAAAAGACTGTCCTGGTCGCGGTTGACCGCGACCTATGGCACGTCGTTCATTTCGACGGAGTGCGGCGCGGCGGCAGCAAGCTTGGCCAGTGCCTCCCGCACCGCCTCCTCGTAGATAAGGTTCGCCAATTCCTCAGCGCCGCGATCGGTGAAGTGTACGAAATCCGCGAAGTGCTCCGCACCAGTCGGTATTTGTGCGGCAGCATCGACCAGTGGCAAGCCATGTTCGCGGGCGACCCGATGCAGCACCTCGTTGGCCCGACGCTCCAGGTCGAGGAGGCCTTTTTCAGACAACGCCGGGTAGAACTTCCGCCAGGACATCATCATCGAACGCTCCGATTCGTCGAGTTCGGCGCCGAAATAGGTCGCATGCGTGACCAGAATGACCGGGACCCCTCGTTTCTCCAGCTCGGTAACGATCAGCACCAGATCATCGTAGTAGTATTCGAACAATGACTCCGGAGCTCTGTCCATCACCTTGGGCGTTGAGGCGAAGATTCGTTGTGCCTGCTGCTCCTGGACCCAATCGATTACCCACGGGGGCGCAATACGTTTGAAGACGGTTTGGACGCGGGACGCGATGCGCAATTCGGGTGGGGGTTCGGCGGACTCACCCATTGTATAGTGAATCGCCGCCTCGCGATTGATGTATCCTACTGGACTGGGATAGACAATAACCACCTGTGGATCGACAAGATTCAGGTATTCCGGCAGCCGTTTAGCGAAGGTCACGAGCAACATACCTGGGTAGGAGAGATTGGCCACGTCGACCGGTTGTGGCCGATCGCTCTGGTTGATTCGTTTCTCCAATGCTCTCGGCCATTCGTGTCCGGGACTTTCGCTGATTCCAAAGGTCTCCGACGAGCCCACCGTGGCGACGCGCACGCTGCCCTGACGCAGCTCTGGACCACGCAAGCCGAGCGAGTTCAGCTTCCATTTCAGATAGTGCGCATACGGCTTGCCCCGCTTCCCTACGGCATCCTGCTCATAGAGACTTTCCACGTTGTAGTTTTCGAGTACCGGCGCCCCGTAGGAGTACCAGTCGTCGACTCGAACCGATGCTTCGATTGCGACGGCAAACAGGACGAACGCGTAGATCAGACGGATTACGTACAGCATGTTTAGAATTGGAAATAGATGAAGCTTTGGGGCGTTCCGCCGCGGAACAGAACAAGATACGTTATCACGCCGTAGCAAACCGCGCGGACCTCCATCGTCAGACGTCCGGCTTGAAAGAGGTCAAGATGGCCGGAGCGATATTCGAGGAACTGGACGACGAACAGGGGAAGAGCGTAGAGGGCGACCGTGCGGAGCATATTGGGGTCGAATCCTTCAAGTGGCGTGCGCAAAGCGGCGGTCATGTGCAGCACTTGATCCAGGGACGTCGCACGGAAGAGCAGCCAGCCGTAACAGGTAAACACAAACATCACGACCGTGCAGATTACCGTGTCCAAGGCCGAGCCAAACGGCCCGCGTCGCAAGGAGAAGCGAGTGAGCACGGGGGACGCAGCGCGGTGTACCATGAGCAGCACGCCATGATAGATGCCCCAGAGGATGAAGTTCCACGCCGCGCCGTGCCACAGGCCACCGATCACCATCGTAAGAAATAGGTTTCTGTAAATGCGCGTGGGGCCGCCGCGATTGCCACCGAGTGAAATGTAGAGGTAATCGCGCAGCCAGGTCGAAAGACTGATGTGCCATCGATGCCAGAAATCCTGCGGATTACGGGCGAAGTAAGGCAAATTGAAATTCAACATGAATTCGAAGCCCATCAACTTGGCAACGCCTCGCGCGATGTCGGTGTAGCCAGAAAAATCGCAGTAGATCTGTACGGCAAAGGCGAATACCGCCAGCGCAGTATCGAAACCCGTCGGCGCGGTCTGTGCGAAAACACCGTCGACGTAGGGCGCCAAATTGTCGGCAATGAACACCTTCTTCAGATAGCCACAGAACATCAGGTGAATGCCGTCACGCCATTTCGCCATCGTCACGGTGCGAGGAGTTCCCACCTGCTCGAGCAGATTGCTGGCACGCTGTATTGGCCCGGCGACAAGGTGCGGGAAATAGAGAACGGCCAGGAAGAAGTCGGAAAAGCTGCGCGTGGCGTGCATCTCTCCACGATAGACGTCAATCGTGTATGCCAGCGCCTGAAACGTATAGAATGAGATCCCCACTGGTAGAATGATCTCGAGTGTCGGCAGCGGGACCGAGAGGCCGAAGAACTGGGCAGCTTCGTACACGTTCTCGGCAAAGAAGCCGTAATACTTGAAGAAGCCGAGCAGGCCCAGATTGGCCACGAGGCTGAGGATCAGGTAGGGCTTGCGAGCGCTCCGATCTTTCCCTTCCCGGATCAGTTGCTGGAGTTTGCAGGCGACAAAATAGTCGACGGCGGTCGAGAAGAGCAACGGAAATACGAACTTCCAGTTCCAACTGGCGTAGAAGTAAATACTGGCAACCAATAAGAACCGATTCTGCGCCCGCCACGGTAAGGCGAAATACACCGCCAGGACGATTGGCAAGAAGATGAAGAATTCCAGGGAATTGAACAGCATGAAACTTAACGACCGCTAGAAGGTCGATCCACTCGATTCAGGAATTGTCGGAAACGAAACAGGGACGTGATTATCCCACATCAAGTCGGGAAACAGGCGAGAAGTCAATTGCGGACGACGAATTGCTTAATAAAGATGGAAGGTCGGGACAACTGGCCCGGGTGATCGTTGGGGAATCTGCTGCATAAGGGAGCCGAATGTGTTAGAGCGGCTCAGTTCCTTACCGCGGTAAAGAAGTGGATGATCATTGGAGGATTGTCCTTCCTGAAGAATAAATTCCCCCACCAACTGCGACCAGAACGATCTTTCCTGACCCCATGCCCAATGACGAAGGTCGAGTGCCGAAAAATAGGCCTCCTCAGAGGAATCTGTGGGTAGATTCTGGCTCTGGTAAGGCTCCCAGGTTGTGATACAAGGCGATTTCGTAGGCTTCCTGGGTGCGGAACCCATACGATTTTCTGGTGATCAGTTTCAGTTTGTTGTTGAAACCCT
>JBGSHS010000257.1:0-5842 GCA_041752115.1 Pirellulaceae bacterium | reverse complement strand
AGGGTTTCAACAACAAACTGAAACTGATCACCAGAAAATCGTATGGGTTCCGCACCCAGGAAGCCTACGAAATCGCCTTGTATCACAACCTGGGAGCCTTACCAGAGCCAGAATCTACCCACAGATTCCTCTGAGGAGGCTCTTTTACGAGATTCTCTCAGGCCGCGCGCCGTATCAGGGCGACGTCCGCACCGTGGTATCGCAGATTCTGCTGGAGGATCCTCCGTCGCTGACCACCTTCATCAGACGTCCTCCTCGTGATCTGGAGACCATCGTACTGAAATGCATGGACAAGGTGCCGGCGCGAAGATATGCATCGGCACGTGAGTTGGCCGATGATCTGCGTCGCTATCTGAGCGGTAACGCCATCCACGCGCGACCAGTGGGACGACTCAATCTGGCCTGGCGATGGTGCAAGCGTCGTCCAACCACGGCAGTACTGCTGACCGCGTTGGCGACCGTCATCGTAGCCGCGACCACAGCACTCTCCATATCGCACCTGCGTACCCTGGCCGCGCTGCGCAGTGCCGAAGAACAGGCATATTACAACTTGATCGCTACGGCCAACGGAAAATGGCTCGTCAACGAGATTCCCCGAGGAAGTCGCGTCCTGGACGAGTGCCCGGAAGACGAGAGACGGTTTGAGTGGTGGCACCTGAAGCGATTGTTCGGCACGTCGGAACTCCAGCTGCGACATACCAACGGCGTCTTCGCTGTGAGCCCTGACGGACAGGAAATCTGTACCGATTGCGATTCGCGACCGGGACTTCAATTCTTTGATGCCCACACGGGTGAACTGCTGCGACGTGTGGTGGATGGCCAGCAGTGGGTTCGCAGCCTCGAGTACTCGCTCGACGGCACGATGCTAGTATGCTGCGTTCGCGAAAACGGTTCGTTGTGCCTGCGGAGCGCCAAAGACGGGAAACTCATTCGTTCACTGAGTGGCCATCAGCGCTCGGTGCGTGAAGCGCACTTCATCGCCGATGGAAGTCGGATTGTCTCCTGGGGACTGGACCGCGATGTGTGTGTCTGGGACACGGCGACGGGAGAACTGGTTTCCTCGGTCACCACCGGACGCCATGAGGTCCGCTGGATCGCCGTCTCGCCGGCGGGCAACCGGATCGCTGCTTCCGTCGGGCGGGCCGAACGCAACTCCTTGACAATCTGGGATGCAATCACCGGTCAGATCGTGGAGGAACTCCCAGTCGTGGGCGGGCCGGCAACCGGCCTGGCTTTTTCGCCCGATGGTCAGGTCCTGGCCGCGAGCGAGGCAGGCGGTGCGATCCGTTTTTGGCAGTTTGAACCTCTCCGCCTGGGTCTGGTGATCCCCGGTCCCGTGAGCGATTACCCGCACCTGACCTTCGACCGTGCGGGAAGACGGCTGGCTGCCGAAACGCCGGACGGCACGATCCGCATCTGGGACACGGCCGACGGACGCGAACTGTTGGCGCTGCGGGGCAACGATCCCCCCTGTACTCAGCTGCAGTTCAGCCCCGACGCCGCGCGCCTGTTGGTTGGCGGCGATGACCCGTTGGTTCGTTGCTGGAATATCACAAGTCAACAAGGAACGCTCGCCATCCCGGCTGGCACGGCTCCAGTCGTCGATCTGGACTTCGGACCGCAGGGGGAATCGATTGCCGGCATACTGAAAGACGGTACAGTCGGCAAATGGAACACGGCCGACGGCTCAAGGATGTGGACCTTGCCGGCCGACGTGACCCATGCCAACTCGGTCGACGTGGCATCAGACGGACTCCGCCTGGCGATCGCTGGCGACGACTGCGCCGTACGAATCCTCGATGCCCAGAGCGGCGATCTGATCCGTTGTTTCCGCGAGCATGAACGACCGGTCCGCGTTGCCGTCTTCAGCCCTGACGGCAAGCAGGTGGCGTCGGGAGGCATGGGCCGCCGCGTGCGGATCTGGGAGACAGCCACCGGACAGGTGATTCGCACGCTGTCGCTGGCCACCGGAGAGATCCGAGCGCTCGCGTTCCATCCCACACGGGGCCTGCTGGCAGTCGGTACGCGTGACGGCAAAGCGAGCGTGTGGGACTTGGCCACGGGGAAGATGCTCTGGTACTCGTCAGAGCCGCCGTGTCCGGTATGGGACGTAGCTTGGGCTCCCGACGGTCTGAGCCTGGCCGTCAGCCGCCGGGATGGACGCGTCGTCCTGCATGATCCTCTCACGGGTACCTGCACGCGCGCGATGGGATACGTAGCCCATGAAGCGCCGGTCCATATCGCCTTTTCGCCCGAAGGCGATCGCCTGGCGGTTGCCTCTGCCAGGCTGAGTTTGACGTTGTGGGCCGTGCCGTCCGCTCGATCTGTACTGGAACTGCGCCGCGACTCGATCGTCTCGGGAGCCGTCGCGTTCGATCCGACCGGCAGGATCATCGCCAGCGGCCAGACGGACGGGACTATCGTGCTCTGGCTTTCGGATCAGCCACCATCGGAATGAACGGCTAACTGACCGACTCCGTGCGGATTGAGTCGAATTCCGCGGACGCCCCGCCGGAAGTCCCCAGCACCGGCCAGATATCCGCCAGTCTCTTGGCGACTTGACTGCGTGCGGATCGGCAAGACCGGTCGGCAATGCGCGGGATCGCTTCCTCGGAGCCCGTCAGGGGGTGCCTCGCGCACACGCCCCACCTCCACGGAGACCCTACTGGCCACCGGCCCCCGCGTCAATCATCTTCTGAATCTTCTCCAGATTGAATGAACCAGGTGATTGGCTCGGCGGATACTCCTTCATCGTCATGAGGAACTTGCCCGCCAACTGCTGCAGCGGAACGAGCACAAACGGATGGTCTAAGAACCAGTCGTCGTAGGTGTTTGAATTGTGCTGGGACTTCTCGAACGGATCGCGACGCAGATTGAACAGCAGCGGCACGCGCAGTTCGGTGAATGGCTCGCGCCAAACGCCAAATGCTTCGCCACGATTTTCGAGAAACACGGCTTTCCAGTCACTATAACGCAAAGCCACGATCTGGCCATCATCGTTGACGTAGATGAACTCGCTGCGCGGAGACTGCTGGGACTTACCGCTCAGGTAGTCCAACTGGTTATAGCCGTCGATGTAGTTTCGGTAGGTGCGGCCGTTGAGCGCGACTCCTTGAGCCAGCTTCTGCTTGATGTCCGTTGCTCCGGCAACAGCTGCGAATGTTGGCAACCAGTCTTCGTGCGAAACAACTCCGTTGAGCGTTACTCCCGCCGGGAATGTGCTCGGCCAGCGGACGAAGGCAGGTACGCGGTAAGCGCCTTCCCAGTTGGAGTTCTTCTCGCTGCGGAACGGCGTCGTGCCGGCATCCGGCCAGGTGTTGAAGTGCGGACCGTTGTCGGTGGAGTAGAAGACGATCGTGTCTTCGGCGATGCCCAGTTCGTCGAGTACGCTGAGCAGCTGGCCCACATGACTGTCATGCTCGAGCATGCCGTCGCTGTACTCGTCCTGGCCGGACTTGCCCAGATTTTCTGACTTAACGTGCGTACGGAAGTGCATGCGGGTAGCGTTCCACCAACAGAAGAACGGAGTTCCCGACTTGTTCTGACGTGTAATGAATTCTTTGGCGGCCGCCAGCGTCTCTTCGTCAATCGTCTCCATCCGCTTTTTGGTCAATGGCCCGGTGTTCTCGATTGCTTGTCCCCCTTGACCGTCTGCCTTGCACTTCAGCACTCCGCGCGGGCCATAGGTCTCGAGAAATGTCTTGCCATTGGGTAATACCATATCCTTCGGGTAGTCCCTGTTCTCTGGTTCTTCTTCGGCGTTCAGGTGGTAGAGATTCCCGAAGAACTCGTCAAATCCGTGCATCGTCGGAAGATGCTCGTCCCGATCACCCTGATGGTTCTTGCCGAACTGCCCCGTGGCGTAGCCTTGGCTCTTCAATACAGTGGCAATCGTAACGTCGGTTTTCTGCCACCCTTCTTTCGCGCCAGGCAGTCCGACTTTGGTCATCCCAGTGCGGACCGGAACGTTGCCACCCAGGAACGCCGCGCGGCCGGCCGTGCAACTCTGCTGCCCGTAGTAGTCGGTGAACGACAGTCCTTCACGGGCGATACGATCAATATTCGGCGTGTAATAGCCCATCATGCCGCGGCTGTTGCAGCTGATATTCCAGAGCCCAATGTCGTCGCCCCAGATTACCAGGATGTTCGGCTTCTTCTGTTGGGCCTGAGCATGGTTGGCAGCAACGGCCAGAGAGCCGATGCTGGACAGCATGACCGCCAAGGCAATCGAACTGGCAAGAAAACGGAGATTCATGATGGATCGCTCCAACCATCTGGTGTGATTCGGTCTATCAGGACCGCTGATCCTCGAAAGACAGCCATGCAACGGCCTGACCGCCACGTCCCCACTCTTCATTCGAGACAATCGTCCGATCAGCCGAAAAACACCACCAACCGCCCGTATGGGGCGGCTGTGCGAAATCGGCTTGAGCACCTATCGAGTCGCACTGCGGAAATCGAACCCTGTAACCCTACCTGGTTGCCGCCCAGGGTTCGCCGTGATCGTGAGAGACTCTCCTGGCCAGATCTGTAGCTTTGTGTATCGCGGCTGCAACCACTATTCTGTAATCTGTATTCTGTAATCTGTGCCATCGAGCGTGATGCCCCACCGCCGGAGAGAACCAGCGGCAGCACGGCCAGATCGCATCCAATCCCAGCTTGGAGCATTCTAACAGCATCACCCGGAAAACGAGAAGACTCCCCTCCCATGAATTGCGGGGCGGGGAGGGCGACGATACCCGAATGTCAGGCAGCAGCCTGCAGAGGCTCCCGAAACCATGAAGGCGATCAGTATTTTCAATCACGTGCTGGGTCCGGTGATGCGAGGGCCATCCAGTTCGCACACGGCCGGCGCGTTCCATATT
The DNA here is from genome assembly GCA_041752115.1 of Pirellulaceae bacterium. GTDB lineage: Bacteria > Planctomycetota > Planctomycetia > Pirellulales > Pirellulaceae > JAJRVM01. The sequence continues at coordinate 977 of JBGSHS010000257.1, read as the reverse complement.
GCGAGCATGGCTCGCTCCCTGTTGGGAGGCACACCGCGTCGGGCCGTACTGGCCTTTGACCCTGACGGCTCCTATTGTGTGACCTACGCCGCTCAAGGTGCCGACCGCGGCTTTGCCATGGGGCTGATGGGCAAACCGCTCACTGACGAGTCGTTCTTCACCTCGCTGGCCGACGCGTCGGTCGCTGGTCTGGAGATTGAGTTCCAAATCCGAAAGCTGGCCCAGCCCGATCATCCCAACACGGTGGAGCTGGAGTTGTCTGGAGACGGTGGCAAGACGTTGCGACTGGCAGCACGTTCGGTTGGAGGAGGCGCCATCGAGCTCACGCACATCGATGGCCGGAGCGTGCCGTTCGATGGCACCAGCCACGAAGTGCTGGTGGAAGTGCCAAGCCACGCGGGGGAAGCTGCCTGCGTATTGCTCGGCAGCGACGGCCAGTTGTTGGACAATCCGCAGTGGTCTCGCAGCGACGACTTGATTCGCTGGACCGCCAGGCGTCAGGAAGCATTGGCAGCGGATTGTCTGGAGCAGCTGAAGTTGCTCGCCCCGCAAGCTTGCATCTGGCAGTCGGCTCCCGTCTACTTCATGCCTCACGGGAAGCCTGGTTTCGCCAGTGCCGCTGAGATTCTCAGAATCGCCGACGAGAAAAGCTGGTCGCTCGGCCAGGTGGCGTTGGCCCACGAATCACAGCTGCTGGGGCTGAGCGAAGACGAAGTCATGTCGGAAATGCTCCGTCGATACGACATCATGCAGCAGTCGGTGGAGGCGGGGCTGGCTCCCGGTTTTACTGGACTGCAGCTTTTACCGGGATGCGCCGGCTCGATTTTCCAGGCGGAGGCAGAGGGTCGGTTATCGGTCCGCAGCCTGCACACGCGTGCAGCGGCTCGAGCGTTGGCGGTGATGCATGTGGACGGGGCGATGGGTGTCGTCTGCGCGGCGCCGACGGGAGGCTCGGCCGGTGTGATTCCCGGCACGCT
>JBGSHS010000256.1:0-60078 GCA_041752115.1 Pirellulaceae bacterium | reverse complement strand
AGGGTTTCAACAACAAACTGAAACTGATCACCAGAAAATCGTATGGGTTCCGCACCCAGGAAGCCTACGAAATCGCCTTGTATCACAACCTGGGAGCCTTACCAGAGCCAGAATCTACCCACAGATTCCTCTGAGGAGGCTGTAAAAGAAGGGGAGCTTCATCAGGGCCGGACGGAAGACGACCGGTTTTTCCGACAATGTCGCATTGTCGGCCAGTTGCTGCGCATGGCGCAGAATCCCATCGCTGCAGCGCACCGTCACACGTCCTGGTGTGAAACGACCGGTCTCGGCATCCATCAGTCTTCCTTGCAGCGTGGCCGGCGGACGGACCTGGACAGCCACCTGAACCGAGCCGGGCGAACTGGACGCTCCCTCGACGTCAAAGTCCAGCGGCCAGTCGCGAATGGTCTCACGATCCACTCGCAACGGGACCAGGAAACTGCGAGCCTCCCCGGGCGGAATTGCGGCCACCGCCGGACACACCCTGCCCGCCGCTAGCGCGGGAGCGTGAACGGTGACGCGCTGCGACGTCCCGTTCTCCAACTCCACGAGCACATGTCGCGTCACGCCCCTCGCCAATTCGATCGGCGCTGCCACTGCCAGAGACCGCCAACCGTGCGAGTCCCATCGCAACTTGATGACGCGGTATTCGTTGCACAAGCCCGCGTAGTGCATCCGACTGGCGGACAGCACGCGATCCAAGTCTTCCGCCGTGGCGGGCGCCGTGCGGAACCCGTGCAGGAGTGTGTAGATGTCCTCGGCGCGCGCGAGCGTCTGCGACTGACTGCTCGTCGGACATTGATGGCAGACGTCGGAAAACAGACGATAGAAGTACTCCAGCAGTTCGACCACATCCTGATCGGTTTGGCTGGACTCCGCGTCCGGTTCGGAAACCGATCCTTCGCCGTCTTCCCTGGTCGCCGGTGTTAGGAAGCGGGATGGGTGGAAGTGGGACTCGTGGGCTCGTGATACGCCCATCCACGGCGTGCAGCAGAGCAGCAGGCAAAGTGAGCTGCACACCACACACTCCCAGGCAGACCACTTCACTGAGCACGTTGGAACGTGCACGTCGGCTCTTGACGGCTTCATCGCGGGGACTCCCCGGTTCATCGTTTCAAGTCAAACAGAGCGATTCAGCCAAGCATAGAGCGTCGTGCGGGAAACGCCCAGTTGTCTGGCCGCCGGTGCCTGTTTTCCGTTGCAGGCCTGCAGTGCCTGCTCGGCTGACATTCTCTGATGCTTTCTGGTATCGATCAAGGTCGATAGCGGCAGGACTGAAGAGCCCGCGGCCGCGATGGACCGCTGCAGGCAGCCATGAACGGGGCCCGGCGTGCAGAGGATCAGCGTGTGATCCTGAACTGCTGGCCCGCCGTACGCTCCGAAGTGGCATTAACGTTGGCGTCTTCCTGCCTGGAACACCCCGTCTTGCGCGCGAATGCGATTGAAGTGACGGCCGCCAGGCAGGCGATTTTGGGCCGGACTCAGGTCGCCCATTTTTTATCGCGAACCGACGAGCGGCGCGTCAGCCAAACAATCCGAACTCCTCGCGCACCTCGGATCTCGTCTGGTATGATGGTGACTGCTCCGCAGTGAGGTACGATAACAGCAAATCGCGCTACGATTCTGGCGTGAAATGGCGTTGCAGCCGACCGTGGGCGAGTTAACCACTCCGGTTGCTCAGGCGTTTGCTCCGGACCGGCGGCTCAGGCAACGAAGGAGATCCAAAGTCATGTTTCAAGCAAGTGGCATTGCCGTCGCTCGAAGTGTGTATACCGCTATCGCGCGACCTACGATGAGCTGTGTTCTGACGCTGCTGTTATTCGCAACTGGCAGTCAGGTGTTCTGCATGCAGGCGGAACCTGAGAAGGGGGCGACGCGACTGGTCGGCACGATTCTGGATGCCGACACCGGGCAACGGATTGCAGCACGAGTCTACGTGAAGGACGACAAAGGGGAGTGGCTGTTCGTTCGCTCCGCCAGTGAGCAGGGCTCGGCCTGGCCATATACTGAGGAGTGGGTACCGATGCCCGGTTCGGTCGAACGACATACGACCGTGTCGGCTCATCCGTTTCAGATCGAACTGCCGCCGGGTGAGTATACGATTGAGATTGAACGGGGCAAAGAGTATCTGCCGCTGCGAGAGCAACTCGCGATTCCTGCGCGCGACGAAACGCCGACAGTCACGACGAATTCGATGGAGCATACGTTTCGATTGCAGCGCTGGATCAACCTGAGCGAGCGAGGTTGGTATTCGGGCGAGACTCACGTGCATCGCCGTATGGCGGAGCTGCCCAATGTGATGTTGGCCGAGGACCTGAACGTCGCTTTCCCGGTAACGTTCTGGACGACCAACTCGGAGACGATCCCCAACTTGGAACCTTCCCCACTTCGCTCGCAAGGCCCTTCGCCGTTTGGTCCGCGAGTAGACTGCGGGTACGATCCGATCTGGATATCGGATCAACACGTGATCTTGCCACGCAATACCGAATACGAGATTTTCGCGTTCGGCCAGCGTCGTCACACCCTGGGCGCGCTGTTCATCCTCAACCATCGTGCGCCGTTCTTACTGACCGCGCCACCGGTGGGGCCGATTGTCCAACAGGCACGGGCCGAAGGTGCGTTGTTGGATCTGGACAAGCACAACTGGCCCTGGTCGTTAATGCTGATCCCCGTGGCCAATGTCGATCTGTACGAACTGTCGAACAACAGCGTGTGGCGAACCAACTTCGGTTTCAAACAGGCCGGACATGCCTTGCCCCCGTGGGCCGAAATCGAACAGGAATCCCCCGGAGTGCTGACCGAGTGGGGATGGCTGCAGTTCGGGTTCGAGATGTACTACGCGCTGCTCAACTGCGGTTTTCGACTCAGTCCGACAGCCGGCACTGCTTCGGGCGTGCATCCGGTGCCTCTGGGTCACAACCGCGTTTACGTGCACACTGGTAATGACATCGAGATTGATGACTGGCTGGCGGGACTGCGGCAAGGACGCTCCTTCGTCACGACCGGCCCCATGTTGTTCGCTACGATCCGAGGCAAGCACGCCGGCACTGTTCTTGAAATTGCACAAGGGAGGCCAGAAGAAGTGCAATGGTCGGCAGAAGTCATCAGTCCCGATCCGATCACTCGTTTCGAATTGATCGTCAACGGTCAAGTCCGACCTTCGCCTCACGCTGAAACAACTCGCACCGCTCAGGGAGGTTGGCGTTGGACTGCTGAAGGTTCGCTCGTGATCGACCAATCCAGCTGGGTTGCATTCCGCACCTGGTCCGACCAACCGGATGGACGGAAGCGGTTTGCTCACACGGGAATCTGGTACTTCGAGGTTGCCGGTCAGCCCGTCCGTCCCCCCAAGTACCAGATCGACTACCTGCTCGAGCAGCTGGAACGATCGATGCAGCAGCAGGAAGGCGTGTTATCTCCCGAGGCGTTCGCCGAGTTCGAGCGAGCACATGCCGCATATCGCAACATTCAGAAGCGGGCCCGTTGAACCGGGAGGTCGATTCGGACCGAGCTGTCCTGTGAAGTGCAACTTCGGAAATCACCGTGTTCGGCCGTCACACAAGATCGGATGCCAATTGGAGAGCAAGCACACCATGAGATCACGACACCTCACCAGTCGTCGCCAGGCTCTCGCCTCTGCCGGGTTCGGCCTGCTGGGCGCGTCGCTGGCCACGTCCGCTCGCGCGGATGAACCTTTGACGGATTCTCCTCCGCATCGCCTGGATGTCCGCGCCTGTGGCGCACGAGGCGACGGCGTTACCGACGATACGGCGGCTTTCCAGACAGCGCTGGACCAGGCCTACGAGGCGGGAGGCGGCAGCGTTTTCGTGCCACCGGGGCGATACTTGATCGCCACCCATCTCGTCGTGCCGCAGAACGTTACCCTCGAAGGCATCTTTTCGGCTCCCCCCACAACTCCCTGGCGCAGCAACGCTCCTGATGGCAAACCCCAGTTGACCGGCAGCGTACTATTGGCCGTGGAGGGCGCGGACAAGCCGGACGGTACGCCGTTCATTCAGCTCGGCTTCAACGCCACACTGAAGGGGATCGCGGTGTTTCACCCGGAGCAGCGTGAGACGAATCCGCCGATCGCTTATCCCTGGACAATCAGTTCGTCGCTTCAGGGCGCCGACAACTGCTCGATCATCGACGTGCTGCTCATTAATCCCTATCAGGCCGTTGATTTCGGAGGTCGTGCGACGGGCCGTCATCTGATTCGCAACCTCAACGCCGCGCCGCTCCATCGCGGGCTGTTCATTGATCACTGCCTGGACGTAGGACGCGTGGAGAACGTTCACTTCTGGCCCTTCTGGGGTGCGACGAACGCGGCTAATCAGTATCGGCTCGAGGAGGGTAAGGCTTTTGTCATTGGTCGTACCGATTGGCAACATATCACGAACTGCTTCTGCATCGGCTACGAGACCGGCTTCCAGTTCGTGCGCGGCTGTTCGCAGCACCCCGCTTATCAAGGAGGCGGCAATGCGCAGATCATCGGCGGCGGTGCGGATCTCTGTAACCGAGCGGTGCATGTTGTCGAGCTTCAGGGTCACAGTGGCACTCGCTTCGTAAACTCCCAGATCTACGGCGATATTATCGTGGAGTCCACCAATCATGGACCTGTCCAATTCACTGCCTGCGGCTTGTTCGGCAGCGCCTACGGGGTCCATGGCGTCGGCCTGGCCCACATCGAAGGCGGTGGGAAGGTCAGCTTCACGGACTGCCACATCCACTGCATCGACCCGCGTAACACGCCGCGCCCCCTGATCCTCGCCAAGGCTGGTCGCCTGCAAGTGCGGGGGTGTGAGATCCTCGAAGGACACGCTGCTCGCGACCATATCGTTCTCGAAGCCCCCGTCGCCTACGCCACCATCAGCGACAACACCTCGCGCGGTCCGTTCACCGTCATCAACAACGCCACTGGAAAGACAGTCATCCGCGACAACATCAGCGAAGCATGACGCGGATGAAGACCCGCTCGCGTCGAGAACAGGCAAGCACCAGCGTGGATCGCGCCTCATATGCTGGAGATTGCGCTGCGGTGAGGTACGACGACCGCTGGCAGCATCAACCTCATGCCGGAGAGAAGTGCGGCGATGTGGGCCGGAGGCGAGACAACCACCCCCATTTACGCCGCACCGTCTTACGCCACACTGTCTCACAACTCCCGGCAGGCAGCGGCGAAGGCCAGGATATTCTCCCACCGCGTTTCGGGCTGCCGTCGATTGGACGGCATGAAGGATGACCCGCCGGTTGCCCGACGCGATGGTTGCGAGCCGCCGAACCTTCTGCAGCTGATTGTTCGCTGTTCTGCGGGGTTTCGGTCAGATCCGCAGGCGTCACAGATCCCGTTGAGGAATGGCGTGGTAGAGCGCTGCAGCGTCCACCGTCTGTTCCTGCCCTGGCACCAGCCGGCCATTGACTCGATTCATCACGTTAACCTTGACCTGACCGTTCGGCAGGAGTTCGCGCACCAGGACAGGGACCCAGCTGCCATCGGCGCCGCGCATGACCACAACCACGTTGGGTCGAGGCGGACCGTCGAGTTTCGGCCGCTCATCCGAGGAGAGCGGCGCAACGCCGACAGATGGTCGCGCCATTCCTGGAGGAAACACGCCGGGCGGTACTCCCGGCGCGACGGGCGTTTGACGATTCCGGCCGATCCAGCGGGAAGACTCCTCACGCCCCCGCACTGCATTCGCCTCAGCCTCCTCACGCATCTGAGACGTCGATGTCCCTCCTGTCTTGACCATCAGCGCTTCACGGCAAGCACCGACAGAGGCAATCATGTCACGCAGCGCCTGCGAATCGCCCCAGACCATGACGACGGAGTCAATCTTCATCTTGTCAATCGGTCGGTCCGGCAGGTCCTGGCCCAGATCGTGCAACGCCTGATCCAGATCGACCCGCAACTGCATCAATGGCAGGTCGGCGGAAGCCGCCTCGAATCGTTGCCGCAGGTCGATCCAGGCGGCAACCAGTTGTTGGCAGCCCGATTCCAGGGCTGGCCGGGCCTGCTGCGCTGACGGTCCGTCCGATACATCGCGGATCGATTCACGCAGCCTTCGTTCGGCGTCGACCACACGCTCTATGGCTAATCGCAGTTCCTGCTCGCTCGGCGCGTTTACGCCAAGCTGCCCTTCCCCGGATTGCCCTGCCCCGGCCGCAATGAAACTGGGCAGTGCCGGTGGACGCGGCGGCGTGCCGACTGACTCAGAGGTGGAAGAGAAGGACGTGCCGGGCGACGAAGGTGGCGGCGGAGCAGGCGGCCCGCATCCAATGACTCCACCCAGCGTGACCGCGCACACCGTGCCAGAGAGGCAAGCCAATCTCATGTTACCTCGAGAAGTCCCGTGGGTCACTATCAGTCTCATTCGACGAATCTCCCAATTGCATCCATCCCGCTCTCTACAGCGTGTGACAGGCCCCATCCGCTCCCAGGATCGACCGATTGCGAGCCTTTATAGCCTTGTTGCTGTCATCTGCAAGCGCCTGCCGAAAGGCCAGTCGGACATATCACAAACCTCACGCGGCACGAGTTTCTGAAACTTTGGTTGATGACAGGGGTTTTTGAGGCAGTCCGCGCAGACCGTCGTTGCGGTCCCTAAGTGGCGATCACGGGCTGGTCGAGGCGTGGAACGCGTGTATACTACAGCTATCGTTGCGCTTTCCACATCGGTCCATGGTGGGTGCGGTCGGAAGCAAGCGAGTATCGCTCTTGGCGTGAGTGAGGGCGGTATCCGGCCAAGCGGGGCTTTTCCACGGTTGGATTCATGCTATGCCCTGAACCTGCGTCCCGGTGGTCCGCGTACATTTCCGCTGCCAACTATCGGCCGTGTTGCCCACTCTGGAAATGCGCTAGCGTTATTTTGGGCGCACCAAATTCTACGACTTGCTGGTTTGTCCAGAATTGCGTTGAGGCGGTGTTTGCTCTTGATGCTATCAGTCCGACCTGCTGCACAGCGTCGGCCGGTACAGCTGGCGCCCAGCTGACGAGTCGGTGAGATGTCTCACTGGCTCCCGCGCAATACATCTGTCTGCGCGGTGTTGTCCTCGGATGGCTGTGCGTGCCGCACAGTGGGTGCCATAGTCTGCGACGGATGGGGCTCCTGGGCCAAGAAACCACAAAGGGGAAATTGTGACACCGAATGAAGAACTGGATCATCTCGCCGCGGAACTAAAGCGGCTGCGTGACGAGCACTCGAGTGCGACGGGAGTTCTGCGGCTAACGGATAAGTGCCTGCGCCGGATCTCGAAGTGGAAATGGGAACAGCACGGGTGGACCATCAGCGACGGCGAATCATGCGGCATCAGGAATGGGGAGGAACGATCGCGTCGGATGGCCCTGATGTCGGTCCTGAAAGAGCATATCCATGAGATCGAGTTCGTTTCTGACTTGGAAAGGCTAGAGGTTATTCCTGGCCCGTCAGGATCAAGGCCCACCTAGGACGCTGTCGGCTTCATGGACCGCCGAAGGCCGCATCGACGATCCGGCCCAGTGAGCATTTGCGAAACCCGTGCAGTGCGAGTCGGCTTGAACTACCACCCAGAGATCCTCCGAGCACCTGTGAGGTCCCCTCGCGCACGTTGAAACCAAGGTGGCGAGGGCAGGGTAAACCCAGTCGATTGCCCTGGACCACGAACGCGCACACGGGAACGCCGAGGTGACCTGATGAATGGACTTGTCCGCTGGCTGACCAAGACCGTCGTCATACTCGCCAATGGATACGTACTGTTCTTTTTTTCAGAGCGTGTCTTCTGGTCGTTTCCGCGCCCAAACGACAGCTTGGGCGAATTGCTGGTGACATGGTTCGCATACAGTCTCCTCGGGTGGATCTTCTTGATCTTGGTGAGGAGGTATCGGATTGGCACTTTCTTGCCACTGTTTCTGGCAGGCGCGGTCTATGGCTGGATTGCCGAAGGAGTGATAGTGGACACACTCTACGGCAGTCCCAGCAATCCGTTTCCCTTGTCCATCTCCTTTACGGGGCTGTCTTGGCATGCCCTGCTCAGCGTCGGCGTCGGCTGGTACCTGCTTCCCCGAGCTCTGACAGCACCCAGGCCAGGCCAGGCGATGTGGCTCTCGGCTGTGATCGGCTTCTGTTGGGGATTATGGGCCGTGTGGTGGCCAAACGAATTGGGGGCGGGGGCTGAGACGTCCCTGTCAAGCTTCGCAAGGCATACGCTTGCCTGCTCGCTGGTTTTCATGGGAGCGTGGGGGCTGCTGGGACGAGTACGATCTGATTACTTCCAGGTGGGACGCTTGGAAACGGGGGTTCTCGCGGCACTTGTGGCCTTTGTATTTCTGTTCGCCAGGATTCCGGCCAATCTGTCGGCCGCGTGGGTCTTGCCCCCCCTCTTGTTGCTCACGGCGATCGGACTTGGCCGCAGCGCCGGCACCGAGAAGCAGGGGGACCTGATCGATCACTTTCTGGGCCGAATTCCACTCACGCACGTGCTCGCCCTGATCCTGATCCCGCTGACGGCGATCGCCACCTACGCACCGTTTCGCTGGCTCGGCCTGCATCCCCCCACGAACATTCTGCTGTACGTGGTGACGATGCCCTTGGGGTTCTGGTTCTTCTTCCGGGCTCTTTGGCATGCCATCGCGCACAGGAGGCAGGAGATACGAACTTCCGACGAGCGTCAGAATCTCGGCTCTCTGGCCAACGCTCCTGACGTCCGTCGGGATTAGCATCGCCAACCCGAGTCAACGAGGCGGCGAAAATCAGTGGCAAGCCGACTCAGGGTCACGCTGCCAGCCCTGACTCGTTACGAGATCAAGTGTCGTCGTCGCCGTTTGCGAACCTCGCAACACAATCTAGCGACGACGGTGGCGCAATAATAACGCTGCGGCTATCATGCCCAAGACGGCAAGCGACAGCGTGCCAGGCTCGGGAATGGGGGCGTAAGCAACCACATTGTCGATGTAGAAGTTGACCGGTACCCCACTGGCGGAATTCGCCCCTGAAAATATCTGAAACCAGGTGTCCCCGGACTCCCATCCGAGTTCGGCAAAACTCAAGTCGAAGTACCGGCTCCGCCGACCTCGACCACATGATCCACTCCGACGCCGCTGGTCGCAATGCGAACCTCCCGATCCCAGTCCGGCATCGATTTGTAGTTGATCGTATGATCCGCTCCCAACTCGCGGATGCGCGCCAGTTTCTCGTCACTGCTGGAAGTGCTGATCACTTGCGTTCCATGCATCTTGGCAATCTGGACGGCAAATACGGAAACACCACCTGTTCCGAGTGTCAACACGGTCTCGCCCGGTTTCAGGTTGCCGGAAACCACCAAAGCGCTCCAGGCGGTCACCGCTGCGCAAGGCAACGTTGCGGCTTCGCAGTACGACAGATGGTCGGGGATCCGGACCAAACCACTTTCGTCGAACGCACCGAACTCCTGCAGCACGCCGTCGCGGCTTCCACCACCAAGCGTTTGATCTCGGGCAGGGAATGTGTCTCCCTCCAGCCAGCCCTGATTGAAGATCGGACAGACCCGGTCGCCCAATTGCCATGTCGTGACACGCTCCCCCACCGAAACAACTTCCCCGGCGCCGTCCGACAAGGGGACGGCAGGGAATTTGGCGCGGGGATTGTAAACGCCGTTAACAAACATCAGGTCACGGTAGTTGAGCGACGCTGCTCGAAACCTCACCACCACCTCGTGCGCGCCCGCTTGCGGCTCTTCACGCTCTGCCAGAACGAGGTTCTCCAGACCAAACTGTCGCAGTTCGAACGCTTTCATGGCTGTGCCCGTTCCGTTCCTGGGCGTGAAACCGCACCGGAAGTGATTGCTGATCTCAAGTTGCGGCTCAGCGGCTGCTTGCACCACGTACAAGTATTCGTACCTCGCCCCTGCGTGCAAGACAAGCGGACACAATCAGACTGCTTTCGGCTTTCAAACAACCACTGTCCACGCTCCGTTGAGCAGACTGCCGGACCCGACGAATCTTCCCTGCCTGCAGGATCCGGCGCCGTGGCGATCCTCCGAAAATGGTCACCTGTTCCTTAACTGCTTCTCTGTTGACAGCGGCAAGTCATATCAGAGCAATCCCCGAGCAACGGTGGGGCAGGGGTGACGGCTCCGGGGCCTGGTCTTTCACTTGGGAGTTGGACATTCCGTGTGGGATATTCTGCGGTTAATGCGCTTCCGCGATCGACGCGGCCAACTCTTCAGCGACACTCCGCCCGCAGCCCTCTAGGCGACGCGTCCTGTGACGCATACATTGGATCGGAGGAGTGATGGCTGGTCTTGCCCGCCGTCGCGGAGTCTTCGCTTCGATTTGAGTCCGAGGGGAGTTCCCAACATGGTGCACGTACTCGCCTGGCTTGGTCTCGGCCTGCTGGCTGTCGCAGCGCTGATTGCCGTGGGGTGGGGCATGCACCGGTTTTGTATCCGCCTGGAGGAGCGGGGGCTCATGTATTACCGCACACGACCTCAAGGGGGCGGTGGCCTTTCGGGCGCCATGTTTGAGCTTGACGCAATCACTCGGCCTTCAGTGGTTCATGTCATGGAGGTCAAGGATGCAGCGGTTCGCAAGCAGCAAGACGAACACGACGGCGAGTAGACACATGGCGGTGACAAAGAAGGGGGCTCATTGTGTGGCCGCCCCAAGGCCAAGCACACGATTGCCTCGCGGCGCCAGTCGCGCCAGCCATTCGTCCGCCTCCGACTTGGATTCGAGTTGGAGATCAGAGCATGTACCGAGCAGATCCCTACTGCGCGGACGACGGATCTTGAGTAAGCAGCTGGGCGCGGCGGATCAGATCGAGCAGTTCGGCACGATATCCCTGCTCATCGGGCCCTTTCGCTGCCGCGGCCATCTCCAGTGTCGACTCGTACGTCGCGTTGCCCTTGTAGCTGGAGTGACGCAGCAGCATCCCGAACGAGGCGACCGCTGCAGCGAACTGGAAGTCGGTGCTCGCCTGCTCGAACGACGTGCCCGAGTCGCTCAGAGGAAACACCAGTCTCTTGCTTTCGTCTGCCTCCGGCTCTTTGTAACGAATCTTAAGTGTCAGGAGTTCCTGACGAGAAAGATCTGACTCCGCGGTCAGTCGATCGGGTTGGTATTTTAACGGATCAACAACTGGCATCTCATGGTCGGTCATCACCGGAATGATCTCATACAGGGCCGTCACTGAATGCCCTGCTCCGATTTCACCAGCGTCCTTCTTGTCATCGTTGAAATCCTCCGCCGCCAGAACGCGGTTCTCGTAGCCGATGAGCCGGTACGCCGAGACGGTAGCCGGATTGAATTCCACCTGGATTTTCACGTCCTTGGCGATCGTCACGAGCGTACCGTGAACTTGTTGCACCAGCACCTTGTGCGCTTCCGTGATCCCGTCGATGTAGAAATAGTTTCCGTTTCCCTTGTTCGAGATCTCCTCCATCATCGCATCGTTGAGATTACCGCGGCCGAACCCCAGCACCGAGAGAAACACGCCCGCTTTGGCCCGTTGCGCGACCAACTGCTCCAGAGCAGTTGTGTCCGTCACGCCCACATTGAAATCGCCATCGGTGCACAGTAGCACCCGATTGACTCCATGGGGAACGAAATTCTCCTGAGCAATTCTGTATGCCAGTTCAATTCCTGCTCCACCGGCCGTCGAGCCTCCCGCCTGCAGGTTTTCCAGAGCTGCGAGGATGGCAGACCGCTCCGTACCGGGTGTCGAACGCAACGCCAGACCTTCGGAGCTCGCGTAGACGACAATCGCCACGCGATCTTCGTCCCGTAGTTGCTGCACCAGCAGCTTCATGCCCCGTTTGAGCAACGGGAGCTTGTCGGGCGAGTCCATCGAACCCGAGACATCCAACAAGAAGACCAGATTGCAGGGGGGCGATTTCTGCGGGTTAATCGTCCGTCCCTGGAGCCCGATACGAACCAGTTGATGCCGGCTGTACCACGGGCATTCGGCCACCTCCAGCTGTGCTGCGAACGGTACTTCGTCGCCCGGGACCTCGTAGTGATAGTCGAAGTAGTTGATCAGCTCCTCGATGCGCACGGCCTCTGCCGGAGGGAGTTGACCATCTTGTACGAGAAACCGTCGCACATTCGCGTAGGATGCCGTATCCACATCGATTGAGAACGTGGAAAGGGGTGATTCTCGCACGAAGCAGAACGGAGAGTCCAACGACCGTTCATAGCGATCGCCGTTCTGGCCAGGCCGCGTTCTGTCAGGAAGGACGTTCTCAGCAAAAGGCAATGCACCCTCCGGCAAATACCCGACGTCGTCGTGCAGATAATATGGGGACGGAAGGCGCTGATGATCGGCCATGCCCCTTTGCCGGATGCGCTGTTGCGCCTGCATGCGGAGGGCTGCTTTGCGAGGAGCGTGAAGGGCAGGGAGCAGCAGTGCGAACAGCAGTCCTACGATGACGCTGGCCACAGCAAACTCGGTAAGGGACAGACGAAACCGGCGAGTCTTCGGCTTGGCGACATGCTGATCCGTGCCCGACAGGACCACTTGGTCATGGTCCAAAACAGACAGGATTCTGCCGGACAAGTCGGGCGGCGTCTCTTTGTGCAGCACCTCCCGCAGTGCCTGCTCCAGGAGTCGGTCGCGAAGTTCGTCGTCATTGGGATCGTGCGATTGGTTCATTGTTCCAGCCTCCTCATCACGCAATCGCGCAGGATCGTTCTGGCCCGACGCAACATCGTCTTGACACCCGCTGCGGTCAGAGCCAACGCTGCAGCGATCTCATCGCGACTCGCCTCATCGCGATACTGCATCTCCACAGCTCGACGCACTCGCTCCGATAACCTCTTGAGGCAGGCGCGCAGAGCCGCCAGGTAGTCGTCCAGACCGTCCTCCGCCGCGACTTCCGCCCAGACCGACTCGGCTACGTCCAAATCCACCCATATCGGGGCCGATTGTTCTTTGCGGCGCAGCATCAACAGGCGGTTACGAGCCACGGCGCGCAGGTAAGCAGCGGTCGCTTCTGAAGAGCGGACCTCAAATCCGTCGCGCCAAGCCGTCAGGAACGTTTCCTGCGCAAGATCTTCCGCTTCAGCCGAAGTGCATCCCAGGAAACGCAGATAGCGCCAGATCCCAGCCTGATGCGCTCGCACCAGGTCGGCCATCTCCGATCGCCAGTCTGCTGTCGCCGTCTTCATACTGTCTCAGTGCGGATGACCGAACAAAGGGGTCGGAAAAAACGGAAACACGCGTGACTCTTTGACCTTGTGGTCGCTTCTCGCCACCATCGCTCCCTTGATTGGATCCGCCAAGAGACGCCAGTGAAAGTAGGACAAGCGGAAGTGTCGACGGCAATCTGGAATCCCGTCGGCACGGCCACGAACCAGATCTGGGCCGTGTGGCACGATCCGGCGTCCGGAACGGTCCAAGCTCCAACGTCGACGAGGCGGTTCACTTCGTCTCCATCTCACTCGGGAACCGACGGCCTCGCAGAACCAGCGGCTCTCCTCCCCGCCGAGCCTGGTGCTTTGTGACAACTTGACGTTCCACTTTGGGTGCCACTGGCTCGGCCAGTGTAGCCTTGCCCTAACCCTGCCAGTGTCGTCGTGCCCGACAGCCGGAGGAGCACTGGCAGAGCCAGTGGCACCCTAATTCTTAGCTGTCACAGAGCACTAGCGTTGTCTGGGATCAGCGTTGTCTGGGATCCATCGCGCAGGCCCGTCGCGACGAAGATGGAGCACGAACCGCAAAAAAATCGGGGATTCTTCCCTTGACCATCATGGTTCGTTATGTAACCATATGGTTACATATGAACCCTGAATCGATGGATCTGGTATTTCGAGCGTTGGCCAGTCGGGCCCGGCGGAAGCTGCTGGACCTGATCAAGGACCGGCCCGGGAGCAGTGTGAACGACCTGTGCGCGGAGTTTGACGTCAGTCGCATTGCCGTGATGAAGCATCTCCGCGTCTTGGAAGAAGCCCAACTGATCGTCCTGCGACGCAGTGGCCGGCGCCGCGAGATTTACTTCAATGTCGTGCCCATCCAGCTGATCTACGATCGCTGGACGAGCCAATACAGTGGATTCTGGGCCGCCAAGGCGGTTGACTTGAAGTTTTTCATGGAGAGTGACGCGTCCTCATCGGCCTTATCCCCTGACAAACCAAGCGAGAAGAGTTCCCATGAGTAACCCGACTCCGTCGACGACCAAGCAGGTCTACCGCGTGATCATCAATGCTCCTATTGAGAAGGTCTGGGACACACTCACGAAAACGGATGTTGTTCTGCCGTTTTTCTTCTGCTCGGTCATGAAGACCACGACGTTAGCCGAGGGGGCTCCTATCCGCATGCGATCGCCGGACGATTCTGTGACGGGTGTGGTGGGAGAAGTCATTGAATTTGATCCGCCGCGATGCTTTGCGCACACCTTCAAGTTCACCAATTATGATGACCCGCTTTGCGTGGTGCGGTACGAGCTCAAGTCGATCGAAGGCGGGACGGAATTCACTTTGATCAGCGACAACGTTCCTGTCGGCACGAAGACGGAAAAGCAAATGGCAGCTGGCGGAAAGATGATCGCCAATGGTCTGAAGGTTTACGTGGAGACCGGACGGCCGGCGTTGCTCTCGCGCGTCATTGGCTGGGTGAACCTGCTGACTCGCCCGTTTACACCCAAACGCTGTCGGAGCGATCAGTGGCCGCTGGAAATGAAGATCACCTGATCAATGGCCAGCGTCGACCGGCCAAGGGAACCAGGGGAAGCCAAGCCACCAGGACTCCGCCATGCATGCGCCGCGGCACCCGACCGCTCTTTCGCACGGGCGAGCGGGAAGATCGACGCGTATGATGGCGGTGGCTTGGCTCTCCAACAACGTTCTCAGTCGCTCAGCAATCGGACCGGTCCTTCGAGCCCGTTGGGGTGGAGCGTCTTCAAGCGATCTCGCTCGGTTGTGAACTTAACACCCCAGGCACCGTTCTCGTAAATCGCATCGCCTTGCGACATCCACGGGGCGTCTGAGTTTGCGACGCGAATCCGCAGGTGATTGCTGCCGCGCCGTAGCTGCTCGGTAACGTCCAATTCGTAGGGACTCCAGGCCCGCACCCCAACCGGTTGCTCGTTGAGCCACACTTCCGCCGCCAAGCCAACCTGGCCTAGATCAAGGTAAACGCGATGGTCCACTGGAACAGCGTCCAGTGAGAACTCCGTCTCGTAGATTGCGGTCCCCGAAAAATGCGCCAGGGGCGTGTCCGTCCAGCAGAAGAGTTTTCCTACAGTGATCGTTTGGGGCTGGAAAACGTAAGGGCATTCGGGAACGTCACGCTCATCCATTTCCCGTGAGACGGCCGGCCCCGTCGTGCCGGGTGGAGTGTCCACCATTAAGCGAACTGGCTTGGCCATCGCGGGGGGCAGCGATTTTTCCTGGGCATAAACGACATCCCTCATCGTACGTTGGTCGGCATCGGTGATCCGAAAGAGAAAGCCGGTGGCGCCCGCTGCCGCCGGGCCGATCTTCAACAGCAGCATATTCCAGCCGTGCTTCAGGTGGATGGGAATGCGATGCGACCAGGCGTCTCGCAAACTGACAAATGGTGGATGTGCATGGTGTTCGAATCCCAGGGTGCCGTTCAGCCACAGCTTGGCACTGTCGGCTACCGCCAGCGCCGCGAAAGCGTCACGAGCGTCCGGCGACCAGACGTAGCTGAACGCATAGTAGACACTGTTCTGCACGGGCGGTCGTACGGCATGACCAGGTGATTCGATGTACTGCCAGGGTTGACCATCGAGGGGCATGGTTGTGCCCGGCAAGAAGCCCGACTCCGGTGGAAACACGTTGAAGAACCCTTCATGGTCGCCATACGGGTAGGGACCGGACAGCCACCAGTTGCGTTGAGCGAGTCGCTCAGGCGCGAGCCACACCGGTTCTGAGGAACCCGCGATGCGAGCGTATGGCACTCGGACCGGCGATTCTGGTGTGAATTGCCAGTGGTTGTCGGCGAGATCGACTAACAGATGTCGATGGCGGCTGGGCAGCGGCGGAGCGGACGACGCGTCCGGATTGCGTACGACGAAGTACGCCTCCCACGGCTCGAAGTGCAGACGCACCGTCGAGTCGGCCGCGATCAAGTGTCGTCCGCCTGTTTCGACGTCCCATCGCTCGTAGCTTCCAGGGTTCTGAAACCGAACGGTCACGTCGCGGCCGTCCGCCGAATCGTTGACGGCCCAGTACCACTCAACATCACCTGCTGAGCGGCACGAGAAATAAAGGTTGTCTCGCGAACCTTCCGCCACGTTCACTCGTGGAGCAATCGTTGCACGCAGTGAATCGAATGCCGGTTCCAGCGCCTGACGCATGGGGGCGTTGGTCTGGAATCGTGTAAGGTAGTCGAGCGTGACAATGGGATCATGAGGAAGGATCGGGAAGCGGCGGATCTGGGGGACCGTGTCAAGCTGGGCCGGCTGCGGGCCGAGGGCGATGACGGTTCCGCCGGCGGCAGCAAACTCGCGGATCTTCTCCAGTGAGGCGGGCACGATGTGCGACATCGGCGGGAGGAGCAGAGCGCGAAAGCACTCGCCACTGAGCTGCAGCGTTTGATCGGCGACCGCGGCACGCGCGAGATAGTGGCTATCCAGAATGTGGTATTCCCATCCATGCCGAGCCAGATCCAGTTGCAGAGCCGAATAGTACTCCTGAGTTTCGTCCATGCAGTTGTCCCAGCGGAAAATCGGCCGCTGGCTTTCCCGAAACACTCCGGCTGAATTGGCGAACGCACTCTCCAGCGGGCAGTAGATTGCTACTCCGGGGTCGTGAGTGCCCTGTGCGTTGAGATAGAGTACGCGATGGAAGGCCGATGCATAGAGATGGAAGTAGCGGAAGGTGGGCTGCGTGAGAAATGTGCTCGGCGGGTACTGCAGGTGTGTGGGATCGTATTCGAAGTAATGCGCGATGAACCGGTTGGCTCCCCACAGTGCGGCCATGTTGGAGACGCGGCGTGACTTTTCCAGCGAATAGAACGAGTCGTGTCCCAGAAGCCCGTGCAGTTCTACGATCAGTGGCCGCTGTTCGAAATGCGCCACCGACAGAGCTTCCTGGAAATCGACCGGCATCAGGGCTCGTTCGAGCAGGGCGTCGATGAAGATGGCACTGGAAGCCCGCCACAGTCGGAACATGTCTCCCACCCAGAGCGTCTGCAACAGCAACGTCTCTTCGATGTCCGAATGGCCATGCTCGACGTTGTGCCGACTGCACCAGTCAGTGACCTGTTGGACGTAGTTGACCGAGTAGAGATGCGAAACTGTGTCGAGATAGTCCTGCCGTACCTGGGCCGCCTTCACCGACGGCGACGAGACCAACGGAAGCAGCGGGCGAAGATCGTACTGGTGCCGCTTCTGGAAGGTATCCCACAAAGCGGGGGTAAATGGTAACGGCGCCCCGTAGGAACCTTCATGGTCCGACACGAAGAAGCGGATGGTCGTGCCAAGGTGTGTCGGAAAACGCTTTGCATACTGCTCGTAGACGATGTCGATAAAGGTACGAACGGCAGCCGGATTGAGCAGATCGGTACGCACGCCACGCTCCGTGGCATCGACCGCTGTGTAGACAAACAGCTTCCAGTCACCTGCCGGCGGAGTCCAGCTAAGCGCAGACTGCACGTCGATCAAGTGCAGCGACGATTCGTCAATCTCTCCCGAGGGGAGCAGACGTGCGGCGACGATGACTTCCGGCACCTGGTCGAACGTCTGCGGCTTGTCGGCCGGAAGCTGTGCTTCGGTCAGACGACGCATGCGATATTCCGGGTGGAGCTGCAGCACGCGACTCGGTTCGCGTTGAAGCGAAGCATAGTCCCACGCCTGACCGCTCGGCCACAAGTGTTCGTCGGCGAAATTCAGAGTGATTCCCACGGATCGTGCCGCGTCGAGGGCGGCGCCGACTTCACGCCACCACTCCTCCGACAGGTACGCAGGCTCGAGTCCGGCCCAGTTCAGCACCGTTGCCGACTGCACTCCCTGCTGAGCCATCGCGGCGAGCTGCCGGCGCGTCTCTTCGGTCGTGACTTTGCCATTCCAAAACCAGTAAGGACTCAGACTCATCGACGGTGGCGGATTGAGGAACTTGGCATGCAGTTGGTCGATCGTCCCGGGGGGTGGATCCGCAGCGAGGACCGAAGCGCTCAGCACCAAATGAACAATGATGGCTCGTAAGCACCGCATGCACTCACCTCCCAACCGTGATTTCCTTGGAGGACACGAGACTGGAGTCCTGCCGCCAACGCGGAATCTACTCCGGGGCGAAGGGCAAATCAACCGGCGTCTCAATGGTCCGTCGTTCTCCCACTCCCCGCGCGCCTCAGGGCGGCAGAGAAGTGGCCGAGCAAGTGGGGACACACACCGCCAATGGCAGAGAGCTCACGCTAAGGAACGCGGGAAGAATAGCTTCGGTGGTTAGCCGGATTCCCACGCTCTGCGCGAGCGTGGCTACAAGTGAAACGCCGAAGTTGTTTTTCCCTCGTGCCTAAGGCGCCAAGGCGCCCAGAACGATGGTGCCCCGGGACCGTGTGAGGGGGAGAGAAGACCCTGCCGTGACGCTACCACCGCTATTTCGCCCTGTGTCCAGACGCCGCACATTTCGCAGCCGCGACGGTGAAAGTCAGGTGCAGAGAGCTCGTCGAACGCCCGCAACGGTGGACCGAAACGGGGCACCGTTATAATTGGCCTGAGAACCAACCGGACCGGCCAGTGATCCTGTTCACGAGAACTCCGTAGATGCGGCCGCTGGTGATGAGGACACTGTTTCGCAGTCTGCTGAGAGTTGCTCCCGAGGGTGTATACGAGTGTCGACCAGTAACGTGACTCAACTCCTGTCTGCCGTCCAGGACGGCGATAACCATGCGGCGGAGCAGCTGCTGCCGCTTGTCTACGATGAGTTACGTCGTCTCGCAGCGCAGAAAATAGCGCAGGAAAAGCCTGGGCAAACGCTTCAGCCCACGGCGCTGGTGCATGAGGCCTATCTCCGCTTGGTCGACGGTAAGACTACGCCGCAGTTTGCCAGTCGGCGATATTTTTTCGCGGCGGCCGCAGAAGCGATGCGGCGTATCCTTGTGGAGCGTGCTCGCCGAAAGCGTACCAGGCGCGCGGGGGGGCAGCGGCAGCGGTGCGAGCTGACGGCAGACATGGTGGCGGTGGCGGATCCATCGGCGGAGCTGGTGGCTCTGGATGAAGCGCTTGAGCGGCTGTCGGCCGCGCATGCCCGCAAAGCGAAATTGGTGGAGCTGCGATATTTCGCCGGATTCACCATCGCGGAGGCTGCGCAACTGCTCGAGATTTCGGAAGCAACGGCTGAGCGGGATTGGACTTATGCCAAGGCGTGGCTGCGGCGAGACCTCCATGGCGGCCGAACCGACGGCGAGCAGACCTGATTTTTTTGAGAATTCGTGAGGGAGTCGGGTCGGCAATATCGCAGAGAGAAGCAGAAGGCTTAGTTCACTCTGAGATTTCCCGACCGCGAGTGACTGATCATGAACGAAGAATCGATTCTCACGGCGGCTCTTGACATCCAATCCCCCACCCAGCGACGGGCCTTTCTGGAGGAGGCCTGCGGCGGCAATTCCGCGCTTCGCGCGTCTGTGGAGCAGCTGATTTCCGCTCATCAGGATGCTGGTGGCTTTCTGGAAACGCCTATCCTGAGCCAGCGGGAGCGATCCGAGACTGTCCCCGATCGGTCGAGCTGGGAGTCGATTCCGCCGACAAATGACACCACCTCCCGCCGACCGGCTTCCAATTCACTGCCTCACGCGGACCAGCTGGTCGGCGCCGAGCCGCTGGATTTCGTGAAGCCGGTAGCGGATCCAACACTGCTGGGAATGTTCGGACCCTATGCCGTGAGCGAGATCATCGGACGTGGGGGAATGGGAATCGTGCTCAAAGCACTCGATTCGAAGCTCAATCGCATGGTGGCCATCAAAGTTCTGGCCCCCGAGCTTGCCTCGAATGTCATGGCGCGCAGGCGATTTCTCCGCGAGGGACAGGCTGCGGCCGCTATCAGCCACCCTCATGTCGTGACCACCCATGCGATCGATGAAGTGGATCACCTGCCCTACATTGTGATGGAGTACGTACAGGGGCGTTCGTTGCAGGAGCGCATCGATCAAGACGGGCCATTGGATGTGACTCGGATTCTGAGAATCGCCCGGCAGACGGCGCTAGGGCTGGCGGCCGCCCATGAACAGGGCCTGATCCATCGCGACGTCAAGCCGGCGAACATCCTGCTGGAAAACGGCATCGAGCGAGTCAAGCTGAGCGATTTCGGACTGGCTCGCGCCATCGATGATGTGAGCACGACGCGAACGGGCACGGTGGCTGGAACACCCCAGTATATGTCTCCCGAACAAGCTCGAGGTGAGTGGGTCGACCACCGGAGCGATCTGTTCAGTCTGGGATGCGTCATGTATGCCATGTGCACCGGTCGGTCTCCATTCCGGGCGGATTCGACCTTGGCCGCGCTGCGCCGGGTTTGCGAGGATGAACCGCGGAGAATCGATCATATCAACCCGGCCATCCCCGGTTGGCTGATCGCGGTAGTCCAACGATTGCTGGCGAAACGACCCGAGGACCGTTTCCAGTCCGCTGCGGAGATCGTGAGTGTCTTGGGAAAAGGCCTGGCCTGCGCGGAAGATCCGACGCACAGCCTACCGCCCGAATTGGACGTGTTCGCGCATGCGCACGCAATCGCCGAGGAACCTCACGACTGGTCCCATCCCTGCTCGCCTGGCGCGACGGTGATGCTTGAGGAGACCTGTCCGAGTCGGCGGAGCGGCAAGGAGACGCGGCGCAGCCGATTCGTGATGATGGCCACCATCTTCGTCGGCATGCTGTGCGCCGCAGTGGGCATCACAGAGGCAACAGGACTATCCGATTTGCAGCAATACGTGACGACAGTTCTTCGCATTGGTACTTCATATGGGACGCTGATTCTGGAGGTGGAAGACCCATCCATCAATGTGATGATCGGTGGCGAAGAGGTCGTGATAACGGGGGCCGGCCCGCAGGAAGTGCGGCTGAAGCCAGGCGTGCATCTGCTGAGTGCCCAGAAAGGCGGGCGCGTCGTAACGCGAGAATTGGTCAACATCTCTCGTGACGGAAAGCAGTTGGTGCGGGTGGGCTATGAGCCGACGTCCGAGACACGACGCAAGGTCGAAGTCGAAACCCGCGACAAACCAGTGCCGTCAGATCCGTTGTATCAGTTCGACGAAATCGGACGATTCGTCGGCGACGCGAGGGTTCAATACACGGCCACGTTTTCTCCAGCCGACGGGCAGGTCCTGACTCTGACGAGCGCCGGCCATGCGGCGCAACTCCTGGAACTGCCCCAACTCTCGGAATTGCTCCGATTCGGGGGCGAATTCGGCGCGGGGAGATTCACTCCCGACGGTCGCCGCATAGTCACCGGATCGTATCGGCAGGGAGGGGATGCCGATGCGAACCGGTTGGAGGTGTGGGACTCGGAGTCCGGAACGGCACGATGGTCGTCTTCTGAAGTGACAGGCGTCTTCCACGATCTGGCCGTGTCCGTGGACGGGAGTGTGGCAGTGAGCGGGCACGGACAGTGGTGGGGTGATTACCAGGAGCGGGACCACAGTGTCCGCGTCTGGAGCCTTGAGGAAAAGAGGCTTCATCGCCGAATCACTGGTCATACCGATCAAGTGATGGCCGTGGCTATCACTCCGGACAACAAGTACTGCGTTTCGGGGAGCCGCGATCGAACGGTACGTCTCTGGGATTTGGCGACTGGGACGAAAGTACGCCGCTTTGATGGAGTGGGGACGGAAGTCTTTGCAGTCGCCGTATCGCCCGACGGCCGGTTCGTGCTGGCAGGATATGGCCCCGATGTGGAGAGCGGAATTCATGACGGCGTCATCGACGATCCTGAACACTGTGTGGCCGTGATGTGGGAGCGAGAAACAGGTGAAGAGATTCGCCGATTCCAAGGGCATCATGGTTGCATCCGCTCCGCAAAATTCTCGCCGCGTGGAGAGCTCATTGTGACGGCCAGCGGCGAAGCGTACGTGGGCGAACCGACGCCCGACGGAAGCAGCAAAAAGTCGCGCGACAATTCGGTGCGACTGTGGGACACCTCCACGGGCCGGGAGTTGGCCCGCATGGAGCATCGCACATCGGTCACGTCGGCCGGTTTTTCCTCCGATGGATCGCTCCTGCTGACCGCCCAATGGCAACTCGTTCATCTTTGGCAGGTGCCGACCACCCTGCACGATGCGAAAGGGACCGCCAGGGGTGTGGCTTCCCTGCCGCCATTGCTGATTTCGTCCAATCGCAGCGGTAACTTCGAGATCTATCGAGTGGATTCCCGCCGCCGCGACAATCCCGGAGTTTCAGAAGTGGCAGGTCGGGAGGAGCATGAGTGGAGCAACCTGACGGATCACGCGGCGGAAGATACCGGGCCTGCCTGGTCTCCCGATGGAGCGAAGATCGCTTTTTGCTCTTCCCGCAGCGGCAACCTCGATATCTGGACCATGAACGCGAACGGGAGCGATCCACGTCAACTTACCGATTTTCCTGGTATCGACCGCACACCCTGCTGGTCGCCCGATGGCAAGAGGATTGCCTTCGTAAGACATCTTACGCGGGACAACTGGGAGATTTTTGTGATGCGCGCGGATGGATCCGACGAGGTGAATCTCACCAACCATCCTGGCAAAGAATCGGATCCGGCATGGTCGCCCAGCGGCGAGAGAATCGCCTACAGTTTCGACTTCGACGGGACGCGTCTCTACCTGATGAATGCAGATGGCTCGGATCCTCGACTACTGTCCGGGCGCAAAGGGAGCTATCTGTATCCTGCCTGGTCGCCGGACGGGTCGCAATTGGTCTTCACTGGCTGGGACGAGGACGTGGGAAGTGCCCTGGAGTTGTTCGTCGTCGATGTCGATGGGGGCCAGGAGCGACAACTGACCGATCTGCAGGGACTCAACACCTATGCGACATGGTCGCCTGACGGACAGAGGATCGCCTTCGAACATCGCGATCCCAACATCCCGGGCCGAAAGGCGACAGTCATGGTGATGAACGTCGACGGATCGGCGCTTCGGCCGGTCGGCCGAGATGAAGCGCACGTCGGCTACGGGGGTGGTCGACCAGCGTGGCAGCCGCTCTCGGTGACCGGCAGTTAGACGGGACGCATCTGGCTCGGGGCCGCGTCACAGTTCGAAACCCTCGACCGCGATCGCTCCCTCGATGGAAGGCCACTCTCTGACGATTCTACTGCGCCCGCTCGAGCCTGACGGAAAGGCGGCGCTCATCGCCACATGTGGGGGTCAGATGGACCGTGTCGACGCCAAACGTGTAACGCACTTCGTCAGGCGGACCGAGATGCGGCTGGATGTACTCTCTCGACTCCGCGGAAGTGAAGTCATCGACCAGCAGATACGAGCCCTTTCCCGTTTGAACCGGGGTCGACTTGACCGTATCTGCTGGAAGTACGTGCGGCAGCAGGTGGGGTAGTGTAAGGCATTTTGCGCCATTACGAACACAGGCATCAATGGCTTCCTGTGTCTTGGTAGAAATCAGCTCTCCCGTGCAGATGATCAGCGGGATTCCCTCCAGCCGTTCCAGCGACACCTGGTGATCGAAAACCACCACGCCATGGAGCGGGCAGAATCCGGTATGAGGATCATCGAAGGGGTATTCCTCCGGATTGGCGGCAATCTTTGCGGCGATGGTCGTTCGATGCTCTACAAATGGTGCACCATGATAGCTGATACTCTCCCGCGGCACCTGGCCATGAGTGAGAATGTGCCACACGTCGAGGATCGCTTCGTGCCTCGCTTCCTTGGCCGGCCCTTGCGGGCCGAACAGATGCGGGTCGGACGCCCAGCCCTTCGCAGCGCCTCGCCGGCACCAGGTGGAATCGGGGAACGTCACGATGGCCACCTCGGGACGTACATCGCGAAACGTGTAGGGGCGCGGGTGCGCGGGAAGATAGTGCTTGACGAAGGCTCTGTGCATCTTGCCGTATGCTGTCAGGATGTAGCCTCTCTGACGCGCCTGCAGGACCAGCGGATTTCCTTCACCTCGATGGGAAATCGGGTTGGCGTGGATGTCTTGCCATTCTTCATCCGTGGTGGGGATTACGGTGATAAGGTCGTAAAGACCCTCCGTGTAGATGGCGTCGGAGCCCATCCAATAGGCCATCATGAGCGACGAGACATACTCATCCGGACAGTGACCGGGATTCCCTTCGTAGCCATCGTGATAGATCGTTCCCCAGAACGGCACCACACCCCACAGATCGGCGACGACCCACATCTCACGTTCGTACTGCAGAGCGGCCCCCATGGCCATTGACAACATGATCGGATGGATGCTTTCCTTGAGCACCTTGGGTGCTGGAATCATGCCGGCCTGAGCGAAGATGTGGAACATCGATGGAAAAACAAACTCGGCGACGTCTTGCGTTCCTTGATCCTGGTGACATGCTTCCCGAATCGCCTCGACCAGGTGGGCATGACATTGTTCGGGCGTCAGTCCAGCTGCGTCAATGAAATAGGGGCCCCGTCCGGCGTCGATATGGTTGAGTTGCCTGTGTTCGACTTCGTCCCAGATGACGCCCAGAAACAGACCACTCTTCGCTGCATACCCAATGTCCTCTGCCTTGAATTCAGCTCGGCCCGTGCCGGGTCGCCAAGGCCCCTGGATGTCCCCGTACGTGTTGTTGAACAGAAACGGCATGTTCAGACGTTGGCACATGTCGGTAGCGCGAACGCAGCCATTCTTCTTCTTCGGAGCAATTGAGTCGTAGAACAGCGTGAACTCAGCTCCGACTTCCCGTAGTGCGTTCCCCAACTGCTCTTCCGTAAAATTCTTGCCGTACCAGGTTCCGTAGATCGTCGCGAACCAGTCGTCCTTCCCCGGAATGATCGACTCCACACCGATGCGGAACTTGGTTCCCGTCTCAGGCTGCGATGCTCCTATCGCTGCATCCTCGGCCGTTGCTGACGCGGCAGGAAGCAAGCTGATCGCCGCAAGTGTGAGGATCGTCAGGATGCGGTACATTCGGTTGGCTCCTTGAGGTTGAAACCTGGGCCGGGTTTGCAGTCCAGATGCTCCATTGTCCATCGCCGCAACGCACTGGATCTGCGGTTCGGCAGGAAGTGGAGCGCCGAGCGCGACCATAGCATGCCGGATGGGGAAATGTCAACGAGCGACCGGCGCATGACGCAGCAGCAGAAGCCTCACGCAAAGACGCAAAGGCGCAAAAAAATCGAGAGATTGCGGCACCGCCGATCCTACTTCCGTTTCGGTGGGCCAGGAGGAATTGGAGGCCCCTTCGATCGCGGGTACGTTGCGGATCAATGTCGTCACGTTGTGCTTTGGCCCCGATGAACTGGCTCTGCTTGGCGCCTTTGCGCCTTTGCGTGAAGATTCTCCTGTTGGAGGAACGCGCACGGCGCGAAGAAGACGTGTAGTCAAGAAGCGAAGACCTCAGTTCCTTTCGCCACCGCGGGTGGAATTTCGCGGTGGGCCAGGTCGACGTTTCGACCTACGGTCTCAGGGAGGCGAGCAGCAGGCGGGTCAGGTTGAACCAGGATGGCTGGCGGTAGAGTTCAAAGAAGGACCAAGCCACCGGCTCGGCGCGCTGGTGACTGGGAAACCAGACTGGCTTGGGAAACATGGTCAAGGGCCCTTCAAGTACCGATTTCTCGATGCCGTCGAGCATGAAGGTGTTGTGGACCCACCCCAGCCCGCTCTGGGCGTCCGCCAGAGTGCTGCCAGGAAATCCGCCCCATGGCGGCGTCATCATCGCGTACATCAGTCCCGGCCAGTGGTTGATCGCGATGGCTCCGTAACGCAGTTCGGCCAGGCAGGTTTGCACCAGTTGCTCGTTCGATGCCAGTCGCCTGAAACCAGCGGGAAGTGTGAGCGTCGCGCACAGGGTGCCGGTCAGTCGCTCGTTCGCAAATGCAACCGCGCGACGCAGGAAGCGCTCCGGCGTCGGGGCCTCCAACGCCACCTCCGCCACGACGCACACAAACGACTCGTGCTGAAGATACTGAGGTTCTCGGTCGGGATCCACTTCACGTCGCAGAGTCCACGGAAGCTCCTCGGTCACGCCCTCACCCGGTACTCCCGTCACCCGGCAGTATCGCTCCACCGCTCCGGGATAGTAACTGACACGGCGCGGAGTGCGATCGAAGACGCCCTCCAGCAGATCGAGGAATTGGGACCGCTGCGGCCAGTGCTTCCACGTGATCAGGACCTTGGTTGCCACGCAGTTGAAGGAGACGTTGTTGACGACCGAGGCGGCCACGTTCTCGGCTTGAAACGCCAACTGGCGAGCCGAGTATCGACCCGGGCCGAGAATCCACGGGCTGACATTTCCCAGTTCACTGGTAATCGGCTTGTCCAGCAGAGGCGTGCCCGCCTGCTTCCGCGCATCGTGCTCGGGTCCGGAGGGTCCCCAGACAACGCGGTCGTGTGATTCAATGCCTCCGGTGATATGCACCTCGTCGGCCAGTGCGTGCTCGATGGCCATGGCCCCTACCTCGGCATCACCGTAAGCGATCCGCAAGTATCCGGGCTCGATCAGCGGACGAAGAGCGCGTTCCAGCAAGGGACCCAGGTATGCGTTGACCGGGCTCATCTTGAGCAGCACCACGTGGCCTTCCTGGAACAGCTTGGAAAACGTGTCCGTCAGGGGAATCGCCGAAACGTTGCCCGCTCCAAGTATCACTGCTGTCTTCGCCGGACGAGCCGACTCGCCACGATACGCAACGGCAAGCTGACCCGTCAGATCGCTTTCGCTCAGTCCCTCACGCATCCAGGCCGTGATTTTCAGGGGGAACAGCACAAGCCGATCGAACAGGATCTTCGTGGGAAACAGCGGCACGCGGAGCCGTCCATCAGGTCCGGCATGTGCCCTGCCTGGAAGCTGTGGAACTCCCTTCGCCTCGATCCCACGCAGCGAGTGAACCAACAGACGCAGGCACCGCAGAGCTGCCACGGGGCCGGCCAGTATCTCTTCGGCACGAGCCGGACTGGTGGGCGGAATGGACTTGGCTTGACAGGCCGCTTCCACCCAGTCGCGGGCGATCGCCACGACGCCCTCCGCGCAGGCCTCAGCAAGCTCAATCCGCTCGCCCACGGTGGTGGCCGCATATCGCTCCCGGGATCGCTGCAGATCCACCAGAAATCGAGAGATATCCTGGGACGACGTACTATGCTGGAGCGGCTCGACTGGTGACATGTTTGACGTTCCGTTCTATCACGTGAACGATGCCAGAGACTCACGACATCGGGCACGATCCCAAACCAGGGTTCTTGCGGACGAAATCCACGAGGTTCTCGACATAGGTCGAAAACGCCGGCACGACTAACCCGCTTGGCTTCAGGTCCTCCACCGCGATATCACAGCTGTAATGCGTCGGATGCACGAAATAGTCGATGGCCGGCGACGGAATCTGCATCAGCCGATAGACACCGGGTACATAGTCGATGGAGAACTTCGCCACCGCGCGCGGAAGAGGCACTACGACAACTCGGCGGCACGTCGCACGCCCCAAGACCGTCAGTAGTTCCCTGACCGTCAACGGGCTTGGATCAGCGAGTTGGTAGACCTTGCCCGCGGACGCGTCCACGCCGCTCAAGTACGAAATTGCGCGGACGACGAAGTCGCGAGGAACCAGATTCACTTCAGTTGATGCCGGTCCACGGATGATCGGCATCAATGCAACGGAGGGCTGACGCAGCAGCCAGCGGATCACGAAGTAGGGGCCATCGTATTTCTGTGTAGCGCCCGTGCAGCTGTCGCCCACGACAATGGCGGGGCGATAGACGGTTGCCGACAATCCGTCCCGCATACGGGCCTGCACCTCTACCTCGGCCAGGTACTTCGTCTCCTCATAGAAGTTATGGAAGGTCTGACCGCAATCGAGATCGGTTTCCGAGAAGGTGCCGGGATGTCGTCCACTGACGTAGCACGTGCTCACGTAGTGCAGGCGGCGCAGGGTCGGGCAGGTTTCAGCAAATCGCAGCACATTCTGCGTTCCTTGAACATTCACTCGCATGGCCAGTTCGCGGGACACCGCCAGATCGTAAACGGCAGCCAAGTGGAAAATTTCACTGGTATCTTGCCGCAGTCGCGAGAGTCCATCGATGCCGAGGTCGGCATCCGTGATATCTCCGACCGCGAGCCGCGTCCTGCCGTGGATCGCCGGATAGGAATCCTCGAGGCGTTTCAGGCACTCGGTCGCCTGAGCAAGGAACTTCGACTGGACGAGGCAGACGGCCCGGTGATGTGGCGACCTCCGCAGGACACATGCCAGCAGCTCAGAGCCGAGAAAGCCTGGAAATCCCGTGAAGAAGAAGGAAGACATGGTCTCTCACGCTCAAGGAGCGCCGCCGAATTGTGATCGTTGCTTCACTTCGTCACACCCCACGCATACAATGGCCGGGCCAGGCAGCCACAGTTGCCATGTGCTGATTGTCGCGCTGGCGGTCATCGGGCGACGCGCAGGCCATGGTCGCGACAAGACCTGCCTGGCAGTCACACGTTCCCGCTTTCAAAGCGTCCCGGCAAGCATACCGTTACGGCGAGATTGCCGCCAGTGAGTATAGCGACTTCGAATGCCAGCAACCACAGTTCCGCCACAATCGAGTCGCGAACTCGAGAGACTCACAGTTCGTATTGCAACGCAGAGGGAATGGCGTTACGGCACGCAACTTCAACTGGAGCATGCCTGCCAGGCACTGCGACCAGGCACGCCACCGACGCTGGCGGTCCTGCTGGCGTCGAGCTGCGCTGCTGGCGATCGTCACATCGTCTGCCAGCTGGCAGTGGTCTGTTCTTCATCTTCAGCGAGAGTTGCCAGCAAGATCCTCTCTTCCAGCACATAAGCTGCGTCCCAACCGGTTTCTCCGAGTAACGTGCGATTCACGAACACTCGCCGATCGGGCTTCACGCCCTGGCCCCGCGAAACTCACCCCAAACGCCAGACAAGAGGAAAGAGCAATCGCGTCGATACACGGCAGGTTTGACCAGGATGTGTCAGGTCGATGCCCCATTGTTGTGAACGGACGACACAACGACCAGCCGCGAGTGCGGGGACGCTGCCAGTTGCAGACTGGTATGCGGATCTTCCCTCAGAAGCGGATGATGGTAAACTGGCGATCGGCATGGCGAGTACACGGTGGCAGCGGAGAGGTTCTGAGGTAATGGCCGGTGGCGAGCGAAGGGAGTGGCAACACGATGATTCAAGATTTCTTCCTGTTCGAACGTGCGGCACAGATTCAGCGCCTCAGTACGACCCTCTCGGGAAACTGCCTGATACTACCGAGTCGCCCCTCGCGATTCGGCTATTCGTCTCAGGCAGTTCGGCTCTTCCGCACCATGGACAAGATCAGGAAGATGCAACTGGTCGAGCGAAGGAAAAGCTGGTTTGTGAGGCTCTACGAACGAGGAGGCAGGATGCTTGGCGGGGCTCGTTCGCAGTCGCCAGTGGCCGAAGACTCGCTGCTCAAAGCGGCCGAGCGGACCACCTTGGAAGGGTTTGAGAGTCAGGTGGTTCAACTCCGATTGGCGAGCGACGCGAAGTCACGCAACGTAGCGGAGGAGATTGTCCGGGTGATTATGAGCGACCAGACCAGATTCTCCGGCCTCAAACCACTCCAGTTCCATTCCGATAACTTCACCCACGAGTTTCTCTTTCCCAGTTGGCTCAATCTGTATACGGCGATCGCTCAGGCCCGGAACGCCTCGAAAGAGCCGGGCTATTCGGAAGAGCAGGTTCGTACGCTGTTCGCTTTTCTGCAGGCATTCGAAAATGACAATGGCCCGGCGGATGAACTCGTCGCGGCACTCTCGCTGACCATCAATCGGCTGCCGCCTGAGGAGGCACTCCCTATGGTCCAACGCCTGGTTGATCTGGGGTGTTCGCCAGACCGTTCCTTTCGCGCGGCGTATGTCGCCAGAATCGGCTGGCTGCGAGAACACGATGACTCGGTTGCCGGATTTCTGCGGTTGCTCCGCAACTGGTCTGCCTTCGAACTGTCGGCCGGCCAGGCTCCCCCCGAACCGGCCTTCCTGCTCTTGACCGGCGTGCCGCGCCACATGCTGTTGCCGCCGGTCATTGTGGACTGCGTGCGTACGTTGGAAAACGAGCCGACTGAGTTCAACAGGTGGTGCAAGCTCTTGGAGCGGATTGCGATTGTGATCGAAGGTGTTGACGGATTCGACGGCGAATTCGTCGACTTGCTTGCGCGCCAGGCTGACAGGATCGGTGACTGGCTCGACATTCTGGCGCCCGCTCCAGGATCAGCATTGAGTGTGGGCTGTCAGCGGCTGTTGGCGCGCATGGCGCGGTGCGAGGAACTCGGGAGCGCGCACCAGGACGACAACCTGCTGCTGACGTTGGGGCAGAAACTGGCTGGCCGGTTGAATGTGCTTGACGGCCCGGGCAGAGAATTATTCGAAGCCGAATACATAGTGCAGGATTCGAACCGCCAAATGCTTCTTGAGAGCATACGGGACCAGTCGCCGTGTGGAACGCTCGTGCAGTCGCTGCTGGAGCAGGCAAGTCAAACGACGGAGCTTTTGCGACTCGCGCGCCAGTTGCTCGTGGCAGCGGTTTTGGATCTTCGTTTTGACATGACACAGCTGTCCCGGATGACCAACACGCTCGCCGTGCTGCGCATCGTCGCAGAACAGGGGTTCATCAGCTCACAACAAATGGAACTTCTGTCAAGCAGCATCCGAGAGCGATTGCCCGACTCGATCGCGTTTCTCGCTGCGCCGTATCTGGGGGCTGCGGACCAGGACACCCGTGTGGCCAAGTTGTTTCTCGCCCTCTCCGAAGAGGTGGAAAAGTACGAGCACTCCGGCCAAGTGGGAAATTTCGGACTCACCTCGGCCGCCTACGGCATTCTGAACCGCGACATTTCGGGCGGTAGCTCAGGATAGGACCAACGATCCGGAATCCGTT
Source organism: Pirellulaceae bacterium (assembly GCA_041752115.1). Classification (GTDB taxonomy): domain Bacteria; phylum Planctomycetota; class Planctomycetia; order Pirellulales; family Pirellulaceae; genus JAJRVM01. The sequence continues at coordinate 29,173 of JBGSHS010000256.1, read as the reverse complement.
CGGCCTGCTGGGAAGCGACGATTTCGTTTGCCGTGATAGTGCGCCAAGAAGTCGCCGCAGGCTTGTCGCAGCGGCCGTTCACCGAAGAAGACCAGCTTGGCGAGGCACTCTGATTTCGGCAGGGTGGCACTGGCTTTGCCAGTGCTGAAGCTGCGAGCGTGTGGCCACTGGTCGTGCGAGAGAACGGTTTCGCTAGGCTGGATTCCCGTTCGCCAACGGGAGCTGGAATTTGGGGAGGCTCCGATGGCGGCGGGGGGCTGACCTTCTATTGATACCCACAAACGTGGAGCAGACACCCTGCGCTGCTGGGCTGTCGGAACCGCAGATTATCGAACACGGAATGTCCAATGTCCAAGGAGAAGAGCAAGCGGTGCCAGCACCCAATACTCGGCAGCGGGAGCCGCAATGCATCGCCATTGAGCATTGCGGCATTGTGGCATTCCCTATTTCCGCACCACTTCGTGGCGGCGTGTCCCTGCCCGCAGCGGCGGGCGGGACCAGGCACCCTGCGCCTCACGCCATGACATGCCCGTGGGAAGTGGAATGGGAATAGGGAATGCCACAATGCGACACTGCCACATTGCGACAATGCGACCGGAGGCAGGGCGACCGGAGACAGGGTGTCTGATGTTGCTTTTGTGAAGTTGCTATTCTGGGCATCAGCGGCGCGTGATGTCGGCCTCTACGAGCAGATCGAGCAATTGATCGGCGGCGAGGTGCTGTGCCGCCTTCTTGGAGGGCGCCTTGACCCTGTCGGTGCTGAACCGCTGGCCAGACGGTGTCTCCGCCCAGGCGACGATCCAGAACTCAGGCTGGTGGCTCGGCCCCGTCTGATCCACCAGATCAAATCCAGTCGATCGCAGGATTCCTGCCTGACGCAGTTCATTGAGAGCCATGGCGGGGTTACGTCCGCTGTGCTGGATTTCGCCTGGCTGCGGCAAAGGGAGTGACTCGTCGGGAGCGGGAGACGCTGACGCGACCGGCTGTTGCCCAACACGCTGCCATAGTGATTCGGCGGCCGCCTGTTCACTCAGCTTCAACTTGGAAGCTTCAAACCACTGCGTCACGAACGTATCTTGACCAGGCTCGGACAGCGTGCCGCGCACGCGGTACCCGCTGGGGGAAGCCTCATGCTCGAATTGTGGTGGGGGGACCTGATGCTGAGTGCACCATTCCAGCAGCTTCCCCTTGGGATTAGCTGATTGCAGCCGAGCGGCATCGTCCTGCGTAAGAATGGACGTGTCCTGGTCTTCGGTTCGCGAAGCGATGGCAGCCAGCAGCGCCTGTGCCGCCAGCTGTTCGGCCGTCTTCTTCGACGCCGCCTGACAAGGAATCGACTCCAGCAGTTCGTCCCGAAAAGTCAGAGACATGCATGCTTCGTAAAATGCTCCGTGTTGTCGCATGTCCATCGCGGGCGGGTCAATTCTCAGACGCATGCACAGCGCCAGTAGTTGACCTTTCGGGTTGGCTCTCTTGAGTGATTCCGCCAGTTCCGCCTCGTCGGGAAACAGGCTCGTGTCCTGCACGGCCAATACCCACAGCCGATCGCGGCGATGATCGTCGCGCCGAACCAATCCGACCGCCTCCAGCGTGCGTGCGAATCGCTCGGCGGTAACCCGATCGACCCGTTGCCCGAACCAGGCTTCTGCCACCTCGATCGCTCGGACAGGAGTTTCGCTGGCGGGGCCGAGCAGGTGCCGCGCTCGGGCTACATCAAGCTCCTCCTTGGTTGGTACAGTGACCATTGATGGAGCAGGTCGAGCATGACGTCTGGCATAACTGCGTTGGATGGTCATCCCATCGCGCGCGCAAATGATGTCGTCGCATCGCAGGCTGCGCGACAGAGACTCCTTGGCGGCTTCATCACCATGCACCAACACGACAGTGCGCGGCGAGGTTGCTTCAATCAGCGACACCATCTGCATTCGATCGGCATGCGCAGACAAACCATACGTGCCGAAGCTGCTTTCCACGGAAACCGTCGCGGCACCCAGTCGCAATAGTCGTGGACCTTCCGTTTGCGCCAGATTCAACAACGCTCGACCGGGTGACTCTTCGTCTTGATAGCCCGTCAAGAGAATGGCATCCTTGGCGTTCTTGGCCAGTTCCTGGCAGTAGCCTTGCGAGGGACCACCCGTCAGCATTCCGCTGGAAGCCACGATAATGCTCGGCGCAGTGCTGAGCACGCGTCGACGATCATCGGGAGTTCGCACCGGCTGAATGGAGTCGGAGTAAAACGCATGCGGCGTGCGACGGATTTCGTGCAAGAGAGCGTTCGCGACATACGGTTCGTGACTGCGATACACATCACACACGGCCCGCACCATTCCGTCGACAAACACCGGTACATCAGGAAGGTTGCCATTACGGAGTCCCCGCTTGAGGATCAACAGCACTTCCTGGGCTCGTCCCACGGCGAAGGCCGGAATGAGCACGCGACCTCCCTGCTCCACGACTCTGCCAATCTGCCCGAGAAGTCGCTCTTCCGCCGCCTTGCGGTCTTCATGCAATCGCTCACCATACGTCGATTCGCTGATCACCATATCAGCCTGGAAGTCGGGACGACTCAAAGCCGGCACCGTATGCTGAGCCGACACGCTGTAGTCGCCAGTAAACAGAATCGTGCCGGCGGGAGTCTTCATCAGGATCATGGCGGCGCCCAGGATGTGCGATGCCGGCATCCAGCGAATTTCGATCTCACCGGCCTGCATCGGCTGATGGAATCGAACCGGTGCCAGGGACCTCCGCAGTTGCTCCACCTGCCGATCGGTATAGAGAGGAATATCTGCATCCCGATCGGGACTGTTCATCAGTCGCAGCGAATCGCGCAACAGGATGTCGATCAGATCGATCGTCGGTGGAGTAGCAAATAGGGGGGCGCCGGGACATGCTTCGACCAATACCGGCAGTCCGCCCGTGTGATCCATGTGCGCGTGCGTTACCAGGATTGCGTCCACTCGCACGCCACTGAGCAGGGACAGGTCAGGGAGTGGATTGGAGCTGGAATAACGTACACCACAATCAACCACAAACGTCATCCCGGCAGCGCGTACTAACGTGCACGAGGCACCGATCGAGCTGGCCCCTCCCAGGAACGAGATTTCTATCGTATCAGAACCGGCCATGGCACTCTCGAGGTCTCTCACAGCAAGCGGAAACAGTCAGGCTTCGATCAGTCAGCATATTCAAGTCCAGCAGGGCGATTAGTGCACGGGAGTGATTCTCAGCACCACAGCCGATTGCGGCGGGACAGGCCACGAGACGTTCACTCCTGGCTGACAGACTTGTCGTCGCTCGGCGCTCGGGTACTCTTGTTGGATTTCCACCGGTACTTCGCCTGAGAAGCCGGTTGATTCAGCAGTGAGAGCAAACTCTCCCAGCTGCTCCGCGGCGCTGGAATTGAACAAGAAGATCAAGCCATGATGGCCGCGCAGATGTGCCGACCCGTCAACCACACCCTTACCAGGCCAGTCGAACAGGTCGTGACGTACCATCAGATAGTCCTCGTTAGCGCGTCCCCAGTCGAGCCATCGGCGAATCTCCGCTTGATCCTCTGCCGGAATTCCGGACTTGCTCGGAAGATAGAGGAGCAGGTTGGGCGAAGAGGAGAGGGCGCTCAGCAGCAGGTAGTCGATCTTGTCGCTGGGCCACTCTGGTGTCGATCCAGGGTCTGCGTAGCTGGGAAAGAGGAGCGGCCAATCCAGCCAGTGTGGAAAGAAATGGTGATGAACGCGAATCCGCGAGGCGGTGCGCACTTCATCGCCGGCCGCGATGTTTGAGCCGCCTGTGCCGCTCTCGATTAACGTAAAACACGCGTCCACATTCCGCTGAGCCCAAACCCCCAGATCCATCGGCGGGCGACACATGGCGATATAAATGGCTGGATATTTCGCCCGCACCGCGGCGATCAGTTGACTGAGTCGAAGCTGGCACGCGTAGTTCGAATCACCCGGCAGGTGATCATGGTGCTCAGTCAGGCAAGTCACTGGCAGGATCGTGTTGAAATAGGCTCCGGTGCCCCAGAAGTCGCCGTCCATGCACCAACAGTCGTAGTATCCTGTTCCCAAAGCGTCTTCCACGATGGTTCGTTCCAGCCACTCATAAAAGGGCGAGCAAGCGAGGCAGTTGGCGCGACAGCGTCGGAAGTTGCCAATGTCAACTCCCGCCGCCGGATCGCCCTCGACACCGCGCAGCCACTCGGGATGATCGAGACGCAGCGGCCCCCCGTAGCTCTTCCAGGGATGGGTGTTGTTCATGGTGGGCCACTGCACGACCTGCAGCTTCAACTGTCGAGCGTGTTCCAGGAACTTCTGCACACGAGCTCCCGGCATGTACCGGTCCCCTTCGCGCAAAGCGGCCATCTTCTCGGTTTCGCCACCCCACGGATGCGAGTCGGTCAAGCCATCCAGTCCGCACGAGGCGAGGAATTCAAGGGAGCGCAGGTCACCTTCCAGTTTGGCATCGGAATCGTATTCGCCTTGCTCCATCTGGCAATGCCAGCCACATGCCAACGCCTTCATGCCATGTCGCGGAGGCCCCAGAATCGCGGACGTCATGGCAGTCATGGCTCGTGACTCGGAAGGCAGCGGCAGAACCTGGTCCGGTTGTTGAGCACCACGTGACTGGAGCTCCCCAGCGGCCGCCTGTTGTCCCGCGTTCGCGGCTGAACCGACCACGCTCCCTGCGCTCAGGGGCGTCCACCGCATCGCCCGTGCATCTGACGGGCTGCGACGATACACTCCCAGGTACATCGTTTCGCCAGCCAGACGCTGTCCCGCCTTGACTTTCAGGCTGGGAGCGTAGCCGAGCGTCACGGTCGTCCTGTCCAGTGAGGAACTGTCGAAGGGCATTTCGAGGCCGGTGAAGAATCCGCCGGCTTCGGTGCGGCCCAGGAACGTCCGCACCGGCTCACTTCCCTCCGGCCGCTCCAGGGACCAGCCGTGTTTCGCCTGCACATAATCGCGTACCCAATCAAAGTCCGGGTGCCGGTAGCAAAGCACCTGCAATTTCTCAAGTGCGAATTCGGGTCGGCTGACCGTGATCTGTTCCAAACCGACGTCCTGCGAGAACGTGATCGCCAAGTACTTCTGAAAGAAGTGATCGGCAGCTCGCAGTTCGTAGGTGACTTGTGCACTGAGATCGGCATCGCCGTACGTTTCCGTCAAACGATCCTGGGTCACCTCCCGCGACAGCAACGGCAGTTCGTTTTGCGTACGGCACCAGGATGTGGTTTCCACCACGAAGGCGTCGCCGCGAATCTCGTACGTTTCGCCGGTCAGCTTATTGACGATGGCTGTCAGTCCGCCCGCGCGGGAGTCGAACTGCAAGCGTAGCGTCCCGTTTTCCAGCACCGGCTCGTGCGCCGAGGCGGAGAGCGGACAGCACGACGCGGCCAATAGCGCCAGTCGTAGTGCTATGTGTCGCACCCGTCTGATTCGCGAGCTGACTTCAGCAGCGCGGAACATATCATGATTCCTCATGGGAGGCTGCCACGGTCGTCGTTGAACAGTGACTCTCTCAGCGCACAGTACACCAGCCACACGGTGTCCTGCCCGGCAGCCGGCTCGACTGGCTGCCAGGCACTGTGCGCCATGTGACTGCAACCGCAGCGACTATTTCAGCGGAATGACGGAGAGAGTCGCCGGCAACTGGTAGGCGCTGTTCTTGAAGCCCGGGAATGGCCAGTCCATGTTGGAGACGACGATGGTGTCGCCTCTGAGCAGCGCCTCGCACGGCTGATCCATGAGCCCCGACTTCTTGTCGGTCACGTCATCATTCTCAGCGAGCGTTTCCACGGTTCCATCGGGATTGATAATGCGGATCGCATTGGCTGCGGAGTCGGCTACATACAGCTTGTCGGTCCGCTTATCGCACGACATTCCGTCGCAGTTGATCATCTCGGCAGCCTTGGCGAACTCCTTGTTCGAGATCACTTTGCCGTCTGCGTCCATTTCCAGTTTGTGCATTACTCCATCGCCGAACAGGCCGACGAAAAGATCTCCTTTGCTGTCGAACGCAATTCCGTCGGCTCCAAATGGCCAAGAGGTCTTGTAGCTCTGAAACGTCGCGATGATGTGGGGATCATCTTTCAGTGGTGTCGCGAGCTGTACGCCTTCTTCATCCAGCTTGAACCGCAGCACGGCGCTGATCAGCGGATCGGTGAAAGTGGCCGGCGCTGCCTCGCCTGCGGCCGGCTTCGGGTCACTGCTCTCCGTCAGTACCGACTCGGTCACATAGAGATAGTTGTCCTTGATCGCCAGCCCGTTGGACACGTTGAAGCCGGAAGCGACCAGCACCAGCTTGTCGACTTGGCCATCCTTCAAGTCGAGTCGCCAGAGGCGGGAGTTCTGCTTCATCTCCTTGATCTGCATATCGGCGAAGTAGAGGCAGTTGTTCGAAGACGAGTAGACGATCCCCATCGGGCCAATCCGATCGGATGGAGCAGTGAAACCCGGATACGGCATCGGGAATTCGTAGAACTTCTCGGCTTTGTTGTCGGGCGTGACCTTCATCAACAGGGACGGCTGCTTTTCGTCATTGAAATTCGGTACCGAAAAGACGATGCTGTCGTCTGGCATCAGGGCCATGCCGTCGGGCGTGTTGCAGTAGTCGGGCAGTTCGACCAGTAGTTCTGTCCTGGCCGCGTCCGAAGTCGACGCGTCGTCGCCCGGGCCAGTCGGTGCACCCGTCGTGGTGCTGTTGCCGGCATTGGAGCCGGGTTGCGGCGCACATCCTGCCAATCCTATTGTCAGTCCGATCACAGTCACCAGAGCGACTCGCACGCAGTGATGATGTCGTATACCACCTACCATTGTTTTCTCCTTCCAGTGAACCTGCGGTTGGTGCCCTATCCGTCGCGCCGTCGACGATGCGTGACGCTCATCACGCCGCGCTATGGACGCGGACGCCGATCCGACGCTCCAGGGCTTGACACACTCCCAAAATACTCTCGCCGCGCGAGCAACGGGGCAGACATGGAACATGTGAGGTGAAGTCCAGGAACTCGACGTCACTACGTTCGGGCACACCGCCCGCTTGCCAAAGACGCTCTTGCCCCGCGCGAGCAGGTATCGATTGTACCGGAGGCCGCTACACCGGTCTGCACCCCGTCCGCAAAGCTCCGGTGATTCACGTCGCTAATCGTGCGTCACGCGTGCACAGCGCAGGGCGAGTTCGTCGAAACGAGAGGGTTCTTCGCCGGCGGCCCAGGCCATGCCTCGCAGCAAGAAAAGTCGAAAATAGGGATCATCGAAGGTCCACGTATAATGTCCAGGAACGCAGCCGAAGACGCGTCCCTGGCCACGCGTATGGATCCAGAATTGCGGCTGGGGGGACGTGTCCGGCTGCTCAATCGCCGTCTGCTCTGGGCTCACGGCGAGTGCCGTGATGCGCTGCGACTCGATCGCCGGTGTCGGGGGCCAATAGGATTCGTCGACCCATTCCATGCGGGCGGGCAGTCCGCGGCAGATCGGATGGTCGGCCGCCGTGACCTGTAACTCCAACACGCCATGCCGCCACCGCTCAAAACCGCCTACCCCGAGGAGCTCCCCCACTTCGGATGATGCATGTGGCATCGTCCAAGTCGCCGAGTGAATCACGACCAGACCGCCTCCACGACCAAGGTACTCGGTCAACTCGGCCAGCCGTTGGGGTGTCCAAGGCAGGTAGCAATAGGCGACTACCACGTCAGCACTCTTCCACTGTTCTGCACTCGGCCAGCTCTCGGCCAACTGGATGCCCACGCCCGCTGCTCCGGCCTCGACCTGGGAGTCCACGAGGTCCGGCCCGTACAGATTGGCTGCCGCCTCGGTCGAGGCAGCTCGTCCGCCGAGCAAGAGTGCCCACCGCGTCTGCCAACGAGGATAATCGTGCTCATGGTCTCCATGGTCCTTGCGGTCGGCAACGAGAACGACGGAGAGCGGACGCTGGGTAGCCGCATGGGGACTTGCCGCTTGTGCCGCGTCCAGCACGCGCTGCACTTCATTGCGTGAGCGTGGTGCTGGCGGGTCGGCCGCCAATGCGACGGTGGCCAATTCGGTCCGGGCAAAAAGGAACATCCACAATCCGACGAAGCTTCGCAGCACTCCCATGGTTGGCCTCCCCACTGGCGGTGAGATAGCTGGCCAGCACCAACAGCCAGCCTACCGTCCTATTTTACCGAGCGGCTCATCAGCCCTGAAAGCCCGCCAGCCGCTCGCCCTGACAGCCAGACAAACAACCCTCGATCTTCCAGCGTCCGGCTGCGGTTGCACAGTTTGCAGCGTTGGTCACGGAGGCTATTAAGCCGCAGAATATCCAGCCAGGAATGTCGAATGTCCAAGTACCAAGTGCGAGCATCTCGTTTTTCAGTGCCCTGCGATCGCCCGGCTTTCGCTCACACCAAGCCTCTTTTCCTTCTTCATTCTGCGGTTTCTTGTTCGATATTCTGCGGCTTTTCTGTCCGACTCTAACGAGATAGGACCTCGAACCAATTGAAGCTACCGCTTGGTTCGATCTACCCGCTCCCGTTGGTCGCTCGATTTTGACTCAGAATTCCCAGTTGCTTCCCTGTAAGTGGACTAAGTCGACCATCCCACTGGACAACGTGTGTTGCTTTTCGCAAGTTTCCGTTGCAGAAATGGTGGTAAGTACCGGCAAGGCAGTTTCGATCGATACCAACCACCCCTCCAATGCAGGCCACCACCGGACGTCAACGAGGGGCGCAATCTGGGCAATGCTCCCCGCGATCTGTCCCTGGGAGAGCCAAGGATCCGACTGGACATCCACGACAGAATCCCTTACGGTCGGCTACGGTTCCTGCCGGGAATTGAAATGACTTGAGTACGATCAACTGCGGAGAAGGGAAGTGGGTGACGCGAACGAGTACTGCGGCATGGTCGTAGCTGTCTGCCGGTCGGAGGGCGGGATCCCCAAACACCCGCAGGAGGAGGCTCGTGTGACGTCCCAAGGGATCGAGGGCGACCGGCACGACCACGCCAAACATGTTAAGGACACGCGAGCGCTCAGCCTGTTTGACGAAGAGATCATGCACAGCTTGCGATCCGAGGGATATGATCTGGTTCCGGGCAGCATTGGCGAGAACATTCTGCTGCGAGGGGTCAATGTGCAGCAGAGGCAGCCGGGAACGCTGTTGCGACTTGGTGACGTCACGATCCGGCTCGAGGAGCCGCGCAAGCCCTGTTTTGTGCTGGATTCGATTGACGTTCGACTCCAAGATGACATCCTCGGACGATGCGGCTATATGGCCTCGGTCGTGCACGGAGGGTGCATTAAGCCTGGCGACCGGGTCCTTGTCGGCGTGACGGCGTCTGCATGAATCGAGTTGCACACCCCGTCGTTCGGCTGCCGCGCTGGTTCCCGACCGCGTTGGTTCCCGACCGCGTCGGTGCCGACTCATGCCGTGGTGATCGAGGACCCCGTGTTTGCGAACGAGCTGAGCGATTTGGCGGGTCGCACGTGACTCTGGGGCAATGCTGTCTCACCTGAACGGCACCTCCAAGCGCGGCGGCAACCTTGTCGATCAGGTGATTTCTAACGACCGGAAACGTCCCGTTGGCAGAAGAGGGGGCTCCTTTGATTGGAATTCGGCCGGTGGTAGAATCAGTGCTGGCCGTGGGGATCGGTTCTTCACGGGAAAATGCGTCTTACGAGCGGGAGCAGATCGATGGGCGGACTATCGGGCCTGCTGGTCACGGTGCGGAGCTCCAAACAGGGCGCCGAGATGATGACCAGCAAGCTGAGTGAGGACTACCTGCGGGAGATCTCATCATTGCGGATCAATGCTGGCGACATGCAGACGCTCTGTGTAGCGGACGGCCAGCGTGCGAGGATGAAGAGTCCCTACGGTGAGGTGACGGTCACTTGCCACACGGCCGATGTGCCGTCCGGCCTCTTCTTCCTTCCCTTGGGGCCGCTTGCCAACCAGTTATTCAGTGGAGCGAATACGGAAGGAACCGGTGTGCCTGACTGGAAACGACAGAGAGTAACGATCGAGGCGTTGGAGACAACGTCGGTCCCGGTGGAGGAGCACAGCCACGATGCCTGATACGACAAGCTCGCAAGTTCCGCTGGAGAATGTTACGCCCCGTCCGACGGACATCACAGTCCATCGCAGTGTCGTTTGCACCTTCTGCGGGTGTCTCTGTGACGACATCGAAGTGGAGGTGCAGGACAATCAGATCCGGAAGGTCAAGAAGGCCTGCTTGATCGGCCGTAACAAGATCATGCACTCTCAGTCCAACTCCCCACGACCCACGATTCAAGGTCGAGAAGTGAGCATTGCGGACACGATCGCCGAAGCTGCTCGGATCCTCCGTACGGCCAAGTTCCCTCTTGTCTACGGCTTAAGCAGCGCGACCACGGAAGCTCAGAAAGAGCTGGTCGAGATTGCGGAGATCCTGGATGGCAACCTGGATAACCCGTCTTCTTATTGCCACGGACCGGGCGTCATGGCTCGACAACAGGTTGGGCTGGCGACCTGCACTCTGGGCGAAGTGAAGAACCGTGCCGACCTGGTGATCTTCTGGGGCTGCAATCCCATGGAGTCGCACATGCGTCATTTGAGCCGGTATTCCAGCCAACCCAAGGGGCTGTTCACCGGCGAGGGGCGCAAAGGACGCAAGATCATCGCCATCGACATCCGCCCGACCGCGACCACGAAGGCGGCTGACCAGTTCATTCAGGTCGAGCCGGGAACGACGTTTGAAACGGCCACGGTCCTGCGCGCATTGGTTCGAGGTTTGAAGCTGGGAATCAGTGATGACAACGCTCTGGTTGCTGGAGTGCCACTGCGCGTGTGGCGTGAACTGGCCGAAGCGATCAAGAGCTGCAAATACGGGGTCATTTTCTTTGGCCTGGGCGTGACGCAGTGTCGTGGACGGGATCTCAACCCGGAACAACTCTCAGTCCTGGTCCGTGAAGTGAATGACTTCACGCGATTCTACGCGATTCCGATGCGCGGGCACGGGAATGTCGCCGGGTGTAATCAAGTGATGGGCTGGCAGACGGGGTATCCGTTGGCGGTGAACTTCAGTCGCGGGTATCCTCGCTACAACCCGGGTGAGTTCAGCGTACTGGGACTGCTGGGACGCAAGGAGATTGATGCGGCGCTGATTGTGGCGACCGATCCGGGGGCGCATCTGCCGCAGGATTCCGTGCGATATCTGCGTGACATTCCGACGATCTACCTGGAGCCCCACAACAACACCACGACAGGCTGGGCCACGGTCGTGATTCCTGTCGCACCGGCGGGTGTGGCGGCAGCCGGCACGTTCTACCGCATGGACAACATTCCGCTGCGAGTCAAGAAGATCGTAGAGTCTCCCTTACCGTCCGATGAGGAAGTGCTGAGAAGCATCAAGGAGAAGATCGTCCATGCTCAGGATTGCTAACGGTCGAGTGTACGATCCACAGAACGGTTGTCGCGGCGAGCTCGCCGATGTCTGGTTACATGACGGCCGCGTCGTGAGCGAACCACCTGGCGGGGAGTTCGAGACCATCGATGCCTCGGGTTGCGCTGTTCTTCCCGGCGGTGTGGAGATCCACAGCCACGTAGCCGGAGCGAAGGTCAACAACGGCCGGATCATGTGTCCGGAAGATCATGCGGATCACTTCCGGCAACATACACCGGTCACCCGAGCGGGCTGCGGCTACACAGTTCCGACCACATTCATGACCGGCTACGAATACGCTCGGCTCGGTTACACAACGCTGTTTGAAGCTGCGGTGCCTCCACTTACTGCGCGGCACGCGCATGAGGAACTGCGAGACATCCCGATTGTGGATGCCGGCTGCTACACGGTGATGGGAAACAACTACCTGGTGCTGAAAGTGCTCAGCGATCCGGATCCGTCGAGTCGCCGGGAGAGGCTGCGCGAACTGGTAGCCTGGCTCTTGTGGGCTACCAAGGGGTACGGCGTGAAGATCGTGAACCCCGGCGGCGTCGAAAACTGGAAATGGAATCACGGAGTAACCGATCTCGATACACCTGTTCCACCATTCGGGGTCACGCCGCGTCAGATCGTCAGCGGCTTGGCGCAGGCGGCCGACGACTTGCGTCTGCCGCATCCGATTCACCTGCACATGAATCACCTGGGGGAGCCGGGCAACATCGCGACTACCTTGGCGACAATACATGCACTGTCGGGCCACCGGACCCATTTCACACACCTGCAGTTCCACGCGTACGATGTCGGCGAGCGAGGAGGGTACGCCTCCGGAGCACCGCGTATTGCGCAGTGCATGAACGAGCATCCGGAATTCACATGTGACGTGGGTCAACTGGTATTCGGTCCGGTGACCACGATGACCGCGGATGCGCCCATGGAATTTCGCCTGCATCACCTGCAGAAGAACAAGTGGGCCAACGTGGATGTGGAGATGGAAACTGGATCGGGGGTCGTTCCACTGGTGTATCGCCCCAGCGTGTTACCCAACGCCGTTCAGTGGTGTGTGGGGCTGGAACTCATGCTGCTGATCAAGAACCCGTGGCAGATCTTTCTGACGACCGATCACCCCAATGCTGGTCCCTTTGTGGCATATCCCCTGATTATCCGCCTGCTGATGGATCTCGATTTCCGCCGCTCCTGGCTGGAAAAACTCCATCCCGGCGTGAAGCGCGTGAGTTGTCTGCATGAACTGACCCGCGAGTATACGCTCGACGAGATTGCCATCGTCACCCGCGCCGGCCCGGCACGGGCGTTGGGGCTCGGAAGCAAAGGGCATCTGGGCATCGGAGCCGACGCAGATGTTGCCATCTATCGGCTCGGTGCGGATGCGCAGAGCATGTTCTCCCAGCCGGCCTGGGTCGTCAAGCATGGCACAGTGGTCGTGCGGGACGGCGAATTGACCGCCAGCTTCAGCGGACGACCGCTGGGAGTTGATGTGCAGCATGATCGGCGTCTGGCTCCTGACTTGGCCGAGTATTTCGAAAAGTACTCGTCGGTGGAGTTGGACAACTACGTCGTCGAGGATGAGTATGTACCTGACCTGAGTCTGGTGGCATGCGGCTAGAGGATTTCAGATCTCCCGCAGTGGAGAGAGCTGTCGGAGAACGACTGCTGATCGCGTTTGCACACGAGATCCCGCTCGGAGATTACTGCCGGCGCGGCTACGGCACACTCCTCCCTCGCTCCGTCGCTGCACAACGTGTGGGAGCCTTATCGTGCCGCAAACTCACTGAGCCGTGTGCTGTTTGGACGTTGCCAGATGCACGATGATAGGAACGCACCATGACTGGATCAGTCATTTTATCGCTGAAGCAGACCCCTGAGGTTCCCGTCGAGGCCGAATCGTTGCTTCCCGCCAATGTGGCGGGAAAAGACCTGACGGAAATTGGGCGACTGCCGCTCCTGGTGGGCAAGAAATGGGAAACCGTTGCCGACTGGTTCGAGGTATCGTTCGCGGCAGCGCAGGGGACCAATGCCGAGACCGTCGACGCTCCGGCGGATCTCATGATCCAGGGGGATCTCACTCGCTTCAAGCGGCTGGGGGAAGGGATGGCGAGCGGCACGATGCGTGTGATCGGTCCCGTCGGGTTTCATGCCGGAGCGCGAATGACCGGTGGTCAACTGACGATTGTCGGCGACGCTGCTGATTTTCTGGGATCGCACATGAGTGGGGGGACGATCATCGTGCGCGGCAATGTCGGGCACTACACTGCCGCCGCCTACCGTGGCTTCTCGCGCGGAATGAAGGGAGGCACGATCATCATTTCGGGCAGTGCGGGGCAGATGCTGGGAGCGCGGATGCGCCGCGGCTTGATCTACGTGCGGGGCGATTCGGGTGATGTGACCGGATACAACATGAAGGCCGGCACGATCGTCGTGGGAGGAACTCCCGGGGTGCGCGTAGGAGCACGCATGGTGCGGGGGACCGTCATGTTGTTGGGCCAGAGCACTCCACTGCTTCCCACTTTCTCCTATGACTGCACCTATCAGCCGGTCTTCTGGGCAATGCTGCACCGGCAATTGACCGACTGGGGATTCGCTCCGCCGGCTGACGCGACGTCATCGTTTCAGCATTTCAGCGGCGATGTGAATGAAGGGGGGCAAGGGGAAGTGCTGGTGCGAGCTTAGTCGGGCCCACGAAGGGAAAACGCTCCTTCTCCGCGTCGGTTCCGCTCGCTTTGTTGCCTTCCGCGACGTTCAGCGGAATCGATTGCGCAGCGCGAAGCCATGGATCGCGAGCCTGCCGGTTGACGCCCTGGAGCGTTCTCGCGACCTGAAATGAGAAGGCAACGTAATCGATCGACAGGCGATCAACGTCCCGTCGCTCATGGTCGAAAGTCGGTTCTGGCATCCGCGGTCTTTCGAGTACGAGTACCGTTGCACTGGGTACGAGTACGAATGTGCCGACGAACTATGAGTTGCGCCTCCTGAGCCTGGCCATTACTCCGCTCCAACGCGGGGGGAATGAACGCCCTCCAGCCATCATCGGCGGCCATGTGACCACGCCCTCGCTGCTCGCGCCGAACCAGGCACCTGCTTCTCAAGGTCCGTCGCAAGGCCTCCCGCCCTGGAGCGGCATACGATTCTCGCACACATGCCACAGGGGAGCCGGCTTCGCATCATCCGAGACGCCACGATGGTACAATCGGGCAGCAAAATGGTGTAGCATCATTCGTATCAAGCGGTAATCACCGGCTCTTACGAATCAAGGCTACCGACTATGACCGTTCACGTGCAGCGCAATCGGAACTACTTTCTCAATCTGTTGTCGGGAGCCGGACCATGGCAGCGGTCGGCTTTGCGGTGTAGTCTCTTCTCTGGTGCTGCCTCCTTGCTGATGCTGGCGACATCCTTGTCGGGAACCACTCTGGGCAAGCAGCCGCTGAAGGTAAGTGAGAACGGCCGTTTCCTGGTGCGCGCTGACGGGCAGCCATTTTTCTGGTTGGGTGATACCGCCTGGGAGCTGTTTCATCGCCTCGATCGAGACGAGGCCGATCGATATCTGAAGGATCGAGCGCGCAAGGGATTTACCGTGGTGCAGGCGGTGGCACTGGCCGAGCTCGATGGGCTCAATGCGCCCAACCCCTACGGTCACATCCCGCTGATCGACCACGATCCGACCCGGCCCGACATCAAGGACGGTCCGCAGAACGACTATTGGGATCACGTCGATTACATTGTCCGTCAGGCAAACTCGCTGGGAATCGTGATTGGCCTTCTGCCGACCTGGGGCGACAAATGGAACAAGAAATGGGGGGCGGGGCCCGAGATTTTCACGCCGGAGAATGCTGAGAAGTATGGGGCCTGGCTGGGCGCTCGATACCGAGACGCGGATGTTGTCTGGATTCTGGGAGGGGATCGCCCGATTGAAAACGACACGCATCGTGAGATCATCCGCCGGATGGCGTTGGGCCTTCATAAAGGCGACGGCGGTGCGCACTTGCACACATTTCATCCCACGGGAGGCAGTGGATCGGCTCAGTATTTTCACGACGCTCCATGGCTCGACTTCAACATGCGGCAGAACGGCCATGCGGCCGAATTCACCGGTCGCTATGATCAGACGCGTGTGGACTACGACCGAACGCCGGTCAAACCCCTACTCGATGGTGAACCGATCTACGAAGATCATCCGGTGGCGTTCAAGGCCGAGGAATTCGGCCATTCGATTGCGGCCGATGTGCGCCGACCGCTGTACTGGGACCTGTTCAGCGGTGCGTTTGGCCACACGTACGGACATCATTCGGTCTGGCAGATGTGGGCTCCGGATCGGGGACCGATCAACAATCCCCTGATGCCCTGGTTCGGAGCGATTGATCAGCCTGGGGCAGGGCAGATGCAGTTCGCTCGCTGGCTGATCGAGTCGCGACCGGTCCTCAGTCGCGTACCGGACCCGTCGATCATTGTGACCGATCGCGTATCCACGTCAGTGCCGGGCGCGGGCCGGTATCGATTCGTCAGCACTCGAGACGTGGAGGGCACGTATGCGCTGGTCTATGTCCCGGTGGGGCGCACGTTCCGAGTTCGCATGGACGCGATTAAGGGCCCGAATGTGAAGGCGTGGTGGTTCAATCCACGTGACGGCAGCGCGACGGCGATCGGCACGTTCGACAACCGGGGAGAACGCGAGTTCGTGCCCCCGGATCAGGGTGAATCACTGGACTGGGTCCTGGTACTGGACGATGCTGCCAAGGCGTACCCGGCCCCTGGCACGCATTAGGCTATGTCTCAAACGCCTGAGAACTCGAGGGAAACTAGCCAAGAACTCCGGTTTTGAGACAGAGCCTAGTCGAGCTGAAACTCCCAGATGGTCGGTCCGTCAGTGGCCTGCAGGATGTTCAATCGTACCTTGCGTGTGGTCACCGGTGTAAATTGGGCGGTGAAATTGCGGCCAATGGTGCTGCCGGTGTAGATCGTCTCCCAGGTAGCTCCCCGCAGAATCTGCAGTTCGAATTTCTGAGTGCGTCCTTCATAGGCTTCGTCGATCCTGGCACGACGGATGGTGACCGGCTTTTCCAGATCGACTTCCAGCCAGGCAGAACTGGTGCCGCCGTCGGTGGCCCAGCGAGTCGCTTCATCGTCGTCCAATGCCTTGGCTGGTCCGTACTCGTCCTGCATTGCCTGATAGACGTTCGAGGCCAGGGCCGGCTTTCCAAATGAGACCGATCGTCCCCAATCCACTTTGACCGGTGGAACCGAAAACGCATCGCCGTCGACCGTCAAGCGGATGATCGTGGCCACTTCGGGCCGATCAGCCGGCGGAACATTCACGGAGAGGCCTTCGTCCGATTGATTGCACTCCAGTGTTCCGCCGCTGAGCAGTTCACTTTTGAGCACCTGGCACTTGAGAGGCGGCAACTTGTGAGCCCCTTCTTCCGGCCAGTTCATGACGAACAAGTAGATTTGATTTCCCTTGCAGGTAGCCGCTCCCCAAGGGCCTGGCGTGTACGGGCCGCCACGCGTGCCGTACACTCCCTCGCCGTATTGGCTGAGCCAACTGCCCATTTCCTGTAGCCGCTGCACTTGCTCCGGCTCGATCGTGCCATCCGGCTTCGGTCCGACGTTGAGCAGCAGGTTTCCATCACCGCCGACAACCCGCAGCAAAGTTTGCAGGCACTGAACTCGCGTCTTGGTTTCATCATTCGGTTTCCATGCCCACTGGTTGGCTATGGTCATACATGTTTCCCACGGTCGCTTGCGATTGAAGCCACCGATCCGCTGTTCGGGCGTTTCATAATCGGCCGGTACGGCGCAGCGGTCGTTGATGATGATGTCGGTCTGCAGCGAACGAACGTAATCCACCACTCCTCGTCCACGCTGCTCATCGAAACCTTGAGGGACATCAAACCACATGATCAGCAGCGGTCCATAGTTGGTGATCAATTCGCGCACCTGGTTGCGCAGATACTGTTCGTAGCGGTCCAGGTTCGGATTCGGCTTGAGTGTGGAGCCGCCAGGGCTGCCCAGTGGGAAGTCGGGATGGTGCCAATCGCAGACGCTGTGGTAGGTACCGAAGGAGATTCCCCCTTCACGGCAAGCTTCGGCCAGTTCCTTCACCACATCCCGGCCGAATGGCGAATGCATGATGTTGAAGTCGGTCTGCTCCGTGTCAAACATGCAGAAGCCGTCATGGTGTTTGGTGGTGAACACCAGGTATTTCATGCCGGCCTGCTTCGCCACGTCAACCCATTGCCGGGCGTCAAACCGGGTGGGGTTGAATTGCTTATAGAGATGGTCGTATTCGTCCTGCGGTATCTGAGCGCCGCGTGACCAGCCGATCTCGGTCCCTTTGATGCTGACCGGCCCCCAGTGGATAAACATGCCGAATCGGGCGTCGCGCCATGACTGCATCCGTTGTGCGTTCGCCGGTACCTGTTCGGCCACTGCCAACGGCTCTTGGGCCACTGCCAACGGCTCTTGGGCCACTGCCAACGGCTCTTGGGCCACTGCCAGCACGCTCACCATGTGCAGTATCAGGCTGGCAGACAGGCATAGTCGCCATTCACCACATGCGCGTTGGACGTTCATCGTTAGTCCTCCCCCCTCACACAATTCGTGGGATTACCAGGCCGCTTGTCCCCCAAAAAACTCGGATGTGGGTGCCACTGCCACGCCCGATGCGGCGCCGCGGACAGGTTCTGACGCCCCATGGCTCAAGGCTTCTCTCAGCCCTAGATCGGTTTCAGGCAACCCTATCTGGCGGCACAGTGTGTGCCGTCAGCCATCATACTCCAATGTCAGCACGCCTGGAAACGAGGGCTCGACGCCTCGCCGTCGGGCATTCGCGGGTGCCACGGCAGTGGAAAGGGCCGGCCAGGCGTCTATAATAAGGCCCGCAAACGGAACGGGAATTATGTCACGCCACCCTCGCATTTCCGGGAGTGCGGCGTAACTCCATGGCTCCCCTGGGAACAGATCATGTGTTTGAACACCATTGCACACATTGCCGTTCGCGCGATGCAGATCGCACTGCTTTCTTCCAGCGTATGTTGCGTTTTTCAGTCGCTGTCGGCCGAAGAGCTGGTGCGTGCAGGCAGTCGGTTCAGCGCGCGCGACACGTTCGCTCCGGGTGAAGAAACCAGTGAAGACGCTCGTCAGTGCCTGGCAGGACTCAGCTGGCCGTCTGCTGAATTCCCGGTTACTTGCGATCAGTCCCAGCCAGGGTACGGACAGTTTCTGGTCCGCTTCCCGTCGCCGCTGCCGACGGGCGACGAAGTCAACGATCTGGTTGCCATGGAATGGTATCCCGCTCGTGACGCGGACGGTGAGCTGATGCGTGCGCCGGCGATTGTCGTGGTTCACGAGTCGGGCAGCAACATGGCGGTGGGACGGACGATTGCCCGGGGGATACAGTCGCAGAACGTTCACGCATTCCTGATACAGCTGCCGGGATATGGCGTCCGAAAGTCAGCCCGCGAAGTGCCCGTGTCGGGCGTGATCGCAGCATTGCGACAGGCCGTGGCCGACGTGCGTCGCGCTCGTGACGCAGTGGCAGCTCTTCCCGGTGTGGACCAGCAGGCGATCGGGCTGCAAGGGACCAGCCTGGGGGGGTTCGTTACAGCGACCGTAGCCGGCCTCGATCGCGGCTATGATCGGATCTTCATTCTGTTGGCTGGAGGAAACCTCAAGACCGTCATTGAACAGGGCGATCGCGACTCCGCGTCACTGCGCGAAAAACTCAAGCGAGCGGGGATCGAAGGAGACAAGTTGCAGGCTCTCACGCAAGTCATCGAGCCGATGAGGTTGGCGCACCGGATTGATCCTCAAGCCACATGGCTCTACAGCGGAGCGATGGACAAAGTGGTGCCGCAGGCCTGCTCGCAGGCATTGGCTGCCGCGGCCCGCTTGCCAGATAGCCACAACATCGTGCTGCCAGTGGATCACTATTCGGGAATCGTGCTCCTGCCAAGAATCGTCCTCGAGATCTGCCAGGCTATGAGAAAAGGTGATGATGCTGCTTCCTTGGAGACTCAGGCTCCGACGGAGAGCAAGCCACCGGCGAGTCGGGCAACGGATTCGTCTGATTCCAGCGCCAGACGACTGCTGATTGTGGCGCCCGAGCGTTTTCACGAGCTGCTGAACGACTTCGCACGGCACAAGCAAGCGATTCTGCCAACCGATCTCGTCTCTCTCGAGCAGATCCTGCGGGACTCGCCGGGGACGGACGATCCCGAGCGATTGAAGCGGTACATCTATCAACAGTGGCGTGACCATCAGCTGAGGTACATCCTGCTCGTTGGCGACGCGGATGTGATGCCGGTGCGGTATATGGTCCTGGATCGCGTAACAAAGCCTGCCTATGACTACGCGTTTTATCCTTCGGACCTTTACTACAGCGATCTGGCGAAAGCGGATGGCTCCTTTGATGACTGGAATGCCAATCAGGATTCGTTTCACGCCGGGTACTACGGAGAAGTGCGGGGCGAGAAGAACAAAGAGGATCCGATGAACTATGACCAGGTCGATTACCGTCCTGATGTGGCTGTCGGCCGGTGGCCTGCCAGCACTGAAGCCGAGGTGAAGTTGCTGGCCGACAAGACAATGGCCTACGAAAGTGGCCTGCTCCGCCAGAGCAAGGCTGGTGCGAACCGGGCAGCCGTCTTCATGGTCGCCGGTTGGGTCGACGCACGCAACGAACTCAACGAATTTGCTCAGCGTCTGTCTCGAGACTGGTCTGTCGAGAAGCGGTTCTATGCGGATCAGAACCAGAGCTTCGATACACCTCCTCCGGACGAAACTCAGTTGCTGAAGCTGCTCAATGATGGAGTTGGATTGGTGATCCATGCCGGGCACGGCAACGACAATGCGTGGGAACAGTGCTTCGTGCTCAGCAGTTTCGATCGACTGCGTAATGCCGATCGTCTGCCTGTCATGATTTCCGCTGGCTGTTCGACGGCGATTTGCGCTTCGTTGGGACCCTACCAGGCTTATCTGGACGTCCACGGCAAGGAGCATGCGGGGACCGATCAGGGGGAGGTATTTGACGCTCCGCCCCCACCACCCGCTCCTTACCAGACCGGCCGGTTCAATCCGACCGGGCTGGGAGAACAACTCCTGCGGCGTTCACGTGACGGGGCAGTAGCCTACATCGGCTGCAACACCGGCAGCCAGCCGTGTGCACTGAGCCTGGTCGACGGGTTCACCCGCGCCCTGGCGGCCGACCGGACGGCGCGACTCGGAGATTGCTGGACCAGCGCCGTAACGTTCTATGTTGAGCAGCAACGGCTCGATCAACTGCTGCCGACCGAAAGCTGGTATCCGGCCAGCATATTCTTTCAAGGCATGAAATTCATGCTCTTTGGCGATCCCACGCTTCCGCTGCACTCGACAGCGGTCGAGGCACCGCGAATCGAGTCCACTGGCTCATAACGCTGCAATTGAACAGCGTGATGACTCGCTTCGCAACAGGGGGTTCCGCCTTGCAGGCCCTGCCGCATTCGAATTCCCAACGCGACACCGGCCAATTCACTGTGGGTTTTTCGCGGTGCGGCGAGGTTGGTTCGCCGCCAATCGTGCATGTCCGAATTTCGGCACGTTAGTTGCATTCTTACCGCGTCTGTCGAATCTCCGTCACGTCGACAGCGTTCACACGACCTCAAAGTGGATTGCCATCACTTCAGGCTGCTGTGCGCACACGGCGGACTCGATGGCCAGATCGCAGGAACAAATGCAGGGGTATTGGCAGCTGAGCTGCGTGCAACTCGGCTGTAACCGTGGAGGAACGTGCCGTGATGATTCGTGTGCTGTTGATGTGGCTGCTGCTCTGGATCGCTTCTTCCTGTGCCGCGAAAGGCCAGGAGACGACACCAGACGACCAAGGGCTTACAAGTCGGATCAGTCAGGTGACACTGTACCGCGATCGCGCCATGGTCACGCGCGAGATCAGGGTGCCGGCAGGCGAGCCACTTCGCAGCATCGAGGTGGACGATCTTCCTGAGTTGCTCGTTGCCGACAGTGTCTTTGCGGATGGTGCTGAGGGAACCATCGTGCGCGGTGTGCGAGTGTCCGCCGTTCCGGTCAGCCAGGCACATCGCGATGTGGTAGCTCAACTGAATCGGCAGATCGCCGATCTCGAACGCCAGCAGGCGGAAGTCGAGCAGATGCTCAATGTGATCGACAAAGATAGCACGGCCCTCGAGAAACTCGTCGATTTCTCAGCTCAGAAGGGGAGTTCGGATCTGAATCGAGGAGTGTTGAATGCCGAGACACTCACCACGCTCACCACCTTTTCGATGACCCAGCGTCGCGAGTTGGCAATGCGGCAACTGGACTATCAGAATCAACTGACCGAACTGAATCAGAAGCTGGATCTCGCCACTCAAGAGCATGCACAAGCAACCACCACAGAGCAGTCGCAGGTCTATCAGGTCAGAGTATTCGTCGAGACGGCCAACGACGCTGCTGGCCTGGTTCATCTCAACTACATGGTTGGCGGTTGCAGCTGGTCGCCGCAATACACCGTACGCGGCCAAATCGGCCGGTCGGATTACGAACTGCGTTACAGCGCCGCGGTTCAGCAGATGAGTGGCGAGGATTGGAACGCCGTCGCGCTCGTCCTCTCAACAGCTTCTCCCACGGTAGACGCAGCTCGCCCGCTGCTCATGCCACTGAGGATTGTCACGGTTGACCAGGCACGCGTTCCATCAGATGCCTCCGCAGCTGCAGGTGAGGATAAGTTGTTCGGAGATGCACCGAGCGGCGATCCACAAGAGGAGTTCGCTCAGGCGATCCAGCTGCTGCGACTTCAGCAGAAAGACGCTGAATCACAGTTCAACGACCGACTGTCCGCGATCGGTGCTCGCGAACGAGATCTCGCCCTCAACTCATTCGCAGGAAGACTGCAACAGATCGAGATGCAGGCCGAGTCCGATTCCTGGCAAGCATTGGCTCCTGATCGTGACGATGACATTTCCAGCCAGGTTTATTCGCTCGACCAAGCGGTCAGTCTTCAGACCCGCCGAGAACACCAATTGGTGCAAATCGCGGCAATCGAGTTGCCGGGTGAGATGATTCATGTAGCCACGCCGCTGCTGAGTACGTTCGCGTTTCGCGAAGCGGAGATCACCAATACGCAGCCGTTCGGATTGCTGGGAGGGCCGGCCGCCGTCTACCTGGACGACCGTTTCGTCGGACGCACCGAACTACCCTCAACCGCCAGCGGTCAGAAGCTGACGGTCGGTTTCGGTGCTGATCAACAGGTGCGCACGCGCCGCGAACTCACCCGGAAACAGGACGCGGTGCAGGGGGGAAACCGACAACTGACATTCCAACACCGCCTGGTCATCGCGAATTTCAAGGATCGCGAGGTGCAGGTCCGGTTGCTCGACCGGATACCTGTGACGCGCCAGCAGTCCAAGCTTTCCATTACGCTCGACACGCCGGCGCATCCGGTCTCCGACGATGCGCTTTATCAGCGTGTGCTGCGGCCCCACGGCATTCTGCGATGGGACGTCCCGGTCCCGGCCAATCGACATGGGAGTCAGGCCTTTGACGTCACGTACAGCTATACGATGGCCTTCGACCGCAACCAGGTGCCGGCGACCCCGGATATGCTCTCCCAGATGCAGGCCGATTACCACAATCTTCAGTTGCCGGCCGGCGGCATGGGTGGTATGGGAGGCGCGATCGGCGGAAGTGCTGGAGGCCAATGATCGGCCGCTTCTGGCTGGGGGGGATGACACAAGTCGCCTCGTCTTCACCACCGAAACGTGGGGCTATGACCGTGTACGACGTTCCCTGACACTCGGCATCCGAACCGGAACAGCCCTGGTCACATTCAGTCGGTTGCGATACGTTACGACGAAATGCGATCAGACTGACGAGAACGGAGCTGGTGATTGGAGACGGTATGCGGACAGATCTCTACGACTGCTTTGATTTGGATCGGACCATCGAACAGATTGCTGCATTGCTGCAGGTGGCGCCTCAGCAGGTGCGGGCTACTATCGAACTGCTCGAGGCCGGCAACACGATTCCGTTTATCGCCCGCTATCGCAAGGAGGCCACTCGCGGCCTGGACGAGATTGCACTGCGTGCGATCGAGGATTCGTTGGCTAAGGCGAAGGAATTGGCCGAACGGAAGGGAACGGTTCTGAAAACGATTGACCAGCAAGGACAACTGACGGACCTATTGCGCAGTCAGATTGAGGCGTGTGTCGACAAGACGACACTGGAGAATCTCTATCTTCCGTATAAGCCGAAGCGTCGCACACGCGCCACGATTGCTCGTCAGCGCGGTTTGCAGCCCTTGGCCGATATACTGCTGCGTCAGGAGCGACTCGGGCAGTCCAAGAACGACGTTCTGCGGGAGTATGTCAGTGCCGAGCGGGATGTGCCTGATGTGGAAACGGCTCTGCAGGGCGCGTGCGACATCGTGGCAGAACAATGGTCGGAGGATGCCGATACGCGCGGCTGGCTGGCAGAGGAGGCCAAGGCCCGCGGAAAGGTCTGTTCGGCGCTCAAGCGGGGCAAGACGGATGAAGCAGGCAAGTTCGAGTTGTATCTCGATCATTCCGAAGCGATTTCCCGCGTTCCCTCCCATCGCCTGTTGGCGATGTTACGAGGTGAAGCGGAAGGGGTGCTGCGGGTAGGCGTTCAGCTGGACGATGAGATGGTGTTGGCCGAACTCAAGTCCCGGCTTGTGCACAACCGACAGTTTGAGTTTCACGCGGAGCTGCTCCGGACGGTGGAGGACTGCTACGAACGCCTGCTGCAACCTGCGACGGAATCGGGCGTACTGCAGGAACTCAAGGAGCAGGCGGATGAGGAAGCGATTGGCGTCTTTGCGAAGAACTTGCGCGAACTACTGCTGGCTCCACCTGCCGGACCTCAGGTCACGATGGGGATCGACCCTGGTTTTCGCACGGGCTGTAAGATCGCCATCGTGGATGGCACGGGGAAATTTCTCACCAACAGCACGATCTACCCCACGCCGCCCCGCAGCGACGTCGAGGGGGCCACACGCACCGTTCTGGACCTCATTGCCCGGTTCGACGTTCGGCTGATTGCGATCGGAAATGGGACCGCCTCCCGCGAAACGGATGCGTTTATCACTCAGGTGATTCGCTCCCACCAACTCGACATCACCAAGGTGACTGTCAGCGAGTCGGGGGCGTCCATTTACTCGGCCAGTGAACTGGCTGCGACGGAGTACCCGCAACTGGATGTTACGGTGCGCGGAGCGATCAGCATTGCGCATCGCCTGCAGGATCCGCTCGCCGAACTCGTCAAGATCGATCCGAAGTCGATTGGAGTGGGACAATACCAGCACGATGTGAACCAGACGCTCTTGCGCAAGTGCCTCGAGCGGGAAGTTGAATCATGTGTCAACTCGGTCGGCGTCGACGTAAACATGGCCAGTATGCCTTTGCTGTCACATGTCGCCGGGATCGGTCCCAAGCTGGCCGGGAATATCGTCAGCTATCGTGACCAGCACGGCAGATTTGACGCGCGCGAACAACTGCTGAGCGTTGCGAAGCTGGGCCACAAGGCGTACGAACAGGCCGCGGGATTCCTGCGGATTCGCGATGGCCTTCAGCCATTGGATAACTCCGCCGTGCATCCGGAAAGTTATTATGTGGTCGAGAAAATGGCGAAACAGCTACAGGTGGCTCCGGCACAACTGGTCGGCAATGGGACGTTGGTGAGCCGGCTCAACGCGCGAGACTTCGTTGACGAGCAAGTGGGACTTCCAACCGTGCAGGATATCCTTGCCGAGTTGGCTAAGCCCGGACGCGATCCACGCAGCGAATTCAAAGTCGCTCAGTTCGCTGAGGGGGTCAATGAGCTGGGAGACTTGCAGCCTGGCATGGTTCTGGAAGGAGTCGTCACGAACGTCACTCGGTTCGGAGCGTTCGTCGATATCGGCGTGCACCAGGATGGATTGATCCACATCTCCCAGCTCTCCAATACGTTTGTGCAGGATCCCAGTGACATCGTTGCGGTGGGCGATCTGGTGCGAGTGAAGGTCCTGGAGGTCGACCTGGAGCGTCGCCGCATCTCGCTGTCGCGGAAGCAGGTTACCGGTTGAGTGCCGCGCGGGCGAGGCCTTCGGGCTGCCTCGCGAGGGGAGAACTGGAATTCCACC
This sequence comes from Pirellulaceae bacterium, assembly GCA_041752115.1. GTDB lineage: Bacteria > Planctomycetota > Planctomycetia > Pirellulales > Pirellulaceae > JAJRVM01. The sequence goes on along the minus strand of JBGSHS010000256.1, from coordinate 3,640 downwards.
TGTTCCCGACGCGGTCCACCCGCTGGTTGCCTGTCCTGGGCAGAGAGAATCGTGGCCCAGGACAAAGGGACGGGAACAGCGGCAATAGACCGGAACAGACAACCTGCGCTGCGGGACGGGAACACGCAGACCGGAGCAGAGGACGAAAGGTGATGCTAGTTGGCTCTACGATTTACGAGGGGAGCTGCGTCATGTTACATTAGAGTCCGAGCCACAGGGCTCGATATAGAAACTGTGGGTTGAAGCAGGGCAATCAACGAGGGACGACTTCGCGTGAAGGGAAGGCTGCGCGGCCTTCGCTCCGTCTTCATGACCATAGCCGCGATGGCCGTGACGAGTACCTTTACTCATGACGCGTCGAGAACTCTCTCACCTCCTTCAATGTTTTCCGGCGAATAGCATGAGACTCTCAAACGAAACGCCGTTCTCACTTTTCTTCTTTGAAGCCTACGGGCAACGGGATGAGTTGTTGAATGTGGTGTTTTGTCGAGGAACGTTTGATCTGCAAGCAGATGGGCGGCTGTCGATTGCGGCTGAGCAGCAGCCGGTGGTGCTGGCGGATCAGTATCACGCCGAGCCACTAGTCTCCAGCGTCCAAGTTGATACCGATCTGGTTCCACACAAGTTCGCCGCCGATATCACACTCAACGCCATCGCCCACGCTCCTCATTGCCAAACGGCAACCACATGGTCTGTTGGCGTTCGAGTCGGCAGACTATTTCATAACCTCCGCGTCACCGGCCCACGCCGCTGGGGATACTCACTGCTATCCGGCTGGCAACTCGCTCGACCCGAGCCAACTCTTTCCGTTCCCATCCAGTACGAATACGCCTTCGGCGGTTGCTACAAGAAAGGAAACAAAGAACTCGACGAGGTTGTTTTCGAGCAAAACCCCGTCGGTCGCGGCTTTGCCCATCCGCGTTACGCCGACCCCCGACAAACTTTCGCCGCTCCCCAGATCGAGCTGTCCCATCAGCCCATCATAGAATTCGGCAGAACTTACGAGCCAGCCGGATTTGGCCCGATCGCCAAACATTGGCTCCCCCGCCGCGAACTTAGCGGTACCGCCGACCAGCACTGGAAAGATACCCGGTGGCCCCTGCGACCGCTCGATTTCGATTTCTGCTACTACAACAGTGCTCCCCCCAGTTTGGTCTATCCCGGTTATCTCCACGGCGACGAACCCGTCCAGCTCACCGGTCTGCATCCCGACGGCGCAATCTGCTTCGACTTGCCTGGCATCGCAATAACTCTGTTTGCACTCGACCGGAATCAGCAAATCACCTTGGAACCCATGCGGCTCGACACACTACACATCGACACCATTGTCAACCAGATCTATTTGACTTGGCGACTGTCCTTCCCCAGAGCTGCCGACCTAACCACAGTGCAGATCGTCAAAGAACCACTCAGGCAGCACAAATCATCGATTTACGCTGAGGCAGAGCATGGCTAACAAACACGGAGCCCATCAAACCGGTGAAGCCTATGTGGTTTCGTTATGCGAGGACTATTGCAAGTCCCCATCCGCTCCGGTTGGCTACATGATTTCGCAGAAGCTCGACATGTCCACCCTCGTCTGCGGCACGGTCAACGGCTGCGGCACTCCGGTGCTCAATCTAGGAAGTCGCGTCTGTAACGTGACCGGCAATGAAGCCGGTGTCGGTGGTGGCATCGTTTCCGGGGTCAATATAGGAATGTGTAAGCCGGTGAAGAACTATGCATCTAAGGTGCGTGCCGAAGGACAGTTTGTTGTGTGTCACGACACGATCTTCGAAATGAATTGTGCTGGCCATGCAGGTATAGGAAACGTCACGGGCAAAATCGTTTATCTTGAGAAGAGTTTCGACGATGTCCCATCCACTAAACCCGTTCCGCAACCGGCGCCCACACCCACACCTGCACCAGTCCAAAAAATCGGCGAGCATACGACGAAAAATGGTGATCGAGTGCCGATCTATCAAGACCCCTCTCGGGGAGGAACTGGTGGATATCGATGGGACCCCGTCAATGGCCCGTCTATTGTTCTCGGACCCGATGCAGATGTCCTTACGAAGGCGAATGAAGTTGCCCATGCTGAATCGGATTCTCGCGGTCCGGGAGGATTCGACGGGGTTGGTCATACAAGAGATGGTAAAGAGATGACGCCCCTAGAGAACGAAGCTGATTCTGATGCCGCTTCGATCGAGGCTGCAGATGAAGAGATCAAAAAGCAACAGGCACAATGCGACACTATGGAAGAAAATACGTTTCAATGGGGATGCTACTTCAGGGTGCCGGGCAAATTGAGTAATCTTTCAATTAGGAGAGCCGCGTATGTCAAGAGAAAGCAAGCTTTCGAAAAAGCGAACGAGTTAATCAAACAGGGGAAGCTTGAAGAAGCTCGAAATGTTCTGAACGATTATCCCGTCTACCAAGCCAAAGTACCTGTTGGACCATCAGTTCCATAAAAAGCCCATTGACAAGTCGTCAATCACCGATATTCCCACCGGCCCATTTTGCAGCGATCTCCCGAATGATCCGAAAGACATGGCCGGACGGTCGGTGCTTGAGAGGGCGCGAATCGTTGGAGTCGGCGGATTGCGAGTCGCGAGCGCAGGGGGTGTCCCTGCCGTGTCATTCGTTCTATCCGAATCGATCACGGCTTGGCAGTCGACCACGGCAATTCCGACGAATGCGACTGCCCGAGTCAAGTTACATCGAAATCGCCTCGCAGTCTCTCCCTTGGGCCGATGGCGCCGGTCACGGGGCAACACGAAAACTGACGGTCCATTTAAGGTATGGCCCGCCCGGCGTCGCCGCTCCCGCACACTGAGTATTTCGCCGCCAAGCGAGTCACACGTGACCTCTCGTATCTGGTTCGGCAATGCGCTGTCGCAGGTGACATCCAGGGCGCGTCGCACCCGCTGGACCTATCACAGGTAAACGCGGGCGAGCATGTCGTCACAGTGGAAGCAAGGGGTGCCGTGCCCCGCTGCCTGCTTCAGCGTGACCGCACCGACGCGGGTAAACGTCCAGCGGATTACGTCCTTGCCGGCCATGGAATCCTGACGGCCGGGTGGCACTGGCTGAGCGAGCTGCATTGCGTCGGCTACCGCCGAAGAAGCCATCCAGCGAGCGGAGCCAGTGTGCAGCGGCATTCGCCGTCGGTTGCTTTGATCCGGGTTGAGGAAGAAGAGCGGGAGCGGAGGAAAGCGGGACCAGAAGCGGGAGCAGACGCGCGCGGGAGCAGAGAGGGCGGGAGAGACGGGAGCAGACACCCTGGAGAGACGGGAGCAGGACGGGAGCAGACACCCTGCGCCTCAAGAAGGGACGGGAGCAGACACCCTGGACGGGAGCAGACACCCTGCGCCTCAAGCGTCGCGAGGATGCTTTCAACAGAGGGAAAGCAGTCCACGCGAAGCGGACTCTCTGCTCCACGATTCACCAGTTCTTGCTCATCCTCTCTTCCTTGGCGCCTGGACGTGAGCTCACATGCTTTCGTCACACACAGAGGTCTTCTGCGTTCTGACCATCTATTCGGCGCAGACGCTGAACGAAGAACGAGACATCTCTGCTAGCATGCCCCGCCGTTGTCACTGCCATGACAGCACGTGCTGCCCGGCGGCAGGGATGTTGTGGTAACAGCGATCCGTTATGA
>JBGSHS010000255.1:0-15151 GCA_041752115.1 Pirellulaceae bacterium | reverse complement strand
GACTTAAGTCCGCGCTACGTCCCCCCGACTCCACCATCACCAACGATTTAACACGGGGCAGTCGCGGACTAAAGTCCGCGCTACGTACGCGCTACGTCCGCGCTACGTACGCCGATTACCTGCCGCAGCGGCATGGGCTATGATTGAGCCGGGGCGAGTGCCCCAGTTGTTGCAGGTCGGATCGACTCAGGAGCCTAATCATGTCCGGCATCATGCGAGTTGCTGGTGTTCTGTTGTTGGGGAGTGCTGCGGTTCTTGGCTGCCGGACGCAGGCGAATGGGGGGCAGGAGTCGGCGGCGCAAGAGCAGTCGGGGGGGGCAGAGAAGGGGGCTGCTCAGCCGCAGCTGCTGACGCTCGCCGAAGCGATCGAGGCGGTCCAGTCGACCGATCCGGCGGAGGTGCGTAAGGGGGCTATATCGCTGTTCGAGTTGGGTCCTGAGGCCAAGAAGGCCATTCCGGTGGTGATCGCCACGCTCGAGAAGCAGGGTGACAAGGCATCAACCGATTTGCTGCAAATCATCGCCTACTTTGGTCCCGACGCGGCCGATGCGATTCCGGTCCTGATCAGGTTCGCCGACAGCGAGGATTTTCACGCTCGCTATCTCGCCTGCCGCGGGTTTGGCCGGATGGGGGAAGTGGCCAAGCCGGCTGTTCCGACGCTGCTCAAATGCCTCGAAGACCCTGTCGCATCGGTGCGGCGTAATGCAGCCGAAGCACTGGGTTTTCTGGGGGGCAAAGTTGCTCCGGAAGCGGTGCGGCCCTTGATGAAAGCGACCGACGACCGACTCGATCCTGTGCGGGAAGCAGCGGTACTGGCCCTGGCCAATTACGGATCGCTGGACGACGGAGTGATCCCGCTGCTCAAGAAGATCTTGAGCAACACCGCGAGTACGGTGCGCCCCGAAGCCGCTCAGTCGCTGTGGTTGCTGACCAAGGATGCGGACCTGGTCCTTCCCGTGCTTCAGGAACTGCTCAGCCGCGGTGGGCTCGAATGGGAATCCGCTCAGGTCATGAGCGTGATGGGTCCGGCAGCGGAGCCGGCGGTACCCGACCTGATCAAGGCACTCGAGCGCGGCGACGAGTCGGTACAGGTCTATGCCGCCGAAGCGTTGGCGAGTATTGGTGCAGGAGCGAAGCCAGCGATTCCCGCGCTGCAACGGTTGCTCGAAAGCCAGGACGAGGGCGTGCCCGAAGCAGCGCGTGCGGCCATTGAGAAGATCGAAGCCAAGTAACTCCCGATCGCTCAGACTGTACGAGCCCGACTCTGCGGCGCGCCGCAGCCCAGGACGAAAGCAGTGTGACCAGTCGCGTTGATGCCGAGCCATTCTAAGCGAGCAAGTCAGATGGGCTCGTCATTGGGATTTCGTCATTCGTCATTGACATTCGTCATATGCCTGAAGATGCTGACGAATCGCGTACGGTTCCCTATTCGGCTGGCGGTCGACGCAGATCGAGCCATTCTTCGTGGAATTTGCCGGGTCGGTCGATCCGTTCGAACTCGTGTGCTCCGAAGTAATCGCGTTGGGCCTGCAGCAGATTGGCTGGCAGGGTGCGACTGCGATACCCGTCGTAGTACGATAGCGCGCTGCCAAACGCCGGCACTGGGAGGCCTAGTGTGGTGGCGACAATCATGACTCGCCGCCACGCCGCGTCGGCGCTCGTCACCGCCTGTGTGAAATACGGGTACAACAGGAGGTTCTCCAGCTGCGGCTGCTGAGCGAAGGCTTCCATGATTCGCTCCAGGAACTGTGCACGAATGATGCAACCGCCTCGCCAGAGCCGCGCACACAATCCGTAATCGAGCGGCCATTTGTACTTGTCGGCCGCGACCTGTAACTGCACAAACCCCTGGGCGTACGAACAGATCTTCGATGCGTACAACGCCTGTCGCACCTGCTCGACAAATGCCGCCCGATCACCCACCAGGGCCTGTCGATCGGTGTCCGAGATCTGCGGCTGCGGCAGCAGCTCGGCAGCTCGCATCCGAGCTGGCTTCTGGGCCGACAGAGAACGCGCGTAGACGGCGGTCGTCACCAGAGTGCTGGGCAACTCCAGATCGAGTGCATCCTGGCTCATCCATTTTCCGGTCCCTTTGGCGCGAGCGACGTCCAGGATCTTGTCGACCAGGTAGCCGTCCGCATGGGGATCCCTGACACTGAAGATGTCACGGGTAATCTCGATCAGATAGCTTTGCAGCTCCCCTCGGTTCCACTCGGCAAACACGTCGTAGAGCTCATCGTTGGTGAGGCCGGCGGCGTACTTGAGCATCCAGTAGGCCTCGCAGATCAGCTGCATGTCACCGTATTCAATGCCGTTGTGGACCATCTTCACATAATGTCCCGCACCGCGCGGTCCCACCCAGTCGCAACAGGGAACGTCGGCATCGGGTCCGACTTTGGCCGAGATGGACTGCAGGATGTCGCGCACCAGCGGCCACGCGGCGTCGGTTCCTCCCGGCATGATGCTCGGGCCACGCCGAGCGCCTTCTTCGCCTCCCGAGACGCCCGTCCCGACGTAGAGCAACTGAGCGTCTTCCACACGCCGCGTCCGCCGCTCGGTATCCGGAAAATGGGAATTGCCGCCATCCATGATCACGTCGCCTGGCGACAGCAGCGGCACGAGCTGCTCGATCATCGAATCAACGGCCTTCCCGGCCTCGACCATCAGCATCACGATGCGTGGCGACTTCAAACTCGCCACCAGGTCGCTCAGCGCCACGAATCCTTGGATGTTGCGCCCCGCACACTTGTCCTTCACAAACGATTGCATCGTCTCGGTGGTCCGATTCCAGACCGCCACGCGGTACCCATGGTCCTCCATGTTCAAGACCAGGTTCTGACCCATGACCTTCAAACCACACAGCCCAATGTTGTATTTTTCGCTCATGGTTGTTTCCTTGCTGTTTCCTTGCGTCCCTTGTGCGTGTCACATCGGGCCAGATACCGGTCGTCGCGTCAGTGTGGATTCTATCGGCGTACACCACCCACCGCAACTCGCCCCCTCGGGACAGCGTGCGTAGCGCGGACTTCAGTCCGCGACGGCCCCGCGAGATGTCATGGATAATGGCGGAGGTAGAGGGCAGGGCTGTCACGCACTCAAGTGCGTGCTACGTGCGTGCGACACAAAAAAAACGCTCGGCTTGCGTCTGGAACGGGCAAGCCGAGCGTTTCCGTGGCGGAGCAACGTCGGATGAGTGACTCGATACAAAACAAAACAGGCTAACTCAGTAAGGTGGCACAGACGCCACATGCGGGGGCAGGCCAGGACCCCATCAACGGTCAACTCGCTGCCTCAGGCCGTAAGGCTGCGAAACCGTCAAGGAACCCTCGATCACAGGACGCGCCGAGCGTGGATGGCCTTCATCCCAACCCGCGAGCCCTGTGCAGCCGAACCCCTATGCAGCTCGTCGCACGCGAACCAGTGCCGGGATCGGTGCAGAGTCGAGGAGCGGAACGAGAAACTGGCTCACCCACAACTCCACAGTCCTCTGAGCGATTCGTGCCTGCAGCTCGGGCGACAGATCATCGCGACGACCTGCCAGGCAACCGATCGCATCCTGCACGAGATTCTGAACGCGGCTGCCAATATACCCACGCGCTTCGGGAACACTGGTTAACGAGCCGGTGCGAATGGCGAGCAACTGCCACGCCCGCTCGTACTGTTCCCGGGCGACTCGTTGAGCCATTTCGTTGATCAACGCGTCCCGCGAACCAGGTAAGAACCGCTCCCACAATCTCATGCATCTCCCCCCGTTTAATCGAACTGTTCAATCGAACTGTCCAATCGACTCGCATTCCCCGCCCGATCCCAGCCCACTGGACTGCAATCGCACACGACGCGAGCCGTTTGGAGCACTGATCCATCGACTTCCGCTTGCGCGTCTTCTGCCGGCCGTATCACGTGCGGTGATGCGCAGTTTCACGACGGATACAGCAGTTATACCCATCGAGTCGTCACAGTACTTTTCTTCACCAGGCTCCTCGGACTGCCACTTGGTCCGAGTGGGCAAAGTGTAGCGCGTAGAACCGCCTTTAGTTGCGGTCCAACCGGCCTTAGCCGAGTCTCCGACAGGCAGGCGGTAACGTGGGGCGTCTGAACCGCAGGATATCCCACACGGAACATCCAATGTCCAAGGGGAAGAAGCACACCGGCAAGATCATGTGAAATCGAGGTAAGGTTCTGGGGCTTTTGCGGACGATAACTGTTGGGTAGAATTTGCGGATGGGCTGGTTGCACTCCAGAGCGCGATGGAGGCCGAGTGCATCAGACCATTCGAATGGGGTCGCGCTTAGGTCTGACAGGACGGGCAGCCCGACTGAGTTCTCGGCTCGGTGTCGCGGCGGCGCGTAGCTCGCCCTCATTCCTAGCTGGCAGAACGCGGAAATACAATAGAATCCTTCGCCATAAGCCGATAAACAGTAACAACTTACAACGAATGGCGCCGTAGCCAAGTGGCTAAGGCAGCGGATTGCAAATCCGCCATCGTGGGTTCGACTCCCACCGGCGCCTCTGTTTCTGCCACCTTCGAGCGGTCGAGGTGGCTTCAGCATATGCGACAAGCCAAGTTTCTCAGCGATGAGGAAGCTTGGCTTTTTTTGTTGCCCCAACGCCCACCCATTGCTCGAGTTACTCCCCCTGTCTGGCCTGCGCATCGCGTTGTGCAAGTTGTTGGGCCACGTCCCCTCGGCGTTGCGAAAACTTGGATCCGGGCCAAGTGCTACACTACAATGGAGTGTCTTCTTCACGGTTCGTAACTCCATCGTAGATAGCGGTTTGGATGGCCATGATTACTCAGCTGTGGTGCAAGCGGGAGATCACTGTCCGGGTCGAGGGGCCCGACGGCGGACGAACTATCGACGTGGGCAAGCCGTATGCACGAATTGGCAGTCATCCGCGTTCAGAAGTTATTCTGGAGGGTATGACGGTCCCCAGACTCGGTCTCTATCTGCATGCCACCGAGCGCGGTATTTTCTGTATTGATTTGTCCAGACCGGAAAACGGAACCCCTTCGGTTGGCCAATGGCTGGCCGAGGACGAGCCGGTGGGGATGGGCGACTATCAGATCTACGCGACATTCACGGATGGCTCAGTCCAGCAGGTCGACGGATTGCCGCGATTGGACGAAAAGGGGAGTGCTCCGCTGCCGGTCCCGGTCATCTACATTGTGGTGAACGATCAGCGGCGGGCGACATATCGAGCTTATCGCAGCTTGACGGTCGTAGGGCGGGAACATCCCAGTGCTCTGCGACTTAAGAGCGACTTCATATCTTTGGCACATTGTGTCCTGTACTGGCACGACGGACGGTTGTGGTTTATCGATCTGTTGAGCAGCAATGGCACAGAGAAGCGGGGACGTCGGCGGGACGTCGATCGGTTACGGCAGGGAAAGACGATCAAACTGGGTGATGTCCGACTGGGTTTCGCCCGACTGTCGGATGAGCCGTGGGCGGCGCCTGTGGAAGACGCGGTTCATCTGGAGAGCTTTTTCGCACTTCGGTCGCCAGGTCTGGCAGTTACTTCGGTGGCAGATTCTCGCGGTTCGTTGTCCGCATCCAGCTCTTCGGTCGGCGGCGATGACCCGCTGCTGGTCCAGTTTGATCACAGCGACCACAGCGATCTGGAGGAGGCCGAAGACCAGGATGATCTGGCTGTTCGGTTGGATCAGTCAGGTCAGGACGATGAGCAGCGGATTTCAGCTTACTTAGCGACGGATCAACTCGAGGCAATTACGGAAATGCAGCGCCAGTTGGAATCGCAGAAGCTTGAGTGGCAGCGGCAGCGCGACCTGCACGAGCAGGAGCTGCGCCGGCAGCATGACGAAATCGATCAGCATTTTGCTGAGATCCATTCGTGGCGCGAACAACTCAATTGTCGCACCGAAGAGCTGGATCAGGATCTGACGAAACTGGCCGAGAGCCACAGCGAACTGGACCGCCGCCGGCGCGAACTCAAAGAGGCTCTGGCCCGCAACGACCGTCGGGAACTCGAACTGCAGCGGCGGCAGACGCAGCTCGAACAGCAACGGCTGGAACTGGACGAACAGCTGTCTCGCCAGCAGGAGCTGCTCGACCGCGAGCGCGACACCTTGGCTCAGCAGACCCAGGCCCTGGCTGCCGCACAACAGGCTCTGCTGCAGCAGCGCGCCGAAGTCGAGTCTCTGCAGCAAGAGGCCACCGCCCGACGCGAGCAGTCAGATGCCGATCAGACGGTGCTTCTCGAGCAGCTCGAACAACAGCGCGCTCAACTGCTCGAGGTGACCGCACGCGCTGCGCAACAAGAGCAACTCACGGCACAAGCACACAGCGAACTCGAATCCCTTCGTGAAGAACTGACCCGCGCTCAGCGTGATGTGACGGACCGGCAGCAAGCAGAACGGCAGTCGTGGATAGAAGAGAAAGAGCAACTGGCCGCCGCCACCGGCGCGCTGCGACAACAACTGCAGAAGCTGCTCTCGGAGCACAACGCTCTGGAGCAGCTGTTGACCCAACGCACCGCCGAACTCGACGCCGCGCGCCACGATCTGGCCACACAACAGAAGTCGGTCCAGACGCTGCAGCAGTCGCTCGCTCAACAGCAGCAAGCACAGTCGGAAAGCCGAGAGCAGGAGCGGACGGCGATCGAGCGGCTGCGATCCGATGTGGAACAGGCCCGACAGACCCTCGAGCAGCAGCGCGCAGCATGGCAGGAGGAACAGGCCCGCTCAGCCACAGAACTCCAGCAGCAGCGGACCGCATTGCATGCAGCTCAGCAGGCACTCTCTGCCAGGGAAGCCGAACTCACTGCGCAACAACAGGCGTGGAGCGACCAGCAGCGACAAACTGACGCTCAGCTGGCCCAACAGCACGCGGAAGTCGAGTCGTTGCAGACCGCGCTACGGCAACAGCAGGAACAGCTCGCCCAAGAACTCCAGCAAGCGCAGCAGACAGTATTGGCCCAGCAGACAGTGCTGGCCCAACAGCACGCTTCGGCTCAAGACCTGCAAGCGCGCCAAACGGAACTGGACCAGGGCGAAGCCAATCTGGCGGCCCGCGATGCCGAATTGGCATCACGTTATGCCGAACTGGCCGCTCGCGATGCCGAATTGGCGGCCCGTGATGCCGAATTGACAGCACGCGAAGCCAAACTGGCCCGCAGCGAAGCGGAAACCAAGAAGCGTACTCGATCCTCGGCTCAGAAGGATCGGGAGCAGGCCGATTCGCTCCAGGACGAGCGCAAAGCTCTCCAGGAACTGCGATTGCAGCTCGAGCAGGAGCGGGCGACATTTCTGCGACAACAGCACTGCTGGATCGAACAGCACGAGCAGCAGGGCCACGAGTTATCGGCTCAGGCAGCATCGCTGCAAACGGAACGCCAGTCGTTCCAACAGGAACAACAGCAGCTCAGCCGTTTGCGAACGGAGCTCGATGCGCTACAATCAGAAGTTCAGACAGCGCGCGGCTCGCTCGATCAGGCTCGACGCGACCTGGAGAGTGAACGACGCTCCTGGTTCGGCCAGCGGGAACAAGCCGATCTGCAGTGGGAGCAAACCCGCCAGGATCTGGCGGAGCGGGAAGCGAGTGTGCAGCGTCTGAGCCGGCAACTGCAACAGCAGCAACAGGACCTGGAGCGACAGCGGACTGAGCTGACTCAGCTGCAACAGGAAGAGGCGCGGCAGCAGGAAGCATCTGCCGCTCAACTGGACCAACAGCGGCAGGCAGTGGAACAAGCGCGAGAAGAGCTCGCGGCCGTGCAAGCCCAGCTGGACCAGCAGCGAGATGCCATGAAGACCTTTGAGCAAGAACTCCGCAACCAAGAGCAGCACCTGGCTGAAGATCGGCAGACGGTCGAGCGGGAGAAGCAAGAGCTGTCCGCTCAGATGACCGCGTGGACGACCGAACGACAGCAGCTCGACGACAAATTCGACCTGCAACGATTTGAACTCGAAGAAATGCGCGAAGCACTCGAGAAACAGCGGTGCGAGTTCAGTACGTGGCGCACGGAGACCATGCAGGAGCTGCAGTCAACTCGCGAACAACTTCAGCAGCAGACCCGCCAACTGCAGGACCAGCTGGAGGAGTTGCGTAGCGAACGACGGCTGATCGCCGAAGAACGACGTGCCTTGGATGTCGAGCGGACGCGGCTCGATGAATTCGCCGTCGAACAGGCAGAAACGCTGGCCGAACTGGAACGTATGCGGGCCGACCGACACCTGCAGGCAGACGACCCGTCCGCTGACACGCTCCACTACGTCCCAGCTTGTGCAGATGAAGGCACGGAAGAGGGATACACGGAAGATGTGTGCACGGAAGACCGTGCCTCGATCGATTCGGAGGAATCGGTTGGCGCCGAGGTGTCAACCGAAGCCGAGGTAACAGCGCCCCAGCACGCGTTAGATGAGCAGGAAGAGTTGGAGGAATCGGTGGGCGTGCCGGTCCTGGGGCAGCAGTTTGAGCACGTTGATCCCGTGCTGCTGGGTGAAGGGGCTGGCAACGTCGGACGAGGCCTCAGGAAAGGGGCGCCGATCGAGCGGGTTCCGGTCGATCCGGCGGCTGACGAAGCTTATGAAGAGCTGGTCGATCGGCTCGTGCAGTTCAATTACTCCAATCGCAGGAAATGGTTCCAGTTCTGGAAGTAGCCCCACGCATCATGCCCATCGACTTGCCCTCTTTGTTGGAGCCAGTGCGTCAGATTGCATTGGCGGCCGGTGACAGAGTACTCGCCTTTTACGGGCTTGATGGACCTGTCGAAACCAAATCGGACAACTCGCCGCTCACGCTGGCCGACCAGGCTTCGCACCGGTTCATTGTGGCGGAGCTGGCGGAGCTGACTCGGGACATTCCGATCGTGTCGGAGGAGTCGGCTGAAGGGGAAGCGATCAGTCTGGCTTCCGATGAGTGGCTCTGGCTGGTCGATCCGTTGGATGGAACCAAGGAGTTTATCAAGCGGACGGGGCAGTTCACTGTGAATATCGGCCTGGTCCACTGCGGCTATCCGGTGCTCGGCGTGATCTGTGTTCCGGTGACGGGAGTGAGCTATCTGGGAGTCACGAGCCAACCGTTCACGGGTGCCTGGGTCCAGGGCCGCCAGGAGGAGCGGAAGCCGATCGGCACTCGGCGGGCCGAGCTGGAGCGATTGACGGTGGTCGCCAGTCGCGATCATGCCGGTCCGGTCGTGGAGGCGTTTCTGGCGCGACTTTCGGGCGCCGACGTGACGAGCATGGGAAGCTCGCTGAAGTTCTGCCTGGTGGCGGAAGGGAAGGCCGATTTCTATCCCCGCGTGGTGCCGACCATGCAATGGGATACAGCCGCCGCTCAGGCGATCATTGAAGCGGCCGGTGGGCAGCTGACCGATCTCTCGGGCACGCGACTGGAGTACCGCAAAGACCGGCTCCGCAACCCGTCGACCATGGCCTTTGGCGACGCGCGTGTCGATTGGGTCACCTTCTTCACTCAGTGATCCCCTCGCCGAAAACGCATTGTCCGGCGTTGTACGTGGCGAGCATGTGGATGCTTTGATCGTCGAGCAACTCAAACTGGATCAGGTCGGCGCCGGCTCCCACCTCCAATCGGCCGGCATCGAGTTTCAGGAGTGCGGCGGGCCGAGCGCTGGCCATATCAATGGCGGCCGCCAGATCCACTCCGGCGAACCGCTGCACGTTTTCCACTCCTACCGACAACGGCCGCGTCGCTCCAGCCAGATAATCGCGTTGGCCCGCCACCACTGCGCGACCGTCCTCCAGGATCTCAATCGCCCCCAGTCCGGACTGTTCGTACAGGCCCGGCTGCAACCTCTCCGCTCCCGCCAGCCCCGTCATATCGCTGATCAGCACGACGCGTTGCGCCGTTTTGCCGCGGACCAGCGACTTGACGACCGCCGGCGGCAGATGATGGCCATCCACGATCAGGGTGGCCGTGAGCCGATCGTCTGCCAGCTGGTCCCAGACATAGTTGGGATGCCGACGGATCATGGCGTGAGTGCCGTTGCCCAGATGAGTGCTCAGCCGAGCCCCGGCATCCACCACCGCCTGGATCTGCGGCGTGGTGGCGTTCGTGTGACCGATCGCGACGAGCGTCTGCTGCGCGACCGCCGCGCGCGTGAAGTCGACAGCCGAACTGTACTCGGGGGAGAGCGTGATCAGTTTGATGTAGCCGCGAGCGGCGTCCTGCAACCGCTCGAACTCACCCCAGTCAGGCGCTCGACAGAACTCCACGGGATGAGCGCCCCGCGGGCCGTCCTGGGCCGAGATAAAGGGGCCCTCCAGGTGAATTCCGGCCACGCGCCGCGCGACTTCGGGACGCGTCTGGATCGCTTCGGCAATGGTCCCTAAGGCGTGCAGGAGCAACTCGTGCGATTGCGTGATGACGGTCGGCAGGTACGCCGTGACGCCCAGTGGATCCATGGCCATACTGATCTGCTCGACAATCTCCCCGGTCAGGTCCCAGCGAGTGAATTCGTGACCGGCGTAGCCGTTGACCTGCAGATCGACCAGGCCCGGCGCGAGCCAGGGCAACGTCCCTCGTTCGCTGCAGCGCAGCGGATCGACTCTGGCCACTCGGCCCTCGGCAATCTCGATCGATATCGGCTGCCCTTGGTCGTATCGTCGCCCAACCACTCGCATGGCACAACCACTCCCACTGCTGGAGATCTTCGCTGCGTTGGCCGCAGGTCCAGGTTCCCCAATGATTCTCGGATCTCTCCGTCCCTTTGTCCACCGTCCGGACGAGTCCCGGCCCTGACGCGGGACAATTCCGACATAATCGGCACAATGCGATCTGCGATCCTTGGTCCCGACGGTAAGCTATGCTTGCTCAGAGACTTGTCTCATCCGACACACATCGCGACACATTGCCGGTCTCTGAGGTTCCAATGACTCGCAACGCGCACACGGCGGCTATGGACCGCCTGATCGATCGTCTGGATCGTCTGCACACCGCTCCGCAGGTGGCTTGCCAGGTATTGACGCTGCTGCAGGACGAGAATTTCGAAACCTATGAGCTGGTCCAGTGCCTGGAGGCGGACCCGGCCCTGGCCACGTCCGTGTTGCGTCTGGTCAACTCGTCGTATTTCGGCCTGGCCCGCAACGTCGCCAGCCTCCAGCACGCCGTCACGTACCTCGGCAGCCGCTCGCTCCGGCTGGCCGTGCTCAGCTTCGGACTGCTCGACCAGCTGGTCCGAGACATGCCCGGCAAGGTGTACGACGACTTCTGGCGCCGTTCGCTCACCATGGCTTCGGTCGCCGCGCGCCTGGCCGTCCGCAAACAGGAACTCGCCAGCGACGAAGCATACAGCGCAGGACTGCTGTCCGATGTCGGCCTGCTCCTGCTGGCTCAACTGGAAACGGACTGCTATGTGAAGCTGTACCAGCGAGCAGGGCACGGTACGATGCTGATCGAATCCGAACGGGAACGGTTCGGCTTCGATCACGGCCAGCTCGGCGCTCGACTGCTCGACCGCTGGAACCTTCCCGATTGCCTGACCAATGCCATCGCCACTCACCATCATCTGCCCGACTGCGACGATCCGCTGGCCGTCACCACGCACATCGCCAATCTGATGGCCGACGCGCTGTGGACTCCCGACTGCCCGCAGGTGAACGCCGCGCGCATGCTGCTGGAGTCGGAATTCGGCCTGGATCTGGACGGCTTCATCACCCTGGCCGTCGACTGCAAAGAACTCATTCGCGACAACGCGTCACTCTACCATGTGCAACTCAAGGGCGAGATCAACTGCGAAGACCTGGTCAACCAGGCGCGACGCCAGTACATGGACGAAGCAATGGAAGCAGCCATCGACTGGGACAGCCTCGCCGCCGTCGCCCGGCACGAAGAACTCCTCTAGTCACGCAGTGAACGCCGCTGCCAGGAAAAGACAAAAAGATGAAAGGACAAGAAAATCGGATGACGAATTCCGTCTTCTTGTCATCCCGTCTTTTTGTCGATGATCGCCATGCGAACAACCTCGTTCAGTTCGGGCCGCGCCAGAGCCCGAGGGCGGGATTGCGCACAAAATAGATCCGCTCGCCCGCCACCGTATTCCAACCGTCGCTCAACGCAGCCACATCGTAAATGGCGGCCATTTCCGCCAGGTCCGCGTAGTGGTATCCAACCACTTCAATCTCCTCGCGACTCAGACCACCTGGACAATACACGACGCGGAATCGCCCTTCGCTCGAGCCGTGGATCAGGTGTGCGGCGGCTGACAGATTCGCCCGCAGACTCTCGTCGTCATACACGAACCGCATGATCTCCGGAGTCGTCCGGTAGCCAAACTGGCGGATCAACCGATCAATCTGCGGATCTTCACCAAACGTGCGTACACCGGGAGCCAGTATGATCAGCTCACCCGCGTCGGCAATCGCCATCCGCGTGCGATAGATCGCCTTGTTGCCCAACCAGGTGCTGTGAAACTCCGCCGGATCCAGATACACCACCACCTTCTCCGGCGCCTTGTCCAAGACGCTGATATTCACCTCGGCACTCAGTTCGCTAGCCAGCTCAAAACACTCGTGATCGTCGCCCACGAACAGCCCTCGGACCACGCACTCGCCCTGCGCGTCGAGTCCGATGACGGTGAGGACAAAGAGCAGTGGCAGGTGAGTGCAGAAGTGATCCTGTGCATAGTGCAGAATGCGACGCAGCGGCGTGTCGCTGCGACCCATGATCCGCTCCATGCCATAGGCCGCGCCAATGAAATGACTCTGATTGATCCCCAGCGAACCCCCCGTCCCCACAAACAGATTCTTGTTGTAGTTCGCCATCCCAATCACTTCATGCGGCACGACCTGTCCAATCGACACAATCAGATCATGGCCTCCACTCCACACCAACTTGTTGAGCTGAGCCGGCCAGGCCTCGGTCCAGAGCCCCTCGGTGACCTCGGTTACAAACTCCGATGGCACCTGGCCAATCGTCACCACGTCGTCACGCCAGCGATGCACGCGGAACCGGTCGTGAGGAATCCCGGGGAACATCTGGTCGAGCTGCTCTGCAGACATCGCGACATGAGTGCCCAGGGCAGGCATCACGTCACTCAACCGGTCACCATAGTAATCGTGGACCATGCAGGTCAGCGGCCCCGCGTGACTGTGAAGCCGAGTGAAATCGGGCGGTAGAGCCAACACACGTCGACGCGGCCCCAGACGTTCCAGGACCCCTACCAAAGCCTCACGCAGATCGCTGTCGCAGAGCTCTGCCGTGGCACTGCCGCAAGCGAGATAAATCGTCATACGTCCCCTAACCTGGCTGATGAAGGTCGTCCAAATCCGCTCAGCGAGAAAGTTGTTGAATCGCCACCATTTCCAGGGTACGATACCCCATGCTGGTAGTGGTTATTTGGCGTTTCTGACTCACTGATTGTGCATTCTTGTGGAGGGCAACCGATGAAGGTGCGACAAGTATCGGCGGTTCACATCATGCTGGTGTCGACATTGTTACTGGTTCTGGGCGTGACGGACAATGCCTGGGGAGGCGTGTTGAGTCGTTTGCGCGCTCGACGCTGCCAGCCGACCTGCTGTCAGCCGACCTGCTGCGAAGCGGCAAGTTGTGCACCGCACGAGACGGCTCTGCACGTTGGAGACTGCACCAACAAGATGTGCCCCTACACGTACGTGTCGGAAGTAACAGACCCGCTTACAGGCAACTGCCTGAACAGGACATTCCTGTGTCGCATCTGTGCCGGCGGGTGGGCGTACTACGTGGGGAGCTGTTCGCTCACCTATCCGACTTCTTGTGACGGCATCTGCGCCGGGTGCTTGCGGAAACCGATGATTGTGATCCCCGCTCCTCCACCGGCCAAGAGCGGCGAAAAGTACGAGCAATTTGACGTTTACGTGGATGAGGAAACAGCCGAGAAGGGCGCTCCCGTCTCCGCGCAGGTATCCGCTGGTCCGATTCTTGAGCTTGTCCAAGAACCGAGGCGTTTGATCGCCCTGCAACGACGGGACGAGCGCGATCAGCCGGTCGGCAATCCGATTGTCGTGCAGCTCGACTGGTTCGTCGAGAAAGCTCCCGCGCCGGATCGAAAGCCGCACGCATTGGGAATCGGGCACCAGATCGATAACGCCGACGCGCCGCCAGTTCCGGTCGAGGCCGAGCGGATCGCGGCGAACGTCTGCGTGGTCACGATCGAGACGCCTGAGGGAGTCCGCATGTATGTCGTGATCCTTCCCCCGCTGTAAGTCGCTGGGGGCCTGAGCCGCAGCCGTCTGAACCGCAGAATATCGACCAGATAATATCCAATGTCCAAGGGAAGGCACCAGCTGCAATACCGTTCGGCGTGAGATTTGCTAGCCGGCATTCTTTTCAGACTGGGCTAGCTAGCGATCGGCCGATGCGTCCTCTTAGGTACATGTCGCACAAGCGTGTTCAGCAACCGAAGATCGCAGAGTCGGATATCACCGGTCTCGCGTAGCAGATCGTCGCGCCAGTGTCTGCGCACGCCGGATCCCTCCCCGACCCCCGCAAGCTCCGCTCGTGCGGTGAACCAGATGGTCAGCTACCACGCTACCTCCTCACCTCTCCCCGACCCCCGCGAGCTCTGCTCGTGCGGTGAAGCAGATGGTCAGCTACCACGCCGCTCGCACCTCCTCTCCACGACCCCCACGAGCTCCGCTCGTGCGGTGAAGCAGATGGTCAGCTACCACGCTACCTCCTCACCTCTCCCCGACCCCCAAGAGCTCCGCTCGTGCGGTGAAGCAGATGGTCAGCTACCACGCGCCGCTCGCACCTCCTCTCCCAGACCCCCGCGAGCTCCGCTCGTGCGGTGAACCAGATGGCCAGCTACCGCGCGGACTCCTTCTCTCCCGACCCCCGCGAGCTCCGCTCGTGCGGTGAAGCAGATGGTCAGCTACCGCACGCCGCTCGCACCTCCCTCCCCGACCCCCGCGAGCTCCGCTCGTGCGGTGCAGCAGATGGTCAGCTACCGCGCTGCTTTCTCCTCTCTCCCCGACCCCCGCGAGCTCCGCTCGTGGGTGAAGCAGATGGACAGCTACCGCGCTGCCACACGATTCCTGACCGCCTGCATCGAGTACTCACCGAACGTACCGACGTAGAACCCCGTGCTCCAGACGCGTCCCAGTTGCAGCAGATGCGCGAGATTGTTCTGATAGCAAAACGCGATCTCCAGCGGTGTCGTGTCCGGCTCGGCCCGCAACGCTGCGTGGAGATGACTTGGC
>JBGSHS010000254.1:0-5067 GCA_041752115.1 Pirellulaceae bacterium | reverse complement strand
GCGCGACGACCAGCACCAGGTGCAGGTTATACCAGTACCGACGCGATTCCGCGTCGGCGGCGACAGGTCCACGGCCGGGTTGAATACGGTCAACGCGGCCATTGCTGGAATGCTCCTTTGAATGCTTGACGACAGGTACGAGTGACCGGCGCGCTTGCCTGCATCGATAAAATCGCGCGACATCACAATTCGTTACAGAAAAAACGGCAGCGATTCCGTACGCCGGCTGATTCGGGGTGAGGAGGCAGCGCCGTAGCTCACCATCTGATGCACCGCACGAGCGGAGCTCGTGGGGGTCGGGGAGGGATGAGGAGGCAGCGCCGTAGCTGCGACAAATTGCCATCACGCGGCAGAATCGTCGCGGTCACCAAGCGCTAACTCAGTTCGTGCGTCGCCACTGCGGGAGATCTCAGCAATTTGGTCGCGCCGGCACTAAAAGTCCTCGGTGGACTTTCGCAGGCTGCGCGCTGTCTGACGGAATTCGCCGATGTTCATTTCGCGCAGGAAGACGAATCCGCGTGCACCTCGAATCAGTGCACTGCTGTGCTCGGCGAACCAGGCTCGCCCCAGGCAGGTCTTGAGCATGTGATACTGTTCGACCTGGATCTGTTGAGCCAGTTCGCAGAAGGGTCCGTCGTGCGCGTAGCTGGGAAAGGACGCTTCGCGCTGCGACACAAAGGTATTGAGGAAGGCGCTCTCCATGACCGAGAGCATATTGAGTGAAACGGGCACGAAAACGTTGGCCTCACTGGGATGGAAACGGAACCAGACGTTGCGATAGCCCCAGATCCGCAAATCGCTCCGCTGGTACTTCTCGACGTAGCGATCGGTCGCGTCGCTGATCGCCTGCAGCACTTTGTAGTGCGTATCCGGTCCACTCGCTTCGGGATCGAGCGCGCAGGAAATCACATCCGGCTGGACTTCGTCCAGCAGTTTCAGAATCGGCGCGACGTCTCGTTCCACGGTCGGTTCGGGAACGAAGACATCACCGGTGTAGAAGCCGAGTCGAAGATGGCGAATGTGCGAGCACTGCCAGCCGAAGTACCCCCACAGCGTTTCGGCTTCCCATTCGCGGCACATGCCTTTGAGCCGTTGGATCGCCTCGGGGTCCTTGCGTCCCGGATAGACGCTTTCAAAATAGTGTTTCAGTTCGGTCATCCGGTCCCGGATCGCGGCCAGGTTGCTCTCGTCGTACACTTCCATCAGATTGCGGAGCATCCGGCGCGCGGCACCCTCGGCCCGCATCTCATTGTTCCTGGCCGCGATACCGTCAAGGTACTGCCAGATATCGCGATTGCGTCCCTGCTCGTTATCCGCTTCGAAGTAATCTTCCCGATAGAGGTCCCGAAACTCCGGCGACTGGATCCACCGCTCGAGCCCTTCCAGCTGGCGCAGCATGAAGAGATTGGTGACAGCCGTGAAGCCACTGGTCAGCGTGAGAAAATAGTGGATATTGCTGGCATGCCGCATGTTCCGGACGATGTAGGGGAGGTAACCGAGCATCAAATCGTCGTGATGCGGTTCGGTGTGCAAGAACCGGGTATTGGTGCTGGTTCCGCCCCCTCGCTCGATGTTGTGCACGAGTGTGTTGTGAACCATCTGTGCCAGCTCGGAAAACGGTTGCTGACGCCCGGCGAGCACTTCACAGAGCATGGGATCCTGACGCCCTTCCTGCTCGGTCAGAGACAGCAGTGGTTTCTGCCTGGAGAGCGACAGATCGACCATCGCCCGCACGACCTGTTCGTCTGAATAATCCTTCGACAACACCATGAGGCTCGCCTGTCTTTGACGCAGCCTCTTGGCAGCTCCCAGCGTGATGTAGAACCGAGCGTTGGGGAGGCAACGCAACGCGCTGGCCGGAATCCGCACACTGCAGGGGCCAAGGACCGCGTCGGCAATCACCGACGCCTTGGCCTCGCCGGCCGCAATGATAATCGCCGTGCAATCTTCGTTGCAGGTAATCGTTCCCAGTCCAATCGTAATGACCAACCGCTGCCGAGAGACTTCGATACCACCCAAGTCGCCCGCCGCGGCGGCTTGCGTTTCGTAGTTGGTGGCCATCAGTCGCGTCGTGGAGTAATGATCGGAACCACGCACATTGAACCCAATGTGCCCGTCCGGTCCAATGCCTCCCAGAAAGAACCCCAGCCCGCCCAACGCCCGAATCTCCTGCTCACGCCGCTGACACCAGTCATCAATCCGCGAAAGCACGTCCTGCTGCAGACGTTCCAGCTCGGACTGCGGCCGCCTCGTGCGGAGCGACAGATCGACCGTCGACTTCGGCCAGATCGACTCCAGCCGCTCATCGGGCCGAATCCCGATCTCGTTGCAGTTCATCAACAGAGCTTTGCCAGGATCTAATCCCATCCCCTCGATGTAGTACTTCCTGACGTAGTGAAAGAAGCTGTTCTTCTGCGTCGGCTGGATCGGATAGAACTCGTCGATCTGCACGAAGTGCAGACTCTGCATCTGAGGTCGATGCGCCGGATCAACGCCGTTGCGTTCCAGCAAACCGCGAGTCTCCGGATCATCCCAGGTCTTGATCAGTCGGTTCACCCACTTGATGAAATGCTCCGGTGTCTTACCGGTCGGCAAAGACACTACGCCCCCTGGATGGTTCTGAACCCACTCCAGAAACCGCATGGCGATCAACTGGCCAAGTGCCGGGAAATTGCTGACCGTAATAACCGGAATCTTCTCCTCGGTTGCGTAGAGCGAATCGAGGGGAGAGTTCTCGATCGCCTGCACTTCGACCGGGGAATAATTGGGATGCTCGTAGATGCTCATCGTCTTTCCCTTCGCCAGATACCACGCCTTCCCGTGCATGCCCACAGATCCTCGGGCACCGCTCCACGGACCCCGCACACATCAAACCATCCACGCTGCGCTGACGATCCGGCCCGTTCTCCATGCCCCGTTCTCCATGCGCCATTCCGTGAACTCGGCTCAGCACAGAAAGCGCCTCACAGCGGCTATGCACGTCGCACGCCCTAGCCGCCGTCCCTGCAACCCGGGGTCGTGCACCTTGTCAGATCACCCGGAGTGACCCGGCCACCTCACGTCATCCAGGTCGCTCAGTCCGAGCAATTCATCAGGGGCATTGCGGCATCCGAGCCAATCAGCTGCTCGATGTCGGGCAGAATCGGAAGATTCCCGAATCGGAATCCACTTCTCGCCTCAAGTGTAGTCGCCGCGTTGGGAGCGGCCAAGTCGTCATTATCCCAACTCGCAGCCACGTTCCGTTCCGGCCCCTCCTTCACCACCCGGTTTCGCGGCTGCGGTACGCACCGGGAGTAATCCCCGTATGACGCTTGAAAGCGGTCACGAACTGAGCGGCCGTCTGGAAACCCACCAGCGAAGCGATGGCGGAGAGCTTGTAGTCGGTCGCCTGCAACAACTGCCTGGCACGCTCGATCCTCACCCGATCAATCTCCATTTTCGGGCTGCGTCCCAAGAGCTGTCGGAATTTGCGGTCCAGCGTTGTGCGGCTGATGGCCAGTCGCCGAGCAAGCCGATCGACCGAGATTCCATCGCAGGCGTGGCTCCGGATGTAACGCAGCGCAGCTGCCGTCCCCGGATCGGCCACGGCAATAAAGTCGGTAGAGAGACGGGTCTGAATGCCACGTGGTGGAACCAGGACGATCTGCGGCGGCGGCGCCACCCCGTTCATCATACGATCCAACAAAGCCGCCCCTTCGAAGCCCAGCCGGCGCGCATCGGGCTCAACGCTGCTCAGCGACGGAACCGAGAGATCGCAGACAACCACATCGTTGTCCACTCCCAACACCGCCACCTGATCGGGAACCGCCAAACCAGCCTCGTCACATGCCGCCAGCACCTGCCGACCACGCACATCGTTGCAGGCAAAAATCCCGATCGGCTGCGGCAACCGACACAACCACGTCACCACCTCCCGCTCACTCAGCTCACCCCGCAGTTCGCGCACCACCACATCCTTCATGTCGCTGGGCGCCAACGCCATTTGATCAATGTGAACTTCCTTGCCCCGCGCTGCCGCATGCCGGCAGAATGCCGCACAGCGGTCGTCCGAAAAAGCCACGCCTCGATACCCGCAGTACCCCAGATGCCGGTAACCACGCTGCAGAAAGTGCTCCACAGCCAGTCTGCCACACTCTTCGGGATCCGTATCCATCAACGCTCCGTTCGGCAGCTTGTGAATCCCTCGCAGATCCACGGTCGGAATCTGCAGGCTCGCCACAACCCGCGCCATGTCCGTCGTCTCCATTCGAGTGAGCGCGCCATCGGCACGCCAGCGCCGCAGCTGCTTGGGAAACGTTTCGCTCAGGCTACGTTCCACGTGTAATACCCGCCACGACTCCCGCGTACGCAAGAACGCTCCGACACCGCGCAGGCAATCCCGACCGTAGCCGCGCGATGATTCGATCAACAACAAGACTCGGCGAATCCGCGTCATCCGCTCTTCCCTCTTCGTTCGCTGAACCGGCCGCAGCCCCTATTCTAGGCCATTGTCCAACGCCACGGGCCCGACGCACCGGCAGGAAACCGAAACCAGAAAACCAACGGTTCCAGCCGCCTGAACCGCAGAATATCGACCAAGGAATATCCAATGCCCAAGGGAAAGAAGCAAGCGGTGCCTGGACCAGATGCCTGGACCAGATGCCTGGACCAGACAGGCGGCCGAGGCGGGACACGCCGCAAGGAGATGGTCGCGCAATAGGGAATGCGACAATGCCACAATGCCACAATGCGCAATAGAAGCGAGACCGCTGTCTGTAACGCTCGGCCTCTCGCGCCGCTGCCGAGGCGGGACACGCCGCAAGGAGCGGGACACGCCGCAAGGAGATGGTCGCGCAATAGGGAATGCGACAATGCCACAATGCCACAATGCGCAGTAGAAGCGAGACCGCTGTCTGTAACGCTCGGCCGCGCGCGCCGCCGGCCAGTTCGTCCAGCGCAGCTCCACCAATCGCCTCCTCATTGGCGCATTGGCGCATTGTGGCATTGTGGCATTGTCGCATTCCCTATTGCGCGACCATCTCCTTGCGGCGTGTCCCGCTCCTTGCGGCGTGTCCCGCCTCGGCAGCG
>JBGSHS010000253.1:0-95727 GCA_041752115.1 Pirellulaceae bacterium | reverse complement strand
GGCGGCGCGGTAGCTCACCATCTGGTTCACCGCACGAGCGGAGCTCGTGGGGGTCGGGGAGGGGTGACAGAACGGCAGGCGACTTAGTGCTGGTGGGCTTCGTGGTCGTGCTCCTCAGCGTCGTCGTGTTCAATCTCGCCGGTGTAAGCTCTCCCCTCGATCGTCACCTGCAGTCGTCCGGCGACGTGATCCTC
The DNA here is from genome assembly GCA_041752115.1 of Pirellulaceae bacterium. GTDB lineage: Bacteria > Planctomycetota > Planctomycetia > Pirellulales > Pirellulaceae > JAJRVM01. Next base: position 95,533 of record JBGSHS010000253.1, on the reverse strand, counting down.
GTGACACAGGGCATCGCACAGCGCTTCATCGACGACGGCAAACCGCACGTCGCTCGCCGTGGCTTCCTGCTGCGCGGCCGGCTGGAGCGTATACTTCACGAACTTCCTTTCGCGGAACAACTGCAGCGTGATCTCGGAGGGAGTAACCGCAGCCGGCTGCTGGCCTTGTGCATCGAGCAGATAGACGGTGACCGTATGGGTTGGCTCATCATGCACCAGTTCAGCGTGATACTCCTCGTTGCCCAATTCAATCAGATGGCCACCGTGCGGGCCGACCGTCGGATGCTCTGCGGCGACTGCCGTGCCATGATCATGGCCGTCGCCGGCAAAGTGGCCTGGCTCATCGGCACCGTGATCGTGACCATCTTCAACCTCCTGCCCGGGCTTCGCCACGGGGGTCGGATCGTTCGGCGATGAAGAACTGCAGCCAGTCAGCGCGACGCTGAGTAGGGTGACCACCGTCAGGCAGACGAGGGTGAGAGTGTAACGCATAACCAGCAGTCCTTTCGCATGAAGAATGAGATAAAGTGTGAGCGAACCATTGCCTCAGACGCTGCTGTCAGAGTGTCCGGCGGGTCGGGCTCGAGGCACCTCGACAAGTTCCACCTCGGCGCCCTCGGCCGCGACAACGGCTTGAGCGGCGCGTAAGCCATATTTCCAGAAGAGAGCTGGCCGGACCAGGAACTCCAGCAAGGTGCTGCTGATCAGTCCGCCGATGATCACGGTGGCGACCGGATAGAGTATTTCCTTGCCAGGCTCGCCCGAAGCCATCGCCAGTGGAACCAGACCGATGCCCGACGTGAGTGCTGTCATCAGGACCGGTGCCAGACGCTCCTGGCCGGCCCGCACGATCATTTCGCGCGACCAGGTTTCCTTTTCATACTTGACCAGATGCAGGTAGTGATTGATCAGCAGAATGCCGTTGCGCGATGCGATGCCGCACAGCGATATGAATCCCACCATGGCGGCCACTGTGAGGGTCTGGCCCGTGACAACCAAGGCGGCCACGGAGCCGATGAAGGCCATCGGCAGCGCGATCATGACCTGCAGCGACAGGTTGGTCGAGCGAAACATGGTGTAGAGCACCAGGAAGACGCCGACCAGGGAGAGTGCGAACAGGGTGGCGATCACGCGCGACGCCGACTGCTGGCTCTCGAACTGCCCCTCATAGGAGACGAAGTAGCCGGTGGGCAAGCCCTGCTCGATCGGCTTCACCCGAGCCTGGATATCGCGCACCACGTCCACCAGGCCGCGACCTGCCGAGTTGCATTGAATGATGATCCGCCGCCGGACGTTTTCGCGATTGATCGTGTTGGGGCCGGTGGCCATGTAGATGCGGGCGACCGACTCCAGCATGGTTGTGCCACCGCCGGGCAGATCGATCGACAACCGCTTGATCGCATCGAGATCTTCGCGCACCGGCTCATCGAGCCTGACCAGCAGGTCGAAGGTGCGTTGCCCCAGCAGCACTTCGGAGACGATTTGGCCGTTCATGGCCGTTTCCACGAATTCGTTGATGTCCTCGCGTACCAGGCCGAACGTCTTGAGTTTCTCGCCGTCGACCTCGATCCGCAGCTGCGGGATGTCGATCTGCGGCTCCACCTGAAGATCGGTCACGCCCGGGACGGTGGCTATGGCTTGCCGTATCTTTTCGGCGTTGGCACGCAAGGTGTGCAGATCGTCGCCGTACAGCTTGATGCCGATTTGCGCTTTGACGCCCGAGAGCATGGAAGAAATCAAGTGGGCCAGCGGCTGTTCCACGCTGGTGACGATGCCGGGAATATCGGCCATCGCTTCGCGCAGGTCGTCCAGGATCGCTTCGCGACTGCGCGTCGTCCGCGGATCGAAGCTGGCGATGATCTCCGAGATGTTGACGGTCACGGCATGCTCGTCCAGTTCGGCACGGCCGGTCTTGCGCACAAACGCCTGCAGATCCTCAACCCGCTTGAGCCGTTGGTCTACCTTGTGTGCAATCTCCTCAGACGTTGCCAACGAGGTGCCCGGTGGCAGAACCACGTTGATTTGAACGGCACCTTCGTTGAAGGGGGGCAGGAAGTCGCTTTCCTTCTGCAGCAGCGCCCAGCCGGCCACGACAACGGCGAGCGTGGCGATGCCCAGCATGGACAGCGGCAGCCGCAGGCTCAATCGGATCGCCCAGCCTGCCATCCGCTGCAGTCCCCGCAGCATCAGACCCTCCTGGTTCCGGTCCAGGAACTTGGCCTGGGGAAGCAGCCAGTAGGACAGCACCGGCGTAACGGTCAACGATACCAGGAGCGAAGCGAGGATGGAGACGATGTAGGCAATGCCGACCGGCGTGAACAGTCGCCCCTCCATGCCGCTCAACGCAAAGACGGGGAGGAAGACCAGCACGACGATCATCGTGCCAAAGACAATCGAATTGCGCACTTCGACACTGGCGCGGAAGATCACCAGCAGTGGCGGTTGTGGATGGTCGCTCAGGCGGTTCTCGCGCAACCGGCGATAGATGTTTTCCACGTCCACGATGGCATCGTCGACCAGTTCGCCGATAGCGACCGCCAAACCGCCCAGCGTCATGGTGTTGATGGACAGATGGAACCAGTGGAACACCAGACCGGTCATTACGATCGACAGGGGAATGGCGGTGAGTGTGATGAAGGTGGTCCGGAAGTTCAGCAGAAACAAGAACAAGATGATGACGACCAGAATACTGCCGTCCCGCAGCGCCTCAAGTACGTTCTCGATCGCCAGGTCGATAAAGACCTTCTGTTCGTACAGCTCCGGGTAAATGCTGACGTCCGGCGGCAGCGAGGTCTGTAGTTGCTGGATCGCGGCATGGATCTGCTGCGTCACGCGGCGCGTATCCGCATCGGGCTGTTTGTTGATGGTGAGAATCACCGCCGGACCACCAGCGAACGAATCCTCGGGCGTGGAACGGGTGCCGGCAACCGGCGGTCCGGCTGCCGGCTCTCCAGACTCCACACGCACGAACGCCGAACTCGAGCCCCGTTTGACCTCCGCCCCTTCGATCACCCGTGCCACCTGACTCAACAGAATGGAACGGCCGTTGCGGATCTTGACCACCACATCTTCCAGATCGCCGATCGTCTGGATCCGGCCCAGGCTGCGCACGAGAAACTCATGGGGACCCTGCTGGTCCAGGTACCCGCCGGTGGCGTTGCGGTTGCTGCGTTGCAGAGACTCTGTCACTTCCAGCAGAGAGACGTCGAACTTGAGAAGCTGATCCGGATCGACCAGAACCTGAAACTGCTTCCGATCACCACCCATCACAAACACTTGGGATACACCCGGGATCGTGAGCAGGCGTTGACGCACGACCCAATCGGCCAGGGTGCGCAGCTGCATCGGGGACGTCGTGCCATCTTTGCTCCACATGCCGATGATCTGGATCTGTCCCATGATGGAGGAAACGGGAGCCAGCTGGGGTGTCACGTCAGCGGGCAACCGATCGGCGACCATGGCAATCCGTTCGGCCACGATCTGCCGATCGTTGTAGATGTCGGTGCCCCAATCGAACTCCACCCAGACCACCGACAGGCCTACGGCCGAGGATGTGCGGACCGCCTGCACTCCGGTCGCTCCATTAAGGGTGGTCTCCAGCGGGAAGGTAATGAGTGTTTCGACCTCTTCGGGCGCCATGCCGGGCGCCTCGGTCATCACGGTCACTCGCGGCCGATTGAGGTTGGGGAAGACGTCGATCGGGAGGTGCAGGATCTGCCAGCCGCCGTACAAGACGAGGAAGATCGCTGTCGCGGCCACGAGCAGCCTTTGCTGCAGCGAAAACCGGATGATGGCATTGAGCATGGAAATTCGTCCAGGATTGAGGTGCTGAATTTCGGGACGGATGGGTCCGCGCGCTCGCGGGAACGCCCTGGTGCGGCAGCAGGAAGTGACACGCACTCTGAGCCGTGCCGAGTTCGCGGCGCACCCGGAGTGGCTATGGCTGCTGGCGGCACACACGCACGAGAAGTCAGTGGTTGTGTCCGGCGTGAGGATCGGCACCGCCTCCCGCCCGGTTCTTCATCGCCAGGTGCATCTGATACGCACCGGATACCGCCACCACATCGCCCGGAAAGAGAGACCCATCGTTCTCGATCACCGCCCACCGCGGATCACGATACTCGACGTGGACGCTCTTTCGGTCAAAACGGGCGCCGTTCTGTTGAAACACAAACCACTCTGGTCCTTCGTTGACCACCGCCTCGATAGGTAACACGATGCGATCTTGCCACCTTTCGACGGGCACGTGCAGCTGAACACGCTGGCCCGGCTTGAATCGCCAGCCGATGAAGCGATGCCCGTCCTCCGTCCGTTCGTTTCGCACCAGTTCGTTGGGCAGATGCACATAGAAGTTCAAGGCCCGCGACTGCACGTCCACTTCGTTCTCGATGTACAAGATCTTCAATCCGGAGACAGTGTGAGGTCCATTGCCATTCGCCTCAATCACGGCCGTCACCGGCGCGCCTTGATTGGCGGCTGCGTTCAACTCACCGGAGTCTTCCTCGAAGGCCTTTCCGGCAATGTAGAGGAGGCCATGGTCACTCAGAACGCCCAGTACCTCGCCGGCCTGGACGTGCTGGCCGGGAGCGACCTCAATGGCCGACACCTGAAGCAGTGGCTCCTGCATGTTGTCAACCGGCTGATCCACACCCTGTGGTGCATAGATCGTCACCTGCTGCACGAGCTTGCGGGTGGCCTTGATCTGCTGAATCTGTTCCGCCGTGATTCCGTGCAGCAACATCGCCTGCTCCTGTGCACGCAAACTGGCCTCCGCCTGCTGCTGCTCGTACTCACGCTCCAACAACTGTTTGCCAGCCACCGCACCGCTCGAAGTCACCTCCGTCAGACGGGCGACCTCGCGATTGATCACATCCAGTTTCTCAAGCGTCTCCAGGAACTCGCTCTGTGTGTTCACCAGATCCTCGTGCGTCAGCAGCAGATCGAACAGCGGCTGTCCTGGCGTGACCGCCTCACCGCCAATCGGATAGACTCGCGTCACCACGCCGGTCATCGGAGCCGATACCTTGATCTGGGTCCGTCCCGATCGCTCGGTGACCAGGGCGGGCACGTTGATCGTGCGGTCGAAATCCCGCAGTTCGATGCTCGCCAGCCGCAATCCAACGTTCTTCTCCCCTTGCCGACTCAGCACCAGCGAGTTCGCTTCGGCACCGGCTGCGCCCTCGGCGTGCTCATGCTCTGGATCGTCAGACTCGGCGCCCGGGACCGCCTCGACATGACCTGTGTCGCCCTCCAGTCGCTCGCTCGCCAAAGCCAATAACCGGCCGACCGACGGCGCCCATTGGTCACGAGTCAGGTAGAGGGCCACCATGCCGGCGTTTAAAAGCACCACTACCAGTACAATGCCTATCTGCCGCCGAGAAAGCTGCGCTCGCCACCGGCGTCGAGGGGCGGGGGATGGGGATTCCGCCGCCGCGGAATCTACCGCAATGCCCACTCGCTCCGACCTGTGATGGACGGCAGCGTGAGAGAGATGCGATCGTACAATCGACATGGATCAACCTCCTCTGCATGGAACAAGCCCAATGAACGAGAGCTCAGGCCACTACGCCGCCGTCAGTAACGCGCAGCATGAAGACGCGTGAGCCGCGTTGAGAGAAGGAGGAATCAGATCAAGAGGACTTGATTGATCAGATAGAGTGGTACACTCGTCGCGATCGGGCTAGGCACCCAGTCGACCGTAACATACCAGGGCTCGGACGATAGCGCTGGCACAGCCATGGTCCACGCAATGTCCTGAAGTCCCACGAGCAGATCGCGACCTTCAGGAGCGTCGGACCGGGTGAAATCACAGGTCTTTTCGTGACAAGTGCGATCATGGCCGTCATGGTCGCACGTCTGATGGTGGGGACCCGCTGCATGATGATCACACCCGCATCCTCTTGACTCGACCGCTGTTGGCTGTGGGCCGAACGATTCAGCAGCGTGCGCATGGTGCCAGCAGCAACCGAACACCATATGGGTCGCTACCGCCAGACAGATCGCGATGTGGAGCATGCGGTTCATGAACGTTCCCGGTCGAGCAAGATCCTGATAGGGAACCATAGTACCATTGCTCCACGTAGTCTACCCCACATATGGGGTTCCGTCGCTGGGCGGCTCGATGGTACGAGCAGCGTATGCCCTATCGGCTGGCGTGGGCTACTGGGTTGAACCGTTCTTGGTGGTTATTCCGTTGTGGCCGCGGTCGCGCAGACCGCGGGGGAAGAGGGGGCTGCCCCGCCGAAAATCCGTTCTCGGCCCCTCGGTGCCACCGTCGCTGCGTGGGGCAACGCTTGCAGGTTCGAGCCGGATCGCCAACGCGACGCGGATTGCCCCCTCACCCCCCGACCCCTCTCCCCCAGCAGAAACTGCTGGGGGAGAGGGGGGGAAAGAACGGTTCTTAGACCAGGCTGCCAAGCGATTCTCGCATCCCAAAGACGCCTGCTGAAGAAGCGGTTTGTGCAAGAACGCGATGGGCTGTATCGCGTGTTTCGCAATCGTCATAGGCAGCGGAGCGCCGCGGGATCGCCGATGTTGACTCAAGGATTGCTCAGGCTATTGCTCAGCAGCAGTCCGTCGATTCGGGCCAGTGCCGATTTCAATTCCAGAAGCGACTCCAGATAGGCAAGACTGTTTTGGAAGTAAGTGCGCTGCGCGGTGAGCAGCATCAGGTAGCTGAACTCACCCTGCTGGTACCCGGAGTTCACCAGGTCGAGTGATTCTTTCGCGTTGGGCAGGATGGTTCCCCGATATCTATCCACCTGTTGATGTGCGTTGGCGTACTGCCGAAATTCCTCGGCCAGTCGGTTCTGCAGGTCCAGGCGGAGACGCTCGACGTTCTGCTGAGCGGAGACGACCCGAGCGTTGGCGGCGACAATGTTGCCTTGGTTGCGGTTGAACAAGGGTACCGGGACGGCAATCTGAACACCGGCGATTTCGTCCCCGGTGGCGTTGTCATGCTGAAGCATCCCTTGGACATCCACATTGGGCACCCATTCGACACTCGCTCGCTGAGCCTCCCACCGCGCTGCTTGCACCTGCGCGGCGGCCGCTGCCAGCTGCGGGCTCTCCGACAGCAGTCGAGCCAGTGTACCGCCCCAATCCAGCGGTGGGTCGATCGTTTCAATGTTGCCGGCCAGGCGTTCGGGTCTCATGTCTGGTAGACCGACTCGCGCGGCCAGCTTGCGCCAGGCTTCCTCATAGCGGTTCCGGGCGTTCTGGAGCAGGATTCGGGTGCTGTCTGTCTCCACACGAGCTTGTAAGAGATCGACGCGGCTGGCTTCTTGCGCCTGCAGCAGGGCCTCAGCAGCCAGGCTTCCTTGTTCAGCGAGCGTGACGAGTTGTTGGGTGATTTCGATTGTCCGCTGCGCGACCAGAGCCTGGTAGAATGTGGTCCGCACGTCGGTGATCACACGCAGTTGCTGCGCGGCCAGTTCCTGCTGGAGCCGAGCAATCTCCTGTGCAGCGGCCTGGCGATTCAGTTGCAGCTTTCCGGCAGTGACAAATTCCTGTCCGATGTATCCACCTTGCTGACCGGCTCGTCCTTCATTGCCGATTTCTCCCCCGGCGTAGCCAATGACGGGGTTGGGGTAGAGACCGACCTGTAGCCAGTTACCTTGGGCGGCTCGCACGGCAGCGCGGGCCTGTGCCAACGTCGGGTTATGCTGGAGCGCAATCTGTTCCAACTCCGCCAGAGTCTGTCCCGCCGCTGGCCGGAGAACGAGCCCGGGCATCGGGAGGGGCTCTTCGTCTGGACCGGGATTCTGCGTGGGAAGCATGGCGAATCGACCTGATGGAGGACTCGCTGCGGGTCCGCGCGGCGGCGTTTGGGCAAGTGACGAAGCACTCACCGCCATCAGAATGAGACCGGTACCGATGCAAAGCAGGGTGATCTTCATGGGATGCATCCTCTTACCTGCGGAACGGATGGCCCGAGCACGCGTGCTGCGAACCGTATGGAGCGGCAACGGCACACGCCACTCGTCTCCATTCCCGCAAGATCTGCATCTCCAGCGTGTCGCACCCAGCGGTGCCTGCGGGAGACAACGTGAACGGACGCTTGCACGTTGCCGCCTCAAGCACAGACGTGTGAGCCCTGCCGTTTCCGACGACTATCCGGTCGTGGAAACGCTGGCGGCCAGCACCAGCCTGATCGGTCGGATGTGTCAGGATGACCGAGCACCTCCCGCCCAGGCAACCGGGGCAAGCATGGAGAGCGTGCGGTACCTCGGTGTGACAGCCGTGATAGCACGGCCATCCTTATTCCACTCGCGTAGTTCGATTGCTCGGCGCGGCAACAAGGGCACCATGCCTGACAGATCAGGCAGGCGATGAATCCGAAATTGACTAGCGCCAACCCGACCATCTCCCGGCCCTGAAGCCCTCGCACTCATTAACTCTTCGCTACACTACTGGTCTATGTCGGTTGGACGATTCGCGCAACGTGAGCGGAATCTGTGGATTATCGGGGTATTACTGAGCTCCCACGGTCGGACGCCCCGCCTTTTCCTTGCTGGCGACAGTAAATATCGACAAGCAGTTGGCGGGCTACGCCTACCTCCCGTTCCATTAGCAGGAACGGTTGACCGGCCCGCTGTCTGCACTGCAGTCGACCTACGGCAACTGGTGAGTCGTTTCGACGCAAGGCAGCCTTGGCTGTTCAGGGGGGGCTGCGGACAAATGGGCCGTGGCCGGGCACGAATGGCAGACGCACGGATCGTATTGGCAAAAAGGCAGCGGTGGGGGAGGGCAGTAGCGGCAGGAGATGCAGTTGCTGGCGTAGCTGCGATAGGTTGGCGCGCAGCCGCCACAGAACAGCACCGCCAAACCGAGCATGAGACACGTTCTGGCCAGAGTGTTCATTGAATCCTTCCTTCGAGGAGTACGCCCAGTAACGTAATCGGCGCGAGATCGTACGTCACGGTGATTCACGGAGGGAGTTTTCCAGTTCCTCCGGTGACAGCAGCGGTACCTCTTCCTCGGCGGGTTTCGACATTGCTGTGGCCGTTGACTCGGAAAGGGATCCGCCCATCACACGGTCCAGTTCGGCGAGTGTCTGCCGCAACGACGCCTGCAGACGCTCGTAACCGATCTGGTAGCGCAGCAGTTGACGCCAGTTGTCAACTAATTGCAGGAAGTCAATTTCACCGACGTGGTAGCCGCGTAGAGAGACCTCCAGCGTTTGCTGCGCTTTGGCGAGAATCTCTGCTTGATATAGTTGCAGGAGGTCCTGCTGGCTTTGGATCTGCGCAAATAGATCGGTAACCTGCTCCAAGGTGGCGTCGCGTAATGCATCGTACTGTCGAGCGGTGGTGACTGCCGCTGCCTCGGCTGAGCGGATCGACGCGTCCAGACGCCGGCGGTAGACCGGCAGGTTCATGCCGGCAGTCAGCAGCACGGCATCCTCACCGTTTGCCACCGGGCTCAATCCATTCGAGGAGATGGACATCCAGGAGACTCCCCAGGTGACGTCCGGCCGATAATCGAGCCGAGTCAGCTCAATAGCCTGCCGATCGCGCCGTAGTGCCGCCAAGCGTGCATGCAGCTCCGGTCGCAAGGCAACCGCCTGCCGCTGCAGGTACCCAAGATCTGGCGGAATGTTGGCAGGAGGTAGTTCGTCCGTGGCTAGAAAGCTGGTTCCTGGGCCCATGTGGAGCAGCCTTGCCAGCCGCGCCTGCGCACTCTCGAGCTGTTGTTGGAGACGAATCAGTTCATTGTCGACATTGGCAATCTCCAGGTCGGCACGCAGCACATCTTGCTGGCTTGTCTGGCCCGTTTGGTACCGGGTGACGGCGACTTGACGCAGCTCGCTGAGCAGTTGTCGATCGGCCCTGGTGATCCGAATGGACTGCTGGATGAAGTAGAGCTGATAGTAAACCTCCCGCACCCGTGAGATCACGTCCAGTTCCACGGCCGCCAGCTCTGCGCGGGCCTCGTCCGTGCGCGACTCGGCCATATCCGCGCGCGTCTGCAGTTTGCCGAACCAGGGTACTTTCTGGTTCGCCGCGACAATCAGTTGTTGTTCACCCGCGGCTGTCTGCACGGGACTCGGCAGGGCCGTCACATTGAGCATGGGATCCTGGAGACTGCTTTCCACCGGTACCTGATAGGCCAACGCCTCCACCCGCTTTCGTGCCGCGTGGACTTCGGGATTCTGGCGCAGCGCCAGCTCCACATAGGTTTCCACGGGATGAGTGCCGGTCAGTGGGGGAGCGACAGAGGTCACTGCGTCCGATTCCGCCGACGGGGCCGCGTGCGAGTGGTGTACGGCCGCTTGCACGCGCGCGAATTCCGGATCGCGGATTTTCTGAGCGGTCTGGCACCCTCCCGCGAGCGCCAGTAGTACCAGCAATGGCGCGCTCTTGAGTGCTCCGTTCATATACATCTTCCCCCTGCAACCGTCCTCCAGCCGTGGACACCGTTCTCTTCGGCAGAATCCATAGCACCGCAAATACCTGGATTCGTAGAAAATTCGGCACAATCAGCAGGATCGGCCCGTCTATTCCGGTTATGAGGGTAGCGCAAAGATTATCCGCCCCCAGCTTGAATCGCGTCACCTGGGGATTACCTCTCATGGCTGTGTTGCTGGGGGGTAGCCGAGCAGGCGGTGCTGCAGGTCGAATGCCCCATCGCATCGGGCCACCATCGGTGTTCGGGATGCTGCTGCGACGGGGCGCGAATGGTGCGACGGTATGGCTCGCACCACGTCGCTCTGACGCTGTGAAGCCGAGATCGTGTAGAGTTGGTCTCTGGTAACGAAACGGTACGGGACACGACGGCAAGCAGGTTCCGCCGACTCTTGGATGATCTTCCTGCAGCGACTGGTATGTATGGGAGAATCGCATTAGAGCTTTACAGTGTAACACGCGCGCACCGTGCGCGCATATTTGCCGAGCGACCAACGGGAGTGGACAAATGATGGCGTTCTCCCTATTTGACTGGCGGTCCTGCGGCCTTAGGACCGGGGATGGATTCTGCTCGAGGGGGGCATTCACTTGCCACCCTCAGCGGATCTCTTCGACCCGCGTGGTTCTCATCTGCTGTCCGTGCTGCTCCCGATGAACGCGAATGCCGTTCTCTCGCAGGCTGCTGCGGAGAATCTCAACGAGCGGGGACGCGTCTTCGCAATCGAGCCGCAGGATCTAGGCGTCATCGCCATCCGTGACAGCACCGCTCCGTGGCGCGACGTTTGCTGTCATCCTCTTGATGACTTGTTTTCTTTCGTCACTGGATTTTTCGTCCTTCGGCATTGGCTACGGTCCGCCGCTAGATGGCGAGAGTCCGTTTAGAGCCTTACTGCGTAACTTGCGCGAACCGTGCAGGCATGATTGCCGAGCGACCAACGGGAGCGGGCCAATGGATGGCGTTCTCCCTTATTGGCTGGCGGCCCTGCCGCCTTAGGGAGGACTAGCATGTTGAACGTGCTAACGAGACGTGGGGCCGTAGTGGTGGCTGTTGTTGTCGCGGGATTGGCCGTTGGTGACGCCTCGCTGGTAGGACCGCCGGGTGCGGACGCTGGTGGACTGTCCGAACCGACCTCGACAGGAACGCGGGAAAGTCAAGGCCAGATGCGAGCGGCGGGGGACCTCACCGGCGGTGTTCGCGGTGAGGTGGCAGTCCAGAATCGAAGTCGAACTGCACACCAGCAGGTGCTTCACGACGGGTGCAGCTCCGAAGACTTGGTGCGGATTGATGTCGACGGCACCAAGCTGATGCGCGGACATAAGGTGCTCGCGACGTTGCGCGAGGGGCAAGAGCTCAAGGTCCTCAAGGTCCAGGGACCGTGGCTGGGAACTTCGGTCGTGGTCGACGGACAAAAGCTGTCCGGTTGGGTGCCTCTCCGGCAGATAACTCCGGTGGACGCTCCGTTGCATGCCCGAGAGTCGCAGGTCAGTGCCCAGATCAACGGCCGAACACACGATACGGGCCAAGCGGTTGTAAGGAGCCAAGACGTGACGACGGGATGGTCCTACGGAAGCCGCGGCAATGTAGGCACACGATCGAATGGGAGGTGGCATTCCAGCTCGCGCCCCATGCCCGAGAGCTTGAGGAACTTCAGATGGGGCTGGTGGGATTTGAAGGATCGATGATAGCCGCCCCGTCATACAGAGACGGTCCTAAGCCGCAGGGCGTTGGCGATCACTGACACGCTGCTGAAGCTCATCGCGGCGGCGGCGATCATTGGATGCAGCAGCCAGGTGAGTCCGAGGAAGGGGACGAGCACGCCTGCGGCCACCGGGATTCCGAGTGAGTTGTAAACGAACGCAAAGAACAAGTTCTGGCGGATATTTCGCATGACCACGTGACTCAGGAGCACGGCGCGCACGATGCCGCGCAAGTCTCCCTTCACCAGCGTCACGCCGGCGCTTTCGATCGCCACGTCAGTGCCAGTTCCCATGGCGATTCCAATATCGGCGGCCGCCAGGGCAGGGGCGTCGTTGATGCCGTCACCCGCCATGGCAACGACGCGCCCGGCGAGGTGCAGTTCCTGCACCCGGTCGTGTTTCTGCTGCGGACTGACTCCCGCCTCGAATCGGTCGATACCCAACTTGCGAGCGACGGCACGCGCTGTGACCTCGTGATCGCCGGTCATCATGATCAGCTCGATGCCCGACTCGTGCAACGCACGAACCGCTTCCGCCGTAGTCTCCTTGATCGGATCGGCCACAGCCAGCACACCCAGAGGTTGGTTGTCGGCAGCTGCGAAGAGGACGGTTTTTCCCTCCTCTCGCAGCTCCTTCGCTTTCTTTTCCAGCTCGTCCACGTCAGCCACGCCGCGCTGCACCAGCAAGTCGGCTTTTCCCAGCAGTATCGTGCGCTGATGGATGCGGCCGTGAACGCCTTGTCCCGTCACCGAATCGAAGTCGGTGACGGTGGGCAGGTCGATTCCACGATCCTGGGCGGCCTGGACGACGGCTCTGGCCAGCGGATGTTCGCTCGACGCTTCCACCGCCGCGGCCAGACGCAGCAGTTCCTCTTCAGTCACGCCTGACGCTGGATGCAGGTCGGTCAGCTTGGGCTGGCCTTCGGTGAGTGTTCCTGTTTTGTCGACGATGAGCACGTCGGCCTGGCGCAGTGTTTCCAGGGCAGCGGCATCTTTGAACAGCACTCCTTCACGTGCTGCCCGGCCGACACCCACCATGATCGACATCGGAGTGGCCAGGCCCAGAGCGCAGGGGCATGCCACGATCAGCACCGCTACACTATTGATCAAGGCATAGGCCAAAGCAGGTGTGGGGCCCAGCCACAGCCAGACCAGAAAGGTGACCACCGCGATGGCCACCACTGCTGGGACGAAGTAGGACGCCGCGATGTCGGCTACCCGCTGGATTGGAGCGCGGCTGCGCTGCGCATCAGCCACCATGGCGATGATGCGTGACAGAACCGTTTCGCCTCCCACCTGCTCGGCCCGCATCAGGAGCGAACCGGTACCGTTGACCGTGCCACCAATCACCTGCTGGCCTGGGTACTTCTCCACTGGGATCGGTTCCCCCGTGAGCATCGACTCGTCCACACTGCTCCGTCCCTCGTGGACGACTCCGTCGACTGCGACCTTCTCTCCTGGGCGAATCCTCAAGAGGTCTCCCTGTTGCACTTCCTCCAGCGGCACTTCCCGCTCCGATCCGTTCTCCACAATCCGGGCCGTGGGGGGAACGAGCGAAAGAAGCTCGCGAATCGCTCCGCTCGTGCGGCGGCGCGCGCGGAGTTCCATCACCTGACCCAACAGGACGAGCACCACGATCATGGCTGCCGCCTCGAAGTAGATGCCAATCAGTCCGGAGTGACCATCTCGAAACGAATCGGGAAACAGCCCGGGCAGTATTACTGCGATGAGGCTGTAGACGTATGCGGCGGCCACCCCGAGCGCGATGAGCGTGAACATATTGAGATTACGCCGTACGATGCTTCTCCAGCCTCGCACCCAAAAAGGCCACCCGCACCACAGCACCACGGGAGTGGCGAGGATCAACTGCAGCCATTGAGACCATCGAGGCGAGATCCAGTCGTGCAGAGGCACCCCAATCATGGGAGCCATTGCGCAGAAGACCACCGGCAAACCCAACGCCACGCCAACCCAGAATCGCCGGGTCATGTCGACCAGTTCGTCGTCCGGTTCATCGTCAGCCCGGCGTGTAGCCACCGTTGTGGGTTCGAGCGCCATGCCGCAGATCGGACAGTCGCCCGGCCCCTCCTGCTCGATCTGCGGGTGCATCGGACAGGTGTAGACTGTTGTTGTGCGGCCGCCGATCGCCGCCGGCTCGGCGCGTTCCAGCGACATGCCGCATTGGGGACAATCCCCCGGCGCGTCGGATTCCACTCCAGAGCACATGGGACAGAAGTATCTGGTTTTGACTTTGCCAGATCGTGACGTTGCCGCCGGCGGGTGCTTGTCGGCCGCGTTATCCCCCACCTCGGTCCCATGGCAACATGACGGGCCGCGCTCCCCAGCACTCTCGTCAGTTCTGGCTGCCGTTTTCGCACTGTCCCCGAACGTCCGTCGGCCCCCGAACTTCCGTCGACAATGTTCACTGCAGAAGAAAAACGTCTGGCCGTCACGCTCCGCTCGCAGCTCAGTCGACGTGCTCACCCGCATGCCGCAGACGGGATCAATGGCCTGCTGCGGTTCCGAGGACTTTGTGTCTCTTGGTGTAGGCACTGGATGGGCGCTCCCTTCGCGAGGTGTGCTCAAGCAACCTCTGCGCCAATACTCTGCTCGTCTGATATCAGCTCGTTTCTGCGCGAGAGAGGCACCAGATCGCGGAAGTGAGTCACCGGGAGCCTCCTTGAAGAATGCGGCGTTCTGTCGGGCTCTGCGAAATTGTGTCGTGGCGGAGCAACGTCGTGACGGTGATTCTCTGCCGGACGAGCCACCCGTTGCCTGGGGAGTGTGGCAGACGCCTACCCGCCAGCGCGCTTGGCTCGGTAGCCCAGGCTCTCAAGTTCTGCAACGATTCGATCGCGGTGATCACCCTGAATCTCGATCCGCCCTTCTTTAACCGTACCGCCGGTGCCAAGTCGGTTCTTCAACTTGGTGACCAGCTGAGTGAGACCGTCGTCGTCCAACGGCAAATCCAAGATCACGGTCACGCCTTTGCCTCGCCTGCCTTTCGTCTCGCGGACCACGCGAACCGACATCGACCTGCTCGGCGATGGTGGTTCGTTGACGCAGCTGCAGGTCTTCTTGAGTTGGTGGCACTTGGGGCACAGTAGTTTTCGCCAGGAATCGTTGCCCATCGTTGCAGAAAGGGACTCCATTTTTCGAGGCTTCCAGCAGTTGAATTTCCCACCCTCGCGGACACAGCTGGTTTGCGGCTTGTGGTTGTCGCATTGTAGTTGAAGATCGACGTTTGCGACGGTGACTATTGCGGAATTGTCGGTTGTGTGGCAGGAGCGTGGGAACTTCAGCAAAGTCTTAGTGCGAAACGGCTTAGGGAGGACGATGAGGTTTCGCGTCGTATCCTCCGTGGGTGCTTTTCGCTCGTTGTCGTGAAGCTCATTTCTACAATAAGAAAGCTTGGCGACCTGCCTGAGGCTCGCGCCCACTCCACGAATCCGAGGTTCACGATGATCGGACATGGAACAACAATGCCGGTCGAAAGGCCCCGCGCCGGCGCGTGGATCCATCAAACGCTCGCCTGGTGTCTCGTGTGCGCCACGTGCCCCGATTTCGGATTCGTGCTCCCCGCCGGCGGTTTCGACCAGGAAGCGGGCGATGAATTGACCACAGCGGATTCTGAAATCCTGTTCGTCCGCCGCATCGCGCCTCTGCTTAGCGAAAAGTGCATGGGGTGCCATGGCGATGCATCGGATGAGAGTGAAGGTGGTCTGGACGTGCGATCGCTCGCATCGCTGACGGCCGGCGGCGACAGTGGAGAGCCGGCCATCGTTCCGACGCAGCCCGATAGAAGCCCGTTGTACCTCGCGGCGACGCGCCAGAGCGACCAGTGGTCGGCCATGCCGCCCAAGGAAGCCGAGAGGCTGTCCGCCGAGCAACTGATGTGGCTGCGGGATTGGATTCGTGCTGGAGCGGTCTGGCCGGATTCCGAACGCCGCCAGGAAATCGAAAAAGCGTACGCCAATAAGTGGTCAACGGCCGATGGCGTTACGGTCAAGACATCCGGCGGCCTCGACGACGACTGGACGAACCGAAAGTACGATCCGGCTGGACTGTGGGCATATCAGCCTGTTCAACGTGTCTCGCACGGCACGCGCGCGGAGGCCGAGTTGGCGGACGTTCGCGGATCTGGCGGCGACCATCCGATCGACGCGTTGATCGAGCGGTCGTTGCCCGACCGACTGTCCGTTGCGCCGCGAGCGGATCGCCGAACGCTGATTCGGCGCGCCACGTTTGACCTGACGGGTTTGCCGCCGACGCCGGCTGAAGTGCAGGCGTTCCTGGCAGACCCAGCATCGGACCGCGCAGCATTCGCCGAGGTCATCAACCGACTGCTGGAGTCGCCTCACTACGGCGAGCGGATGGCGCAGCACTGGCGGGATGTGGTTCGTTACGCCGATTCATCTGGCTTCGCGAACGACTATGAGCGCGGCAACGCGTGGCGTTATCGGGACTACGTGGTACGCGCGTTCAACGATGATAAGCCGTACAACGAGTTCATCCGCGAGCAGATTGCCGGCGATGAATTGGCGCCGCACGATCCGGAGAAGATCATCGCCACCGGCTTCCTTCGCATGGGGCCCTGGGAGCTGACCGGAATGGAAGTCGCCAAAATCGCTCGGCAGCGCTTCCTGGACGACGTCACGAACAGCGTCGGCGAGACGTTTCTCGGTCATTCGCTGCAATGCGCACGGTGCCACGACCATAAATTCGATCCGGTCCCGACCCGGGATTATTACTCCATCCAAGCGGTCTTCGCCACGACGCAGTTGGCCGAACGGGAAGCAGAGTTCCTGAAGCAGGAAAACAGAGCCGGTTTCGATGAGCGGTCGTATCTCGCCAAGAACTGGACGGCGCATCAACAAACGCTCTGCGAACTCGACCAGGTGCTCCTGCAGAACGCCGAGCAATGGTTCGCAGGCCAGTTGCCTGACTCGCAGCCTGGAAAAGATCGCACTGACACACCCGCCGGTGCCGAGCGCGTGGCGACGATCATGGCCGCCAAGCAGAAATGGGACGACGTCGTCGCCAAACTCAAGGCGAGCGGTCGCGATACCCCTCTCTACAACGCCGCCCGATCGGCGATGCAGCAGGCCGGTGTGTCCGAAAGCGATTACCCGCCGAAATTCGTCGGTTTCACGCCCGAGCAGTTTGGCCTCGAACGCGTGGCACGCAAGGGATTGGAGCGACTGCCCTGGGAGTTCGATCGCTACCAGCCGTATGCGCTGGCGGTTTACAACGGGAGGACGAAAAACGTTGTGCACGTGGTCGCCCCGACGCGCGTTCCCACAGATCGTCTGAAAACGGGCGAGCTCGAACAGACAGCGATTCTCATCGGCGGCGATCCGTTTTCGCCAAGCCAAGGGGTTTCGCCCGCAGCGCTGAGTGTCATCCATGACCAGGTAGCGGCCGAAATTCCGGATACGATCGAGGGACGGCGCACTGCGTTTGCCAACTGGGTGGCCAGTCCCCAGAACCCGCTCACGACGCGAGTGATTGTCAATCGACTCTGGCAATGGCATTTCGGTGACGCAATCGCCGCGAATCCCAATAACTTTGGCTCGACGGGAAAGCGACCAACCCATCCGGAACTGCTGGACTGGCTCGCGGTCACATTCGTCGACGACGGCTGGTCAATAAAGACGATGCATCGACGCATCATGACGTCGGAGGCCTATTGCCGGTCCACCAGTCATCCCGCACCGGACGAGGTTCGCCAGTTCGATCCGGAGGGCATCCGCTACGCTGTCTTCAAGCCGCGTCGTCTGAGTGCTGAAGAATTGCGGGATTCCCTGCTGGTCGTCACCGGCGAACTCAATCCCACGCTCGGCGGTATTCCCTGTCGCCCGGAAATCAATCAGGAAGTGGCGTTGCAGCCGCGCCAAGTGATGGGGACGTTTGCCGCTGCGTGGACGCCGAACCCGCTTCCCTCACAACGGAACCGACGTTCGATTTACGTGCTGAGGCTGCGGGGACTGATCGACCCGATGCTGGCAGTGTTCAACTCGCCCCCTCCGGACTTCTCTTGCGAAAAGCGTGACGTATCGACCGTTACGCCGCAGGTCTTCAGTCTGTTCAACGGGCAGAGTTCCCACACGCGTGCCTTGACGCTGGCAGCACGCGTGTTGAACGAGACGGACAACGACCGCGACGCCCTGACGCGGTGCTTTCAGCTGACCCTGTCGCGCGAACCATTGCCGCACGAACTGGAGGAGTGTCTCGCGCACTGGCAGGAGACCGAGAGCTCACTGCCGGCGGATGCGCCGGCCCGCGTCAAGCCCCCAGTGGAAGTTGTCCGTGAAGCGGTGGAAGAGAACACGGGTGAGAAGTTCTCCTTTGTCGAACGACTTCATTCCAATGCGGACTACGTCTCCGATCTGCAGCCGGCCGACGCCGACCGCCACACGCGAGCGCTCTCGGACGTCTGTCTGGTGATACTAAACTCCAACGAGTTCGCCTATGTGTATTGAGAGGAAGCCAATAGGATGAATGCCGAAGGCCAGAATGGAATGGACCGACGAGAGTTCCTGTACGGAATCGGCGTGTCGTTGGGTGGCATTGCGTTCTCGTCGCTGCTGCACGACGACATGCGAGCGGACGAGAAACCGAACCCGCTCGTGCCGCGTGCCGGGCACTTCTCCGCCCCAGCCAGGAACTGCATCTTTCTGATGATGGAAGGAGGCCCGTCGCACATCGACACGTTCGATCCAAAACCGAAGCTGAAGCAGTTGCATCTTCAGGAGTTCGTCCGCCAGGGTCAGCAGAAGTCGGCCATGGAGAGCGGCAGACGGTACTACGTGCAGAGTCCGTTCAAGTTCCGCAGGCACGGTCAGAGTGGAGCTGACGTGGCGGAGAACTGGGTGCATCTGGCGAAGGTGGCCGATGAACTGTGCTTCTTCCGCGGCTGCCAGGTGGACAGCGTGAATCACCCGACCGCGATGTATCAGATGAACTGCGGCAATCGCTTCGGCGGCGATCCGAGTATTGGAGCGTGGGTGACGTATGGCCTGGGATCGGTGAATCAGGACCTGCCCGGATTCCTGGTGCTGCCGGAAGTGTCGTACCCGCAAGGGGGCGCAGCCAACTGGAGTCATGGCTACTTGCCGGCTTTCTATCAAGGCACGCCGTTGCGCCCGACCGGTTCTCCGATTCTTGATCTGCGACCGCCCGCTGGTGTTCCGTCCGAGCGTCAACGCAGGAATCTGGACTTGCTCGCCCGCATGAACCAGCGACATGCCGACGCACATCCCGAACATGAAGAACTCTCCGCGCGGCTGGAAAGTTACGAGTTGGCTTTCCGCATGCAGGCTGCGGTTCCTGACGCCCTGGATCTGTCGGGCGAAAATCAGCAGACAATGGCGATGTACGGCATCGGCAACGACGCCACGGATGCTTTCGGGCGCAAGTGTCTGCTGGCCCGCAAAATGGTCGAGAAGGGAGTGCGGTTTGTGCAGGTTTATCATGGGACGTGGGACAGTCATGACTACATCGAACGTGCTCACGGCAATCTGGTCCGTGGTGTGGATCAACCGATCGCCGCTCTGATCGCCGACCTGAAACAGCGCGGCTTGCTGGAGAGCACGCTGATTGTCTGGTGCGGAGAATTCGGACGTTCGCCGGACAACGGAGTTCGAGGAGGCACGGCCTTTGGACGCGACCACAATCCCAACGCCATGACCATCTGGCTGGCCGGTGGGGGCTGCCACGCGGGACATACGATCGGAGCCACGGACGAGACCGGCACGACGGCTGTGCAGGAGGTCCATCCCGTACGCGACTTCCACGTCACGCTGCTGCGTCTGCTCGGACTCGATGACAACAAGCTGACTTACTACCATGCCGGCCGATTCAAGCAGTTGAGCCAATTCGGCGGCCAGGTGATCGAACAGCTCATCGCGTGAGTGTTGATTACCCAATTGAGGAACGGGGAACAAGAACTTCCGCGACTCCGTCGTAGCCACGCTCGCGCAGAGCGTGGGAAACCGGCTGACCACCGAAGTTGTTCTTTCCACGTTCCTAAGAAGCGCTTTCGAGCAGCCGTTGGTACGTCACGGACGCCAGGTAGTGCAGATTCTGTTCCAAGACCAGAAAACGGTAAATCGCGGTCGACGCGCCACAAACGGTGGACGTCGCGCCCGCCTTCCCGCTCGCGCACCTGGGACCTGCTCAGGTCGGCTTTTCCCGTGTGGCCTTGTAGTACAGCCGGTCTGCCACGACCGACTGGTCCAACAAATTCTCGGCGTTTAGTTCTTCGAGGTACTTGATCACTTCATTCCGGTGCATGCTGAGCCCATGGGTGATATCCTCGACGGAGCACGGACGCCTGCGGAGCATGGCCAGGATCTCCTCTCGACCCGCGGCGAAGTCGGGTTGGCGGTGAACGTCGCGGAAATCCGCGATGACGTCCGTGGCAGGTTGGAAGATCGAGCCGAGTTCTGCCAGGCGCGCGGGCGATACGCCCGCCGCGTGCTTCTCGGCGGGGGGGCGCGTGACGGTGTTCAGTTGGACGCGGTCGGGCTGGATGCGGTGGACACAGTCGGCCATTCTGGAAAGCGCCACCGGGTTGGCCGTAAAGTCCTCAAGGATGAACACCTCGAGCCAGTACTGGCCGTGGAACTGCTGACGAAAAGCGATGAGTCCCGCGAGCATCTGCTCGAAGGAGATTTCCTGGTGAGGCCGATTCACCAGGCGAAACTGGATTTCGTCACCTGCGTCGAGTGAGGGGATCACGAGATCGGCGTCCAGGAGTTGTTGGCGAACGTCCTCGAGCCACAGAAGCGATCCGTTGGTCAGCACGGCTACAGGAATATCGGTGACCGTCTTGATGTGAGCGATCAGTTCGCCGACCCGAGAGTACAACGTTGGCTCGCCGGAGCCGCTCAGCGTGATGTAGTCAGGCTGGCTGGAGAGATTGTCCTCGACTTCGTCCACGATGTCCGCAAACGGCACCCACTCCTTTCGGTCGATCGTCTTGCAGGTGGTTCGACCAAGCTGGCAGTAGATGCAGTCGTAGCTGCACGTCTTGAAGGGGACAACGTCGACGCCCAAAGAGCGTCCTAGCCGCCGGGACGGAACTGGTCCAAACACGTAACGACTCATGGCTTGCACCTCGAATGAACGGCCCATGTTTTCAAGGCAGATGCGATCATCTTGGTCACACGCTTTGCCGGACACGGCATCGCTCCGGGAAACGGTTTCATCGAGCGTCGCGTCGCGGAGCCGCTTCGGGGACGATATGCCCATTATCGCGTCGCGGCAAGCAGGTGGGCCGCATACTCGCATTAACTCGTCAACCGAGCGGATGGCGCAACTCCGACCGGCTCAGCCTCACTCGCTCTTCACATCCCGCAGCCAACGAAAAAGGCCCTCGCCACAAAAGAGGACGAGGGCCACGTAACTCGTCTCGAAATGTGAATCGCTTCTGCTGGCAAGTCGTCTCCGGCTCACTCAAGCAATGCCCATTGCGGGCGTACCTCGCATCCCAGTTGTTCTGGGTCACCTAACGGGATGCAGAGTTACCGTATTCGCAGGACGATGCCCGAGTCGAGATCCAGCCGATCAGCAACTCGCATTCAAGCGTGGCAGGAATCAATGGTGCGAAATACTCTGCCTACTTCCGACAAACGATTCCTGCCGGAATCACCAAGTAGGGTCCACTGTGAGGAGCAGGAGAAGTTCATGCTCCTCCCACCAACATGTCCGGCGGTTTCTGCATATATGCCCTCCATACTGAGACGAAAAGCACACTCAAAAACGCTGCGGGACGTGATCGTCCACACCTCCATTTTAGGTTTTCGAACCGGGCCGTCAAGCATTTGCCTGATGCTCGCCGATTTCGCCCCCAGTCACCCCTTCCCAGTCGGGGTACTGGCCATGGAATTGGCTCACCGGATCGTGGCCAGTTCGTGATTCACTTCGTTCAAGTCAAACTCCTCTGGGTCAAACTCGCCTCCGAACCATTCCATCACGTTGTCGTGCTCCTTGTGCTCGGGGTCGCCAATTGCCGCCAGGAATTCGTCGTAGTCCCACGGCCCGCCACAATCTTCCGGCGGACAGGCGCGCTTGCCCGCCGTGCAATACGGATACTTGGCCGTCGGATCCGGGTCCAGGGTCTTCTCAACCGTCACGACGTGTTCCCAGTTGTCGCCGAAGTCGTAGATGTACAGAAAACGTGTGGCGCCTTTGTCCACAAGTTGACTCAGCCTGATCGAGTCGGGATTCATCATGTCCATGTCTGAGTCGTTGCTGGGGTCCTCTCCAAACTGCTCGTCATCGATTTCGAAAGTCCACATATGATCACCGCTCCACCCCATCGCACACTGGATGACCTCGTGGAGTTTCGTCAAGTTACAGTCCTGGACCTGGACCCGTCTCCAAATCGGTGGCTGTACATCAGCGATTTCGATCTTCAACTCGTAGACAACTCGTGTCTTCTTTGACTTTGCCATTGCTCCTCCCTTCATCACCGGTAACAATTAGCCACTTCCGAGGCTCGACGAGCGTGCGGATGAAAATGTGGTAGAGTACGACATGACCACTCACTTCAGCCGTTCCAGTCGCAGGACATCCTTCGAGAACAGGGTGTCACCCGACTCGGCAACGAACTTGGCGAGATTCTCCGTGGTGTCGGCGAAGTGCCCCTGGTCTTCTTCAATGGTCCCCTTGATCTTGCCGGCAGCCACGGCCTTCTTCTTCAGCTCGTTATCGATCCATTGGATGGACAACGCATCCCCGGTGATTTGATAGCGGAAGATCAGAAACTCATGGAGCACCTGGTCTGTCCAGCCTTTCTCCAGCAACCGTTGGAGTTGCTCAGGGGACGTTTCGGCGACGTTGAGATAAGTCTTGCCGTCGAGAGTCGTGGGAAAGGCCAGCAGTTCACCTGATCGGATGTTGCCATCCTGTGAGTGCTGGACATAAACGACCTGTAGGACTGATGCCGGGAGTTCATCACCAGCACGACCGAAATGGTAATAGTTCCAATCGCCTTCTCCGCCCCGGAATCGCCACACTCCCACTAGTCTATCGTCCGGCTGGGATTTCTGTGGATCGGACAGTGGAACTTTCGAGTCGAAACAGGAGGTAAGCAGCAACGAGCATGCTGCGATTGTCGAGAATCTCCACGTACTCTTCATCATCTCACCTCTCCGACTTCCAGATGACCGCAACTCGAACCGGCTGAGTTTATTGTACGAGGATCGGGTGAAAAAGTTGATAGGGGCGATAACTGGAAGACCATTACATCAGCCCGCCAAATCGTGGCGGTGGTGGCAGCTTCCTTTGCTTGATCTGCGGAGTTACCACGGGATCTCTTGCCGATCCCGAACGAACCGACCTGACAGCTGGTCGGGAGCTTCGTCAGCGCGCTCGGCCGCCGAATCCGGTTGCACATCGTACGGACCTGGGGCTACGCGGCTGTAAGTCCGAGCTCGCTCCGACTAGAATATCGCCAGAAGTGATAGGCGGGCACAGCGTGCGCACCGGTGGGTGTTACGTTGGTCCTAAGGCGGCAGGGTCGCCAGCCGAAAAGGGAGAACGCGATCCATTGGTGGGCTTCCGTTGGTCGCTAGTACTTGACTCAGAATTCCCGATTTCTTCCCTGTAGCTAGACTGACCATATCGCTTCAACGGCCATTCGAACGGTGTCAACAACATCCAGATCGATCGCCAATGGTCAAGTAGTGAGTTTGTGAGAACCACACATATGGACATGGATCCTGCCGCGAATTGGGATGAGTTTCTGGTCGAGCTTCGCACTAACATCCTGCCGTTGTACGAGAAGCATGAGTGGTCATTCGACGGTCGGTCGATTCATGGACGCATGCATGTCTGCAGGTGTCTGCTGTTTGCGGAGTTCATGTGTCGATACTACTATCAGCACACGAGGCTCACCCCTCGCCATGAATGGGTACGATATGCGGTGGCGTTTCACGACGCGGGGAGAGAGAGAAACGGGCCCGATCTTTGGGAGGCGGACAGCGCCCGTTGCTGCGAGCAATACCTCGAGATAAAGGGGTTCGGCGAAGCCGCTCGAGCCATTTCACAGATGATACCTAAAGAGTATCGAGGTGCGTACGGTGTGGAGATGAGGATTGTCCATGATGCAGATGTTCTTGACATTATGAGGCCTTGTTGTGGGCACGGCGGCAGATCTGGGTTCCGGGAAACGGCTCTTCGGTTCCTCGGTGAGCGCGACGACCCCGGTGTGCGAGACGAGCACGTCAGGATGTCGCTCATCGAAGAAGCGTGGCATTTGATTCAGCTTTCCGAGCAAGCCAAGGAGCTGTTGCGATCGTCGACGGACTACATGGCAGGTGTGCTCGCGATACTTGGCGAGTGCCGCAAAGACTGCCCGCTGCTGGTCAGTTGCCTGTTGTGAGGTCCAAGATGCCTTTCTTCTGCTCATCATCAGCGGGTCCAAGCGGAAGCGTACATTCCGCCAGCTCACCCTGACTGTCGATGTGGCGCGACATGCGTTCCACAAACTCCTCCGACAACTCTCGGGCAATGATGATGTGTCGGTTGCCATAGTGAAAGGGGACCTGTGTTCCTTCGATCCAGTCTCCGCAGTTCGCCAGTGCCGAAGGTGTAGCGAAGATGCACCATCTCCGTTGGATTATTTCACGGTAACGTCAATGGGCAGGTCCTCATGCGGTCGGATGGGATCATCAAGATGAAAGGTGGCCAGAGTCGGTACCGAGCGATCACTCCGGTCAAAGCAGCACGTTGGAAACCAGCGAGTTCGTCGGTTGTCACCCGTGATGCGGACCTGACGTTGCTCATCATCGATAACGCGCACCGTATACTGCGTGTGGCGGGTTAATGCATGGCGGTACACCGACTCACGCACGCAGATTATCTCACTCGCCGCGCTGTCTCCCCTCCGACCAAGAGACGCCGAACAGCCGAACATGATTCGGCCAGGAATCGAACGCTGGTGCCGAGACGCGTGGTGGCGAGTCATGGTACGATGGCTGCTGCCTCATCGATCGACGGAGGTTGCGCACGGTGCAGACACATGGCTGCTATGCAAAGGAGTTCCCATGAATGCCATCTTTCAGCCGTTTGATCAGGACCTGACCGACAAGACAGAGTGGGACACGCCGATGTTTCGGCTGGCCCAGCAGCAGTTTCTCAATGCTGCCCAGATCATGGAGCTCGACGAGAACATCCGCGACCGGCTGCTCTTTCCGCAACGCTCGTTGACGATCAGTTTCCCGTGCCGCCGCGATGAGTATTCCCAGGTCGAGACAGTGTTCGGTTACCGCGTGCAACACACGCTTACGATGGGGCCGACGAAAGGAGGCATCCGGTACCATCCGGAGGTGAACCTGGGCGAAGTGTCTGCTCTGGCCATGTGGATGACGTGGAAGTGCGCGCTGATGGAGTTGCCGTTCGGCGGCGCGAAAGGGGGAGTGCGCATCGATCCCACGAAACTCTCCCGATCGGAACTGCAGCGCCTGACTCGCCGCTACATCATGGAGATTATCGAGATGATCGGCCCTGACCGCGATATCCCCGCGCCCGACATGGGCACGAATGAGCAGGTCATGGCCTGGATCATGGATACCTACAGCCAACAGGTTGGCTACGCGGTGCCGGAAGTCGTCACCGGAAAGCCTGTCGTCCTCGGCGGATCCCATGGGCGCAACGAAGCGACGGGGCGGGGATTGACCTACCTGGCGTGCGAGGCGGCCAAGTACCTTGGTATGGACCTGAAGAAATCGACCGCAGTCATCCAGGGATTTGGCAACGTCGGCAGCAATGCCGTTCGCTTCCTCGCCGAGCAGGGAGTGAAGATCGTCGGTGTCAGCGATGTTTCCACTGGTCTCTACAACCCTGACGGACTGGACGTCAATGCGCTGCGCGACCATGTGGAGCAGCACCGGCTGTTACAAGGATTCTCCGGAGCGGACCATATCACCAACACCGAGTTGCTGGAGCTCAAGTGCGACATCCTCGCCTTGTGCGCCCTGCAGAACCAGGTCACTTCGGAGAACGCCGGCAAAGTACAATGCAGAATCCTGGCCGAAGGGGCCAACGGCCCTACGACTTTGGAAGCCGACAGGATCCTACGAGAGAAGGAAGTGTTTGTCCTGCCGGACATCCTGGGCAACGCGGGTGGAGTAACGGTGTCCTACTTCGAGTGGGTCCAGGATACGCAGAACTTCAACTGGTCGCTCGAGGAGATTAATGACCGACTCCACAAGACTCTGGTGGGCGCTTTCCATCGGACCCTGCTGCGCAGCCAGCGCGACAAGCTCGACATGCGCACCGCCGCACTGATCGAAGGCATTCAACGGGTCGCCGCGGCGAAGTTGCTCCGAGGTGTGTTTCCGTGACTGCAGCGACTCGCGCGAACTCGACAATCAACTCGACCTGGTCGCCCGGCGACTCGTCGACTGTGCACTTGCGAACTACGTTCAGCCGCCGAATTTCCTGGCGGTTGGGGGGCACAAACTCTTTCGAGACGAGATCTGGTCGAGTTTGAGGCTGGTGTTCCGGGCGGACCACCGGTACTATCGGTCGCATGGCCTGTATGATTTCCCCACCCGCAACCTGAAGACAAGGCTCGGCGAGGGGGTTCTCTCTCTGCTGCTGAAGATCCCCAGCTTCCGAAAGGAGTTCTGCAGGCGGATCAAGGACGAAATGGTCAAGCCGCTGACAAAGGTCGTGGAAGAATCGTGAATGCAGACTGGTGCCATGCCATGTCCGACGTCACCCGCATCCTCTCGCAGATCGAATCTGGCGATCCATCCGCGGCCGAGCAGCTGCTGCCGCTGGTCTACGACGAGCTGCGCAAGCTGGCCGCCGCCAAGCTGGCCCAGGAATCGCCTTGGTAGCGGTCATGGTGCGGTCGCGATAGACTGAGGCCATGGCATCAGTCCGTCGGAGAGATAGCATGCACACCGTTGCTCAGCACGTAGCCAAAGTGACGCGGGCGAGGCTCGTCGTTCGTTTTCTCGCGATGATGGCGGGAACTACGGCGGTACTGGCTGGTTTCTTGCCGATGAGAGGGGATTGCAGCGAGCGCCCGCTGCGCATCGGCTTTGTCGATACCTCGCTACCGGGTCCTCCGGGGCGCCAGAATGCGGATGCACTCGCATTTGCCACGACGCAGGGTGACGTTGTACGGCTGCGCCCAATGCAGGAGGGAGGATGGCACGACGCCGAAGGAAACTGGACAGCGCCAGAGGAGTTCGACGTGCTCTGGTTCCATCAAGCTGACGAGGCGGCTGCGGTGCTTCTGTCGGAGCAGGCGGCTGGCGATCTCTACGAGTACGTCGAACTGGGGGGCGTCCTGCTTGTATCCGGAGCTGCCGGGCGACTGGTCAACGACCTGAGCATCGAGTCGACGGCCGTGCGAGTGCTTGGCCCGACCACCGCTCCCTATCTCACTGGAATTCGTGTGGTCGAACCGTATCGCGAGCATCCGGCATTCGCGGGGCTCGACACGACGAAGCCGATACTACTCACGACGCTGGGCGGCAATGCACTGGCCGATTTCTACGATACCGCGGGTCCGCACGGCGATCTTCTGGCGGAAGGGACTGCCGGAGTTGGAGAGCGCCCCTTGGTCGAATACCCCGTGGGCGCCGGCCGCGTGATCTTCGTCGGTTGGCGGCTGCCGGACTTCACCACCAAGTCCGATCCCTATCGTCCGAACCTGGAACGACTGTTCTCCAACCTGCTGCGCTACCTGGCCCGATGCAATGCGAACCGCGGCCTGCTGGTCCGACCTCCAACGGCCTGTCGCTACGTGCGGCTGTTGGGGGTGCCCTTGTTGCGTGGAGAGAAACCGGCGCAACTGACAGGTCACATGCAGGCTGCCAGTCGCTGGACGGCAGTTGTCTTGCAGGCAGGAGCATCGCCGGGCGATTATGCCGCGGGTGATTTGCGCGTGTCCGAGCGCTCCCTCGAGGGCGAACGCGTCCAGTGCGAGTCGTTTGCGCTCACGCTGCTCTCGCGCCCGCGTCCCCTGGCCGAGTATGTCGCCGCGCGCCAGGCTCAACAGACCAACGATGACCGACTGGACCGCGTCAAGCTTGAAGGACTCCAGGTTGTCACACCGACGGTCACCATGACGCCCGCGCCGCTCACGCCGCTCGAGATGCCGGAATTAGAGCAAAGTGTATTGCTCGGACGATCACCCTTCATGGCGCCGGGCGACGGACTGGGGGCAATCCAGCCGCAATACGAACCGGTTGCGGACGGCGGCTTTCGCATCACGGGAAGCAAACGCCAGCTGAATCGCCCCATTGTCCACGGTCAGAACCGGGTCTGGACAGGCGATGTGCCGGTTTTTCGTCTCGATACCACCACCGGCAACGGGAGCTACGGTGCCGACCGTATCTTTCCGCTGTGGCCGCGTCCGGATATTCAGTCGGGGTCCAGCTACCCGTGCCTGGGAACCCTGCGTCTGGCCGTACCGCAAACGGATGGAAAACTCCAGTGGCTGGACGACTGTCCCGGCGTGACCGCTACGTTTCGCCCGGGTTACACGCAGTACGAAGTGCGCGAAGCCGAGAACCGCTGGTCGGGAAAGATCACCGTCGCTCCGACCAGGGACTTTCATGGAATGGTCTGCCACGTTCAGTTCGATCGTCCAATACCACTTCACTGGCAGTATGGCGGAGTGTGGTGGCAGCCGTCGGAGGCGAATGCCAATCGTGTCGAGTTGACGGACTCCTACGCTCGCATCACGGAGCCGAATCTGCCTGGCGGCCTGGTCGCAGTCGGTTGCGACCGACCGGGGTTGGTTGGTTCGGTGCAGGCTCCCTTTGGCGAGCAAGTCGCGTACACCGCCGCCGATCCGCAAACCGACTACTATGTCTGCGTGGTCTGGGGTGTGACCGATTACGACAAGCAATACGCTCAGAAGATCTTCGCGCGACTCGACACGCACGACGTCAGCTGGTCAGCTCAACGTGACCGACTCAAGAACCGCTGGTTCGACTGCTACATCAAACCGGCTACCGACCCGGAACCACATTTCCGGACGCTCGTTGCTCACCCGGCAGACGAACTGCAACGGACGCGATCGTGGTGGGACCAGCGTCGCGATGCATTCCAGATCCACACGCCAGATCGCTATCTCGACGCACTGATCAACTGGAGTCGGTGCACGACGGATTACCATCGCCAGGGTCCCGGATTGGTGCTTGGCGGTCAATATTGGATTATGTACTCGCACATCTCCACTGGCTGGTATGGCAAGGAGTGGGGAGGCGATCATGAGGCTCTGGACGATTGTCTTCGCCTTTACGCGGCCATGCAGTCGGATGACGGGTTCATTCGGTGGATCTCGCCTTCGCTGATGCCATTTGATGCTGAGAACAACACGCCCTACTGGGTCGACCATGTGTGGTGGCACTACGCGTGGACGGGCGATCGTCAGTTTGTCCGCGACCTCTGGCCCAACGTGCAGAAGGCGGTAGCCTGGCAATGCAGCGTGAAAGACCCCGACGGTGACGGCCTGTTTCAGGATTGGTATGAGTATTGGAACGGTGATTCCAACGGCAAGGGCCCCAAGGCTGCCGCTGCGAGTGCCATGTCATGGGCGATGCTCGACCGCGCCGCACGCCTGGCCGCGGCCATTGGAGAAAAGGGGGCCCAGGAGGATTATCGGAGGCGGGCGGATCGCTGCCAAGCAGCGATTTTTGCCGAGCTGTGGCGCGAAGATGCCGGGCGTCTGGGCTCGATCGGAGCGGAGGGAATCTGGCGGGGACATCCGCAGACCTGGGAAGAATATCTCGCGATCAACGCAGGTCTATTGACGCCTGACCAGGGGCGTCGTGCGATGCGCTGGCTCAGTTCTCACTACGGCTTTGAACCAAACCCTGGCGTGCAGTTGTTGGCCTGCAGCGACTGGTTTCCGATCCGCTGGAGCACCCAGTGGGTGCCCACTGGCGATACCCTCTTGGCCGCTATGGCCGGCATGCGCTCGGGAGACACGGATCACTGGTGGCCGTATGTGGAGACCGTGATCCGTTCGTCATTCCAGAGCGATTTTCCGGGCATCAATATGGGCATTTCCAACGCCGGCGCGGGGGGCGGCGATCGTGAGGACGTCGATTCCGTCGACCCTCACGTGCATATGGCGGTGCGCGGGCTGTTTGGAATCACTCCGGCATTGCATGAGGACACCTTGGAGATCTGCCCGGCCTTTCCGACCGCCTGGCGTGAAGCCAGTATTCGCACACCCGACTTGTCGTACGAGTACCGGCGCGAGGCAGACCAGGCGGTCTTTCGCATACGCACAACACGTCCATTGGTGAAGATCGTCCGTGCCAATCTCACTGGTGCCGAAGTGCGGACGCCCAAGGAGAGCGAATCGATCGTTACGATCGCACTTGGCCCTCCCGTTCCACCTGTCGCACCGCCGGAGCACCCGTCCACGATACTGGCCGAGCAGCAACCACCGACTGCGGCTGAGCGAGGCCAGGGTGTGAAGCCTGAGGAGCGGAGTCGACTGGTGCTGTTTGATCTGGCTGCCGCGTGCAATATGACGGCGGAAGAAATGACCAGTTTGCCGTTTGTGTACGACGACAAGGGAGGAATGGATTTTCCCGGCGTCCGGACGAGCGCTCCGGCGCAGCCGATCGCCGGCTGGTGGGGCAATCCCGCACTGAAGTTAGCACCGATGCAGCGCGTCGTGGAGACCTCCAACGGCGTCATGTTCCTGACGGCAGGTCGCCCACGCCCCGGAATCGTTCCGATTCCGAAAGATCGAGTCGCTCTGTCGAGCTGGCCACCGTATCCGCTCCCGGGCGGCGCGGAAATCGGCGTTGGCATGCGGTGCCAGCGCGTGTGGCTGTTGCTGCAGGGCTACGTTCATCCCATGAAGAACTACATTCCCAATGGTGAAGTCGTGCTGCATTACGCGGATGGTCGGCAGACGGTGCATTCGCTGGTGCCGCCGTTCAACTTGGACTGTTACTTCCAGCATTTCAGCCGCCAGGGGACACCGGTCCCATTGGGATCGCTTGGCCCATCGGGCTTTGTGCACCCCGGTATGCTGTCGCCGCACGCCGACTCGCTGGAACTCGATTGCGACGAAACCGCCGAGCTGAAGTCGATCGAGCTGCGGGCTACGTGCAGCGAAGGTGTGTTGGGGCTGGTCGGCCTGACGGCGCTCGCGGAGTGAACGATCGCTTGACGGCCTGCTGGTTACTCGCCACGCACTGCACGAGCGTGGCTCCGAGTGAAACACCGAAGTGATTCTTCCCGCACACCGCCGGTCTTGCCGATTTACCCGGCCTTACTTCACGACTTTCGATGTCGACCGCGCCGCAGCGGACGAGGGCGTCGGTGATGAAGCCGGCACTGGGGTCGTGCTCAGGAAGTTCTTCAGCGGAATGTCGTAGTACCTGGCGCCGGCCGTTTGCGGTCGGCCGTCCAGCGTTTGGGTGAGGATCCGAATCTTGGCGATGTCTGCGAATTCCTTAGGGATCTGCACTTGCCCGGCGAGCTGACCGTCCTTCGTCTTTTTCAGTTCGATGGGTGTCTTTACCCGATACGATCGGCCGCCATCACTGCGCAGCTCACTGAACGCCACGACGGTGACCGAGTAGACGGGCGCAAGTCTCCCTCCGTCAGCAAGCTTGAATGTTACGTTCAGCACATTATCGTTCGCGGGGTTCACCTGCAGCTCGTACTTCAGACCCCAATCGTTGTTCGACGGACCAAGCGGAAAAAAGACGCCCCAACTGTGGGCGGGTATCAGTCCTATCGCGGCGACAACCAACGCACTCATAGCCAAGGAAGACAATCGAATGTTCATTTCACGTTCATCCTGCAATTGTGTGGAATCGCCGTGGGCGATTCGAGCGTCGGAACCAAGGGCTCGGATTATGCGCAGCGAGCGGACGACTCAAGCCGTTCATGTTATTTCGGCAAAACCAGTCAGCGAGTTGATAATCCTTCCGCGTCATCGCCATCCCGTGAAGATTCTCTGGTCGGGAAGCCGCAACGACCTGGTCAGTAGAAGGGGGGCTGCCATTGCGTTTCCCGGTCGCCGATGGGCATTTAGCCGAGTTGCGACCCCGTCCGGGAGGGGCATGGGGGTGAGCGGGAACCAACACAGCCGCGCGCCGCCAGGCCTCTTTCCCGCCTGCTGAAAGCAGGCCGCTAGAGCCTCCGATATCCCCGCCCCTGAACCATGTCGATCTCGCCGACTTTGGTGTACTTTTCGCGGAAGGCTCTCGAGTACGGCCATTCCAGCCCACGTTGCATGCCGATCTTCTGCAAGAGCTCTTCCAGCGAAATCCCCTGATTCGCCGCGTTCATGTTGCCGAGAACGCGGTAGACAATGGCATCGCCAGAAGCGATGAGGAATTCCTCGGCCTGCATCATCATGAATGCCAGCGATTCGGCCTCGCCGTCGTCCAGATCGCCGAGGTAAAGCGGATCAAACTGATTGAGGAATTCGCGAAGATCACTCACGGTCACATCGAAGACCTGGACTCTGCCACTGCTGATGTCGGGAAACAGATCGATATCTTCGTCGTATTCGTCGCCTTGTTGGTATCGCACTTCCTTCTCGGCCACGATGCGAGACAAATAGATCTCGCAGTAACCGACAACCTGGCCCCAAATGCCCAGTTCGTGGAGGCGAATGACAACGCCAGCATCAAGGATGAGCAACTTCAACTTCGGCATCTTCCAGGGCTTCCTGCTCGACATGCCGCATGGCTTCCCGCCGCGTAATGCCGACATACTCGGCGTAACGACCCGCGGATATGAGTCCTTTCTTCAGAGCTTCATTTGCCAATGCTATGAAGCGCAGGGGACGAGGTGGGGGATTGTCTCGTTGGCGGTCGTCCCAGAAATTGATTTGGGTACGAAGATTCTCGACGTTCTTCTCAGCCACTTCCTGGGGCACCTTGTACACAAACGCAATTTGCCACAAGAGTGCTTCCACGGACACGTCAAATTGTCGAGCAACCTCAAACAGGTCTGTGAATGTCAGCTTCGACCTGTCCCCGCGTTGCGCGTCAATTGAGATCCTCAACGGCTCCTGGGGCATAAGCAGGTTGCGAGCGAAACAGGTTGCCAGTTTCTCTTCGTGTTCGGAAGCCTC
This sequence comes from Pirellulaceae bacterium, assembly GCA_041752115.1. Lineage (GTDB taxonomy): Bacteria > Planctomycetota > Planctomycetia > Pirellulales > Pirellulaceae > JAJRVM01. The sequence goes on along the minus strand of JBGSHS010000253.1, from coordinate 62,336 downwards.
TGAATAATTGGATTGGTCAGATTGCCGAAAGACCCGCCAAGTCAGAAGGTGGAGCAATTCGTGAGCTAGATCGAAGTTCCGTCGCCACGGCACGTTCTTCGAGTTCAACAGAATAGCTGCACCGTATCGCTCACTGTAAGTGCAGGCCGCACTACCACCGGGTTCGAACTCCAGGTGGAAGACTTTGACTTTGCAAACTTCCTCCAGCACGCGTAGGAGCGATTGCCCTGGCCGCTCACCAAGTCCGTACTTGGCTCGGAAATCGTGGGCGAGCCGTTCCGCCTGTGGGTACCCGAATTGATCGGAGCGACCCGTGGCCAATGGAAGATCGAGTTCCTCGAACTCCTCACACCATCGCTCCAGGTTGTGATACTGCTCAGCAAGTTGCAGCAGTTGGGCCTGAACCTCTTCCGCTTGCGGGGAGGTCGGCTTCTTCCGCCAAAGTACGGTCTCAACCGGCAGTGGCCCTTCTTCGAGAAAGAAGACGGTCGAGCGACGATAGATTTCGGCCAGTTCCTTGAGTTGGGGGAGTCGCGGCTCCCGCTTCCCGTTTTCGAAGTCGGAAAGCGATGACGCTCCAATGCCCGTGCGGGCACCCACCTCTGCGAGCGTCAGGCCCATGGCCATTCGTGCGTATTTGAGGCGTTCCCTCAGGCTCATTTTGGGCTCCTTGGATACCTTGTTCTTCTATTATATAGAACGTTGTCAGCAATTGAAGGCGAAAGACACCACACTATTTTCTCACTAATAGAAACTCATCGCCATTCGTGGGGCTCGCTGCTGCAGCCTACTGCGTACCCACTATTGGTGGTGTATGTCTCGCTGCCCGTCAAGACGAACGCCGCGAGTTCCGCAACTGCCAAAACGCATGCACGACGCGACTCAAGCGAAATTCAACAGTTGGCGGCGTCCGCCACGAGGCGTCTTTCTCGCCTGCTGAAGGCCGGCCTTTACCGTAGCCTGGGGCGAAACTCGCCGACAGGCGATCGCAACCCCAGGACGCTAAGCCCAACAAAACCCGGCGATCGAGCCAAACGGCCACCATCGATCGGCGCGTCACCGAGATCGCCATCGCTCCCGCGTTTAGCCTCGGGGCCACATTCTCCAATTCAGTCGTCTGGCTTCAGGGGTGCTTCTGCTCCCGGGCCAACCGTTCGATCAACCTCCAGTGCGCATCCCAGGCTGCTCGCTCATCGGCCGGCGCGTCATTCAGCTACTGTGGAGCGCGGACGTCCTGCAGATTGTCATCGCGGAGCCAATCGGTCACCGTGCCGTCGCAGTGCGGGATCTCGATTGCATTGGACTGCACGTCAGCGGAGAATGGGGCCATGTGCAACGTAACCCGCATCCTATCGGACATCGAATCCGGCGATCCCTCGGCCGCCGAGCAACTACTGCCGCTGGTTTATGACGAGTTGCGCAAACTGGCCGCGGCCAAACTGGCCAATGAGAAGCCGGGCCAGACACTCCAGGCGACGGCACTGGTGCACGAGGCTTATCTGCGCCTCGTGGATGTGGACCAGGCGCGGCAGTGGGATAGTCGGGGCCATTTTTTCGCGGCGGCTGCGGAGGCGATGAGGCGGATACTGGTGGAAGGTGCGCGACGCAAAGCTCGGGAGAAACACGGTGGTGGCTTGCAACGGCTTGAACTGTATGACGCAGACATCGCCGTCACGATGAGCGACGATCGCGTGCTGGCGATCGATGAAGCGTTAAGCAAGCTCGCCCGCGAGGATCCTCACGCCGCAGAACTGGTCAAGCTGCGTTATTTTGCCGGTCTCTCGATTTCGGAAGCTGCCGAAGTGCTCGGATTGTCACGCACAACAGCTTACGAACAATGGGCTTACGCCCGCGCCTGGTTACGGTGCGAGGTCGAGGACCAGGATTGACCCGATCGAAATGCGGGAGATCTCGATTTTTCCGGACGAATCCACCGGAAACGTCGCATTGTCTATTGGAGTGCGACATGGACAGCTCATCCCACAAAGCCAAAGAGATCTTCGTCGAACTCATCAGCAATGTACCACCCGAGGAGTGGGAAGATCGCCTGTTGGAAGCAAGTGCCGGCGACAAGGACTTGTTGGTTCGTGTCAAAGCCCTCTTACGCGCTCATGTGGAACCCGGCAGCTTCTTGGAGAAACCCGCTATGGCAGATCAACCCGCAGCAACGGAGACTCAGCCGCTGACAGAGAGGCCGGGCACCCGGATCGGCCCCTACAGGCTGCTTCAGCAGATTGGCGAAGGTGGCATGGGCGTGGTCTATATGGCCGAGCAGACCGAGCCGGTCGAGCGACGGGTGGCGCTGAAGATCGTCAAGCCGGGAATGGACACCCGCCAGGTGATCGCGAGGTTTGAAGCGGAACGTCAGGCGCTGGCCATGATGGATCACCCCAACATCGCCAAGATCCTCGACGCAGGGACCACCGAAACGGGACGCCCGTATTTCGTGATGGAGTTGGTCCGTGGGAGACCGATTACCGAGTATTGCGATGAACATCACCTTGCGCCGAGGGAGCGATTAGAGTTGTTCGCGCCGGTTTGCCGCGCCGTTCAGCATGCCCATCAAAAGGGGGTCATCCACCGTGACATCAAGCCGTCAAACGTCATGGTAGCCGAGTACGACGACTTGCCGGTGCCGAAAGTAATTGACTTCGGTGTGGCCAAAGCGGTTGAGCATCGGCTGACCAAGCGGACGCTGTTCACACATCATGGCCAGATAGTCGGTACGGTGGAGTACATGAGCCCGGAGCAAGCAAAGCTCAATCAGCTCGACATCGATACTCGCTCCGACATCTACTCGCTGGGCGTATTGCTGTATGAGCTGCTCACGGGCGAGACTCCTTTCGATCGCGTTCGTCTTCGCTCCGCTGCCTTCGACGAACTGTTGCGGATCATTCGCGAGGAGGAGCCTCTACGGCCGAGCTTGCGCCTGAGTAGTAGTGAATCACTCCCCTCAATCGCGGCAAATCGCCGGATTGAGCCCAAGAGACTCAGTACGATGGTTCGCGGCGACCTGGACTGGATCGTTATGAAGGCACTGGAGAAGGATCGCACTCGCCGCTACGCGACGGCCAGTGAATTTGTTGATGACATCCTGCATTACCTGAATCACGAACCGGTGCATGCTCGCCCCCCCTCGGCGGTCTACCAATTCCGAAAGTTCGCCCGCAGGAACAAGGTCTTGTTCGGGACTTCTTCACTTGTGGCTGCCGCTTTGTTGTTAGGCCTCATTGGCATGGGGTGGGCGATTATTCGAGAAAGCAACTTACGACAGGCGGCGGTGGTGGCACGCCGTGACATGGAGAAGCAACGAGACTTGGCGAGAGCGGAGGTTGAAGAGCGACGGCGCCAACAGTACGTTTCCGACATGAATCGAGCTCAACAAGCATGGGAAGAAAACGATGTCAATCTCGCCCTCACGCTCTTGGAAGGTCTGAAGCCGGTTGGTGACGAGACCGACTTGCGCGGCGTGGAGTGGCATATCTTGCGCCGACTTTGCGAGGCGAGTGCCGACGTGTTGAGGCGAGTGCCGTTGTCCTATTGTGCACACGCACTCGCCGTGTCTCCGCTCGATGGCAACATGATCGTGAGCTTGCTGGACAATTCGGTGCAGATCGTTGATCACCGCGCCGGAAAGGTCAGAGACTCCCTCAGGCGGGCTGATCGCGTCTGGTTCCTCTCGTATGTGAAGTTCTCACCAGACGGAAGTACGTTCGTCATGCCCGCAGAGAATCCCCAAGTGACTGAGATACGGGAGTGGCCGTCGCTTCGAGTGGTGCACGAACTGAAGGGACATGAGTCGGCGGTACATGCCGTGGCGTTCTCGCCTGACGGCCGTCATCTCATCTCCGCCAGTGAGACAGGTGCGATCATCGTATTTAATACGAACACCGGGAAGCTTGATTTCCGAGACGACAGTGCACATGACACTATCGTCGACTCCTTAGACTTCCACGCGAATCCACCGCGGCTTGCCTCGTGCAGTCGAAACGGCAAGGTTCGGATATGGCGATGGGCTAACACTCGCATCGAGCTGGAGAAAGAGATTCACGTCCAACAGCCAACCGTGTGGGCTGTACGATTCTCGCACGACGGCCATCTGTTGGCGATTGGAGGTCAACACGATATCGTTCTGTGGGACATCGAAGAAGGGAAGTGCCGCCGCACGCTATTGGGGCATACGGATGAACTGCGGACACTCGAATTCTCGTCAAGCGATTCCCTGCTGCTGTCCGCCAGCCGGGATAAGTCGGTAAGACTATGGGATGTCATGACGGGGCAACTGCTGGAGACAAAAAAGGCCCACTCCAGCAGCACAACAGCCGCCACGTTTCTGAACGACCAGACCGTCGCCTCTGTCGGCTTTGACGGCACGCTCGCGGTGTGGAACCTTCAGTCGCAAGAGCACCTCAATACGTTCTCAACCTCGATTGCGAATGCGGTCTTTGCTCAAGACAGTCGGTACATGTACCTCTTGAAACGTAACCCCAGGGCCGTGGTCAAGGTGGATCGCGTGGGTGGACGACAAGAGGAGCTTGCGGAAACTCAGAACGCGTCGGCGATTGCCTGTTCTGCCAGCGGCCGTCTGGCCATTGGTGACGGGGATGGCTGTGTCAAACTCTACGATCCCAACACCGTGGATAAGTTTGTCCTGCTGCCCGAGCAGCACGAGGGAGCGGTTCGGCAGGTGCTGTTCGACCACGCAGGAGACAGGTTCATCAGCTATGGTGTGGACCAGTGCATGAAAGCGTGGGATACACACACTGGTCAGAAGCTATGTCAGAAGGACTTTGCCGCCCAATCCAAGGCGAACGGCGGCAATGTCGGCTTAGTCGCGTTTTCTCCTGACGGACGTCGGGTGGCATGGTCAGACGGCGCAACGGGCATTCAGCTCTTAGATCTGGCAACCGAAAAGGATCAACAACTTCGGGGGCCTATGAAGGCGGTGCTCGATATCGAATTCTCCTCAGACGGCGCACTGCTCGCTTCCGCAGATTGGGGCGGAACGGTTCATGTGTGGGACGTGATGTCGTCTGAGGCACAGATGCCGAAGCGGTCGATCTCGCACCCCTTGTGGACACACACCCTGGCCTTCGCTCCGGATAGCAAGACGCTGGTCGTCGCCGAGGGCGATCACACGCTCCGGTTCTGGGATGTGCGGACATGGGAACAGAAGTGCAGATTAGCGTGCAACCGCGTATTGGCCCTGCGCTTTTCGTTGGACGGTAGAATGCTGGCGGCTCGAGGGGGTTCCAGCATCGAGTTGTTCCGGTGCGATTAGCTCGGCGATGCGGCACCGCCACGTGCCTGGCAGATGCCGTCGCTGGTCAGAGCAGACTGCACGGCAACCGGGAATGGAACGCATCCTACTTGGTGGATGGCAAGGAGCACACTTGGCGAACGATCAATCGCCGCGTGAAATAGTCAGTGATGGCTGAATTGTACCGGTTTTTTCATCCGTGTGGGGAGTAAGGCTCTGCGATTCGCTTCCATCCCACAGGCCGACGGCGTTTGTGGGATTGACTGAACACCTCCGTTGCACTACCGACGGAGTCAACTGGCACTTGTCGCAAACGTAGGGTACGTTAGACTAACGTGGCTACTGCGGCGGAGCGTTCGACGAACGGGCCGCACCCTGGACCTGGACCGGTTGACGGAGTTGTTGCGCCATGGCCGAGGCGATTGAGTGCCCACGCTGCCACCGTGTCGCGCCGCTGCCAGGCGGCACTCTCAGCGCACAGGTCGAGTGCCAATATTGCCATCATACCTTTACCCTCTCCGACAGCGTTGACGAGACCCATTCCAGTTCCGCGCCGAGCAGTCCGCCGGTTATGGCCGCGATGAGCTTACCGGTCGGGGAGCCTGTGCCGGACACGATCGGCCCATACCTCCTCCAGCGGAAACTGGGATCGGGCGCGATGGGAGAGGTCTGGCTGGCCCACGACCCGAGTCTGGATCGCCTCGTGGCGGTCAAACTCCTCCCCGCCGCCCTGGCTGACGATCCCAAACGACTGAAACGCTTTCTCCGCGAGGCCCGCCTGGCAGCGAAGCTCGATCATCCGCGCACGGTCACGATCTTCCCGGCCGGGGTTGACGGCCAGCGACCGTACATCGCGATGCAGTACGTGGATGGCGGCTCGCTGGAAGAACTCATCGGCCATGGGCAACCGGTGGAGTGGCGGAAGGCGGCGCGAGCGATTGCTCAAGCGGCCGAAGGGCTCGGGGCCGCCCATAAACACGGACTGGTCCATCGGGACGTGAAGCCAGCCAACCTGATGTGTACCGCCAAGGGTGACGTGAAGGTCGTCGACTTCGGCCTCGCCAGGGCCCAGTTGAGTAACACGCAGCTGACGCAGCGCGGGGTTCGCATGGGTACACCGGCGTACATGGCGCCTGAGCAATGGATGGGCCAGGAGGCCGACGCCCGCACCGATCTCTACTCGCTTGTGTGCAGCCTCTATCACCTCCTCACCGGCCGCCTCCCGTTCGAAGCCTCCTCGCTGGCCTCCTTGGGCTATCAGCATTGCCAGGTGCCGCCGCCCGATCCACGGAAGTGCGTTCGCAGCTTGCCGGAGGAACTGTGCCGCATCCTGATCAAGGGGTTGCAGAAGGAGCCAGACCAGCGATATCAAAGCGCGGACGAACTGGTGGCCGACCTTCAGGCCACTCTGAATCGTCCGCATACTCGCCGTCCTAAGATGGCACTCACGCAGTGGGGAAGAGGGTGGCTGGCCATCTCGGCCGCGGCGATCCTGCTCGCGATCGGAGTTGGGATCTACTTGGCGAGCACGGGCAGGTTCAGCCAACCGATCGAGCAGCGTGAGGCATCCATTGCCTCCGGCGATCATCCCGCCTCGGCCTCTTCGAGCAAGCCTGCTCCACCGGTCGAAACTCCACCAGTCGCGAGCGAGCCGCCGAAGTCCGCGGCAGAGCCACCGCCTCCCAAGCCCCGACCGGCGACGTTCGAGGTCCAGGTCGAGCCGCCTGAGGCCAAGGTGACGGTCTTGGGCGCGAATACCCACATCGCCGGGAGCGGGGCGACCCGAACGATCACGGTGGATGCTCCCAATGGCGAGACCGAATTCCTGATCCTGGGCAGTTGTGAGGGGTACGAAACGCTGGAGGAGAAGATCCTTCCCGGTCCCGGGGAGAACCGGCAACTGAGTCTCCGGTTGAACAAGTTGCCGCCGAGCCTGTCGCTCGAAGTCGATTCGCTTTCCCTTGGGGCGGGCCAGGTCCAGCGGTTCCCCGTCCGCGTGTCGCGGCGAAACGTCCAAGGCTCCGTGCAGGTCCGCTTCGAGGGGCTACCGCCAGGTATCGCTCTTCAGCCGGCGATCATCGAAGCGGACGCCGCCGAGGTCGTCGTCGAGATCACCGTGCCCGAGGAGGTCGAGAAGTCGGAATGCGTCGCCCAGGCGGTTGCGGTCCTGGGAGAAACGATCACCTCCGTGCAGTTCCAGGTCCGCACCGAGCCGCAGAGCGCCAATACCTACTTGAGTCGCGGCGTCGCCTTGCTCAACGACGGCGAATTCGATCAGGCCGTGAAACAGTTCGATCGGGCGATCGGGCGAGACGCCGCCCTGGCTGCGGCCTACTTGAAACGGGCTCGGGCCTACTGCGAAATGGAGCGTTTTGCCGAGGCCGTTGCCGATTGCAGCAAGGCGGTCGACCTGGGAAGCAAAGACGCCGAGACGTACGTCCTTCGCGCCTGGGCGTACAACGCCCAGGACAAGTACAACGAGGCGATGATCGACTGCACCGAAGTCATCGAATCCCTGGATGCGAACAATACCGAGGCCTACTATCATCGGGCCTTCGCCTACAACCAGCAGGGCGAGCATGCCCTGGCCATTGCTGATTGCACGGCGGTGCTCGACCGCCTTGGGCCGAACGCGGCCCAGGCACACGCGAATCGGGCGTATGCCTACCTCCACACGGGCCAGCCGGTCCAGGCCCTCGCCGATCTGTCGGCGGCGCGTCGACTGAACCCCAAAGACGCCGTTATCTGTCTCGGCCTGGGCCTGACGCATGCCGACCTGGGCGAGTATGAGGAGGCCGCCAAGGCGTTCACTCAGGCGATCGAACAGGATCCGAATTTTGCCGCGGCCTACCGCTATCGCGGACTGGCCTATGCGTTCAATGAATTGCAGTCTGACGAGGCGGAACGCGACTTCCAGCAGGCCATTCAACTGGAGCCCAACTACAGTTGTGCGTATGTGGACTGGGGGGTGACTTATTCGATTGCAAGCCATGCGATGGTGGACAAGTCTCGGGCCGACGCGGAGATCGCGAAGCAATGGAATGAGAAGCTGGAGCAGGCCATTGCGCGATTCGATCAGGCCATCGCCGCCGCGGCGATGGAGAGGAAGGGGCCTGTTCGCCGCGGCCGCGAGTTCATGAACTTCAGCTGCGTGGATGCAGGCTGCCGATGCCCTACGGTCGCCTACGTTCAGCGCGGCTTAGCCCGAATGAAGTTGGAGGACTACGAGGGGGCGGCGAAGGACTTCTCGCAGGCCATCGCGCTTGATGCGAACTGTGCCGATGCCTTCTATTGCCGAGGATGGGCGAACGCCTTTGCCCAGCAGGTCAAGCCAGACGTCTCCGACGAGTCGGATCTCGGCACGGCCGCGAGACTTGCACCCGCAATGTTTGGCGAGGGGGAGGTCCGCGTAGGAACCGAGGCGCCCGTCTTCACGGGATTGCTCGGAACGGACGATACCGCGCACAGCCTGGCGGACTATCAGGCATCGCAAATCATCGTGCTCGTCTTCTTCGCCCCGGACTGCCAAGTGTCCGGTGCCTATGCGGAGCGACTGATCAAGCTGGACGAAGATTACCGAACGAAGGGTGTCCAGATTGTTGCCATCCAGGCCGGCCCGGGGGATCGATTGGCGCAGATGATTAACTGCGTGAGGAAATTCAAGTTTCCCTTCCCGTACCTCAGCGATCCCACGCGAGACACGGCGACGCGATACCACGCGCCGGTCACCCCGACCGCCTTCGTACTCGACAGCAAGCGGAACGTGGCCTATATGGGGGCGATCGATGACTCACCGTTTACTCCCGACAAAGTGAAGACGACGTTCTTGCGCGACGCCCTCGACTCCGTGCTAAGTGACAGGAAGCCTGCGGTGGCGCAGACGCCGCCCTTTGGGTGACCGCTCTCGCGCTGGGTCAGTTCGACCTGTGGACTATGGCCGTGCCGAACCGCCGCCCCTTCCGCCTACTGGGCGAGAGGAATCGATTACCTGCCACCGTCACCCTTCACGTCGACAGAGCCGGCCGCGGGCGAGCGTCCCTCGAATCCTCAACGCAAGCGAACACCGTGAGCAGCCGCTCGGCACAGGGCATGTCTCGTTGTGGCCCGAGCCAAGAGAGACACGCCTCTTGCGGGGCCAAGGTAATGGGCGAGACTTGCAGGGAAATCTCTGGCCACTCGGACTCTTCTCCGTGAGCTCCGAGTCTCGGTGAGATCCATGTGAATTACGGCCCGCTGGCGTGCTGCAGCGAGCGTCCGCTCGTGGCACACGCCTTTGACTCTCATGCCAAGGCGCCGAGGCACAAAGCGATGCGTGGAACCCGCACCGTTCGCATCTGTCCTTCGCGACTTTGCGCCTTGGCGTGAGCTTTCTCCTCATCACGGCACGCAGGCAGAGCGGGCGTGCCGTTGCCTGTTCAGCAGCGTATCCGGTCTTGCTCGCACTGGTGTTGATCGCCGGAGCAGTTGCGCAGTGAGGCGGCGATTGTTCAAGCCGCATCCGCTCGAGTCGTTACGCACCCAGGTCTGGGCGTTTTTCCCAGGTTCAATTCGGCGGGGGTGTGCGCTGGGACGTAGGCCGAGTAGTCTGGTCGGATACGGTGCCGGCCCAGCCATCGTGCCGAGCGCCGTCTGGTTGTCTGGTGACATGCGTGCATTCCTGGTGCGTCTCGCTCCCCAGGGAGCTAAGTCATGACCCGCAAAGTGCTTCTGAGTTGGGGATGAGATACGGATATGGCGGTGCTGGTTCAGATTCGCAATGCTCACAAGAGCTACGGAAACGATGTGTTGCTCTCGGGTGCCGAGGCCACGCTGATTGACGACGTCAAAGTCGGATTCGTAGGGCGCAATGGAGCGGGCAAGTCAACTTTGCTCCGCGTTTTGCTCGGCGAAGAGGAATTGGATCGCGGTGAAGTCATCCTGCACCCGCGCCTGCGCATTGGCTATTTGCGGCAACATGATCCGTTCCTGCCGGGTGAAACGGCACTTGAGTTCCTGATGCGGGACAGTGATCGCCCCGACTGGAAGTGCGGGGAAGTGGCGGGGCAGTTCGAGTTGAAAGACGCGCAGCTGCATGGTCCGGTCTCGCAGCTTTCGGGCGGTTGGCAAACTCGTTTGAAGCTGGCGGCCCTGTTGCTGCACGACCCGAACCTGCTGTTGCTCGACGAGCCGACGAACTTCCTCGATCTGCGGACTCAGATTCTGCTGGAACATTTTTTGCGGGACTTCAAAGAGGCCTGCTTGATCGTTTCGCACGATCGAGCATTCCTGGGAGCCACCTGCGACCACACGCTTGACCTGGCACAGGGCAAGCTGACGATGTTCCCCGGGAAGATCGATGCCTTCCTCGAGCATCAGCAAACGCGACGTGAAACCGACGAACGCACCAACGCGGCCGTCCTGGCCAAACGCCGGCACCTCGAGGAGTTCATTGCCAAGAACAAGGCACGCGCCGCCACGGCGACTCGTGCCCGTTCGAAGAGCAAGCAGCTTGAGCGACTGGAGACGGTCGAGGTGTTCGGTGAAGCGCCGCGAGCGCGGATCCACGCACCGGTTGTGGAGCCGCGCAAAGGTCCGGCCCTGCGCTGTCGCCATGTGTCGATCGGGTATCCCGACCGTGTGGTGGCCGCCGGCATCGATTTGGAGATTGACCACGGCACACGCGCGGTGGTGGTCGGAGATAACGGTCAGGGGAAGACGACTTTTCTGCGAACCGTCGTTGATTCATTGCAGCCGCTGGCGGGAGAAGTTCGCTGGGGGTACGGCTGTCAGATTGGCGTTTATGCGCAGCACGTCTACACCAGTTTGCCGAACCAGAAAAGTGTGCTCGAGTACCTGGAACTGCAGGCCGCACCTGGTACCAAAGCACAGCAGATCCTCGACATGGCCGGTGCGATGCTCTTCGGCGGTGAGGCGGTCAAGAAACGCATCTCCGTGTTGTCCGGCGGTGAACGTGCCCGGCTCTGCCTGACCGGCCTGCTGCTCAGCCAATACAACGTGCTCGTGCTCGACGAACCGGGCAACCATCTGGATGTGGATACGATCGAAGGCCTGGCCGAAGCGCTGAATCAGTATCAGGGCACGGTGGTGTTCACCAGCCACGACCGGCACTTCATGCGGCGCGTGGCCACCTGCGTGATCGAAGTGCGCGACGGGCATGTGACCAATTACCGCGGAAACTACGAAGCCTATCTCTACGCGGTGAATCGAGAGATCGAAGAGGGGGAACGCGAGGCGGCCGCGAGCAAAGCCAAGCGATCGGAACCGATCGGCAAGGCGGACAGCGCCACGGCGAAAGGGAATCGTAGTGCGGAGAGAGCGCGGCGCAAGGAACGTCAGAATCTCGAACGTACGATCGCCCGACTGGATACCCAGATGCGCGATCTGCAACAGCAGCTGCTGACGGAGACGGATCCGGCCAAGGCCATCGCCCTGCACAACGAGGTGGTCGCGATCAGTGGTCAGCTGGCGGAAGCCGAAGAGGCCTGGTGCCAGTTGCAGGATCCCGACATGGAATGACGCAGCGAGTACGGCCGGCGAGCCAGCGGACTAACTCTCACGGAGGCACAGAGACACAGAGGATGGTGCGTGGAGGAAGTGGGCAGACCCGCCAAGAAATCCCTGACCACTCTTGCTCGTCCCCATGACCTCCATGGCTCTGTGAGGTCCATCCGAGTTGCGCCCCAGATTGCCGTGAAAGGGCATTCTGCTGCGTTGTGTCTGTGAGCAGTTGCGGATCGCTCGATTAGCTGCATTCCCAAGCCCCCGTGGCAGACCCTCGGTTCACTCCTTACCTGAAATTCAATAGGAAGCCCGCTTGCAGTCAATCCTCTGCCCGTTCCTGTAAAGCTCGACGAGTTGAAAAGGGTGGGCCAGGTCATGGTTACTGTAAACGATGACGTGAGGTAGACACCCCATGGCACGCTGCAAATTGGCCCGGGTCCGCTCGAAACGCCCTCGGAGTTTGTCGTCAGGGACGTCGTGACCGCCTTGACTGACGCGCATGGCCACTCGCCTGATTGACTCTTCGGGACTATCGATGCGGATGAAGATGAGAACAACGGTGTAGCCAATCGCCGCGTATGAGGCGAGCGCGTCAACCTTTTCGCCAACAGGGTCCGACAGCACCGTTTCGAACACGAGACTTTCCCGCTGGGCCACAAGTGCTGTACGGATTGAGGCAGCCAACTCGGCGGCTTCGTAAGCGGTCACTCCCAACGCAGCCGAAAAGACGTCGGCATTGACGAACCGCAGTCCCGCGTCAGCCAGAAAGCTCTCATAGAAAGTCGACTTTCCCGCGCCGTTCGAACCGGCCAGTGCGATCACGATCGGACGCTGATCGAGAAAATCAAATGGCAGACTCAAGGCTCGACCTCGACCGGTTCAAAATCACGCCCGACAAAACGGCCGACGGTCTCGCTTCCATCTTCCTCAATGCGGCACACGAGTTCAGGATGCCCGAGTACCGGCTTGTAGTGCGGGTAAGGACGATCGCTCAAAACGGCTTCGACCCGCTTTCGGCCTGTGGCAGTTCCGACCTCTGACAGGAGTTGTGAAAGCGGCCGATCGCCTCCAGCCATCCGCAGTGAAAGTGCGCGATCGCCTCGAAGCAGCGGTTCGATCGATTTACCGAGACCCGCCCAGAACTCGATCTGGCCCGCAATACTGCGCTGCGAAAACGGCACGACAGCCCGCGCATCGTCGACCAGTTCATCGGAAAGCTTCACCGGCTGACCCATTGTTCCATCCTCCGATTCAATGGTAGCATTTTGCTACCGGCAAGTCCAGTTGGCCACACCGGCGAACCTGCGGTTTGAACGAAAGACGGGCCCGCCGCTGGCGGGCTTGAGGCGAGGTCTTGAAGACGTCGTATTGCGCTACGCCCACGGCGCACGAATTCCAGAGCTGGCGGCGCAGCTTGTGGGAATTCGTGTCGCTGCTGTTCCACTCTTGCTCTTCTCCGTGCACTCCGTGGCTCCGTGAGGTCCATCCAAGTCACGAACCACTCGCCGCGCTATGATCTTCAAGGGAATTGATCTCTCACGGAGGCACAGAGACACGGAGGCATAGCGATACGGAGGCATAGCGATACGGAGGTTGGGGCGTGGAGGAAGTGGGCCCGACCTGCAGAGAAACGTCTGGCCACTTTGGCGATTCTCCGGGAGTTCTATTCTCAAGCTCGAAGATATGCGGGTCAACCTGAAAGCCCGCGTAGTCCACTGGCTCACCAGCAGCCTCGGTCATTATGCGCGGCAAGCGGTGCTACGACTCGGATCAGATCACGATTTCGTCTGACACTTACTCGCTGGCTGACACGGGCTTCAGCGAGTCCTTGTACTGGCCTTGTTCCTGGAGAATTTCCTGTAGTTCGTTGACGTGGTTTTGGCCGATTTCGCGAGGCAATGACTGATGCTTCTTGCAGAGAAACGCCGCTGCTCCAGTGGCCACGCCAGTCTGACCACCATTGAGCATGGTCTTGGTCGCTGAGCCAGCGATGTGAGTCACGCTGATATGCTTGCCTGCCATCAGGAGGTTGTCGACATTCGTTGAGTACAAGCATCGAAACGGCACAGTGAAGTGCGGCACAGCAATAAACTTCCAATCCCCCAGGCGGAAGTCATATTGGTCGCCAGGGTAGTGCAAGCAGAAGTGGCCACTGCACAGAGCCACAGCATCGGAAAACACCTTGCCGGAACGGACATCATTCTCCGTCAAGAGGTAATCACCCATCAGGCGCCGAGATTCACCACCGGCCGGAACATGTCCCACGTGCTCCAGTTCGAGATGGGCATACGTCTGGGGATTGAGCCGCTTCGCCGTGGCGAATGTTCCGTAAATTGCACAGAAGAGGTGATCCCGAATCTCCTCGGCATCCTGGAACGGGTCAAGGTGCTGTCCGTATTCCCAGAAGTGCGTGAGGCCGCCTTCGTTGTCGTGATCGTGGGTGACTTGGCCTCCCAGGTCGGCGTAGTCCTTCGACACGGCGGTGGCCCAAGGCACATCGGGGAATGAAACGGGACGGTCTGCCAGGCGAGTGGCGAAGACTACGGTGTTGCCATGGTGCAGCGTGTCGGCGTTGTCTGGGGCAAGCCCTTCGTGGAATTCGGCCTTCGCCTCACGTCCCATACGGTAGTTGGCACCGGAGAGGAAACCGACCGAACCGGTGCCGGTGCAGTCGATGAACACCGGTGCGGCAAACCGCAGTTCCTTGTTGGTGGACGTGTTCTTCGCAACAACGCTTTCGATGGAGTTTCCTTTCATCTGCGCCCGGAAAGCGTGCCAGCCGAGGTAAAGGTGGATCTTCGTCTCCGTTCGAAGAACCTTCTCACGGTCGGGACCGGCGACCTCGCTCACCACCGTGCGGTTTTGTCCGCGCACGGTGATGCCGATCTCCGGGCTGGCGTTACCGCCGAGCACCGGACGGTTCTGGATGAATGCTACCTGGAGGCCCAGTCGTGCCGCTGTGAGAGCCGCCGAGCATCCGGCGATCCCACCGCCGATAACCACGACATCGAACTGCCCAGCAGAAGATGGACTCTCGGGCAATCCGAGCAGTCGTCGTCGCCATGTGGCCATCTGCTCGTCGGGGTCTTGTGGCGGAACGAACTCCATGTCTGTGGTGAAGAAGAGAGCATCACAGCGTCCGTCGAAACCACTGAGATCATGCAGTTCAACTTTCACCCGATGCTTCCCGATCTCGACTGCGCCTCCGTCCTGCCAGATCCACTCCTGCCCTTGATTACCGAACTCAAGGGGGACTTCCCGGCCGCTAATGATCACCTTGAATCGGCCAGGATGGTGCGATGACAACCAGTCTTTGGTTCGCACCCAAAGATGGTAGCTGCCCGTCGCGGGGAACTCGACCTCGGTGACCGCGTTGGCCACCGGTTGGCCCAGGCCATGTGCCAGAAGATACGGCGACCCCATCGCGTCGAGGAACTGCGGATCGAGCGTCCAGCCCCCGTGGTCGGCGAAGCCTTCGGCCTCCAGCAATACTTCGGCGGCCAACGCAGATGACGAGATCAGCATCGTGAGCACGAAAGTGAGATACCGCATTGGGCCACCTTTACCACCCGATGGACTGCGTGCTTGTCAAATGGACCGCCGCCGTTGCCAACACCAGAATAGCGGCACCATGTTGCGTCAGCAAGCAAGACGGCAAATGCTCCACCCCCATGGAACTGATCGGAGTAGAATGGCAGTCTTGCTATCAAGAGGACCGGGATGCATGGGTTATCCAGGCACACACAAACCGAAAGAGTGGCGGGACCGGGTTCAGACGCTCCTCGGTCAAAAGGCCCACGGTAAACACCAGATGACCAGAGCGCAGGCCGATCCGGACTGCGACAGGAAAGGCAGGCACATCATGCAATGGTGCAGCAACGGAGATCATTCGCGAGCAGACGTTCGTTTCGGGACGGTCTACCGCAAATCGGCTTCAGGCATTCATGCAGCGACGGCGTGGCTGACGCTTGTCGCGATGGCGCTCGGTGGTGTCGAATCGCCGTGCCGCAGCAGGACGGTCCGCGACCTGTTGCGCTGGCCACTCCCTGCGGAGCAACTGATCTGCGAGCAAACGGCTGGCGACATTTCGATTGTCGGCCCGACGTGTAAGGACCGAGTCAGTTGCAGAAGTGGCGACATGGCAGCGCTCAAAGCCCGGCGCGGTGATCGAGCTGTTGCGCAGCTGCAAGGCCTGCCGGTGTTCGCAACTCCAGGTGGGTGGTGCTTCACTGCACCGGAAACCGAGACAGCGGCGCATCGCGTGCAAAGTCCAGAGGCAGACTGGGCCTCGGTGGACGTTGCTGTCCAGAGCGAGGTGCACGGTGCTTGGGGACACGCTCCAAGGTCGTTCGGCGACAGTCCGGAGAGCGTCGAACTGGCCTTGGCGTCGAGCGAAGAGGTTCGCCGGCCGCCGGTGTATCGCTGGGTGAAGGTGACCGATCAGGCGGCGTTCGCACCGCGCGACGGAGCAGGAGCGGTCGTCTTCGCCGACAAGATGTGGCTGTTGGGTGGCTGGAATCCCATGGACAAGACCAACTTCCCGCATACGTGCGCCAGCGATGTGTGGAGTTCCGAGGATGGCGCGACGTGGACTCGCCACGCCGACGCGTCGTGGGAACCTCGGCATACGGCGGGCTACGTCGTGCACGATCATAGGATCTGGATTGTGGGAGGCGACGCCATCCAAGGACATTACCAGAACGACGTGTGGAACTCCGACGATGGAACTGCCTGGAAACTCGTCGCTGACGACGTTCCCTGGGGCTCGCGAGTGCTGCACTACACAGTGGCTCACGCCGGTCGGATCTGGGTCATCGGCGGTCAAACGCTACCTCAGTACGGTGGTGGTGATGAAGTATTCTACAACGATGTGTGGAGCAGTCGCGACGGCGCGGAGTGGGAACGCGTCACGGAGCATGCTCCCTGGTCGCCTCGCGGCATGGTGGGAGGCTCGGTCGTTCATCGCGATCGCATTTGGCTCATTGGCGGCGGCACGTATGACACGCCTGAGCACCCCGATCGCCAGTTCTTTGGCGAAGTCTGGAGCTCGGCCGACGGACGGCAGTGGCAATGCCATACCGCTCACGCGCCATGGCATCCGCGTCAGTATCATGAGACAGCCGCGTTCGACGGACGCCTCTGGGTGCTCGAGGGCTGGAATCAATCCAATCGCAACGACGTATGGTACTCGGACGACGGAGCAACCTGGCACGAGTTGCCTGCAACTCCATGGGCACCTCGTCATGCGGCGAGTGTCTTCGTATTCCGCAACGCCCTGTGGATGGTGAGCGGAAATCACTTCGGGCGCGATGTCTGGAAGCTGGAGGCGGGGAGGGAGGCGAGATCGAAAGCCTCTCTCCGATAACCACCTGATGCTTCCCGGCTACGCGCGGACGCTCCGGCCAGGAGAGTCGTTCAATATCCCGCGTGTTCACCGTTTCTCGGCCACACCGTTTCTCGGCCACAACGTTTCTCGGCCACAACGTTTCTCGCCGCGTGATGATTCACAGGTCAGTTGGTCTCTCACGGAGACACGGAGACACGGAGGGTGGGGTGCGGAGGAAGCGGACCGACCCGCAGGTCAAGTGCCAGTAGGGATGGTATTGGTTTGTTTTCGATCGATTCGCTGTCTCTCCAGTTCATGGCCTCTCGTCTTGTCGGATTATTTGTGCCAGCGTCGTGCATCGACCACGGCGTCGTTCGGACCCAACCGCGGGTCAATTTAATTACGCCGGATCGGCCACGCCGATTCAACGTCCGGTTTCGCATCCTCGTCTCTTTTCCAGGGGCTTGGTTCCCTTGGGCTGTGTCGTTGGCATAGAATTCGGTAGCGCTGCTTCCGGAACTGCCGGCCGCGATGGCAATCAGGGGAGTACCGTGGGAGGGTCGTATATGCCCAAGATCGACGACATCGAAAGAGAACTGGAATCGCTCTCGCGAGCCGAGAAAACGCGTCTGCTGCAGCGGATTGTCCAAGACCTGGGCGACTCGTTTCCGGGTATCGAGAGCACACCGGGGGTCTCTGGAGGGGAGCCTTGCATTGTACGGACCAGGATTCCCGTCTGGATTTTGGAGCAGATGCGGCGGCAGGGGGTCCACGAAGCGGAGATTCTGCGAAACTATCCCACCCTTCGAGCAGAGGACTTGGTGGCGGCCTGGGCATTTGTTCGTGTCCATCGCGAAGATATCGAGCGGCAGATTCGCGAGAATGGGGAGGCCTGATCGGTGGCGAGACTGTATGCCAACGAGAACTTCCCACTGTCAGTGGTGAAAGGACTGCGGCAGTTTGGCCACGATGTGATCACGATTCAGGAAACCGGCAAGGCTGAGCAGAGAACGTCGGACGAGGACGTACTTCAGTTCGCCATGGCAGATGAACGCGCCGTATGGACCTTGAATCGCCAGCATTTCATTCGTCTTCATCAACAACAGCCCGGTCATGCAGGGGTCATTGTTTGCACCGTTGACCCCGATTTCTTGAGCCAGGCGGCCCGTATTCACGTGGCCCTCGAAACGGTTCCCGACCTGCAGGGTCAGCTTATCCGCGTCAACCGCCCTTCGAAGTAGTGGCCCTGAGTAGGGTCGTCGTTCGAGGTCAGATCTGTTCGGCATTTGCGCAATGTGACGAACGGTAGATGTTCCGCAATCAGTACGCGCCAGGAATTGCGGTGCAATTGGTGCGCAGAGGAAGTGGGCCAGACCTGCCAGATTGACGACCGCACTTACTCTTCTCTGTGACCTCCGTGGCTCCGTGAGATCCATTGACTTTCACGCCAAGGCGCCAAGGCGCTAAGGCGCGAAGACAAGCGTGGCATGAGAGTCAATCACATCCGTCCCTCGCGCCTTTGCGTGAGCTTTCTCCCCCTCACGGCACGCTGGTCGAGAAGATCACATGACAGACTCAAAGGTCGACCTCGACCGGTTCACCATCACGCCCGACAAAACGGCCCGCGCATCGTCGACCAGTTCCTCGGAAAGCTCAACCGGCTGACCCATTGTTTTGTACTCTGGTTCAGTGGTAGCATTTTGCTGCCCGCGAGTCCCGTTTGCCAAACAGGCGAACATCCGGTATGAAGGAAAGACGGGCCAGCCGCTTACGGGCTTGGTGCGAGGTTTCGAAGACGCCGTTTTGTGCTACGCCTACCCTGCTATTCGTTGCTTGACGAGAATTCCCATGATGACGCGACTGAAGTGCTCGCTGCTGATCCCGCTCGCCGGATTGCTGATCCTCGCCCTGACCGCGTCAGGAATCGCTGCCCAGGAGAGACGCGGCTTTGGCGGCCCCGTCAAACTCAATCCGGACGATGTGCCGGCATTTCCCGACCCGCCTGCCGGTTTCGATTCGGAGCGACAAGGGATTGCGCGTGGCCAGTTGGAAATGGTGACCTACGATTCCAAGTCCGTCGGGACCACTCGCAAAATGCAGGTCTATACGCCGCCGGGCTACGCGCAGGACAAGAAGTACCCGGTCCTCTACCTCCTGCACGGAATCGGCGGCGACGAAAGGGAGTGGGAGAGATTGGCCAAGCCGAACGTCATTCTCGACAATCTGATCGCCAACGGCGAGGCCGAGCCGATGATTGTCGTCATGCCCAACGGTCGAGCCCAGAAGGATGACAGGCCCAAAGACAACGTCTTTGCGTCGGCCCCCGCTTTCGCGGCCTTCGAGGAGGACCTGCTGAAGGACGTTATCCCGGCGATCGAAGCACGCTACTCAGTCGAAGCGGACCGCGAACACCGAGCGCTTGCCGGACTGTCGATGGGCGGTGGACAGTCGCTGAACTTCGGACTGAAACATCTGGACACATTTGCCTGGGTCGGCGGCTTCTCATCGGCGCCCAACACCAAGCCGGCCAATAACCTTGTGCCCGACCCTGCAGCCGCCAAGGCCAAGCTCAGACTGCTGTGGCTGTCTTGCGGAAAGAAGGACGGTCTGATTCGTGTCAGCCAGGGTGTTCACGCCTACCTTCGGGACCATGACGTTCCGCACATCTGGCACGTTGACGATAATGCCCACGATCCGACGCACTGGAAGAACAGCCTCTACTACTTCGCGCAGCATATCTTCCGCTCGCAGCCTCCAGCTCAGATCGCCCCCCGCGCCGCGCCGGCCGATACGGAGGTCATGCCTGCGCCGGTGGTGGAGGATTTCTGACCTTCGGTCGATTCGCGTATACTCGTGATTCTCGATGGCCGCAATCGACTTTGTCTGCGTCCAAATGCTCTGGAGCTGCTTAGTCCCATTCCTCCAGTCTCATGGCCGCTCGCGTTTACGACCGCGATGCACAGCTTGTCCTCACAACGAGGTACGTTGATGACCACGTTCTCGGGGAGCACGAAGTATTGACACTCGGCGCGTCCGATCGGCGGTCGCTTTTCGCGTCGGAGGAGGCGTTTCAGGATGTGGGCAATACAGCCGACAACGTATTGCTCCTTCTGTTCCCACGTCGCCTGGCAGGACAGATGCTCGATCTTGTACTCTTCAAATACTTGCCTCAATGCATTGACTTTTCCTTCCAGGTTGACATACGTGCCTAGATACTCCGTGGAAACCCGCCTTCGCTGCTGTGCTTCCAGCCAACTGTACAAGTCCTGTCTCGCCCGATCCAGCAGCTCCCGTGGCGTGTGCACTTCACGAGCCAATGTGGCTATGGCGTGCCCGCACCATCGCGTTGCCCCGCTCACGATGTTCTTGTTAGAATGATGCCAGCAGAGGCACTTGGGCACAGTATCCGCATAGGTTGTTCCTGCGTCGGAGCCAATCGTCTGGTGTTCAACTTGCAGTCTGTCCATCCGACGACCGCAGGACAGATTGCTATTCGTTCGCCCTTTACCCCTGTGGGTACACGTGATTCCGGAATACGAATGGTACGCACATGACTGACGTAGACTCGCCACATATTGAATCAGCGGAAGCACTCGCCACAACCCGATCGGGATTGGGGTTGATCATCGCGGCGCTTATCCTGCCCGTGGTCTCGGGCGTAGTGTTGTGTTTCGTCACATCTTTTTTCGTCGCGCTCGGTATTAGTGCGGCCACGGTCATTTCCACAGCGGCATTGGTTGCGATAGACGCCCGACGCCTCGGCGAAGTGGACTCGAAGGGACGTCAACGCGAAAGTGCCGGCCTCCTGTTTGTAGGCATGGTGCTCGTCTGGATTATCGTCTATCCGATAGCCTTCTTTCGTCGCAGTGCATACAGTGGTCCGAATCTCGGCTTTGTGGCGATCTTAGTGGCGGTATCCTTCGTTGCGGGTCCGTTTCTAGCTTCGATGCTCATGCCGGTTCAACTCCCCTCCTGCACCAGTAAGGAAGTTGTGCAGCTGCTGGAGCAGGTCGTTCGCAGCACGCCGGTTGGTGCGGCCGCGGAGTCAATTGATGGCCATCGGGAACTGAGGTACGACCGTGATGCCGACGTGCGACACGGCGAATGTGTCGCTCATATGGCCTCGGGAGACATGCCTGTTAAGTTCATTGTCAAATGGCAAGACCGGAACAAGGGGCTGTTCCAGGTGCGGTTGCCAGAACCTGAATTGCCTTCCTGCACGAGTAAGGAAGTTGGGCAGTTGCTGGAGCAGGTCATTCGCAGCACGCCGGTTGGTGCGGCCGCAAAGTCAATTGATGGCCATCGGGAACTGAGGTACGACCGTGATGCCGACGTGCGACACGGCGAATGTGTCGCTCATATGGCCTCGGGGGACATGCCTGTAAAGTTCATTGTCGAATGGCAAGACCGGAACAAGGGGCTGTTCCAGGTGCGGTTGGCAGGACCTGAATTGCCTTCCTGCACGAGTAAGGAAGTTGTGCAGCTGCTGGAGCAGGTCATTCGCAGCACGCCTGTTGGTGCGGCCGCGGAGTCAATTGATGGCCATCGGGAACTGAGGTACGACCGTGATGCCGACGTGCGACACGGCGAATGTGTTGCTCATATGGCCTCGGGGGACATGCCTGTTAAGTTCATTGTCGAATGGCAGGACCGGAACAAGGGGCGGTTCCAGGTGCAAGTACTTGACTCGCCTGAGTGATATCTGGCGAATCGGGCCATTGTCGGCCCAGCTGCGCCAGCCGTCCACCGGCGCAACGTCGTCCCGCTTGGCGGCCTCGTAAGCGGCCTTGAGGTCGTCCGCGTCACCATCCCCCAAGTTCTGGACGTCCCAGTACGAGCAGGCCAACCTGCAATCAGCGGTCAAGGGTGCAGATAACCGCATCTGCGCCGTCGTTCCCTTGAAACGCGTTGAGACTTGCCATTTCGGGCCGGCGCTGTGAGCGATGAAAAGGTGGCTCTGACACTGGTTGGTTGGCTGCCCGATTTCGGGTATGCTCGATCGCTGGCTCGTCGGCATTTGCTTCGACAGGGACAGAGCATAAGCGAAGTAACGCCCCTGGTGCGTCAGTCGATTCCGTGGCGGAAATGGTCTGCGTTTCACCAAGGAGCGAAAGTTGACGAAATGGCTGACGAGATGGGGGGCAGCGAGACGACGATCCATCGTATCCTGAAGCTGTTTCAGCGTACAGGGTTCCCGCTTGCGGGGACGACCGAAGATCACGGCCGCAAGAAATGGCATGTGAATGCGGATCGCAGTCAGCTGGGCCTCTCGTTTGCGGTAGCCGAGGGGATTGCACTCTATTTGACTCGGCACCTGATGGAGCCGCTGGCCGGCACGATGTTCCGGGAAGCGGTCCAGAGAGCCTTCAAAATGGTACTCGCCAGGCTTGGTCGTGCTGCCGTTCTGCCTGGCAAATTGGATCCGGGACATGAAGTTCTTGGTGGAGCCCCCGTACAGAAGGTATCAAGTGTGCGGTCAGTTGCTGTTGGCGGACTTGCGAAAGTAGTGTAGCGATGATCCATCGGCGGGATGGGTATGCGTTATCGGAGAATTTCCAACGTGCCTTGGAAGAATCTCATCGCCAATTCGTGTGGGATGCGTTAGGGCGAGCACCTCCCAGGGAAGAGGCATACAACCTGGCCGGGCGGTTCCGCGAAGACGCAGGTAGCTACTTTCTGTTGGATGAATCGCCTTCATTGCAGCCAGACACATCCTAGACGCCCGAGCGTGATGGGCCCGTTTGCAGTCTGTCGCTCTCCATCGTACGGACGACAACGTGTAGCGCTCGTTCTCTGCCACATCGCAGCAACGACACTCCGAATTTCGCGAAAGGTGACCAAGGAACTATGAGAATCTTCCATACATCGGACGTCCATATAGGGCTCAAGTTTACCCGTGGATACCCACAGGAAGTACAGGAACGGCTCGTTAAGGCTCGCCTGAGTACCGTTGGTCGAATGGTCGATACCGCGAACGGAGAGAAGTGTGACCTGTTCGTCGTGGCCGGCGACCTATTCGACAACCCGCGAGTTGCGAAAGCGGATATTCGCGCGGCGGCAGAAACGCTCAGACGTTGCGAATCGCTCGTCGTCGTGCTGCCCGGAAATCACGACTATGTCCGGCACGAGAACGACCCGATATGGCCGTTGTTCTGCGACGCCCTGGGCGAGAATCATCTCGTGTTGCGTGAATGTCGGCCATACCCGCTGCGCGATTACGGCCTGAACGCCACCCTGTATCCCGGGGTCTGCACGTCCCGTCACTCGGCTGAACACGCGATTGGGTGGATCCAGAAGGCCGCGACTGCGACGAGTGCTGGTGTGAAGATCGGCATCGCTCATGGAAGCCTCGACGGAGTCTCGCCGGACTTCGATGGTAACTTCTACCCGATGACCCGGCCAGAGCTGGAACAGGTGGGCCTCGATCTGTGGCTGCTCGGGCACACCCACGTACGCTACCCAGACCGGCAGCAGGGCACAGACGATCAGATCTTCTTCCCCTCGGTGCCGGAACCTGACGGATTTGACTGCCGACATCCGGGATATGCATGGATCATCGATATCGGTGAGGACCGAGCGATAGCTTTTCGATCCGTTGTGACGGGGGCATTTCGTTTCCATGAACTCGACGTGTCCGTTTCGAACGACGAGGATGTCACGACGGTCCACGAACGCTTCGCCGCCATGGAAGCCCAAAAGGACCTCGTGAAACTGCGACTCACCGGACGCGTTCCGGCTGAGATTTACGCCGGAAGAGGGCAGTTGATCGAGACGTTGAAAGCCCGCGTACTCTATCTTGAAGATGATCTCTCTGAGCTAGTGAGAGAGATCCGGCAGGAAGATATCGATCAAGAATTCACAGAGGGATCGTTCCCGCATCGGCTGCTGAGCGAACTGGCAGGAGAGCAAGGAGACGCACTTGCCCTGCAGATGGCCTACGAACTGGTAAGGGGCGCAAAGTCATGATTATCCAACAACTGATCCTGCAACCATTCGCCGGCATTTCGAATCGGACCGTGTCCTTCAAGGCTGGTTTGAACGTCGTCGTGGGCCCGAATGAGGCTGGGAAGACGACGCTCGTAAACTCGCTGAAGTCAGTTCTGTTCACTCCGACGAAACTGACCAAACGCCAAACCGAGACCAAGATCACCCCCTATCTTCCTCTCCATGGAGGAGATACGATTCGAATCACGCTTCAATTCGGCGTCAAAGGTCACGACTATGTGCTGGCCAAATCCTGGGGAAAACAAGCGAGTACCGAGCTGAAACTCCCCGGAGGGCAGATCCTCGCCGATGCGGATGGTGTGCAAGAGAAGCTTACCGAACTTCTCGGTCTGAAATGCGGTACGTACGAACACGTGCTCATCGCCTGCCAGGCGGATCACCCTCAGACGTTGGACGAACTTGGCCGCGATAGCACGGACACTCAGGATCTCGCGGACCTGTTGAGAAAGGCTGTCTTTGCCACCGACGGCGTATCGCTCGAACACCTTGGCCAGGCCATCACGCAACGGCAGGCCAGGTATTACTCACGATGGGATCGCAGCCTGATGCGGCCAGAGGATGGGAGGGGCATCGATAATCCCTGGAGGAGCTCGGTAGGTGAGGTGCTGAAGGCGTACTACGTCAAGGAATCCATCCGGAAAGAACGGGAACGAGCGGAACAGTTCGAGCGACGATTGGACGCCCTGAACGAACAGATCAACACGGTGTCTGACGAGAAGAAAGCTCTTCAGAAGTTTTTGGAAGAAACCGCGGGCGTCGCGGCGGACGTGGCGAAACGCGCGACACTCGAGCTGGAACGAAAAGAGGTTGCTCGAGACGAAACGGCATTTCGAGACATCGCGAAGGAATGGCCCAGACTCGAGGAGCGTCTGAATACGCTGCAGGAGAACTCGAATACTGGCAACCGCCAGCTAGAGCAACTCGTGCAGGAATTGGTGCACACTCGGGCATTTGAGGCGAGCCAGGCCAAGCGAGACAAGCTTGCTCGGGCCCAGAACAAGTTCGCGGAACTGGTAACGGCCAAGAAAGAGCTCGCTGCGATCAAGCCGTTGACATTCAATGACCTCAAGCGATTGGAATCGCTCGACGCCGATTTGAAAAGGCACGTCGCAAGCCTTAAGGCGGGTCGGATCCGGCTCAGACTCACACCGCACAAGCCGTTCGCCGTCGTGGTCAGGAGGGATCTGGAATCGGAACAAGAGACCGATCTCGTCGCGGACGTGCCGCTGGAGTTAGAGGCTGGCGGACGGTTAGCGCTGCGACATCAGGACTGGGAATTGGACGTCCAGTCGGGCGAGGCGGCATTCGATCAGGTCAGCGCCGCGCACGCGGAAACGGCGAAGAAACTTGAAAAGCTCTTGTCGGACTTGGGTGTCGATGGGTTGGAGGCAGCGCAAGTTCTCCACCAGGATTTCCAAAGCCGAACCACGGCCGTATCGGCACTTGACCGACAACTTACCGAGATCCTCGACGGGGACGACCTGGAGACTCTTACACGAGATGTGGCAGAGGTGGCGCCCGCGTTGCCTCGTCGGGTTTCCGCGGATGTTGCCGAGGAAAAGGGCAGGCTCGAAAGTGCCCAGAACGCCCTGCAAACCCAGATCATGGACGCCAGGAAGAAACTCAACACCTGGCAGGAGCAATTCGGCAGTCAGGACGGGTTGCTCAACGCTCTGGTGAATGTGAAGTGCCGATTGAACGAAAAGAACGCAGCAATCGATGCACTCAAGCCGCTTCCGGACGGTGTCACCGATGCTGACGCCTTTGTGGCGGAATTCAGGGAGAAAGAGCGACGGTTCAGAACGATCAAGGAGGACACACTGCCGGGGCTCGTTGTTCAGCGGGCGGAACTCGAAAATGAGTCACCGGACCAGTCGCTTCAGAACCTGGATGCTGCCTTGGCCGTGGAAAACGCGACGTTCTCGCGCGTGGTGAAGGAGGCGGCCGCGATTGATAGGATCGCAGGCGTATTCGCCAGACTCCGGGAACAGATGGACGCCAGCACGCTTGATCCGTGGATTCGCGAAATGAGGAGGGTCGTGGAACCATTGACGGGTGGCCGTTACATCGAGGTCCGACTCGAGGAGTCCACTGCAGGCCGCGCAGACGAATTGCCGATTCCCTATGACGCGCTGTCCATGGGCACTCGTACCTGCCTGGGGCTGGCAATCCGACTCTCGATGGCGCGGCATTTTTTGGATGGGCGAGAGGGATTTCTGCTCCTCGACGATCCATTGGTAGATCTCGACCCCGAACGCCAAGAGGCTGCGAGCGCAATCTTGCGGCACTTTGCCGACGACAAGCAAGTCATCATTCTCACCTGCCATCCGAGCCATGCTGCTCTCCTTGGCGGACACCGCATCGAATTGTCAGGTAGCAGACGATGTGAAGGAAACATCGATAGTGACTCATGACGGACCATTGCAGCGAAGATCACTGCAATGCCCGAAAGAGTTGCATGTACCGAAACATCGGTGGCAAAGGAGGATGAACTTCGACGATGTCACGTCTGGTTGAATCACTGGCCGAAGTCTGCCGGCAAGCGAGCCGAACACCAATAGTGCCATGTTAATATCGCACGAGCGGCGATGGGTGCTCGGCGGTTGAATCGTGGACGCGGCACAGTCGGCACCGTCTGCATGATGCAATTGTCTCTCGTGGACCGGTTACACGTCGTGCTCGCGGTAGCAGGTGAGCTGAAACACGAATTTCAATCGTATCTTTATGGGCGAAAGCGCCACCAAGGCCCTCCTGTACAGCAGCCTGGCGGAGGTCCGTGATGCCGCCTGGGCGTCAAAACCCCAGTATGTCTTCATCTTCTTTTGGCACCGCCAGGGAACCAGCGGTGAGGTTGCCTGGGAGATTAATGACAAGATCGCACCGTTATTTCAGGCACTTCACGGGGACCGATCGGGGCCAGAATTCGTCCGCCTGCATACGCTTGAGAAACGCCTCGGCCAGATGGTGATCAGGAACGCCTTCGAAGAAGGGAACCGTCGCTTGCTGGAACCAATGCATAGCAGCGTCTCGGTCACCGCTGGCCAAGTGCTTCAACCCAATCAGCAGATACCGACTGTTCTGCAAAGGTTCACTGTCGGGAGTTGGGAACAGATCATCCTCAGTCTGTTCTCCGGTCAGAAACTTCAGTGCTCTTTCGTCGGACTCATCGTCGACTGGTCCCACTTTGAGACGTTCACCGGCGAGTCGCGCGGCTTCGCGACTCTCTCCACAGAGGAGTAGAATTCGCAAGTTGAAGGCGTCGATATTGCTGCCAGGCCGTTCTTTGCCTACCACGTCGTCAAATATGGCCAGTGCAGCATCGCGATTACTGTCCGCCAGCAACAGTGCGCGCGTAATATTGGCTGATTCGTAGGTCGCTCCGGCGAGTTCCTTCATGGCGAGTTGATCGGCACCTTCCGCATACGCCCGCAGAGCGCGAACCACCGGCCCGCCGAAACCGAGTTGGAATGCCCTTTCCCGCATCTTGTCTGCGAGCGACTGGTTCCCGATGCTCTGGTAGTAAGCACCTTGCCACATACAGAAATAGTCTGGATAGGGCTCAAGTTCCCGCGCGGCTCGCGCAGCCGCTTCTTCCCAAGCAGTGGTGTCCAGGCCTCTGTTCTTGCCATACCGACTGGCCCTCATATGAACCCAAAGGTCGGAGAGGATTGCGAAGGGACTCTTGCGATAGACTTCGCGACTCCACCGGATGTCCTGGGTCGCCGTTTTGACGGCTTCGTCATCGGGCAAGTACATCAAGCCGACAGCGCGAACAACTCGTGCCACAACCCACGACGGACGCTCATCAATCAGTTTCGTAAGGTCCCCCTCAGTCCCCGTAGCCCAGGCAAGCATCAATCGCTCGTAATCGGTTTGGGGCGCGACATCCGCCAATTCCGCGACTGTTGCCTCGGCCAACGGAAAATCGCCAAAGTGGTTGTTCGCGATTACCCAGGCACTGCGAGCAAGGACTCCCCGTGGATCCTCCTCGATAGCCAGGCGGAGCGTCTCTACAGCTTCAGGAAGCTTGCCGTCGAAGATCAGGAGCAGTCCATGGAGTGTCTGCACGGTCGCCTTGGGGACCTCGGCATCTTCGGCGGTTTGGATGGCCTGCCGCCCCTGCTCAACGTCACCGTTCATAAAGGCATCGAGCGCGTCCTCGACAAGGCGATCCTGATAACGGGCAAGGTGAGATTGGGCCTTTTCTTCTGCCTGGCGAGTCTGCTCAAGTTGGCGCAACAATGCTGTCTCAACTTCTTGTCGCCGCAACAGTTCGGCGTGCGCCCACACACCAAAGGCGCTGGCGACGACTGCGACCACAGCTAACAGGGCCATCAAGCTGGCTGCTGTGGTCACGGCGACACGGTGCCGGTAAGCGTACTTCCTGAATCGGTACAACTTCGATGGCGGGCAGGCGGTGACCGGTTCGTTCCGCAGGTAGTTGTGAACGTCGGTAGCGAAAGACACGACTGTAGCGTAACGACGTTCCCGGTCCTTCTCCAGGGCCTTCATCACGATCCAGTCCAATTCACCGCGCACCACCTGATTCAGCCGTTCAGGTGTTTCGCTGCGATGGTTGGCAAGGATTGTCAGTTCAGCGCCCGAGGAACTGATCCGCGTGCTGGGCTTGACCGGTTCTTGTTCGCGGATAAGTCGTTGCATCTCCGCATACGCCACCATCCTGAGTTGGTCCCCTGATAAGGGTGTGGTCCCGGTCAGTAACTCGTAGAGGAGCACGCCCAGCGAGTAGATGTCGCTGCGTGTGTCCACATCCAGCCCGCTCATCTCGGCCTGCTCGGGACTCATATACTGCGGCGTACCCACCATCTGACCGTACGCCGTGAAGAGCGTACGTTCGGTAAGTTCCCGATTCAAGGCCTTAGCGATTCCGAAGTCGATGATCTTCACCACCGCTTTCCCGTCGTGAAGTGTCACCAGGATGTTCGCGGGTTTGAGGTCACGGTGAATGATCCCTTTCTGGTGCGCGTGCTGCACTGCATGGCAGACGGACTGAAACAGTACAAGCCGATCGCGGACGGTCAGCCGGTTGGCATCCGCATATTCGGCGATCGTCTTCCCTTTGACCAGCTCCATGACGAAGTAGGGATGTCCTGATTCGGTCGTGCCTCCGTCCAAAATGCGCGCGATGTTGGGATGTTCCATCATGGCCAACGCCTGGCGTTCCGCTTCAAACCGTGCGATGACTTCCTTGGAGTCCATGCCCGGCTTGACGATTTTCAGGGCCACCTTGCGGCGAATAGGTTCCAGCTGTTGAGCCATGAACACGACGCCGAAGCCCCCTTCACCGATCTGCTCAAGGAGCTTGTAGCGGCCGATGACCATGCCGGGCCGTTCCCGGATCTGGGAAATCTTCTCGGTCCGCTTCAGCTCAGCCGGCGGAGATTCCAGAAAACTCCCGGCCGCTTTCGGGTGCGCGTTGAGGAGCCTTTCCACTCGCTTTCGCAACTCGACATCTTGGCCGCAGGCATCGTCGAGGTAAGCGGCTCGCTCCTCAGGTGAGATTCTCTCCAGAGCCGCGAGGAAGATGACGTCGATCCCGGGTGCTGGCTGATCCATAGTGCTGGCTCCTGATTGAAGTTGCTCCTACAGATCAATGCAACTTTTCGGGCCTGCGCGCCTCACGGATTCTGCCAAAATGTCAGACATCGGCGGCATCCTCCATTTCGCAATAAAGCCAGGTCTTCGCGTATGTCCAGTGCCGGTCGGCGGTTGCGCGAGAGATGCCGAGAGCAGCCGCCGCTTCCGCCACGGTCATCCCCGCAAAGTACCGCAAACTCACGAGCCGAGCCTTCTGCGGGTCCTCAACCGCGAGCTTAGTCAGTGCTTCGTCCAACGCCAGAAGTTGATCTGACGGAGAATGTTCCACCATGCAGGCACTGTCCAAGTCGACACGGATCCGGTCCCCACCATGTTTGGGTCGGCTCTTGCGTGTGGCGTTCGCGACCAGGATTCTTCGCATTGCTTCCGCGGCGGCAGCAAAGAAGTGCCCCCGGCTGTCCCAGTGCTGGACTCGCTCGGCATTAACCAGCCGCAGATAGGCCTCATGCACCAGCGCCGTAGCTTGCAGCGTCTGCCCGGGCTTCTCGTACGCCAACTTGGCCGCCGCCAGTCTGCGCAGTTCGTCATACACCAACGGCAACAGTTGCTCCGCCGCCGACGGGTCACCGGATTCGATCTGCGACAGGATCTGCGTAACGTCGGGCATGGGCATCGCACCATTTGGCCAGAAGTAGACGCTGATTATAACGTCGCCTTCCCCGTCACGCATCAAAATTCAGACAATCACTGCTCTACAAGACCTACCTGCTGTCCGTTGTGCGGAAGTCAGAGCTGGCTTCTCTGACCGTAGGGCAACTGGGCCCATGGGCCCATACCCGACGCGACGCTCCATGCGAAAACCGCGCGAGATAGTCATCCAGGCGAGGTCGTTCGTTGACCGCCGAGCGCAGTTCCGCGTCCACCGCGACCAGATGTTCCAGCAACTGACCGGCGTACTGCGTTGGGATCTGCGGCAGGTAGTCCGCGATGTCAGGCCGCGGCCCCGATTTCCACGCTTGTTCAAACTGATCGCACAATGCGTATTGAGTGATTGCTAGGTTCAGATGAGCCAAGAAAGCGTGAGCTGACGACGACAGTCCGTTGCCGACCCCCACATGGCATGCGGTATCCCCCCACATCGTTCTTGCCAGCGTAGTCCCATAATACGCATGACTTCGTCGGTCGCCATTTCCCAAATCCTAGGCGAAGTTGTGGGTTAGGGCTTCATCGGACAATGTGCGGCGGCGTGAATCGGTCGACGTTCAGGCCGGTCGCTGCAACCCGGCTCCGGCGTCCAAGGATTCTTGCGGATATGTCATCTGTGCACGTTAGCCACGTTTTTCACACAGGCGTATTCGAGTGGTCTGTTTTCGGATATCTTGATCGATAGAACCGATCTGGCCTGGGCATCCGAGACGCTCGCCCGGCACTGCGTACGTAGTGAACGTTCATTGCTCAACCTTTCGTTGAAAGTGTCTGGCCGTCCTCTATTCTCACTTGCATGAGGAGTTCACGATGAAACGACAACCTCTCACGTTGATTGCTATTGCCGCAATCCTCACATGCGGACGCAATTATGCTCAGAACCAGGAAGTGGAAACACAAACAAACGAAGAGTACGAACATCTGAAGGTGCTGGAGCCGCTCGTTGGGACATTTCTCATTGAGGGCAAAAACGACGAAACGGGCCAACGGTGGGAATGGACCCATACAACAAGCTGGATTGGTCCTGGGCGAAAGATGCTTAAGATTGAGCAACGCTCTCGGATCGCTGACAACGAAGCGGCTCTTAAGGAACAGGAATGGACGACCGGGCATAGCTATCATTTCTACGTATGGAACAACGCAGAGAAGCGTATCGAGTATATCAGTGTATGGGGGGGACGAGGTGTTGTTGAAATCAAGGGGGTACATTCGAAAGGAAATGGGACGTTTTCTATGCCAGTTGTTTCTACGACAATGAGCCCGGCAGATAAGTACGAAACAACAGTGACGGTGACCAGTGATACGCTGGTATGGAAGATACATGATCGGAAGACGTTTGCCGGAGATCCGGAGCAAGACTTGGTATTCGAATGGAAGCGAGTGAAAGATCAGTAAGCCCACCTCGCCGCATAGGAATCCAGTACGTCACTGTCTATCGAGGATGCGAACACCCATCGCCTGTACCACTGCCACAGATTCGAGGGATACCTTGTCAAGTTGAACGTTGCATAACGTGCTGCTACGATCACAACATTCGCCGCAGCGCTCTGTCGCCCCTATGGTCGAAGTGGTCGGGAGTGTCAAGACAGAAAAAGAGGTTGCTTAAGGTGGACTCTGGGGTTGTTGTAGTGGGGCGTTGCTCCGCTTCGTGCGCTACGCTCACTCCGCTCCGCGACGACCGCCGCGATTTCTCACAGCGTTTCAGGCGATCCTTCCAGGTCCGGACGGTGTCGGGGTTGGCTCGACGTGGCACAGCCTGGCTCCTTGCAATAGGGTCTGGGGGGAAAGCCCTCAGCATAGGCCAGCCGTCAACAATGGCTCTGGTGCACGCTCACGTGGCGATGATGCGAAAGCACCATGACGAGCTCGCCGGATGTGTTATCGTTGTGAATCTCAACGTAATCAGGAGAGAGAAACGCAGACAGTTCATCGACTTTGGCACCGCTGACGATCTCTTCATAGAAACGGCGAACCAGGTGCTTATTCTTTTCCGTGGACATCAGAGCGATCCTCCGACAGTCTCTGTTCACAATAACTGAAGGTCGCCCGTAATCGCATCGATCTTGTCGGCCTCGTCGGGGCCGATGGCGAGGCAGGTGCGGGTGGGCTCGCCGCGGAATTCCGTTTTGCCACTGTCGGTGATGAGGTGGACCTCTAGCCCGGCGTCTAACGCCTTGTCGTGAATCTCCATAAGTTCCTCTTCGCTGTCCACGCGGCAGCAGACCTTGGCGAACGCCCCCGTCAACCATGCCCGCTGGACCTCGGTGAAGTCGCCGAACGAAACGGAGCCCATTTCCTGCAAGCGGCGACAGATGAACGACATCGAGGCGTGGGCACCTTGAGCGATCTGCTTCCCTCGGCGCATCTTCAAATCGTGCCGCATGACGAGGACTTGTTTCACTCTCTTCGGCACGTCATCTGCATCGGCTCTCTCCATTGGGCCGCTCATCTTCGTCGCAGGTGCATTTGAAGCATTAGGATTGTTGACAACGTATCGAATGGCCTCGATGCCTTCATGGTCGCACACCCCGTCATGGATCATGCCGATCTTTTCCATGACACGGATTGAGGCTGCATTCGGCTTCTGAACATAGGCGACCACATGAGAAAAGCCCCACGTTGAGAAGCCATATTGCAGAGTCGCCGCAGCCGCCTCGGTGGCCAGTCCTTGCCCCCAGTATTCAGGCAAGAGCCGCCAACCCATCCCGACCTCGCAGTTGCCCTCCTCCCCAAAGCCGCAAAAGCCGATGAATCTTGAATCGGCACGATGAATCACGGGCCAAAGCGTCCAGCCACGGGTTCTGCTTTGCTGAGTGTATTCACGTATCTTGCTCTGGATTCTCTCGTCCGTCCAATCACGCTGAGGCACGTATTGGGAGACACGAGGGTCCACCAGCAGCGACCTGAACTGCACCCAGTCGTCGGGAACCCACTGTCGAAGATACAACCGTCCGGTTTCCAACACGATCACAGCAGGCTCCCTTTCATGACCGTGCCCGCTACCAAGAATCGATACAACCACATCGGCAATTTTAACCCCTAGTGAGCGCACGTTAGTTGGACAGCGACACTTTGACATTCCTCCATCGGCCGAACCGCCTTGCTGGCTGCGACCTACGGCGAAACAAACCCCCACCAGCTCGCCTCTCGTGGTGAATTGGATGGAGAGCCAGCACGACGTCGTCCACGCTACATGCCTTCCTTTCCCTCGAACCGCCACTTTCCAAAGCGATTCGAGGGAAAGGAAAGCTGTTTTTCGGGGAGTCGCTTCTAGCCGTCCATCGGATTCACCAACGGCACAAGGCCGTTGGGGTCCAGCACGAATGTCGAAAAGTGTCGTTGTCCAGTTGGGCTGCCCTCAAGATGCGCCGGACCACTGACCAAAATGACCTGATGTGTTGCCCCACATATGTGTCAGTGTTATATCGCTGGTAGACCACGTCAATAGCCTACCGAACATCCGTAACGTTGGACACGATCTGTCCATCGGCCAACCTCACGAATCTGCTTTCGCTTTCAGTCGACTCAACGACTCCTTCGTGTTCGCTGTGAACCGGCCGGCTGAGTAGTCGAAGAGCATATCTGCCCGACATTGCTGGCACTTGCATCGTGGAGGAAGATCGTTGCAGGACCATTTCAGTGATGTGGACTGGCATGTCGGACACTGTGGCAATCCGGCAGGTGAATGACATTCGCAGAACACGGTCAAGATGGGTTCCACCAATTCAAAGTTGTCATTGGCCACCTTAAATCGCAGTGACCAAGTCGGCGTCCATGTGCGACTCGTGAGATAATACAACGGCACATGCAACTCAAGCTGGTAATGGGCATGATCCTGTGTTTCACCGAGACACAGTCGATCAAGCTGCAGTAGTTGGTCAATCTTGTCGCGATGCATGCCGACGAACTGGATACTCTTGATGAAATCAGCGGGAACCCGCCACTTGCGTCCCGGCAAGAATTCGCTGTCGAGCAACAGTGTGTGGGGATGAAATCGCAGACTGATCGGTCGATAATTCGCGTCCATCACGGACTTCTGCTGAAACACCATCGCCGCATAGCTCATCAGCCCCAGGTTGATGACCTCCGCCGAAACGCTAGGAGACACTTCAATGTTCCGCCAGTCTCCGGCTGCCGCGCGGACCCCCTTGCTCCATTCGGCAGCTCTGGTCTTGAGCCGCTCGCGACCCTGTCGACATCGTTCCTGCGATTCGGACTCCGCTTGCTTGGCAGCCTGCAATTCCCGCTGACGAGTTTGGTCTTCGGCCTCGCGCTGCCGCTTGGCGAGGTGCTCTTGAAGTCGGTCATATTCCTCAACACCTCGCTGGAACGCCGCATACCTGTCGGCGTCTTCGGCGATGTACTTGTCGATCTCGGCGCGCACCCGTCTCGGCACCGGCAACAGTCCGAAGTCCGCGTTGCCAGTGTCCGTGAACTTCCGCAGCACTACTAACCAACGCATCGGATCCGCTTGGGACTCAACCTGCTTCCAAAGCCGCGGCCACGTGTATTTCCATTCCGCATCTGCTTGAATCGACCCAAATGGCATGGTCAACAGAAAGCTCGCGGCAGCTATCCCGGCGCTGACACTGATGACGAGTGAGGGCCCTCCTTCGTACCAGGTACCCGCGGCAGTTATCAGAGCCACCAGAACCACAATGGTCAGCGCGTACATTACCCAGTTAGTCCACTTGACCGTCCATGTCCGTTTCAAGTCGCCTTGAAAGGGTTCGAGCGTCGACTTCCATGTGCCGTGAATGGTGGCCCAAGAGACGGGCGGCGAGTTCGAGCCATCCGGCTCCGAAAGGCCCCCCCCTCGGTCGTGACCGCGACATTCGCGGTGAGTTCGGCGTCAGCTGATGGTTCGTTATTTGGTATCGCTGGGGCAGTGGCGCCACTTGACAAAACAGGAACAAGCTCGGATACGTTCATGGAATCGCCCCCATACTTGCCCAATGTCGACGCCCGGAAGACAGCGTCGGCTCTAGGCAAGTCTAGGACGAATTCGTGGCCGAATCGCACTCAAGTGTGGCATGGTGTGGCGTAGCCCTCACCAACCGCAAGTCCGATCAATTGAGCATGCACCGCAAAATCGGCCACGCAAGACTTCCGCAGTCTACGCGACCGCGGCTAGTGCGTCTGTGAAGGCGTTGGATCAACCGCCAAAACCGTGCGCCAAAACCGTGCGCCAAAACCGTGCCAGGCACCGTTGCTCGCACACACACCTCCCAACCCCCACGAGCTCCGCTCGTGCGGTGCATCAGATGGTCAGCTACTTGCGCTGCCCTCTCACCCCGCCCGACCCCCACGAGCTCCGCTCGTGCGGTGCATCAGATGGTCAGCTACCGCGCTGCCCTCTCACCCCGTCCGACCCCCACGAGCTCCGCTCGTGCGGTGCATCAGATGGTCAGCTACTTGCGAAACGGTGCCTGGCACGATTATCGCAGGACGATGGGCAATGTGGGATGTGGGACAACGGGTGCGACGCAGGATTGTTACGCCGAGGATCTTGACACCTGGTCACGCGCTTCGTTGGGCTCGAGGCAGGAAGCGCCCTCTAGCCTGCCTTGCCCCGATCACCGCCAAAACCGTGCCAGGCACCGTTTCTCCGCGCAGTCCAAGGGCGTCGCAGCCCTAATGTATGACAGTTGTCACTGTTGTCGCTGGCACTCATGGCACATCCGGTCACTTGCCTGGTCGATAACTCGACTCTTCACCGGCGACCAAACCAAACGCGACCACAGCTTCCGTTCCATATCACCACACTAGCCATACACCGTTGCGGCCCGCCAAACGAATCCTCTCGTCGAGTGGAGATTCTCGCTGAATGAACACACTGACTAACCGAAGCGATTCTACCGGCGGTGCAATATCGGCAGCAAACCCTCCCCCCACTAGATTTCGACAGTGGTTCCAGCAGTCGCTTGTCCTTTGTTGGCGGGCCTCGCGCAGCGGCTGCGAGGTACTCATCCCAGAGGCGAGCGCACCGCGAGACCGGAGGCAGCTCGCGGGCGAGCACTCACCCTTATTTCACCAGATAAGGGACCGGCCATGGACTATCATTTTTCCCAAACTGCCGCGTCGAGCCACCAAGTCTCTCATGCGGTGGTGCAGTGTGTGAATCGACTGCTGCAGAAACGTCGTCTGGACGACGCCACAGAGCAAGACTTCGCGTCGGCCCGCGTGATGCTGGACGCTCTGCCGCTGTCGACTCAGGAGTACGATCTGGCCTGCCGTCGACTGCAGAACGCTCAGCACTACCTGCGCTACATCGAACCGGGAGCCGCCTGGTACGAACTGCGCCTTGTGGCCAGAAGCCTGCTCGGTCAGCCCGAGATCCGGGAACCCCGTCGTCGGCTGCGGCACAAGGTGTGACATACTGCGCAGACGAAACACTTGCAAAACTGACGGGGGGCGGGAATTGCGATGCCCCTGAGCGCCTCGGTAGAATCTGGGGCATGGCTGATCAAGATTCATCATCTACCGATCAATCGGTGACCCTGTGGCTGGGGCAACTACGCGAAGGAGACTCTGCCGCTGCCCAGCAGCTCTGGCAGCGGTACGTCGAGCGACTGATTCGACTGGCCAGCCGCAAGCTGGGCGATCTGCCCAAACGGGTCGCCGACGAGGAGGATGTGGCGCTCGCGGCCTTCCATGATTTCCTGCGCGGTGTGGAGGACGGACGGTTCACACGGCTGAATGATCGCGATGACCTGTGGCAGGTGCTGGTCATGCTGACCGAGCGCAAAGCCATCGGGTTGCGGCGACATGTCCAGGCCGAGAAACGAGGCGATGGACAAGTCATCGGCGAATCCAAGCTGGACATGAACTTTGCGCTAAGCACTGCCCCGCCGGGGATCGGGCAGCTGGCCGGCTGTGAGCCGACGCCCGCCTTTGCCGCGCAGGCTCGGGAACAGTTCAGTCGCCTGTACGGCTTGCTCACGGACGACACGCTACGACGAATCGCCCAGGGCAAGCTAGAGGGCTACACGAATGCGGAACTCGCGGCTCGGCTGAGCCTGAGTCTGCGGGCCGTGGAACGTAAACTGCAGTTGATACGCCGGCTCTGGTCAGAGGAGGAACAGCTGTGACCGATAACCGGCCACCGCAGCGCGAACGGCTACCGCTGGAGGTGGAGCAACAGATCGACCGCCTGAGTGACGCGTTTGAGTCGGCGTGGAAACGAGGCGCTCGTCCTCAGATGGAAGACTACCTGCCACGGATCGCTGCGGATTACCTGCCGGCGCTGCTGCGACAACTGGTGGCCGTCGAAGCGGAACTGCGCGCGGCCCACAACGAGCGTCCGGACGTTGACGAGTATCTGGCGAGGTTTCCCGACCAGCATGACGCGGTACTGGCCGGTCTGGCCCTGTTCGACCCCGACTTGACCGGTCTGGCACGCAAGGAACCACCACGTCGGCAGTCCACCCAGGAGCCGCCGGACCCGGCAACCATCGGACGCTTCCAGATCAAGCAACGCCTGGGTCGGGGTGGCTATGGGGTCGTTTACCTCGCCCACGATCCTGGCCTGGATCGACTGGTGGCGCTGAAAGTTCCCCGGGTCGAACTGCTGACCACCGACAAGGCCAGGGAGAACTTCCTCCACGAAGCACGCACGGCAGCGAAGCTGGAGCATCCATCGCTGGTTCCCGTGTACGAGGTGCAGCACGACCGTGACCTGATCTATATCGTGCAGAAGTACATTGAGGGTCAGAACCTTGCCCAGTGGGCCGCGTTACACACTCGGTCCTGGGAAGAGATCACAGGGCGGCTGATTGAGATCGCCACGGCCATCGATTATGTGCACCGGCAGGGCTTCTATCACCGGGATCTCAAACCGGGCAACATCCTCATCGACAAGTCCGGTCGTGCCCACGTGGCCGATTTCGGACTGGCGGTGCACGAAACATCGGTGCGAATGCTCAAAGGCCAGGCGGCCGGCACACCGCGCTATATGTCGCCTGAGCAGATTCGCGGCGAGACGCACCGGATCGACAACCGGACCGACATCTGGGCCTTGGGGGTGATCCTGTACGAGCTGCTCGCCGGTCAGCACCCCTTCACGGCCGACGAACCACTGGATCTGGTGGAAGAGATCCAGGAGCTGGACCCCAAGTCGCCGCGCACGCGCAACCCCGACGTGCCCAGGGAGCTGGAACGGATCTGTTTCAAGTGTCTGGCCAAACGCCGCACACATCGCTATGCCACGGCGGCCGATTTGATGGAGGATCTGGATGCTTTTCTGGCGACACGCAGCAAGTCGTCAGGCTCCCCTGGCGGCGGAGAGAAAATGCTGTCCGAATCGGGGACTGACCCCGTGGTGATCGGTAGCGCCACGGTCCGAGGCACAAGCGACAGCACGCTGCAGGATGCGACTCCGACGCCGCAGTCAGATTCTCAGCCTCCGCTGCGGATCGTACCTAAGGGCCTGCGCTCGTTCGACGAAAAGGACAAGGATTTCTTCCTGGAGTTACTCCCAGGCCCTCGCGACCGCGAAGGGCTGCCCGATTCCATCCGATTCTGGAAGACGCTGATCGAAGAGACGGATGCTGACCGGACGTTTCCGGTCGGTGTGATGTACGGTCCGTCGGGCTGCGGCAAGTCGTCGCTGGTGAAGGCGGGGCTGTTGCCGCGTCTGGCTGAGCATGTGCTGCCTGTGTTCGTGGAGGCCACGCCCCACGATACCGAGCTGCGGTTGCTCAAGACGCTGCGCAAGCACATTCCAGGTCTGACCAAAGAGGCATCGCTGGCTGAGGTCTTGACGCAGCTGCGCGAGGGGCACGTGACTGACGGCCAGAAAGTGCTGCTGGTCCTTGATCAGTTCGAGCAGTGGCTGCACAGCACGACCGACATCGACAATAGCCAGTTGGTGCGCGCTCTGCGTCAGTGCGATGGTGCGAACGTGCAGTGCCTCGTCCTGGTACGGGACGATTTCTGGATGTCCACCACGCGGTTCATGCAAACGCTGGAAATCCGGCAAGTGGAAGGAGAGAACTCGGCAGCGGTCGATCTTTTCGACCCCATCCATGCGCGCCGGGTCTTGCGCGCCTTTGGTCTTGCCTACGGTCGGCTTCCCGAACACGAATTGGCCGGCGAGCAACAGCAGTTCCTGGATCGCGCCGTGCAGGATCTGACGGACGACGGCAAGGTGATCTGTGTGCAGCTGTCGCTGTTTGCCGACATGATGAAGGGCCGCCAGTGGACGCCGGGTAGTCTGCAGGAAGTGGGGGGCACTTCGGGCGTGGGCGTCGCGTTCCTCGACGAAACGTTCACGGCCAAGACCGCGCCACCTACCCACCGTCTGCATGCCAAGGCCGCGCAGGCGGTGCTCAAGGCCCTCTTGCCCGAGGTGGGCACCGACATCAAGGGCCAGATGCAGGCGGCCGAGCGGCTGCTGGAGGTGTCGGGCTATGCCAGCCGCCACGATGACTTCCGCGACTTGCTGCAGATTCTCAACAGCCAGCTGCGGCTGATTACACCGACCGAGCCTGAAGAGGCCGTGGCTGGAGATGCCGAGCCAACAGCAGGATCGCCACAGCGCTACTACCAGCTTACGCACGACTATCTGGTGCGCTCGCTCCGCGACTGGCTCACCCGCAAACAGAAAGAGACGCGACGTGGTCGAGCGGAGTTGAAACTCGCCGAACGCGCCGCGCTGTGGAACGCCAAACCGAAGAACCGGCATCTGCCTTCACTGTGGGAGTACGCCACGATCCGCACCTGGACGAGGCAAGGCGATTGGAGCGGGCCACAACGCAACATGATGCGCCGCGCCGGTCGTTGGCATGTGACGCGGTGGGGGGCTGGTCTTCTGGTCGTTTTGCTCATGAGTTTGGGCATTTGGCAAATGGTGGAACGTGAGCGAGGCAAGAGCTTGCGGGAGAGAATGAAGAACCTGCAGGAGCAGGTGCGAACCACAGTGGCAAGTGTAAGTAACAGTCGCGGACCGGTCGCACCTTATGCGATCAAGGAACTGCAGGCGTTTCCTGCTGACATGGTGTTCGGAGAACTGCAGTCGGCGTTCGCCGATTCCGACAACAGCAGCGATCAGAAGCTGGCGCTGGCCTATGCCCTGGCCCAACGGGGACAGACGCAGAGTGTGCTGCCGTTGCTGCTGGAATCCATCAAGACGGCACCAAGTGACGAGGTGGACAATCTGGCCACGGCATTGGCACTGGAGCGCGACCACGCCGTGGCGGAAATCTCCAGGGCGGCCGAAGTTGCCACCGCGCAGAAGAATTGGGAACTGAAGACGCGCCTGGCGACCATGGCGCTCTACCTGGACGACACCAGCATCGCGACGGAGATGCTACGTACTGAGCCTCCCGATACAGAGGCTGCACAGAGCGCAGCGGAGGCCGAGCCCGATTGGCATGATGCACCACCGGATCCCACCTGGCCCCAGGTAGCAGGTGATACCCAAGCAGCGATTGGGTCAGCACATGGCCTGCTGGCGGAGCGGTTTGCCTACTGCCTGGACATGCCTTGGGAGTCGTTCCTGGCGATCGTGGAAACACTGCGGTCCAGTGGCTATCGGCCCACGCGGGTCCGCCCGTTTGTTGCCGATGGCCAGCGTCGGGTAGCTGCCGTCTGGACGCGTGATGCGAGGAAGTTCCAGCTGGACCACGATCAGACACCCGCGCAGCTCCCTTCGCCCGACGCCGACGCGGTGCGTGACGGATTAGTCCCTCTGGATGTGGCAGGCTACATGTCAGAGGGTGACAAGACGCTGTACTGCGTGTTGTGGTCGGAGCCGCTGGCCAGTGAGGAACAGCGCCGCCTGCGAGTGGGAATCCCGAAGACCGATTGGGAAACAACGTCTGGGGCCATGGTCCAGGCGGGCTTTCTCCCGCGGACCGTGCAGCTGTGCTCGACGGCTGAGGGGCCACCCTGCTGTGCGGCGATCTGGTCCAACCACGCTCCGCAGACGGGAGCAAACGTGGGATTGAGCGATCGCCAAGTCCGCACCGGGCACGTCATCTGGGAGGATGTTTCTGTTGCCGTCCCGAACAAACTGACGAACCCTTTGGAGTTGCAGCGACAGCAACTGGCCGCGCTCGACGCGTTGCCAGCAGAAGAACAGAACACGCCCGACAGGCGACGGACGCGAGGGAAGGCACGCTACTATTTGGACCAACCGCACGAGGCTTTGACTGATTTCGAGGCATTGGCAACGCAGTCCCCACCCGACGCTGAGGCGTTGCTGTACAGTGCTTTGTGCCGAGCGCAACTGGGGCAGGCCGAAGAAGCGACCGCCGCCATGACCAAAGTGCTGGAGTCGAAACAAGGTCCCGTCTGGAATGCCTATGGTCAGATTCTGATGAATGCTTGGCTGGGCCAAGTGGAAGAGGCTCGGCGCGGCCTGGAGAATCTCGTCCCGGAGGACGGGACCGATTCGGGGGCATTCTACAACGCGGCCTGCGCGGCAGCGCAACTCACTCGCATTCTGAAAGACAGTGACCCGGCGGACCTCGCTGCTTGGAAGGAGCAGTCGCTGGCGTGGCTCCAGCGGGCCTATGAACTGGGGCACAGCGACAGCAACGGTATCGACAACGATGCCGACTTCGCACCTCTCTGCGACGATCCCGCCTTTCAGGCACTGGAAAGGGAGCTACTCGCCACGCAATTGTATGCCGGAGTGTGGCGACAAGGAGCCGACCGGCAATGCTGGGTCGATACGGCCGCGTCCTGGGACGAGTTGCAGCAGGCGGCTGGGGCTCGCGTTGCGGAGGACGCTCGCCCAGTCGCCGTGGCCGTCAACGTGCAGGCGGATCCGTCGCCGCTGCAGGTGACGCTCGTCTGGCAGCGCCCGCGAACGGCTGCTCGACCCATTCGCACGTGGGATCCGGTCCAGCGAACCGAGTTCATCGAGCAGTTTCGGAACTGGTCGGGTAGTGTGGAAAGTTTGGTGGAGGTGCTGCAGCGGGATAACGATGCAGCGCTGCGGTCCGGCATCTGCTTGGCGCTGGGAAGCATGGAGCAACCCAGCCCCGACGCGAAGCGGACCTGGGAGTCAGTGCTCGTGGACTGGCATCAGGGCCAGCCGGACAAGGGAGTGCATGGTGCTACGGGCTGGGCGCTGCGTGCGTGGAACCTGCCGCTGCCAAACTTTGAGAAAGGAGTCCAAACTCCGGCCGAATTCCAATGGCGGGTCACCAAGAAAGGCCTGACGATGATGCGTATTTCGGCCGGACAAGTCAACCGTCCAGAGAATCCTGAGTACCGGGAGGAGCGGGAAACAATTCGCATCGCACACGACTTCTGGCTCAGCGATCGGGAAGTCACGGCCGGGCTGTTCATGGAATTCCTCGATGACACGAGCTACCAGTTCGAGAAGCCAGGCGAATCGGAGGAGATTAGAACGCCGAACACGAGCAATCCGGCACTGCCGGTCGTGTATGTGAGTTGGTACGACGCGGTGTTGTTCTGCAACTGGCTAAGCCGGCAGGAGGATCTCCAGCCCTGCTACGAGAAGGCCGGCAAGGAGCAGATCCGTGACTACGACAACAAAGTGCGGGAATATGACGCCTGGAAGAGGATACCGAGTGCCAACGGTTATCGTTTGCCCACAGAAGATGAGTGGGAGTATGCGTGCCGTGCACGCACGACGACGGCTTATGCGTTTGGTGACGACGAAGACCTGTTGGATCGCTATGCGGTGTTCGTCAAGAACGCAAAGAACGGACCGGCTGCGGCGGGCGAAAAGTTGTGCCACGCCTGGGGTCTGTTTGACATGCACGGCAACGTGTGGGAGTGGTGTGAGGATTGGCACCAGCAGGGCGTCGACCGCGTGTATCGGGGCGGCGGCTGGTACTACTCTGCGACGCTCTGCCAGTCGGCGTACCGTCTCTGGTACCAGCCGAGCTACCGTAACGACTTCCTAGGCTTCCGCGTCGCCGCAGCTGTGTCGAGCGAGTGAGCGCTCTGGCAAGCACGCGGGAAGGTCAGCGGCACAAGCGGTCGGCGTGGCGTGCCCTGCGGAGCAGGGGCGAGCGGAGCGAGAGTCCGACGACCGATCGAGCCGCTGACCGGCGGCAGGGAGAGCCGTTGTTGGCTCACCCGCCAATGAACATTCACCATGGTTGATGGTTAAGAGTACCCATACCACACAAGTTCTTTCGCATCTTCACTATGCCAGGCTGGCAAAGAAGTCATCCAACACCGCGAAGCGTTCACTCAGGCGAGTCTGGGTCAAGTGAAGCGGTTCCTCCATGAACCGCACTCCGTTCTCGGTAGCGACATATGCGGCAAATGACTCGGCGAAATCTTCCTTGGGATTCATTTTGCCGTAGGTGCTGGCAAACCGATCCAGACCCACATCGTGGTTGTCGAAGTACCAGCTCGACCAGTGGTCGTCGTCGGCTTGTTCATGCCCGGAGGGAACAGTCTTGCCTGCAAAATCCTCCCATCCACCCACTTGGCGAAACTCGCCAACGAATGACTCATTTTCGGCCGACTCATCCCAATTGTGACCAATTTCGTGAAAGAGCGTGTAGTGAACCAGCGTCGTTGTTTGGTTCATCCCGTTATTGGCGAAAGCCAAAGTGTTCGATCCTCTGTTCCAGGCCCACACAGAAGTTTCGAATCCTACGACGGACTTTGTCCCGTCCTGGTTGACCATCAGGTTGAAGAGTAATCCGTAGCGGGTGAGCGACAGTTCCTGTCCAGAGCTGGTTTCCAGCAGCCGATTGTTGCCGGTCATGGTCACCAACATGCTGAAGGCCTCGTCCATCTTCTCGATCTCTGACGAAGTCCAATGACCCGGTGAAGTGCGCACCCAGCCAACATTACTCCCCATCTTGACATCGGTCGTACTGCCGTTCACAAAGGTCACTCGCGTATCGTCAGTCGCTGAGAAGTCCGTGACCGTGTTCGTTCCGGACCCCGAACCAGTTGTGAGCAGAAACCGGTCGGCACCACCGCCGCTCGCCAAGGTGTTGAGGCCCGATCCACCGTATAATCCATCATTCCCCTGGTGCCCCCAGAGCTCATCATTGCCGTTTCCGCCGTAGAGACGATCGTCCCCGACTTGGCCGTAGAGCTTGTCATTACCGCCCTCGCCGCGAATCACGTCGTGACCGTGATTGCCGTAGAGCATGTCTGCTCCCGCTCCGCCCAGCAGTGTGTCGTTACCGCCCCCGCCGTAAATTACGTCGACGCCGTTGCCCCCTACCAGCCAATCATTGTCGCCGCGGGCGTAAGACGTGCTGGTGGCGATGGTTGCCCCGCTGTGGGTGTAATTCTGGT
The DNA here is from genome assembly GCA_041752115.1 of Pirellulaceae bacterium. Lineage (GTDB taxonomy): Bacteria > Planctomycetota > Planctomycetia > Pirellulales > Pirellulaceae > JAJRVM01. The sequence goes on along the minus strand of JBGSHS010000253.1, from coordinate 17,733 downwards.
CCGGTTCATCGCCGATGAGTGTGTCGTTGCCATCCATACCGAAGAGAAAGTCGGGGCCCCAACCGCCGATCAGCCGATCAGGGCCGAAGCCGCCTTGTAGCACGTCGAAGCCACCGCGGCCCTGGATCGTGACCTGGATCGGTGTGGTCGTCGTGTTGCCTGATCCCAGATTGGCGTAACCAGCATTCACCTTAAGCACGTCCGGCTTGTTGCTGCCCGTGACTGTGATGCGGCTGAGGCCACTCTTGGAGAAGAACCTGACACTGTCTCCCCCAGCGCTCTTGCTGACCACCATCAGAGACGGGAACGTAGGACTGTGGTTATAGAAGTCGACGTCGGAGACTTCGATCGTACCACCGGCGGGGTCCGAAGTGATTTGCAGATGACCGGCCGAGAGCGAGAACGCGGCGGTCAGCAGGTCTCGACGTTCGAGCGGTTCCCACATGGCCGCCGCGCGACGAGCGACCGCAGGCCGGTCGCGACGCTCCGCACGAGGCTGTGATTTGCACCACAATGACCGGATTGCTTTGCGCATCTTCATGAATGGAATCCTCATCTGCCAGGCGATCCACCGGACGATGCCCAACGCGACCGTTGCAGGCTGACGAAGCGGTGGACGACGACCATGGGTGAGGCCGCGGACGCTACACGCTTTCCGCTGGTATTGCCTCGCCCCAGGTCTGAACTAGCAGACCGTCAGCTCAGCCCGCCAAAAAGAAAAAAATCGTGCCGGTGGGGATGGCGACACAGAGGGTAGGGTTGGGAGGAAATGGGCGAGACCTGCAAAGAAATCTCTGACCACTCTGACTCGTCTCCGTGATCTCCGTGGCTCCGTGAGATCCATTTGAGTTGCTGCCCGCTCGTGGCATACGGCTCAACCAGCCGAGGGAACGCCGTATCGTTGATTGATGCTTTTGTAAATCTCGCGCCAAGGCGCTAGGGCGCAAAGAAATGCGCAGGACGTGCCCCATTCGCATCCCTCCTTCGCGCCTTTGCGTGAGCTTCGATGGACAGGGCAGTCTGTCTCTCACGGAGGCACAGAGACACGGAGGATGAGGCGCGGAGGATGTGGGCGAGACCTGCAAAGAAATCTCTGGCCACTCTGACTCGTCTCCGTGATCTCCGTGGCTCCGTGAGATCCATTTGAGCTGCTGCCCGCTCGTGGCATACGCATTCGAGACGGATGGCACAGCGCAGCTGGCGACCACTAATTGCGAGCCCCGTCGTCGACAGCTACAAACCGTACCTTTCGCGCCGACGATGCATTCGGACACACCTGGGAGTGTGAGTGTGGCAGATCGAAGCCCCCCGCCTGCATACGGACGGTCGAGATGCTAGAATGGACCGCCGGGCGCGTGCGGGACAACTTCAGGTGCGCAGCGGATACGAGTTGTCAGCTTGCAGCCGCCCTGGTGCAGCTTCCCAGGGGGATGGCGATAGGTCGCGGGAACTCACCGACGGAGTCCCCTGATTCCACAACGAAACAGGTAGACGTGCAAACACAACGACGCCTGGCTTTTGCTCTCGTTGAACTGCTGGTGGTGATCGCCATCATCGGGGTATTGGTTGGACTGCTGCTGCCCGCGGTGCAGAGTGCGCGCGAGGCTGCGCGTCGAGTCCAATGCAGTAACAATCTCAAGCAGATCTCGCTGGCCTGCCACAACTTCGAAGTGGCCTATCGAGCGTTTCCCAAGTCGAATACGACGTCGGCCCCTTGGCATGGTTGGATCGCTCAGATTCTGCCATACATCGAGCAAGAGAATGTTCGAGACATCTATTTGCCGGACGTCAGTTGGTATGACCCGGCCAACGCAACGGCGCGCCATGTGGTGGTGGCGAGCTTCATCTGCCCCAGCACATCGGTCGGGAATCGAACCGGCTCATCGGTTGTCGCCGGAGCGCCCGGTTCCCCTTTTTCGGGCGCTGCTTGGGACTACACCAACGTCTCTGTCGTGGCTCAGCCGTTACTGGCCTACTTGAACTACCCCGACCCTGCCGGCTACGGTTCGATTTGGCGGGGCGTGATCAGTTCCACCGGATCGCATGCCGCCGAAATCACGGATGGACTGTCCAACACCCTGCTGGTCACCGAAGATGCCGGTCGGCCGGAATACTGGGTCCGCGGTCAGCGCATCACCGATCGCGAGCCGCCCTTTGGTGGAGCCGGCAATGGCGTGGTCACTGGTGGGCTTTGGGCCGATCATCAAAAGGGCTTTGGCATTGAAGGCACGAGCCCCGATGGCTTCACCTTGATTGGCGAGTGTGCGATCAACTGCAATAACGCCTACGAGATCTATGCCTTTCATCCTGGCGGTGCCCACGCAGCGCTGGCGGACGGCAGTGTCCGATTCCTTCAACAGGACATGCCTATTCGACTCTTAGCGGCGTTAGCCACTCGCGCTGGTCGCGAAGTTGCCGTGCTTGAGTAGTCGGACAGGCAGTTGCCGATTGACACCGGAGCATGGATTCTGCGAAAACTACACGATCAACGCGGGACGCTTCGTCGCACGGTCTCAGTCGAGGCGTGGGCTCCTGAGTCTCTCGAGTTTTTTTCCTGCCTGGAGCGTATGCTCGCGATGTCGCCAGAGAGCTGGTGTGTGTGCCAGGTTCCCGTTTCGCAACTCACAACCATCGAGGCGTAACGTGCTCCGCAAGTATGGGTCGATGTCCGTCATTTTGGAGGGTGAGCAGGAGGGCCCGGTTGAATTCCGCGTTACCGTCTTGGAATCTGGATCGATTCGATGGGGCGTTGGGCGATACGTGCTCACTGGCGATGGGAGCGGATTCACAGTTAGGCCGAGCCAGCTACCCGTGTCTTTCCCGGTAGAATCCCGTCTTCGAGGGCCCAACGAATTTGATCAGAGCGTGGCGGGTAGGGCGTCCAGTTCTCGCTTGATGGTTCGTGCAGCACAGCCCAGTTGGGCCGCGATGGCCGGTGCCCGGAGTCTCTCGCCCGTGCGCAACTGGGACAGGATTCGCGCGCGGCGATTGGCTTCTGGATCTTCGGGTGCGTCATCATCGACTCCTACAAACAAACCCTCACCCGCCGAACTGGCCCGGCCCGCGATCGACGAGAACCGCATACGACAGGGACTGTGCCGCGTGATTGAGGCCACCCGCAGCTGCCGGCAGGAGATCATCATGAAGGACAACCATACGATTGCCCACAATCCGGAGAACGTGCGGCGCTGGTGCCGCATCGCTGGCGAGGAGGCCGAACGCTGAAGCGGCCCTTTTCACGAATGGGCAATTCCCCAAGAGACAGGAGCTTGCGAATGACCGGTCCGACGTTTGTACGACGACTCGCAGTGGTTAGCCTCATGGCTTTACTTGGCGCCGCCACAGCCCAAGCAGCCATCGAGATCCGAACGACGCCGGAATGTTCGCCCATGCAGCGACTAGCGGCCAACATCGCCGCCTTGGCTCAGGCCTCCTGGGACCAGACCCTCTGGAATCCTCTTTCCCGCAAGCTGCCCGTCGAAGCGGCTCCGACGGTAGAAGGCCCGGCAGGGGGCAACGTGGTCAACTACCCGGGCTGCGAAATCGCCAACACGGACGACGCACCGCTTTACCAGACCTGCCGCTATGGTCTGGAGGGCTACAACTTGAAGCTGCCCAACGGCCGCTACCGGGTGACCTTGAAGTTCTGCGAACCGCATTTCGACGCCGCCAACAAACGCATCGGCGACTTCAAGCTCCAGGACAAAACGGTCGTCGAGGGCCTCGACATCTTCGCACGGGTGGGCAAGTTCGCCGCGCTCGATCTTGCCTTGGATGACATCGAAGTCACCGACGGCTGGTTGCGGCTGAAGGTCGAAGCAAGAACGTCGCTGCCGTGCATCTCGGCAATCGTGGCGGAAGGCAAGGCCGCCACGCGCAAGATCAACTGCGGCGGCGCGGCGTACAAGGACTGGGAGGCCGACGACGTGACCAAGACTTACTTCCTGCCGGTCGATGACTTCTACGCCGATTGGGCCCAGGCGAACTTCGGCCTGGCGGAAGCCGGCAAGGTCTTCACCGCCATCGATGGCGGCGTGCCCCAAGTCACCGACGGCGGCTGCCCGTCGGGCCAACTGACGCCCGTGGCAACGCCCTGGGCACAGGTCGCCCCGCAGTTTACGTTTGTGGAGGACTTTGAGAAACTGCGTCCGAACATCCAAGGCGCCGGCAATCTCGAACGGTTCGATTATTGGCTGAACACATTCCGTTACCTCCGGGCGCTGATGAAGACTCGCTGCGCGATGGGGGCAAAGCAGGCTGAGGAAGTGTCGCGCGCCTGGGCCGAAGCCTACTCGCATCTCCTGGCCAGCGTCAGCACGCCTGGCGGGCTGGCCATGGTGGTCAACATGGAGAACCATCCGGGCTGGGAACTGCTCGTGGCGCCGCATGCCGGCCAACCGTGGCCGAAGGGATATCAAGGCTCGCCGCGAATCGTTGTGCCGACGGTCCGCGCACTTGTGCGACAGCAGGAATCGCTGATGGTAAAGTGCATTGTCCTGGACCATCGGCCACCAGCTTCCGTGACCGTAGCCTGGCGTCCACTCGGCGACGGCGAGTTCCGAACGGTATCGACTAAGCAGATTGCCCGGGCCGTCTATGAGGTTGCCTTGCCGCCCGCCGCCGAGTCTTTTGAGTATCGAATCGAAGTGGTGACTGCGACTGGAGAATCGTTGGTCTGGCCTTCAACCGCCCCGACGATGAATCAAACGGTTGTCGCTTGGTAAGCAGGACAGTGGCTCGGGTCACGTGTTGCGTCCACCCGTGTGTTGGGCGAGGCGGTGCGCAGTATCCCTTCGCCTCCGCCCGCCCGGGTGCAAATGAGTACCGCGCACATCTAGGGCGCCCCGCCGACAGTCATCTGCACCGATGAATCTGCCGACTGGGTTAGGGAAGTATCGGCGATTGATCGACCGCGTGACGTTCGACACCTGCCAGGATGTGTTACAGGGCCAGAACCGATACTGCCGCCACTGGCTGATATCGGAAGCGTTCGATTTGCCAGTGAAATGCAAACACGATGTGCTTAAGGTTCAGGTTGTTTACCTGTCTGCGACTTCGCTTTGCCACTCTCGTTGGTACTCTGATCGGTCGCTTGGAGCTCGTCTTCAGTCCGTAGTCCGTCCGGTGCCAGCGAGTCTGCTGTTCCAATCAGTTGTTTCGCCTCATCACGGAACCGGTACTGCTCTTCGTCTCGCGTTTTCTCGTCTAACCAGGCTGCTGCTTCTTCAAAGCAAGCTTTGGCCATGTCGCGATCGCCTAGTTGCCAGTACGTCATGGCCAGGAAGAACTGGTGCTCCATGTCTTTGCCGCCCAGCAACGTCCGGGCCGTTTCGAGTGCTTCCCGAGCGGCCTGCCATTGAGCAGCCCGATAAAGAGCGACTCCCAGATTGTCCCAGCTGTTCCCGTCATTGGGCTGTAACGCCGTAGCTTTCTGCGCCAAGTCGACTGCTTCCTGCGGATTACGAAGCGTGACATCCTGGGCTGTTGCCAAGTACCAAGACAAGTTATTGAGCATCCTGACGTCGTCTGGATTCAATCGAAGCGTCTGGCGGAAACAGGTGATGGCGTCGTTCAACTTCCCCTGCCTCGCCAACGCATCACCGAGGTTGGCATGCGCCAGAGCGTAGTTCGGATCGAGTTCGATGGCGTGGCGGTAGCAGGCAATAGCCTCGTCCACGATACCCTGCAGTTCTAAGGCAAAGCCGAGGTCGCAGTGTCCCCGAGCGAACTGGGGATCCAGGTCGATCGCCTTGCGCAGGCAGATAATGGCCTCATCCAACTCCCCCGTTCGTGCCAGTACTGGGGCGAGGCTGCAGTAATGCACAGGGTTTTTCGGGTCGAGTTCGATCAGCTTGCGCCAGCAGGCAATGGCCTCGTCCAGCTTGCCCTGTCGCTCCAGAACAACACCAAGGTTGGAATTGGCCGCGATGTGGGTCGGGGCAAGTTCGAGCAGCCTGCGCCAAGCAGCAACAGCCTCGTCCAACTTATCCTGTTCACAGAGAACGGCTCCAAGATTGTTATGCGCGTCAACGAACATGGGGTCGATCTCGATTGCCCGACCGTAACAGACGATGGCCTCATCGAACTTCTTTAGCTGACTCAAGAGCACACCGAGATTGTAATGGGCCGGGACCGACTGTGGCTCGAGTTCAATGGCTCTGCGAAAGCAAGCAACACCCTCCTCAGGTTTACCCTGCTGAACCATAAGCCGACCGAGGTCGCATTGCGGCGCGGCACTCGTTGGATCGAGTTCGATAAGCCTCCTATTTGCGGCGACAGCCTCATCCAACCTCCCCTCGTGTGAGAGGATTTCGCCCATCGTACGGTAGCCCCAAATAGGGCCCAACTCGACGATCTCGTGGCACCAGGTGAGCGCCTCATCGAAACGATCAAGTCGCGCCAAAGCTCTCGCGACGTTGATATGACCGCCAATCCAACCTGGCCTTAAGGCGACAGTTGCTCGTAAGTAGCCCAGTCCCTCTTGAAGCTCGATCGGGTCCTTGGCCATTTCCGGGCCGATGAGCAATTTGCCAAGTCGATAATTGAGCCAGTAATCGTCAGGGTGTCTCACCTGTGCTCGTTTCAAGAGTTCTACGCGCCGCGTGACGTGCATCGCCATGGCCAGAGAGAGCACGCATGAAGGAGGTTGCTTTGTCGCTTCATCCGACGCGGCCAGCCTGTCGAGCTCAGCAAGGTCGTCGCGAAGCAGTGCTGTTCGAAATCGTTGCCGCCAGGGGTCCGGATCGGCCGCCAACGCAATCTCGATAAGCCGGTTCCGGCCAGCCGTGTTCTGGACTTTACCGCGAAAGGACATCCAGTCGTCCAAGGCCGCGATGATTGGGGCGGAGATCAGATCTCGGGCGGTGATGCAAGAAGCCATGTCAGCCGCGGACGAATTGTCCACGTCCAATCCGGCCTCACGGAATGTATCGGAATAGGATCTTTCTGCTACCGACAAGTTGGCCACTTCTGCCCAGGAGTTAGCATCAAGTCGGATCTCCTCGAGACGCTGGACGAATTCCAGATCCGCCAACAGCTGTGTGAACTGCCTCAGGACCTCTGGATCAACATCCTCCCCCGAAATGAAGGACTCACCCCGCTTGGCCACCGTGAGTGAGTCATTCCATCGCTGTTCTCTTGCTTGTTGCTTTGCGTCAGTGATTATCAGCGCTAACTGTGATGTCCGACGATTCTCGCGATCGCTGCGATCGCGTTCCCACGCAGCACGCTGAGCTGACCGATCACGTATTGCCCAGCCGACACCGGTCAGAGTTACCATGAGCGACGCGGCCAATACGACCACAACAGCCAATTTTCCCCGATTCCGAACCACCAACTTTCGCAATCGGTACGCCGCAGAAGGCGGACCGGCCGCAACCGCCTCGTCGTTCAAATAGTGTCGCACGTCCGCTGCAAACGCACCAGCAGTCTCGTAGCGCCGACCACGATCTTTCTCCAACGCCTTCATGACAATCCAATCCAGTTCGCCTCGAACCAGTTTCGTTAGCTTGGCAGGTTCCGTTTGCCGCTGGGCAGATACGGAGGGTAGCGAACCTTTGGATTCAGACAGGCGAGTGCTGGGCTTGGGTGGTTCTTCCTCCCGGATGATCCGCAGCATTTCGTCCCACGCGGCACTCCGGAGTCGTTGGCGGTCGAATGGGGTCTTGCCGGTCAGAAGTTCGTAGAGAAGTACTCCGAGGGAGTAGATATCACTTCGTGTGTCGACGTCGAGCTGGCTGATGCCGGCTTGTTCGGGACTCATATATTCCAAGGTTCCCACGATCTGGCCGAAGCCAGTGAAGATCGTCTTGGCGGTCAGTGGCTGGCTGATCGCCTTGGCGACTCCAAAGTCAATAACTTTGGCCGCCGACCGTCCATCGATTTCGGCCACGAGCACGTTGGAAGGCTTAATATCTCGGTGAATGATGCCTTTTTGGTGTGCATGCTGTATTGCATTACAGACGGATAGGAATAGCTCGAGTCGCTGGCGAAGTGTCAGGTGCTGCCGGTCGCAGTAGTCGGTGATCGGCTCCCCTTTGACTAACTCCATGACAAAGTAGGGACGTCCGCTCTCTGCAGTACCAGCGTCAAACACTTTGGCAATATTGGGATGATCCATCATCGCCAACGCCTGCCGTTCGGCCTCAAATCGCGCCAGTGCCTGCCGCGTATCCATGCCTGCCTTAATGATTGTTAGCGCTACCCGGCGCTCCACTGGGTGGTGTTGTTCGGCTAGAAACACAGTTCCCATGCCACCTTCACCGAGTTGTTGTAGTAGGCGGTAGGGGCCGATGCGAGCACCTACCTCCTCGCGGGCCGGGACCTCGGCGGTCGGCGCTACCTCCGGGAACTCAGCGTCTGATAGCTGAGCACGAGCACCCAAGTCCTGCAGTTTCCGCATCAACTCGGGACTGACTGCACCGGCCTCTGCCAGTAGCGCCGCCAGTTGCTGGGGCGTTGCCTTAGCCAAAGCACTGCGTAGGCTTTCCGGTCCGGAAACGGAACTGTCCATATGCACAATCCTCAGAAAACACCCGGCGATATCATCAGGATGTCAGGCACCAACCTACCACTTCCACGTTACCCTGGCCAGACGCAACGGTTGTCCCAGATTCGGATGGCGAAACAGTGTGGGTACGACCGCTCCACCATCTGCCGCGACATCGCTCGGCTGAACAGGATCCGCTGGGGTGGCCACACGGCCGATCAGCGGTATCGAGCGGACAAGTCGATGGAGCGGCGGATTCGGGCCGAGGATAAGACTGAGGTCGAACGCGCACATCAGGACTGAATCCGGGGCAGTGGAGGACGCACCATTGGCGAGCTGGCCAGCTCATCCGCCTACGCCTATCCCACCAACCCAGCTACCAAAACGACTCGCCTCGCTTGGCAGTGACCAGGGGAGCCGTCTGCGGCCCGAGAGGTCGCGATCGCGTGAGAACACCCTGACCGGCAACTGGGCCAGAGCTCAATCGCGAGGAACCGATTCCTGAGAGTACAGATCCGGGGCACGCACGAGCGCAGATGGTCCTGGATGAACAGTCGGAACGTCGGCCCTCCCCAAACCCTGGTCGTCCTTTCCCGCTGTGCTTTGCTCCTTTGCGGCTTGTCGAGTGGCTACCTGCGGACGCGTCCCTGGCGTGCGACTTCCGTCACACGGCCTTCAGCCAGTGCGGTAACGCACCACATCATCGGCAAGTACGTGCAGGACGGACTCCAAATCGCTGTCTCGATCCAAAGCGATGTCCTCGAACAGCTGCCGCATCTGCCGCCATCGCATTTGGTGTGGAGTCGAATGTCCGGCTCCGGTCCGTATCTTGTCGACCTGGAATCCTGTTGGTAAGAGGTGTCCGTGCCACGGTACCTCTAGCTTGGATTGTCGGCTGCCAAACTCCGTGCTGACATTGCTCGATGAAAGGGACGACAGTAGGAGTAATGGGATTCCCACGGGCGATACGATAGCGGCAGCGCCCTGTTGCGTGTTACTTTCCCCCTCACCGCTGCCGCCACGGTTCAAATAGTCGATCACGAACAGCGCATCTCTCGGAGAGATCCTGCCATCGCGACTTGCGTCGAAGAAGGGTTGGCTCAATGGTCGGGGGCGGGTGGTCGGAAGCTGACGACTGCCGTTGCGATTAAGATCGTCGATGACCAGCAAGACGTCGATGGGAGAAACTTTCCCGCTACCATTGACATCGAACCGATCGGCTCCGTTGTACCACGGATAAGCGGTCGTAATCGTGATTGTTACGGACACGGGATCGGTTTGTCGAGTGCCATCATCCACATAGTACTGGAACGTGTCTTCGCGATTGAAGTATTGGTTCGGCGTGTATGTGAAGCTACCGTTGCAGTGCAACTGAAGCACACCGTGCAAAGTCGACTTCATAAGCAGAGCACACGGTTCACCACCATGGAGCCCCAGGTCGTTGGAAAGTACTCCGGGTGCAGCGACGCTGAGAGGGGTATCTTCCGGCGTCGTGTATTCGTCTGCGATGGCTGCAAACGAGTAACTCAGCTCGAAGGTGTAAACGTACATATCACCGGGATTCCCTTCGATGGGTTCCGTGTTACCGGATTGATCCAAATGGCCGACGAATAGTCGGACCAATCCGTCGGCAGCGCCCGTGAGAATGTCGGGCACACCATCAGAGTTGAAGTCACCGACAAAGGGGCGGGAGCGCGGAGTGCCCGGCAGGTCGATCGTCGTACCACCGGCCTGGAGCGACTGGAAGCCGCCGAACGCCGGTTGGCTGTCCCAGCCTATGTTGGGATAGAACAGCAGCTGGCCATTGGTGTTGCCGACAAGGAGATCCTTCCGGCCATCCCCGTTCAGATCTGCTACCGCCACGCTCGCGCGTCCGCTGGGAACAACAAGGTCGACGGATCCTGACTGAAGGATTGTCTCGCTCTGGAAATCCGCGGCTCCCGCGACTGCCTCGTTCAGGTAGACGCGGATCCTGCCGTCCATCGCGCCAACGAGCAGATCGTATCGTCCATCGTTGTTCCAGTCGACGATGTCCAACGTGGCCCGGTCACCCACGTCAATGTCGGCCTTCTCGCCCAAAGCTCCGACCTGGACAAACAACGGTGTGCCAAACTCCGGATTCGTCACAGTGTTCACATTGGGCCACACTTGGACTTTGCCATCAGCTCGGCCAATCACGAGGTCCTTCCTTCCGTCACCGTCCCAGTCGAACAATCGCGGAAACGCCCCCAGACAGCCACTGCCGGGAACAGTGAGGTCACTTCCGCCCGCTTGAGCGTAGAAGTACTCAGCAAACACCGGATCAACGGCGCTGCCATTGTTGAGATACACGCGCACCTTGCCGTTACCCGTGCTTGTCTTCTCGCCAACAATCAGGTCACGCAGACCATCCGTATTCCAATCGGCCAGCGAAGGGACTGAGTAGCTATCGGCCTGAATGTCGCTCCCAGCGGTCTGGACGTTTCGGGAAGCGTCGAAGACTTGCAGGTTGAACGCGAAGCTTCCGTCCGTGCCGCCGCGCAGCGCACTTCCATTCACGTCCCTGTAGCGGAGTCCGTTTAGTGTCAGCTCATACACTTGCTCCGGCAGCGACGAAAGCGACAACGTCAAATTTTTGGCCACTTCATCGTAGGAGAACTGATCGACGTGTAAGGCCACCGGTCCCGACGTGACATTCACCAATGTGGCGGCGTCAATTATTGTGCCGTTGTGGATCATTGACTCTATCGCCATGGACTCTGTGAACCCGATCGTAATAGTAGCCATCCATTCGCCGCCAGACTGCGTTGTGACGTCAATGGCGGATACACGCGGGTCCGTAAGGTAGACAATCGAGGTCGTCGCATCGGGAACTTGTGGTGGCAGTTCACGGTGGCCAATATTGTCGACTGCCACGCTGTAAAACGTGTAAGTGTGGCCTGGCAGGATCCCGATCTCGGCCGATGTTGCCGTGCTGCCTGCAATCAACCTGAGATATGGTCCGTCGTCCATCGATTGATAGATGTCGTACCCGGCAATTCCTGATCCGTTGTCCTCATCAGCACCAGTCCACGAAAGCGTCAACACGTTTGTGACGACTTCTTCGGGCAGCCCGTTGATGCTACTCACGGGAATAGCCGAATCAAGAGTATTCATCACCAGCGGTGTTTCAACCGGATCGTTGTAGTCGAAATAGATCCGGGCACGGTTCTCAAGGATAGTGCCCGAGGGCGAGTCAGCTGTCGCCCGAACACTATACCGAATGCCTCCTTCACCGCGATGAGTCTCGTCGTTGGGATACAACAAACCAATTCTGGGGTCCTCGGGCTGGGATCCCGTGTCGGGATCGATTGCTGTCAGAGTCAGGATGAGCTGCCGAGTCGCGAAATCGAGGTTAGCCTCTACTTTCGCGATGACATTCACTCCGTTCCCGCGCAGATCGATCGAACCCTCAAAATGGTTCAAGCCAGCTGGCAAGTCGATCTGGTGATTCCAGAACCAAATCGCATCGAGTTCAAACGACGCGAGGTCCAGGTCCTCGTCCAACACATCCACAACTTGCACAAACTGTGCCGGCGCGGTAGCAAGTTCGGGATCGTTTTCAAAAACGACGTCGTACGTGAGAGTGCTACGACTGTCTACGTAATGCAGGTCACCATGGCCGCTAGGGGCAATTTTCTCATTCGGATCCACCGAACACCAGACGGTTGTACTATCGTCTCTTCCTCCCCCGCCGGCGGCCGCACGGAACCTGGGCTGATCCGCCTTGCTTTCGCCATTGGGGCACTCGTTGTATCGCGCAAGGGCGAGCTGAGCTGCTTCGACGGCGCGATCGTAAACGTACTTCGATGTTTTGAAGGAGTAGTATGCAGAGGCGATTCCATCGATCGCACGCGGGGCCATCATGAATCCCTCGATTGCATCATCCATTGCCGCGTTCGCATCATCATACAGACTGTACAGCGCGAGGATTTGAGCCAACCGGTTGTTAATGTGATTCTTAGGATCCTTGCATGCCTCCAGTAGGAGGTCTATCAGGTCCGACATGTGCTGCGCGCCATCCTTAACATACCCCACGCCCTTAGCCATTTGGGCTTTGACTCGTTGATCCTCCGTTGCTGAATGTGCTTCATCTTTTTCGATAACTGCCTTGGCAATTAGTTCGTAGGTACTCGCAGCAAGCTGTATCGCACGGAACTGCACCCGGGGATTCCAAAGTCCTTTAGTCAATCCTCGGGCAGTAGCAACGTCCATGACGACATTGGCCAGTGAACCGGCGGCCTTCAGCATCCCCAACACCCACCACACTATATTGACAACGATCGCGTCACTGAGGTTGTCTTTAGCCATTTTGGCATTCTGATACGCTTTTTCCTGGGTCTTTATGGCCGCGTTCACGGCATCGGCTTCCGCTTGGCAGATCTTTCGCGTGGCGCATCCAATTGTCAACACTTTTCCATCATACGAACCACTTACCTCATCTCCACGACTGCTGAAGCCGATTAGATATTTTGCCAGCCACGCGGCAACTGAGTCGTACATTCCAAAGACCGGGAGCTCGCCGCCCTCTCCAGCAGGATCGTCTACTGCCGAGATACCATCGGAAGCGAGGGCCACTGGTTGTGTTACCAAGTTGCCGAGCGAAGTGACACCCGAAGTCGCGACGAGCCCTTCAAGCTGCAGTTGCCTGCAACCAACCACCTGCACGCTCACGGTAAGATTACTGTCGACAATCGCGTCAAGCGAAAATGCTCCGCTCCAATCGGATGATGCCGCGCCGATCATCCGTCCATCAGCATCAGTCAGGGCCACGGCGCCGTCCGCAACGGAATTCCCATCCGGATCAACGAGTCGTCCTTCAATCCGCGCGGCAACCACCGACAGTTCCACGCTCAGTGCTGAGTCCCCCGCCACCACAAATCCTGAACGAACCTCAGGCTCGTGGCCCTGTGCGACGATGACCACGTCATACTCACCGGGAGGTACACAAGACAGATTGAAGGTTCCTTGTTCATCGCTGACCGCAATCATCTGCCCACCCGAGCCATCCGCAGGTGTAGCAATGATGACAGCAGAGGCAACGGGCGAACCCGTCCCGTCCGTTATACCGCCAGTCACCTGGAAGGCTGGCTGCATTTCGATCGTTAGCTCAGACGCGCTGCCTGCCGCGAGACTAATCGTGGATTCAGCGCGGTGGTCGCTGCTATCGGATACGTCCACGGCGTATGAACCTGAAGCCAATTTCGCGAAGTGAACGACGCCATTCTCTGGAACGTCGGCCATAGCGATCAGCTCCCTTGAATCGCCATTTAGCCAATAGAGCCAAAGAACCGGTCGGTCCTCCCCGAGGCCCGTAACCAGCGTGTTGAGGCTGGCAGTACCCGACGTCAGGTCAACGGTCACATCACCACCCGCCGGCACCACAACCTCACTTCCGGGATTGAAGGTGATCCCGTTGGCGCTGGCCCAAATGTCGAAGGTCCCACCCTGAGTTAGCTCAAACCAGTACGCGCCGTTCTGGTCGGTGATCGCTGAAGCGATCGTCGAACCGCCTTCGTACAATCCCACAACCCCACCAGCCACAGCGACGCCATCCGGACCCAGCAGGTGCCCTGCGAGCCGCGCGACAGCGGCGTATTCTAGGTCGATCGGGTAAACCCCACCGTCAACCGAAGTGATATTGACACGTTGCGACGTAGCCGGACCCGGAATACTGAGCGAGACAAGGTGGTCGCCGTAGCCAACACCGCTTATTTGGTATCTCCCCTCGACATCCGTGACTGCGTAGAGCATGTGCCCGTTCTCATCCGTGACGGCAACGCGAACACCGGCGAGTGGTATCCCAGCCACCACCTGTATGACGCGGCCCTCGATCGATGCACCAGCCAGCACAGTCAGTGTTTGCCCCGAGAGGGTCTGCCCGGTCGCGAGGTCAATATCGACCACTGGGGAAAGCGAATTATCTTCGATCCCAGCCAAATGCAGACTGTAGTGCCCCGCCGGAAGCCCGTCGAAGCTGAAGCCGCCAGTTGCATCGGACACGACGGAATCAACTTTGGTGGTGTCAACAAGAAGATCGATCACTGCATAGGCGACTGCAAAGTCGTGGTTCTTCGAGTCAACAACTCCCGATATCGTCGCGGCCGGGATGAGGACAACCGTCCCGATGTTCTCGGTCGTGTCTCTTTCGACATCAATGCTCTTGACGGTTAAGGCCTGGTACCCATCTCGTGTGAACTTCAGATCGTAACTCCCAGACGGCAGTGTTTCGAGGGTGAAGACTGAACCATCCCAGGATCCAATAAATGTCCCTAGGTCGTCGTTGCCCCCTGAAGCAGTTGCTGTGACCCATAGAGTTCCATCGGCCGGACCACCGGACTCGAGGACCACGTTCCCGGTGATGGTTGCCTGGACGTCGAGAGTAATATCCCGGACAACAGTATTCTGCTCAACCGTTAGATCGGCTAACGCTACAAGTTCTCGACCTTGCACTGAAACCCGGAGCACGTATGCTCCGGGTGGGAGCCCGCCCAGGAAGTACTGGCCAACGGAATTGGTCGTCGTGTCGAAACGATGCCCATCGGCGGCCACTGCCTCAACAGCGACATCCGGCAAGAGATCGAGGGATTGGGCTGCAAAGACGGTCCCGGTTATCACGGAACCACGACTCACCTGAACGTTGACACCGTCGAGTGACTGGCCACTATCCACCCGGATTGTATCCTCACCCACAACCAGCACCCCACGGACGGTGAGCCGGTATGATCCTGGCGTGACGCGAGGAAATCCAAACGAGCCATCCGTGAGCGAAATGGCTGTATAGATGTCGTTAGTTTGCTGGTTCGTTGCACTGACTTCCCGTCCCGATACGCTTATTGATGGATCTGACGTGTCTAGTACGCCCCCCAGCGATGTGCCCAAAGTAGCATGTGTTCGCTGGATTTCAACCGAAAGCATGTCAAGTGGGTCGAGGACGTTGCCCACAACGGCGGGCATGAGTGTCGCGAGGCGAGTGAGCGCGGCGTGATAGTCGGCCCACGTGAAGCCAAGCCTGGAGATTAGCTCAGGCCACACGATTTCCCAGGCGGCTTCGTCGATGTATTCCGGCCGCATGTCGTCCTTGTAGTCATCCCACGGGATTGACCCGTTGCCCGTGTCGGCCGTGTCGAGTGTGTAATTCACACGCAAGGCCCCCGGCTTCGAGGGAACGGTGATATGTCCTCGCGTACCTGGGCGAAGTATTCCTGCCGGGCCTGTAGCTGAGGTGCCGAGTATCTGTACGGCCCGATCTTTGACAGTGCGGTTATTGAACTCGAACCATGTTCCACCCGACCCCGCCAGCAAAAGGAGTGGTGCAACCATATCCGCATCACCGTCGTTGCTGTATTCGATAGTCACCACTTCACCTTCGCTGTTACCACCCAGGAAGACTCTAGGGATGGTCATGTTGAACCACAGTCGTGGGCCGTATCCTTGCTTCACCTCGAAATCGCTTGGAAGTTCAACGGCGGCCCCGTCCACGAACTCCAGGCGAACCCGGTATTGGCCGAGTTCCGCGTCGGTCAGGTCAAATGTCGGGAACAGCACATCCTGTGACTCTCGATACAGTTTTGTTGCGACATAGCGACTGCCGCTCGGCGCGATCAGCACGGGTACCATACCACCGGCCGGCCAGCCCGCTCCCTGCAGCCGAAGCGTAACGGGTCCTGCATTGCCAGCGGAAACGGGATCTGTCGTCAGTAGGCTCAGTCCGAAGGATGTAGCCACGAGTGTGTAATCTGACGGTTCCCTGCCGTACAGCATTACGTAATATGTTCCGGGCCATGTGTATGCGATCTCAGAAACTAGACGCTGGCCGTCAACCTTACTCGTGGTCACTCTCGAATCAAACACATTACGTGTTGGCGGCAGGCCAAAACGAACGTACAGTTCGGTGTACCCTGTTTGTCCAAGGTTTGTGAGCGATAGCTCGAGATGTTGGCCCTCAGGAACTTCGACTGCATATACGTCCACACGATCCGCATATGTGAGCGAACCGGTGGCCTGTGGACCATTGAGGACGATCTCATGGACACCGAGGACCAAAGGTTCGCTCGCCATGACGTTGCCAGCCTGTCCTGCGATTTCTCGTTCCTGACCGTAAACGTCAGCGCGGACGAGAATGTGGTAATTGCCCGGGACCTGGCCAGGAATCAGCACGATGGCGGAGCCGGAATAAGTTTTGTTCTCGGCCAAACCGCCAGTGTGCGGAACGGTGGACAACAAGATGTCACGGATGTCCCACTGGTCGTCGGTGGACAAATACACAGCGTCCGCCCAGTTGCCGAGAAGAGGCGCGCCGGTCCTGTTCGATCCGCTCCACGAGATTGTAGCTGGTTCGCCGGCCCACAGTTGAACTGGATCGACGACAAGGCCGTTCAGTCCAAGGTCCACTTCAACGAGGTTGAACGTGGCGTCATATACGTCATCGGCAGTCTCACCAAATTGCCCGTCACGGTCCTGATCCAGCGGATTGCCAGCGAGATCCGCAATCTGTGGTCCGACCTTGACGTGGTACTGACCGAGCAAAGTCTGGCCTGGAAACGTGATTCGATACCGGTTGTAGCCAACTTCCTCGACCTTCGTTGTCGCAACGGTCTGATTGTCTGGCTTGACGATCAAGACATCGGCCGTAGTGAAGGTTGTCTTGTCGATGGTCTCGCTGAACCACACGTCGACATGATCGATCGTTCCGGCGATGTCACCAGCCGGGGTATGGTTGCTGACTCGCGGCGGTACAGTGTCAACGATCAACGTCCACGCATAGCCATCATCCGGTTCGCCGGGAATGCAGTTTGCGTTCTGGTCTAATGGAAAACCCTCTGCGTCGCGAAGCGTGTCCGGCAATGCAAAGTGATACCGACCGTTTTCGACAAACGTGAACGGCAAGTGAATCCGGTAAGTCGATACTCCGACCTGCGTGATACCAGAGGGAACAACGTGGCCAGCCTGCCCGTGTATCAGTAGCTCAGCGGGTTCGAATGACGCCAAATCGATGGGCTTATTGAACTCAAGATCCACGTACTCCAGCACCTGGTTCAGATATCCACCGTTCTTGCCAGCGGGAATCGGCCAGCGCGCGTGGGTGTGCGGCCGTCCCTGCTTAAACCACACGGTTCCGGCACCGGCGGAACCGCCGCCGCCAGGCGCCGTGATCTTTGCCAGGTCGAAGCCGGATGCGTCTGCGGCGTACACCGCCACCCGTCCGCCTCCACCGGGGGCACTGG
>JBGSHS010000252.1:0-50779 GCA_041752115.1 Pirellulaceae bacterium | reverse complement strand
TCTACAAACCGCACACTGAATTCTATTGTGGTGTCGACTTGCACACAAGGAAGATGTACCCCTGCGTGATCAATCGGACTGGAGACATCCTGTTTCATCGTGACATGAGAAACGATGGGGAGTTTTTCCTGCGGAGGATCGCATCCTTTCGTGAGAGCCTGGTCGTGGTAGCCGAATCCACCAGCAACTGGTATTGGCTGGCCGATCTGTGTGCTGCCCACGCGATCGAATTCGTGCTGGGGCACGCTCTCTATATGAAGGCAATTCATGGCGGCAAGACCAAGAATGACCAGATTGATTCCGAGAAGATTGCACGGCTCACAGCGGCAGGAGTACTACCGGAAGCCTACGTTTATCCACGGCATCATCGCGGTCTTCGCGATCTATTACGTCGCCGTCTGAAGCACGTTCGTCAGCAAGCCCAGTTGCAGGCACACATCCGCACCGTGGAAGCGCAACTCAATCTTGCCGGTCGCAAGCTGAGCCCCCGATCCGCTCGCGATCGCCAGAACTATTGCCAAGGCTTCGACGATCCGTCGATTGTGTGCAGTGTCGAAGCCGATTTGCGGCTGATTGAACACTACCAGTTGCTCATCCGTGAACTGGAACAGCACATTCACGCCGCGGCGGAGGAAACCTATCGCAAGGAACGCATCATCCTGGAGAGCATCCCCGGGGTGGGCAAGATCATTAGCCTGACGATTCTGCTGGAGATCGATCAGATTCAACGTTTTCCCACCCGACAACAATTTTGTTCTTACGCCCGCTTGGTCTACCCGCGGGGCGAATCCGCGGGGAAGCAGTACGGCACGCAGGGTCGCAAGATTGGGAATCCTTATCTGAAGTGGGCTTTCTCCGAGGCGGCGGTACATGTGTCGCGGAATTGTGAGCCCATTGACCGCCTGAAACAGAAACTGGAACGGCAACATGGATCGGGCAGAGGCAAATCCATCTTGGCGCACAAGCTGGGGCGCGCGGTGTACCACATGTTGCTCCGAAATCGACTGTTTGATCTGAAGGCGTTCTTCCGTAGTTGAGCCCCTCACCCAGGAGACCTTGTTCGTGAAGCCAAGACGCGTTGGTCCACTCGCTCCCTCCAACTCAGGCTCAAAGAATGGCTGCCAGGGGTCCCTTGCGCCACTCTCATCGCCTCTGCCATCGATCGCTCACCACCTCGGGCCCCGCCAAATTCATGGGCCTGGCCAAACGCCTCGACATGGCGACGTGGTGGGGCCCATCGAATTTGGGGGGCCGGCGGTTTCTGGTGAAGCGACCGATGGCGACGGCGACGAGAATGGCTCCAGGGACACGGCCACCACTTCTTGCTCCGTCAGCAAGCTGACGAATCGGACCTCGGCAGGAGATGACACATGCTTGACCTATAGCCCTACGGACTCGGGCATCGAGCCGGCATAACGCACTAACGCTAGTGACCACGAGCTCGTACCGACGCTGTTGCTTTGGGACCTGGGAGCCCTCCAGCCAGCGAACTGAGCCACTGGAAGCAGATTGTTTCCTTGATTGGCCGATGCCTGACTCCGCCCAAACCTAATACCAGGAGTTCCGTGAATCCCATGAGTGTTCTGCCCCTCGTGCGAACCCGCATAGCACTGGACACGACGCCCAGTCGCGTTGTGAGCCCGATTCTCTTGAGTGGGAGGCAATGAGGGTAACCGATGAGTTTCTGGACCGGACGTGAGCACGTAGGCCAGCACCCGTTGCTGAGTGCGTACGTGTGCACGATCGACGCCACCGTGTGGCGCGTGCTTGATCGCGTCCAGCCGCAGCCTGGCACCGCCCGGCGCTGCCGCTGAGTCCCGATAGGTGTTTGGTGCGGAGCGCTCTCCAAAGCCCTACCGCAACTCCACGCATAAACAAAGCCAGAATGCCCAGGAGTCACGCGAAAACCTGACGTCCACACTTGACCAAAGTCAAAAAACACAAAGATTTTGGAGACGCTACCGGTGCGCCTATTGACTTCGGGGACCTTAATAGGTGTTCGATATCCTGCGGTTCGGATGCCTCGGCGGTCGCGCGGCTTCCCTACAACATCCCCAACTTCACTAAGCTAGAACTGCAATCACATGGGACGCTATGAGCAAGAGAAAATCAACCGAACAGGGTGCAACACCTGACCAGAGCGTGACTGACGACCAGGAGAGCACGGTCGACGGCGCAAAGCGTCCCGTGGTGCGATGGCGACTGGTGCTGTGGGCTCTCGGTTTGCTCGGCGTGGCCGGTGGATACTACGGCAGTCAATTCGCGCGCGCCATGGTCCGCAGCTCCGTAATCGAACCTGCAGCGACGGCGGAGTCAACTCCTGTCCTGGGGTCGCCAGAGAAGACGCAGAACCCGCCGCTGTTGACTTCGCCACCGGTGACCCTGGATCCCGACTGGCCGTTGCCGGAAACGGCGCAAGCCTTGACCGATGAGGCCGTGGCAGTCATCGACAAGCTCATCGAAGGTTTTCCCGACAGCGTCGATATGTTGGAGATGAAGGCCCGCACTCAGGTGTGGCTCGGCGATTCCGCGCAGGCAGTTCAGACCTGGCAAGAGTGTTTGCGGCGCGATCCGAAATACGTGCATGCGTATGTGGGGATGGCGTCGGCGGCGGCGGCGCGGGCAGAGCATGAAGAGGCTGCCAGACTGGCTCGCGAAGCGCTGGCACTGCAGCCGGCCAGCTTTCAGGCGCGGGAGACGTTGGCCGATTCCCTGCTGCAGCTCGGCCGCGCTCCGGAAGTGCCGGAGGTGCTGGAAGAGTATCTGGCCCAGGACCCGCGGTCGCGGTGCTTCTATCTGCTGGGGCAGGCGTACCTGCAATTGAAGGAGTATGGTAAGGCCAAAGCGCAGTACGAAGCGGCTGTGCGCATCTATCCAGACTACACCGAAGCCTATAACGGCCTGGCCGTCGCCTGTGATCGGCTGGGTGAGAAGGAGCAGGCAGAGCAGGCCCGGGCGAAGTTCCGGGAGCTCGGTTCACCCGAGAACGCCGCGCAGCGGATTCGTGGGGCGAAAGAGAGCGATCTGGTGTTGATGTGCCGCGATGCGGCGGTGCTCTATACGGATGCCGGCCGTGTCTGCTATGTGGGCGATCGTCAGGCCGATGCCGAAACGTTGTGGTTGCGGGCCGCCGCACTGGACGGAAAGGATGTTGGCTGCCGCCAATCACTCGCATGGCTCTGCCGCAACGCCAACCGTCCGGGTGAGACCATTGTCTGGCTGCATCAACTCTCGGCCCTCGAGCCGGCTAACCCTTCGTATGCGATTGAAATCGGAAGGATTTACGAGAGTCTGCAGAACCTGCCGGCCGCCGAAGAGGCTTTTCGTAAGGCCTGCCAGATGGCACCGTTAAGCGATGAGGGCTACGCTGCCCTCGTGGACCTGCTCCTGCGATATGACAAAAACCTGGACGAAACACGTGCCTTGGCCGAGAAGGCCGTTCAACTGCGTCCGACCGCCTCGAACTACGCCGTGCTCGCCGTGGCCTGTCGCGAGAATCACGATCTGCCCGCGGCTCGAGCTGCCATCGACCAAGCGGTCGAGTTAATGCCTCACCACGCCGCCTACCGTGCCATCCGCGACAGCATCGTCGCCCAACAGAAACAATGAGCACGAAATAGCCGCGGTCGCGCAGACTAGTGGCCGCGGTCGCGCAGACTAGTGGCCGCGGTCGCGCAGACCGCGGGAGAAGTGGAAGACGTAAGGCGATTCCCCCATGCTCTGCGCGAGCATGGCTACGGCGCTGCGCGAGCATGGCTACGGCGCTGCGCGAGCATGGCTACCGCTCTGCGCGAGCGAGCCTACGCACGAGAGCCTTCGAGCACGGTGACCAGTTGATCTGCGGGAACGTCAGTGAGCACATCCACGGTGCCGCTGCTCCAGTGCACTTCGATGCGATCGACGCGAGAGTGGTTTCCCAAACCGAAATAGAGCCTGGTGCCGGCGGAACTCTGGTAGCCATGACCGCTGCGCACTTCATCCACCTGCACCAACTCGCCGGCCGTGACCGTCACCTGACTTCCCATGGCACTGCGATTGCTCTGCCGGCCGATCAGACGCAGCTGCAGCCAGTGGTTCGCGTGTCGGGTGGCATTCCGAAGCAACGTCGGCTTGCCGTCCTGATTCAACATGACCAGGTCCGGGTTGCCATCGTTGTCAAAGTCGTCGGCACAGACACCCCGAGTCGCCTCGACCACCGCCATACCGGTCCCGGCGTTGGCTGAGACGTCGACGAACTTGCCGTCCCCTTGGTTGATAAAGAGCGTATTGGGGAGCCGGTAATCGGTCGTGGCATCGACCAGATGGATCATCGGTTCGAGGTGCCCCTGACCGACGTACAGGTCGCGATCTCCATCGTTTTCGATATCCAGGAAACTGCTTCCCCAGTTCACATGAGGCAGGCAGGAGGCGGTCACGCCGGCCTTGAGCGCCACGTCTTCAAACACGCCAGCCCCGAGGTTGTGGTAGAGGGCTGGAATCTCTCCCTGGTAGTCGGTCATGAAGATGTCGAGCCAGCCGTCGCGATCGAAATCAGCCGAGGCCGCTCCCATACTGCCGTTAGCGCGGCCCCAGAAATCGTACGCCACACCGATCTGCATCGCCACTTCTTCAAAGCGGCCCGTCCCGTCATTGCGCCAGAAGAAATTCTCCATCACGTCATTGCAGATGAACAGGTCGGTATCTCCATCGCGATCGAAGTCGCCGCTGACCATCCCCATGCTGCGTCCCGCCTTGGATGCAATCGCTGACTCAACGCTCACATCGACGAACGTCCCGTCACCTTCGTTGCGATACAGCTTATCTTCGTCCGGATCGAAGTCCATCGGACTGGGAGCTCGCAGAATCCCACCCAACACGCGAGCCGGATGCTGATCGTAGCTGAAACGGACATAATTGCCCGAGAACAGATCGAGATCGCCGTCCCCCTCGATGTCCAGAAAGCAGGTGCCGGCGCCGACGGCCTGGCCCGGATCGATCCCCACCTCACGAGTGACTTCCGTGAACGTGCCGTCTCCATTGTTGTGATAGAGAACGTTCGGACCGTAGTTGTTGACGTAGAGATCGCAGAAACCATCGTTATCGAAATCGGCCGCGGTAACTCCCAGTCCATACCCCGTGTCGCCCACTCCCGCCTGTTCGGTCACATCCTGAAACTTCCAGTTCCCCAGGTTGCGGTAGAGCGCGTTGCGCGGCGGAACAGCCGGCGGCGGCGTCCCTTGCAGCGACGCGCCGTTGATGAAATACAGATCGATCAGCGAATCGCCGTCATAATCGAGTGTGGCCATGCCGCCGGTCATGGCCTCCATGATGTACAACTTGCCCGACCCGCCATACGTGTGAACGAACGTGATGCCGGCCGAGTCCGTTTCGTCCTGCAGATTCCACTCCGTGCCAGCCGGCTCCGTCGCATCAGACGACGATGCTACTCCCTGGGGAGACACTGGGGCGGGCCGATCGCCATCAGCCGAGCGCCACAGAGCAGCAATCAACACGGCTCCGCCAGCCAGCACCATACAGGTGAGAACGATCACAGCCCACAGCGCACGGCCTGAGGCCGCCTTGCTACGGCCTTTGCGTAAGCGACGCATAAAACCTCCGGTAGTCCGGATTGCCGGGGTCCAGGGACAGCGCTTGTTCCAGCGCCGCTCGAGCGGTAGCCAGATCGCCGGCCTTATAGGCCACCGAAGCGAGCAGGCCGAAGTGCGTGCTTGTCGGCTCCAGCTCCACGGCCCGCGTGGCCTGTGCCTTCGCTTCGGTCAGATCGCCACCACGCTGCAACAGCAGTTCGGCCAGAGCAGCGTAGGCAGCACTGCGCGTCGGCTCTTGCTGGCACAGATCTCGCAGCACACGTTCGGCCTCGTCCGGACGCCCCAAGCGAGCCAAGAGGCGCCCTTCATTACGACGATGCAGGTAATCACTCGGCTCGATCCGCTGAAGCTCTCGCACCTGCTCGAGTGCCAATTCGATCTTCCCTTGGCGATCATAGAGATTGGCCAACAGTTGGCGTGGTTGCGGTTCGTCCGGACTCAGTTCTGCCGCCTTCGTCCACTGCTGCTCAGCCTTGGCCGATTCTCCCGCGTCCTGATAGGCCTGCCCCACATAACGCAGAATCTCGCTCACGCGTGTGGGAATGTGGACTTCGTCCCGAAATTTCTGGCGAGCACTTTGATTATCCTTCTGTGCCGCCGCTTCCGCCGCCTTGAGTTCCTGAAAACGCTTCTGTTGAGCAGCAGCCTGCTCAGGCCGTCGCAGCTTGGTATACAGTTTGACCAGACTGAACTGCATGGAGGAATTGTACGGAGCCAGGGCCACAGCGGCGGAATAATATCGTTCCGCCTTGCTTAAGTCATTGAGTTGATAACAGACTTCCCCCAGTACGAAATACGCGTCGGCATCGGCTTTGCCGCTGCGCACCAAAGGCTCGAGTACTGCGATGGCTTCCTGGTTCTTCTTCAGATACAGCAGAGCCGATCCCAGGCGACCACGATAAACGGGGTTGTCCGGATTGGACTCAATCGCCTCCTCCGCCAACTCGACGATGCGCTGGTAGTCCGCCTCCTCTTCCGCCAAGGAGAACAAGCGGGAGTAGGCCAGCGAGTTGGCAGGATCCGCTTCGAGGCAACCCTGCCAGGCGAGTTTTTCCTTCTCCCGGTCGTGCGCCAGGTAACACAAGACCCCCAGGGCACTGATTGCCTGAGGACTGCCAGGATACAACTGCACCGCTTCGGCTACAGCAGCGCGCGCCGTCTCAAACAGCTGCTGGTAAGCCGGTTCAATCTGAGCGGACAAATCGGGGACCGTCCAGGTCCCGACGACAGCAGGGGCGTCCGAATCAGGCGCCGTCTCGACCGTGAGGAGCCCACTAGCCGCTCCCAGACCTGCCCCCAGCAGCACGACCGCTACGACGGTCACCAGGCGTTTATCACTCCGAGGTGTGGGGGGCGATGCCTGATCCGGGCCTGGGACCTCGGCCTGACTGCGGCGCCGCTGAGCAGTTCGCATAGAAGGAAGTCTCCGGAGACGGACGTCACAACGATCGGTCTGCCATCGACTTACCGATCATCTCGGGTGAGCAATCAGTTCATCATATCCACACAATCCGAGCGAACCAAGTGGCGAAATGCTGTGGTTGACCACCCCCTCGGCACGCCTGGCAAGGCCATGCATGAGAGCTTGTTAGCAGCTTGCCGGAGACGCCTCACTGTGGCCCACCACCGCCCTCGGAAAGGGCCTGGTGCTCTGTGACAGCTAAGAATTAGGGTGCCACTGGCTTTGCCAGTGCTCCTCTGGCGATCGGGCAAGTCTGCACTGGCAGAGCCAGTGCCACCCAACCCGGAAGTCAAGCCGTCACAGAGCACCAGAGCGGTCAACCGAACGCGCCGAGCAGCCAATGTGTTCGTCAGCCGCGGAACATCGACCGCGTAACGCAGTCCGGTGATGGCAAGTTAGTTTCCCCGGCGAGAAATTGGCACCTTTCTGGAAACCCCGTTTTCGCTGCCGCAGCAACGTGATATGCTCATCCTTGCAGGCTTTGGTTCCCGGGACGCCGCTCACCTTTTTTTTCTGTTGGCGAATGCTCCTGTCGGCGTCCTTATCACGATTCGTCCGATCCTGGGAAATCATGCCCCAGGAAATCGCGGCTGTTTCGTCCATGGATCCCTGCTCGGGCAACGGCAAGTCACAGGGAAATGGCGGGACAGCACCATGGTTCGATGGGATGGTACACTGCGGCGATTGCCGCAGGAAAATGGTTCACACTTGGAGGCAGGGCTCTCCCTGCAGAATACGGAGGCTGTCATGCTGCGTGTCAATTGGTTTTTTGGAATGTTGTTGATTGGTTCGCTGGTTTGTGTCGGCTGCAAGCAGCCCGAAGAAGCGATTCCCGTTTCCGGAACGGTTACTTTGGACGGTAAGCCCGTTGAAGGAGCAACCGTCAACTTCTCTCCTCAGGCGACCACCGGCAAAGTGGCGGTCGGCCTGACTGATGCGGCTGGCAAATTCACGCTGAATACACCGGAACTCGGGCTTGGTGCGATGGGCGGCATCTACGACGTCACCGTCACCAAGAGCCAACTTGGCGCCGGTAGCGGGGAAGTGTGGCAAGATCCCCGCGGTATGGGAGGGGAACTTACCGAAGAACAGAAGAAGGAAGTGATGAACATGGCCAACCGCGGCAAAAAGCCAGCCAATCTGGAGGACGCCGTGCCGGCGAAGTATGGTAATGCAAAGTCATCGGGATTGAAAGCGAATGTGACCAAGGGACAAGCGAACGATTTCACGTTCGAACTGAAGTCCTAGAGGGTAATCGGCCCACCGTCCAGGCGACGCCCCTGACGTAGCAGACGGCCATGGTTTGGATGGCTCCTGCCCAATAGCAAAAGGACACAAGAGGGGACAGGTTTGGCTTATAATGGCCGATACCTGCGCTCGTGACGAACGCCGAATTGCTTTCTGGTCTTGCTGTCAACGGACAGCGAGCACCAATTCACGCCAGGTGTTGGATGGCCTCTTCCTACGGAGGCCGAGACTCATGAAGTGGAATGCCGCAGATCACGACATATGGTCAGGGTTGCCGCAGGAAGACGGAAGAAGGGGGGATGATTTCCGCCGAACCGAGGGGTACTAAATACTACCCCCCACACGAGTGTATTCATGACTGGTATTTCCGGCAAATTCGGAGCATTCTGCGAAATATCTTGCATTTGATGGAACATCTGGTTATGTTCATCCTTGTATGAGGTATGAGGTTGTAGTAGGAGAAATTGCCCGTATTGTAGAAATACTGTCTTTTTTGTATTTGTCTTGCTCTTATTAACGTTGTCTCTTGTATTGAGGAGTGCTGTTCTCATGAGGTACCGAGTCCCGCGTAGAGCTTTCACCCTGGTGGAATTGCTAGTGGTGATCGCGATCATCGGCATTCTCGTGGCGCTACTCTTGCCAGCCGTTCAGGCGGCTCGCGAAGCAGCTCGTAGAATGTCCTGTTCTAACAACCTGAAGCAGCTTACATTAGCGCTTCACAACTATCACGACGTGCACAAGGGTTTCCCCTGCCTGAGCCAAGGAACCAATAGTGCGCCGGTCCCGGAACGAGATTCCAATTACGGCATGCTCAGTGGCATTGTCACCATGCTGCCGTTCCTTGAACAAACCCCGTTGTATGATCAGTTCAAGGCGCCACAGATAACTCCTGCTGTGTATCCTGCTTGGGGTCCAGTTCCGTGGTACGGTTGGAATTTCCTGCCGCATCACGAGCAAGTCCCCACGCTGTTGTGCCCATCTGATGGTGGCGGACGTTTCCGCGGTGGCATTGAATACAGCTGGCAGGGTGATACGAACTACAACTTCTGCGTCGGTGACAACGCGAATCAGGGAGCCGCTGGGGCCAATTCACCGCGCGGTGTGTTCGGTCAGTACAGCTTCACTCGTATGGGTGAAATCGGTGATGGTACGAGCAACACGCTGGCAATGAGCGAAATGATTCTGCCGACTACGGCCAACGTACCTCCGGCTAATCTGGCGAGCTTGCGTGATGGTCTGTATGTTGAAGTTCCTGGTGGCGGAACCGATTTCTCGAATCCGCCGTCTCAGTGCTTGGCGTACCTCGGTCCGAACAAGACGATTCTGCCATCGGCACCGGTGATTGGCGACATCCGTGGCACGAACTGGTGCTGGGGTGGAGTGACCGTTTCGGGCTTCAATACCATCCTGCCTCCCAACTCAATCAAGTGCACCAACGAAGGTAGCGAGTGGGGATGGGCTCAGGTTATGCCTCCCGACAGCCGTCACCCAACCGGTGTGAATGCTTCGCTGTGCGATGGATCGGTCCGGTTCATCACCAACACGATTGAGGCCGGCAATCCGACTCTGCGATGCGTGACGACAGGTGTCAGCCCCTACGGCGTGTGGGGAGCTTTGGGTAGCAAGAACGGTGGTGAAACTCCTCGCGAGTACTAAACGCTTGAGCGACGGAGTCACGAAAGTGACGTAGTCGCCAAACTGAAACTTGAGGGATGAACAAGATCAACGGCGGTCTTGTTCATCCTTTTTTTCTGCGCTTGACGTGCAGCAGACGCAACCGTTCTTCAATATTCCGGCAACCAATGCGTATAATGCGGTCATCATCCACTGTTGCGGAGGCGGACCACGATGCACATCCCACGACACGACTGCTGCAGCGATGCCAGGCTGGCCAACCGTACGAAGTCAACTTCGCGACGGGCATTTCTGCAGCGGACGGCCTCTTTGGCTGCGGCCGCTTGCATGGCACCCGAACTGCTCTCGGCCGCTCCGTTGCCGCAAACGCGAACTGCAGTCGACCAGGTTCCGCTTGGAAAGACCGGGTTGCAGCTGAGTCGACTTGGTTTCGGCACTGGCAGCAACAGTGGCAATGTGCAGCGCAGCCTCGGTCAAGAGACGTTCAACCGTTTGATTCACTTTGCCTATGAGCGTGGCATCACGTACATCGACTGTGCAGAAACGTACGCCACGTTCGACTGGATTGGCGATGCCATCAAAGGTCTGCCGCGTGAGAAGCTGTTCTTGCAGTCGAAGATCCCTGGCCAGCCCGAAGATGTGCTCAAGGCCATTGATCGCCACCGTAGCGTATTCAAAACCGATTACGTTGACAGCATGTTGATCCATTGCATGGTCAACAATGGCTGGACTGACGACTGGAAACGTGTGATGGACGGCTTTGAGGAAGCCAAGCAGCGCAAGTGGATTCGTGTGCAGGGGGTATCGTGCCACAGCCTGCCGGCGCTCCGCACGGCGGTCCAATCGGATTGGCCCGACGTGCACTTGGTTCGAGTGAACCCACAGGCGAAGCACATTGACGGCCCGGAAGAGACGTGGAACAAATCCGGTGACGACATCGCGCCGGTGGTGGAACAGCTGCAGGCCATGCAATCCAAGGGACGCGGCGTGATCGGGATGAAGCTAGTCGGCGACGGTGATTTCCGCGATCCCACAGACCGCGAGAAAGCCGCTCGCTTCGCCATGGCACGCGCGGAAATCAATGCCGTCGTCATCGGCTTCAAGAGCCGCCAGGAAATCGACGAAGCCATCGATCGCCTCAACCGCGCCCTCAGCCTTTAGGCACCGCTGCCCAGCGAAGTTGCTGCGGAGAAATCGCTGAGACCATAAACAACCACGAAGAACACGAAGAGCACGAAGGTCAGCAGCAGGCCAACGGCGAACGAGAGCGATCGACAGCAGCGGCCATTCCCCAGGTATCGGATTGTCTCTTCCGCTCACTTCGTGTCCTTCGTGCCCTTGGCGGTTACCTTCAACCCGCACCTCATCCTGTGCCCGGTCGACCGGAGTAACACGTGACTCCGCAGACTCAGAGTGGCCCCGGTCTCCTCCACTCGTCTTCCTTGGACATTCTGTGGTTGGATATTCGATATTCTGCGGTTCTCGCAGCACGGAGCGGCCGCAACCAGACGCCCGGCCGCCGGGACCGGTCCGCCCTTCGCGCCTTTCCGCCTTTGCGTGAGTACGGGAGCGGAATAGGCTCACGCAAAGGCGCAAAGACGCGAAGAAGGCCACAGGACCAGACATCGTGGGGCCGGAGCCTCACCGCATCACCGTTGCTGCATCATCGCAATGGGACAATTCTCCCATGCGACAATCAAGTGGGCGGGTCGCAACCAGACGCCCCGCGCTTTCGGGCGTACGGCGCCCTCTGAACCGCAGAATATCGAACAAGGAATGTCCAATATCCCAAGGGAAGAGAGCGATTCTGCCGGGAATCACCACAAGGCTTCCAGAGGCTTCCGCCATTGGTAGATACGGATCGGCGGCAGGTTCAGCAATTCCGTTTCCACGTGCGGCGGGCCGAAACAGGGGCGTCCGAGTTCTACGATTCGCTTGCTCACTTGATAGGCCACGAAACAGCCGCCGGGCGACAGCGTCCGCCAGATGGCACGCATCAACTGCACTGCCACCTCGCGTGACATGGTCGAAAACGGCAATCCTGAAATCACAGCGTCGAACCGGTCCAGCTCGTAGCATGCCACAATCTGCGACATCCACTCAGCACTTCCCGCATGGGAGATCAACCGTGCGTCCTCGATGCGCGACAGACACGCACACAGCTCGGGGTTGATTTCGATGCTCAACAGTCTCGCGTCCGGTGGCATAGCCCGGAGGATTGCGCGTGTGGTTCCTCCCGTGCCGGCCCCCAGTTCCGCGATCGTTTTGGCATGCGGAATCCCTGCCGCCTGGATGATGCGACGCTCCACGAACCTGGAGCTGGGCAGGACGCTCGCGACCTGTCGCGGATGCTTCAGAAACTCCGCGATGAACTTCAGTCGATGGATTTCCTCCTGGAATCCTGTTCCGATGCCGGGGCTCTCCTTTTCCGGACATGCGCCGTCTTTGCTGCTACCTATGTTGCTGCATTGGCCAGCCGGCCGATACGGTCGGGACGATCGGGGCCAGTTGCGCAGTTCCTCGCGACGTCGCACGAATGTCATCGCTCGCTCCTTGCTCGGCAGCTCAACCGTGTATGGCCGGCTCCTGGTCCATCACACTTCGATTCTGTGCGGGTAACGGCTCTGGTTGATAGCCCTTCTTCTCGGGGACCACGCCAGATCCATTACCTGCCCTGGAAATCACGAAGGACAAGTCAGGCTGGGTACAGTGCAAACGCTGTGCCGACGAAGATCGTCGGTGGTACCAACGCAACGGGACCTTGCGCCTTCAGCCGAGTTTCGCTCCACGTCAGCTTTGCCGACCGCGCCGCTCGCACCTTCTCTCCCCGACCCCCGCGAGCTCCGCTCGTGCGGTGAAGCAGATGGTCAGCTACCGCGCGCCGCTTGCACCTTCTCTCCCCGACCCCCACGAGCTCCGCTCGTGCGGTGAAGCAGATGGTCAGCTACCGCGCGCCGCTCGCACCTCCTCTCCCCGACCCCCGCGAGCTCCGCTCCTGCGGTGAACCAGATGGTCAGCTACCGCGCGCCGCTCGCACCTTCTCTCCCCGACCCCCACGAGCTCCGCTCGTGCGGTGAAGCAGATGGTCAGCTACGGCCGCCTGCATCGAGTACTCGCCGAACGTACCGACGTAGAACCCCGTGCTCCAGACGCGTCAGAGTCGCAACAGATGCGCGAGGTTGTTCCGATAGCAAAGCGCGATCTCCAGCGGTGCCATGTCCGCCTCGGCACGCAACCCCGCGTGGAGATGGCTTAGCATGACCGACAGCCGAGCACCGTGTGCCCTGTGCGGTCAACGATCCGCAGATAGGCAACGCGCATTTCGGTCAGCACTGGCCAGAACTCAAGACGACCGTGCTGCTCGACGACCCGTACCACTACCGCCAGTTGGTACAGCGTCGGTAGCTCACCATCTGATGCACCGCACGAGCGGAGCTCGTGGGGGTCGGGAAGGGTCGAGAGGGCAGCGTCGCTAGCTGGCCATCTGATGCACCACACGAGCGGAGCTCGCGGGGGTCCGAGAGGAAGGGGCGAGGCGGCGCGGTAGCTCACCATCTGATGCACCGCACGAGCGGAGCTCGTGGGGGTCGGGAAAGGGTGAGAGGGCAGCGTCGGTAGCTGACCATCTGATTCACCGCACGAGCGGAGCTCATGGGGGTTGGGGATGGGTGAGCGGGCAGCGAGGTAGCTGACCATCTGATGCACCGCACGAGCAGAGCTCGTGGGGGTCGAGGAGAGAGGAGGGGGCGGGCGGAGACGTAGCTGACCATCTGATGCGCCGCACGAGCGGAGCTCGCGGGGGTCGGCGGCGTATGCTGATGTTCGAGCGGCTGGAAGCGCGGGCCGCGCCCGGGTCGATGCTGGCCGACGTTGCGGCGCTGGCGGAAAACCTGTGGGCCAACGTGCTCAGACACTGGCGCGACGATCTGCTATGCGAGCCCGGTGCTCTCCGATCGCTAGTTTGCCCAGTCTGAAGAGAATGCCGGCTAGCGAATCTCGCGCCGAACGATGCTGTAAATTCGGCATTTTCTGTTAGTGCCACGCTCGCGCAGAGCGTGGGAAACCGAGACACTCCGAAGTTACTTGTCGCGCGATCCTAAGGCGGCAGGTCCGCTATCCAATAAGGGAGAACGCCACCCTTTGGCCCGCTCCCGTTGGTCGCTCGGCAATCATGCGCGCACGGTGCGCGCAAGTTACACAGCAACGCTTAAACGAAAGGAGCTCATGCCAAGACGCTAAGAACCTGGAATGTGCTGGGATAGAGCCTCTCCTGGGCCAGCACGAGCATCACTGAGCCGTTGACGAGCAGAAGATACGGCCTTCCCCCCTTGAGGAGCTTCACTTTGCGCCTTTGCGCCTTTGCGTGAGCCTTGGTCTGCCGCTCTGCAAGGCAAAGAGGATCCCACCGTTCAGGAAGGGTATCATCGGGTCGTCGCCGTCGTACTAAGATCCATCGATCCTTGTGAGATTGTGGCCAGAACCCGTGCATAATTGGTCGACGGCGTGACCGGTTGCCGGCAGAGCGACAAGCAGTAATGCACGAGATCCATGCGCTGTTGGTCGGTCAGCACCGCGCTGGAGGGCATGGGCGTGCCGGGAATGCCCAGGAGGATCCGTCGGTACACGCCCTCAGGGTCGCGGCCCCCTTTGAATTCTCCCGCCACGAAATTTCGCGGCCGGATCGGCCAACCACTTTCATCTTCGAGGTGAAGCGCTGTGTCGCCCGTTCCGCTGTCGCCGTGGCACCCCACGCAGCCAGACTTCACGAACAGCTCACGGCCCCGAGCAAGTGCCGCTGGAGACGAGGAAGCGAAAGTTGGCACCGCCACAGCGAGTCCTGGGGTCAAACGCAGCTCGAGTATCTCTTGCACTTCCTCGTCGGACGGATTCTCATCGAACAGTTCCTCACGAAGCAGCTTCACAATGTACTCCCGCATTCCACTGCGTCTGAGTCGAAAGACCTCGTCGACCAGCTTCTGGCGAACTCCCTCGTTGAGGTCCTGATAGGATCGCATTGAAGTGCCGGGAATGCCGTTGGCGAGCACGGCCGCCACATCGGCCTCGGAAGGAACTCGGTTTTCCGTGCTGACCAGTCGAAACGACTCGGTCCGCAAATCGCGAGGCTTAGGGTTCAAGTAACGTGCCGCAGGGCCGCGTCCGTCGCCATCATCGCCGTGGCACGTGCGACAGTACTTCGCATATAACTCGCTACCAGTCAGCACTCCATCTGCCTGGCCCACAGTGCCAGGACCTTCGGCGGAATCGTGCAAGAGCGCAAGGTACCCCTCCGGCGCATCGCGGAACAAGAGCGGATCCGTGGCAATTCGCACACCGATACACGCAGCAGCCAACAGGAACCACACCAACATCCACCAGGGACGGATAAACCGATTACGGCCCGACCAACGAATCATTTCGCTCCTTTGTCGTACTCAACGTGACCAGGCAATCACCGCGGATCATTCCAGAAGAAGCGCAGCCAGGGCTTGGCGTTTTCCACGGTGCATGCATAATTGCCGACCACCAGGTCAGTGCGCCCGTCGCCATCAAAATCTCCCACCTCCATCGCCATGTAGCCGAAATCGGAGTGTTCGAGTCGTCGCCTGACGAACACGCCAGGCTGGACCTGTTCGAGCCAGATGACATTGTCGTACTCCGCCAGCGATCCGCTCTTCAGGAGTACCGTCGGCAGGAACGCACAAGCGGCAATGTCAAGATCCTGATCTCCGTCGAAATCAGCCGCTAACGCGCGCATCGCACCCGGCATGGGTGTGAGCAGATGGTGCTCAAAGGGAAACTCTCCTCGGTTCTCCAGCCAGCGAATCCCGTGATCCGGCTTGAGATAGAGACTGTCGAGTGTATCGCCGCAAGTGTAAAGCACGTCCAGATCGTGGTCGCCGTCCAGATCGACCAGCTGGATTCCGCTGGACCCGACCGACGGGTCCCCGGCCGCAAAGATCAAACGCGGTTCAAACGTTCCGTCGCCCCGACCGAGAAACGCCACGATCATTTCGTGTTCCTGAGCGAACAAGGCGACGAAATCGAGGTGGCCGTCGCGGTTCACATCCGCCACCGGTGTATGGATCGTGCCGTGGCGATCATCGATGACTTGCACTCGAAAGCCCGGCTTGGCCCCGTCGCCTTCGATCTGCCCGTCGCCTTCGATCTGCTCGAGCAGCAGCAGCCGACCAGTCGTCCGCCATCCAAATTCGGCGACGATCAGGTCCAGATCGCCATCCTCATCGAAATCTCCCGGCTGGACATCAGCCACACGCCCCAGTTGATCCTGAAGCAACTCGAACTGCGGCGGACTTGCCGTGATCGTCGGCACCCACAATACCCTTCCGCGATCATGATCTTCCGGCTGCAAACTACCCAAGTCCGCAATGATGTAGTCAGGATCGCCGTCCCCGTTCAGGTCCGACGGGACGATGTGGTCGGGATGGGCGAGCTTGCCGAGCAGCCTGGTTGTGGCTGCCCTTCCACGGAACTCGACCTCGGCTACCTGGCCACCACGCATGTCACACATGAGCAGCCGCGGCCCATCGGCAACTGCCGGCGGAATCCAGCAGATCCGCGAGACGGCAGGGTACAGGGGACCAGACTGTGGATAGACGGTGTCAGATCGCTCAAACTGAATCGGACCCGGATCCGACGCCTCGTCTGGTTCTGGCAGGACAAGTTCCTCTGGCGCACGGGACTCGTAGTACTCCACCATCCCTTCGAAGGACGGAATGACCAAATCGTCGCGGCCAGACTCCAGGTAGAGCGTATAGCCCAGCCCCACCTCATCCCGCCAGGCTCGTTTGGGAAACGAACCAACCGGTGGAACCGCATGGCAATCGCCGCAGAAGCGCGACACCTGCTCCTCCATCGACAGGTCAGAAGGCGGCGTTTCCGGCGCGAGAACCACTGGCGAAGTCTCTTTGCGCAAGCAACCTGCGAAGAGCAGCAGACACACGAATACGCCTACAGTACCGGACACATCCCGGGCTGATCTACCGACGAATGGACTCATCACTAGCTGCTCGCCACATCGCACTGTCACAGGCTCCCGGTGTCCATCTTACAGCCCGCCTGATCCGAGGGCAAATGCGCCGCGGCCGTGCGGTTCGTGCTGGAGAATCCCCTGAGAAACACCGCGGGAGTCCTCGCCGCCCCCGAGAACTGTCCAGGTCGGGACCCTCACTTCCTGCAGTTCCAACGGAGAAGGAGTTTCTCACGGAGGCACGGAGACACGCAGGGACGCGGATCAACGACGGCATCACTCGGATTGTCAAACGGCGAACTCGGGCACTCCCTCCGTGTCTCCGTGTCTCCGTGTCTCCGTCAGGTCCATCCGAGATGCGATCTGCTGAAACGCTACGGCGACCATCCGCCCATGGCACAAGTCAGGACCAGCCGATGGAACATCGTATTGGGGTAGAGTCGCCCTTTCACGATCACCACGAACGAAGCTTATTGGAAGGCGGTTGCGGGCGGGTTCCGTTCCTGACACCCTTTTGCATCTCACGCCAAGGCGCAAAGCAATGCGTGGCACGCGCACCATTCGCATCCGTCCTTGGCGCCTTGGCGTGAGCTTTCTCCGGATCACGCAGGCGGAACGGGCGCGCCGCAGGATAAGCGATTGTCATGCGAAGGCGGGGCGAGGGGCCTTGCTGGATCCCCCACGGCTTCCATCACCGGCGGTTTCGGACAGACGAGGTCCAAGTGACGCTGAGTCGTTTTCCATCGGGACCAGGCAACAGGTGCTCTCCGCGTCTCGGTTCCGCTCGTGTTCGGAGCGTGCTTGCCCGGCGAGCCTTCAGCTCCCGATGCCCAGCATCGCAGCGCGCGCCTTACGATAGGTCGCGTTTCCCTCAGGATCTCCGCAAATACTCCATTCCGGGGCTCGTGCCTGCCCGTCGCCATAACCGCAAATCTCGCGCGTCGACAGAATCCGCTCGTACAGCAATGCGAATAACTCCCGCGCCGGAAGAGTATCGCCGTACGCCAGGCCGAGCTTCTGCAGAACGTCCAAATCCTTTTTCTCGTCTCTTAGCGCCATGCTTCTCCCACCCAGACATAATCTGGTCGTCGTTTCGAAGTGCGAGCAAGGTGGACAGATCATACAGGTGCCGCGAACAAGAGTCACCGGAATATCCGGATCCTTCTGAATCACATCGATGACCTCGAAGAGGTTGTCTTCCTCGATCGGTCCGAGTGCATCCATCCGGCCACCGTAGAAACAACTCATACACATCAGATGGTGCGGGCGGATCATGAGTGTCTTGGCCTGGTAGATCGCTGAGGCCGAGACCCGTTTGACATCCGCCTTCTCCTGAGCGTCCCTCGGCAGAATAATCCCGGCGACTCCTCGCGCGCAGCCATTCTCATAATGGCCGCTGAAGGCCTGAGAGCAACCTTGCCAGTTCGGGCCAGACACTCGCTCGTAACCACAAACACCCTTCGCTGTGGTAACGCTGGTCAGAAGCCGTTCGAACATATCGATTGCGGGGCGCGCATCACCCGGCACCAAACCCAGCTTCTGGGTGATATCCAGATCTCGCTTGCCGTTAAACAACTCGCCCTCAGGAGTATCCTCGGCAGGTCCGGGATTCTGGCAGCGGTAGATCGAACTGGTATTGAGACGAAGACGAATTAAGGTCTTCGGATCGTGGCGCACCGTTCTCAAGATCTCTGTCAGCCTCACGTCGCCCAAGTCCTCGGTCCGGCCTTCACCAATACGACAGACGACGCACATTAATTGATACGGTCGCACATCGATCGAGTTTTCCTCCGGTAGACTTCGAGGTACCGGATCCAGCTGCGGCTCAACTGCCAGGGTTGTTTCCGCACCGGAGGCGAGTCCAATCATCGTACTGGCAACCACCAGCGGCGGCGTTGCGAGGAAATCGCGGCGAGGTAGTCGTTTCGGCATCGCAGTGAATCCAGAAACATCGGGGAAAGTGGCAACGTCCTGCGTAACACACGGACTCACATTATACCCAGAACCGCTCGCCCTGCACGTCGGCTCAGCACTGAACCAGTTGCCGTTTCCGAAGGAAAACAGCTGCATCTTCTCGCGCCGCTTGTGTGAAGCAGCTTGCCACCGGCAGAGAGGGTGGATTCACTGCAATGGCCCCGGACTGTATCAACACGTTTCGCTTGATACAACAGTTCACGCTCTGACGCCGGTTGCTTGCACCACGCAAACAGCTCGAGCGCGAGAGATGTCGGCGTCCAGTGATGCTGGACGGTCGCCGTCGGAAAATGATCGCGAGGCATGCCGATGAACGCAACGACACGATTCGTAATGTTCGTCAGTTTGCTGCAGGGGGTCACCTCCTTACCGCTGTGCGGTAAAGCAACGGATGGTCGCTGGAACATTGAGCTTACTGACGAACCAATCCCACAACTGCGGCCAGGACGATCCTTCCTGGCCTTTCATGTCCCCACACACGCGGAAGGAGCGTGAAACAGACGGTTACATAACAGAGGAAAGCCCGTACGCCAGCGACAACGAGTCCAGCGTCGCCCGCCATTGAAGCGGGCTTCAAGCCTTCGTGGCTGCGTGTTGGATGTGAAGTGATACAATGAGGCAGCAATTCTGACATTTGGTCGTTTTCTTTGCAATTCACGCCTTGCCTGCCCAGCCAGTCATTCTGGAGGAGAGTAGCAATGCCGTCTGCTGTGATGGTTGCCGACACCGCTGTGCCCCTGAAGGACATTTCGGTCTGTTTCCCCAAGCGGAAGAACCAGTTCTTTGAGATCGTTGTCAGTGAAAGAAGCAAGACTCCGACTGGCATCGAGGATGATGCTTGGGACTACTGCGATACGGTAATGGCTACGGTGCGGAATCGGGACGATGCCTTGACGATCGCCAAGGACTACGCCAACAAGCGATTCGTCGCAGTGACTGCGGTTCTGCTGCGGTAGACACCGATTGGAGGAACGGAACATGACTCGAATACACTCTCTTTCTACGTGACATGTTTTGTGCCGGAACGACCTCGCTGCTGGTGTTCTTTCCTCTGTGGCGAGCAGAGGCGATGCGGATACAACCTGGTGTAGGTGGTGTCCTCCAAGGGTTTAGCGGGCGTTTGCTGGTTCTGATGGAACTTGCGACGAGAGGCGGTTGTCGCAGAATCGAAAGTGAGACAGCTGCCACCGTGTGATGGAAGCCGACGACCAGAAGCAGACACCCTGCCTCTGATCGGTTCGCGTTCACAGGGCGGTGCTTCCTTGGGGGCATTGAACGGCTGAAGTGGCCGAGACGAAGCGTAGCGAACCAGGAAACCGTCATGAGGAGACGTGTGCAAAGGCGCTGCGCACGACGAGAGGAGGCCCGGAGAACTGATCCGAGAGCTGATGAGGCACAGCGATATGAGAGCTACAGAGCGGTTCTACCTGCGGACAAACACACAGCCGGATGCTGGCAGAACGGGAAATTTGTGATTGGGAAGAAAGGGGCGGCCCCGCACACAACCAACCCACAGCCAATTCACGAAATCGCCGCAAGTCCAGTACACCCCACTGGGTTCGAACCAGTAACCTTCGGTTCCGTAGACCGATGCTCTATCCAATTGAGCTAGGGGTGCTAGTCGACGTAACTTGATACCGGCAAAAGCCTTCGGGCCAGGCTCAAGTGGAATGGGAATTCGCTTGGCCTAATCCCAAGTTTGTCGTGCCGAGACCTAAATCTAACAGATGGCTCAACAACGGGCAAGCGGCGCGGCTGACGAAAGGTGGCGACCCTCGCGGGTATCCTACCAAGTGCCGACCTCCACAGTTCTTCATCAACAAGCGGCAGCAACCGCTGAGGTGTTGTGGGTCCCCGATTCGATCCTGCCCAGAACTCGCGTGACGTCGGATTTGGCTGCGAGTACCTTCGAGAGGGTGAGTGTCGGCGAATCTCTCATGCTGCTGGGGACCTCCAGCCATGTCCTCCCTCAGAGAACCCAATGCGGCGGATTCCCCTGCTTGACGGCAGGCAACACGTGTCACTTGGAAAAATCGTTCAACAACGCCGTTATCTCTGTTTGCCCTTGTGCCGTGGCAATATCCGAAGGCGTTCTGCGCCGGTGACGCAGCTCTGGATCCGCGCCGTGTTCGAGCAGGCATCGAACGAGGTCGACGTTGCCCTGCTCCACCGCGTCGTGCAGTGGCGACCAGCGCGCTGCCGTGAGATTGGGATCGGCACCTGCCTTCAGCAAAGGCAAGATCACCGAGAGCGTGGTGTCACGATCGTGCCGCGCCGCGATACAGCGGGCCAGCGGGGTCGCTCCGCTCAGATCCGTCACGTTGGGATCCGCACCCGCTGAGAGCAGGAACTCCACAAAGCGACCGCGTCCCCTCTCCGCACTCTGTGCCAGACGCTCGTCCAACTCGGACTTGCCGGTGCGAGAGGGATCTTCGCGCGTGCGAAGAGGAGTCAACTTTGCACCGTGTTCGACCAATCGCGCAACCGACTCCGCAAAACCGGTGTCGTTCGTGCTGCTCGCCATCCAGCTGTTGACACAGATGTCGAGCGGATGGAGGCCTCGGGAATCGACAGCATCCACATCCGCTCCCGCATCAATGAGTATTCTGACGATTCGTGCATGTCCGTGCTGAGCCGCGACGTGCAGCGGAGTGAACCTCGAAGACCCGTGCTTCGAATTCGGAGCAGCGCCTGCGCTCAGTAATTCGCGAACACGACCCGGATCATCGGCTAAGATGGCAGATTGAAGGGACGCGTCGAGGTTGGCCGTTCGCGTGTTTCTGAGCCACGCCAGGCCAACGACCGCCGCCGTTATCATTACGCACAGCAGCGCCGTTGCGGGTAGCCAAAGCCGATGTAACCAGTATCTGTGCGGACTGCATTCACGCAGGAGATCGTATCGTCTTTCGATGAGTGGAATGAGCATCTCCTGCCGAACCTGACGCACGCGGACAAACGCCTCGTTTCCACGAACCCAGGCGAGTAACGCCAATACCAGTGAAAACGCGCCGCCGAGCAAGCAGAGGCCAGTCCACGACCAGAGAAACGGCAGCATCGTGAACAGTGCAGACGAAATGGCCAGAAACAGCCCCATCACAGACACGCCTTGCACGACGAGCAGATTCATCTCCTTGCGCAGATCAGCCCGGACACTCTTGATGCGTTGATTCACACGCTGCAGCTTCATGGCGGTCGACGGCGGCTTGCGAAGCTTCTTGCCGGTGCGAAAGTCCAGCCCGCATTCCACACAGATGTTCGCTTGAAAATCGGCGAGTGTGCCGCAAGCCGGGCACTTCACACGAGCGGTTGGCTCGCCCGGCGTCGCCCCAGCGGCAGTCTGCCCTGCTTGCATCGGAGTGAGAGGTGCCTCGCATTCCGGACACAGTATGGTCCTGGTGGCGAAACTGCGCGGTACTCTCAAACGCGTGCTGCAGGACGGGCACACCGCGATGAGAAACCTTGATCGGCCTCCCGGGTCGTTTTCGCTGTCAGATTGCACCATGTCACGCCAGGTAGTCGAAGATGGGCCTGGGAGTCTCACCGCATACCAGCAAGTCGATCCACGCCCCACGCCGAAACGAAATGACCTTTGACAAACCAGGACGAAACGTCAGTAGGAACCGCTATCCCAACTTGGGAGTTTTGTCATGGCTGCTCGTCTGCACCTTCCCACAAGGACTTAGGTTACTCGATCCAACAAGCTGACGCGAATCCCATGTGGCTGTTGCACCATCCGACATTGATCCAATCCGTCGCCTACCCGCCCGCGCCCAAACGCGACGCTCGTCTCAGCCCCTGTTGCCTGGCGGGTACTGACGCTCCCCCAGCCGTCTATACTAGTCGGATCCGTGATCCGCAGTACAGTCTTTCTGGTGCCTTGGAAAGACGCGGGCGACTTAACCG
Organism: Pirellulaceae bacterium; assembly: GCA_041752115.1. Classification (GTDB taxonomy): domain Bacteria; phylum Planctomycetota; class Planctomycetia; order Pirellulales; family Pirellulaceae; genus JAJRVM01. Next base: position 27,981 of record JBGSHS010000252.1, on the reverse strand, counting down.
GAATCTAGCGATTTCCACATCGACTATTAACGCACTATCTCTGCCTTCCTGCATATGCTCATTCTCAGTGTGCGCAGCGCGAAGGCCGTTTTGCTGAAGAGACAGCTCGTTCGCTCGACGGACTTGTCCCCCGTGCTCCGACACATATTCTGCAGCCCCCTCGGTTTCATTGGGTTCGTTATCTTGGCGTCGTGGCGGAGAGTCTTTTCAGCAGGAAGACAATCGTTGGGTTTGATCGCATTCTTTTCCCTTGTCTTCATCATGACGGTAGAATTGCTGCTTCGAAGCAGTGAAAGGGACTGAAGTTGATCCGTTTTGTTGCGGTTGATGTGCAGCCGAGCCGGATGGCCACTGTCGCCGGTGTCATGGGGATCCGCCGGTGATTGCGAATTCTCCGTTAACATCGTTGCCGCCTCTGTCTGGCAATTCGACCATTTGCGGTACCAACTGCGAACGACATCGTCCCGCGCAGGGAGCACGCCGCGCGTTTGGCCATTGTCGTGATCGGCCTTATGCTGCGGGACGAAGCCGGACACAACGCTCCTCTCGCCATTCGAATCTCCTGCCCTACGAGCCATCGCCATTAACGGCTTCGGTTCGGTAGCCGTGCTGCGACCATCCTGATTTCTGAGGTAGCCGCGATCCCAACGGGCAGGGCCCGACCTCGCCAGGAACGACAGTGATTTCGTCCGTAGTCTGGCAAGTCACAGAGTAGTCGCCTCAACAGACGCAGAAATGCCATACCGACTGCAGATGTCTAGTGGATCGTGTCGTACCTTCGACAAGGTTGGTAAACACTTCTGCGAGTCGCCTTTCGGCCGTCGCTCCCGCGTCAGGATGACACTCGGACACAGCGTGGTGGACCTGAGCTTCCCGGAATCCCCCCACGCCGGTCCCCAGAAGAGCAAGGGGGCGTGATCGCTGTTGAGAAGTGTGCCATCAGCGTGAGGCAGACAATCTGGCGACAATCGCAGGGTCAACCTCATGTGTGAAGGGAGCGGACAACACCGTTCCCACCGGCTGGATGCTGCGGCGCGCCCCAGTTTGCCGGTGGTGACGTGCAAGCTGGTTGCTACAGACTTATACACGCAGCCGGCTGCGGGAGCGGAAGGAAAATCCAGTTGACTTGTAGGCAAACTGGCCGGCTAGCCGATCCGCGAGACACTTCTGTCAGCAAGGATCGAATTCCTGCTCGAGCTCTCTATCATTGCACCAGGAAAGCGGTATATCGGACTCACCCAGGAGTCTTCGCGTCGGTCCACCCCGACCAATCCTCCTCGGGCCGGTCCTGCTGGCGGGACAGTTCGGGCTGCCGAGTCGCGCCAAGAGATCGCCTGGCAAGGGAAAGTGTCCACCCCAGGGCGTGGCGCAGGGCATGGGCATGACAGATTCGTGTGTACGGTTCAGGAACAGAGTATGCCAACGGTATTGGTAATTGATGATGACCGCACAGTGCTCAGCCTGGTGCGCCGCGTGCTCCAGGATATGAACGTGGCCATGCTCACCGCCGAGAGCGCCCACGACGGCCTGGCGATGCTCCGCGATCACTCGGTCGACGCACTGCTGCTCGACATCCTGCTGCCCGACGGATTTGGACTGGAAGTGGCCAATCAAGTACGCGCTCACGATCCGTTGCTGCCGGTGACCTTCATCACCATCTCCGACGACAGTGACATCGCCATCGAAGCCATGAAGCTGGGCGCTTACGATTTTCTGCTCAAGCCACTGAATGTCGAGAACGTGAGGGACGTGATTGCACGCGCCTTGGAGATTCGCCGCCTGATGCGGGTCCCTGTCGCGTTGGCTGCCGAGGGGCTGGTGGACGCCTCGTCATCGGACAAGCAACCCGATCTGCTGATTGGCCGCAGCCCCCAGTTTCTGAACGTTTACAAGGAGATCGGGCGGGTAGCGGCCCAGGACGTCGCGGTGTTGATCTGTGGCGAGAGCGGCACGGGCAAGGAGCTCGTGGCTCGAGCCATTTATCATCACAGTCATCGTCAGAACTCGTGCTTTCTGGCGGTCAACTGCGCCGCCTTGTCCGACACGTTGCTGGAGAGCGAATTGTTCGGCCACGAAAAAGGGGCCTTTACGGGTGCCGACCGACGCCGCATCGGCAAGTTTGAGCAGTGCAATGGTGGGACGATCTTCCTGGACGAAGTGGGAGACATGTCACCGCTGACGCAGAGCAAGGTCCTCCGGCTGCTGCAGGAGCAGCAGTTCGAGCGGGTGGGAGGAACGGAGACCATTGAAACGGACGTGCGCATCATTTCGGCAACGAACCAGAACCTGGAATGGATGATTAACCAGGGCGATTTCCGGCTCGACCTGTATCACCGGCTCAATGGCTACCGCATCGATCTCCCTCCACTTCGCGAACGGGGCGAGGACATCAATTTGCTGGTCAATCATTTCCTGACGCTGTTGAACAATGAGCTGGGCAAGGACATCCAGGGCGTGGCTCCCGAGGTAATGCAGTGTTTGAGGAACTATCACTGGCCCGGCAATGTGAGGGAACTCCAGGCGCTGCTGCGCAAAGCGGCCTTACGGGCGACTGGTCCCATACTGGTTCCGGATTTCCTCCCCGACCTGGCCCACTCGAACAGCTCCCGGCAGGAACCCCCGGATCGAAGTCCGCTCCAGGATGACGATCTGCCAAGTGATATTGGTCGGTTCATCGACGAGAAATCGCAGGCCGGGTCGAACTTCCTGTACGCCGAAGGATTGGAGATGTTTGAACGATACTTGTTGACGCGAATTTTGCGCGAATCGAGCGGCAATCAATCGAAGGCGGCCGAGCGACTCGGCATTACTCGCGGCAGTCTGCGACACAAGATCCGAGTGCTGGGAATCTCCATCGATCAGGTCGTTCAATCAGGGCAGCCGGTCGATGCTCCCTGACTGCCGACGAGGGCGGCACATTTTGCTGGGGAGGCACTTTCCTCAAGTCGGATAAGGGCAGAGTCGGGTATGGGTAGAACCGGAGTGTTGAGAAGACTCCGCACCGCGACGAATTGTCAGGCGTCTGGCTGCAGCTGAGAGACCGCGTGGGGATCGGTTCGACCTGCTGCGAAGGGAAGACGCGCTGGGACCTCGACAGCTCCGCCGGCCAGCCGGCATCTGAACGGCACACACGAAATCATGGATCAGTCACCGCACGTTCCGCAGTCACCCACGCACTTCGGCCTCTCCATCAGCTGGAAGCTGCTGGCAGCCACGGCCGTGGTCGCCGCGGTCATGGCCCTGATTGCCATCTTCGGCCTGACACGCATCCAGACTCTCAATCGAAAACTGACCCAAACCGTCGACTTCCTGGCCACCAACGTCAAGCTCTGTTCGCTACTCAAACAGGATCTGATTACGGTGACGCGAGCGGAGAGGAACATGATGCTCGCCAGAAGCGAAGATGGAACGAGGCGTTTCGCGAGCGTGGTCGATGACGTGGCTGACGATACGCATGCCCATCTGGTCACCCGCAGCCTGGCTCGGGCCCGCGTTTCCAATGAAGTGCACCGAGCCCGTGATGGAGAGGAGGCACTTGCCTTCTTGCGCCGTGAGGGGGAGTTCGCCGATGCTCCCCGGCCCGACGTCGTGCTACTCGATCTCCAGCTTCCCAAACTGGACGGGCACGAAGTTCTGGCGACCATCAAACAGGACCACGATTTGATGCGGATTCCAGTCGTCATCATGACCACTTCGGATGCGGAGCGGGACCGGGAGCAGGCCTATGAGCTGCATGCCAACAGCTACGTCGTCAAACCGGTGGATTTCGAGCGTTTTCGCCAACTGGTTGAGGAGCTGAGCCTGTACTGGGGAGTGTGGAATGAGCCACCCCGCGAATGACCGGCAGATGGCGGTGGAAGCCGCACTCTGGCTTGCTCGTCTCACCCCCTCGCCCCGCTCGTTGACAGGAGTAGAGGTATCATGCGTGATCAACAGACAACTCCCTTGCACATTCTGCTGGTCGAAGACAATGCGACGCACGCCCACCTGATTCAACGTTCTCTGCAGCGTGCCGGAAACGGTGGCGTCGTGCTGCATCATGTGCGGCGACTGGAGGAGGCGTTGCTGCGATTGAAGCAAGGCGATATCAACGCCGTCCTGCTCGACCTGAGCTTGCCCGACAGCGACATCCACGAGACGCTTCCCACGGTCATCGCCGCACACCGGGAAGTCCCCATCATCGTCTTGACCTCGCTCGACGACCTCGAGTTCGCCACGCATGCGGTCGGACAGGGAGCACAGGACTTCCTCGTGAAATCGGATTTGAACGGGCCACTGCTGTATCGCGCCATCAACTACGCCATCGAGCGGCAGAAGACTCAAGAGCGGCTGGAGTCCTATGCAGCAGAACTTGAAAGCAGCAACGAGCAATTGCGCGGCTTCGCTCACACTGTCGCTCACGAAGTCAAATCGCCTTTGACCGTCGTCTCTGTCTGCCTGCAGCGTCTGCAGCAGATCCGACCCGAGGAACTCGGAAGCGACCTGACGGAGTGCGTGGCCGATGCCAACGCCGCTCTGCGCGGACTGACAGCCATGGTCAACGACCTGCTGCAATTCTCGCGAATGGGTGAGAGCGATCCCCAGCTCGATCCTGTCGACATGGAAGCCATCTTTTATCACTCCTATGTCTGCCTGCGTCCGGCTATCACCGATGCCCACGCCATCGTCACCCACGATCCCCTCCCTGTCGTAAGAGGCAATGAGATCCAGCTGCGCCAGCTGCTGCTCAATCTGATCGGCAACGCCATCAAGTACTGTGATCAGGATCCTCCGCGGATCCACGTCGCCGCGGAAGAACAAGGGGGGAACTGGATCTTTCACGTCCGCGACAATGGGATCGGCATTGCGCCGGAAGACCTGAGCCGTATCTTCGAGGCCTTTGTGCGGGTGAGCCGAAAGGATACGGTGCCCGGCTCCGGGATCGGTTTAGCACTCTGCCAACGAATTGTCCACAATCACGGCGGCCACATCTGGGTCGATTCGCAGCAGGGCAAAGGAAGCACGTTCCATTTCACGCTCCCCCTGACCCGCAAGAACGGCAACACCAGGTAAGGGGTCCTGAAACAGCGGGGCGACCGGGGCCGAGTTCAGACGGGCGTTGCAGAAACCACATTCGGTCGATGAGCGAACCTCAGAGCCGCCCCTGGATCAGCTCCGATTCAATGCGTCGTGGCGTCGCCCGAGGGGCTCCGATACGGTTCCAGAGCCGCGATCAGTTGTTGCACTGCGCGCCCCAGACGCGTCATCAACGGTTCAGTTCCCGTCAAGTCCTCCCGCCTGCTGGCCTCCTCCAGTTCCGACGCGGGATTCACGACCACGTCGGCCCCGAAGTTCGACGCCAATCCCCTCAGGCTATGAGCCGCGTGCAAAGCAGCGGATGCATCACGTCGAGAGACGGCGGCTGCCAGCGTCTCCATCAGGCGTGGACTGTCCTCTCGAAACACCTCGATGAACTGCTGCAACAGGACCCGATCTCCTCCGAGCCGCCTCATGGTAGCCGGCAAGTCGAGTGTCACTTCCCGTGAGTCCTCATCGACGACGTGTCCGCCATCCCACCCGCCTGCTCCCTCCTCCCGCCGCTTTTCCTGTGCCACCGCCGACTCGACGACCCCAATCAGCTCGTGGATATCGACTGGTTTGGTAATATAGGCATCCATTCCCACCCGCTCACATGCCTCTCGCTGGTCCTCCTGGGCATGTGCACTCAGCGCGATGATCGGGGTATGTCGCCCCGCCTGACGCTCCAGGGCACGTATGGCCTGTGTCGCTTCATAGCCGTTCATGACAGGCATTTCCAGATCCAGCAGGATCGCGTCAAACTCCCCACGTCCCGCTGCCTCCAGCGCATCACGCCCGTTGGCAGCAACCGTCACGTGATGCCCCCGCGTTGCCAGAATGTGAGTGATGACTCGACGATTCGCCGCGACGTCCTCCGCCACCAGTACTCGCAATGATTGATGTGCCACGGGCTCAGTACCTCCTGGCGAACTCCCCGATTTCCTGCGGTTCGCAGTGCTCAAGGAACGCCGCCCCCTGCGGCGTTCCTTGGCACTCGTCTGCATCCATCACAGCCTCGATCGTCTCGCGATCTCTCCGGTCCTTGATCTCACTCAGCCGAATCACGGCGTGTTCGTCCGACATGGCGTCAGAAGCTGCTGTCCCCGCCTCACAGTATTGTTCCGATCAATGCCAGCAGGCGGCGCAGGGACGTGAGACGCTCTCGTGCTCCAAGCGCGAGCATCGTTCCACGTCCGGTCACCGCTCATCCCAGACAGCACGTCGGCCCGGCACATTGCGTCCCAGGGCAGAGAGCAGCTCATTTGGCGCAGAGCCAGAGAAAGGAGAACGCTGAAATGGCCAGGCGCCATTACCACGGCTTCAGCTTCCAGCCCAGAATGAACCCGATCCCAAAAGCCCACAGCGCCACCACATCGGGGCGTTCCCGGGCGTATTGTCGGTACCAGTGCACCGCAGCTTCGGTAGGGCTGAGCTGTTCTTCTGGCAAAGCCGATGACGATTGCGGCTGGTTTCGACGGAAATTCGATTGAGCAGACATTCCTTGTGACATGATCTAAACTCCACTTGTGATGACGAAGCCATTTCACCCCTGCTGCGTGTCTGACCATTGTCGAGGCCGCGTCGCTCCACCGGTCGACGGCGTTCGCTGTTGCAAGGCTTGCTTGATCCACTCCACGTTACGGTGCAGTTCCTCACGAGAGCGTTCCCAAACCGACCAGGTTGCCCGCAGTCGAGCCCAACCAGCCCAGGCGATAGCGCCAGCCACTCCCCCTCCCACCACGCCAGAAAAAAGGAACGATAGCGCTCGCGACCACTCGGCAAACTCCACCATCGTATAGGCCAGACTCACCAGCAGAACATAGACCGCGCTCAGCGCAATTCCGAGAGCAGCTCCCCATAGAATCAGCGGCAAAACCAACGCACGCAGCGACTGTTGCATCTCCACCTTAAAGAGCCTGCTCTGCAGTTCCGCCAAGGTCACGGCATCGCGTGCCAGCTCGACCATGTTGCGTCCCACAGATTCCGCGGGAGTCGGCGAGAGGTTGGCTCGTCTACTTGCGGCCGAACCATTTCCTGGATTGATCATCGCTTCACCCACCATCCCAGTGTGACGCCAACGGCCAACGCGGCGCCCAGACACGCTGCAGGATACGCCCGAATAACCTGGTCAGCTCGCTGCTTCACGCCCTGTAAATGCTGTGTTGCGTCAACCCAGGACTGATCTTCCTTACATCCACCCACGGCGTTCCGCTCTACCACGACATCTGGCGGGATCTGATCAATGATGTGAGTCTCCATTTCCCTCTCCTTCTCTCGCACCCGAATTTGCAACAGGACGAAACACTCGCCCGGCATTCTGTCGCAGCAGTCCCATCCCCTCGCGAATGACCGCATGTGCGATGATTCCCACCAGAGCGGCGCCAATACCACGAGCTGGTTTGGGCTGGGGATTCGATTCCAGCACAAGTTTCTTGCGTCGCGCAAGGTTTTCCAGCACATCGGCATCGGGCTTCACGACCTCCACCCGCTTAGGGACGAGAAAGAACCCGGCTGCAGCAGCCCCGGCCACACAGAGCCAGGGAAAAGTGTTGACGTAATAGCGCCAGCTCGTCAAAGTGCGCGCCGACTCAACAATCTCCTCAACTTCCGCCCCGAGGCTGCAACGAACCTGTTCCATCTCGCGACAGATGTCGTCGGTATCGGTCGTGTCCATGGTTCCCCTCGCTTCGTGCGCCTTCCTCGGCCGTCGCAACCAATCCCGCGCGTCGTGTTACACCAAATCGACCCTCTTGCCGATCCGGGACGGGCACCTGAGGCAACATCCTCCCTCCGTGCCGTAGTACTTTGAGACAGCTTAACTTTCGGGTTGGGTGGCACTGGCTCCGCCAGTGTAGCCTTCCCGCGAGCCGGAGGAGCACTGGCATAACCAAGCACTGGCATAACCAAGCACTGGCAAAGCCAAGCACTGGCAAAGCCAGTGGCACCCTCATTCTTCGCTGTCGACGAGCACTAGGCGTGCCGATATTTCGCCACCGACTCGGGCAATGCGTGGGAGACGGCGTCGAGTATCTGGCGGCCCAGACGCTGTGCCATTCCCCGTTCTTCCTCCTGCCGAGAGTTACCTGACATCAGGTAAACCACCGCCAACCCAGCGGCGAATCCCAGCCCAAAAGCGGCCAGCGTGGCTGACGGCACATGCTCACCCACAAACCGACTTGATGAATCTCGAAAGCTCTGAACGGTGTCGGACATACGGTTACGAGAATAGGGAGTTTCCATAGGTCTGCTCCTTTGCAGGTCAGGCGAATGTTCATGAGGCAGCCGCAGTGGCTTTCGTGAGGGAAAACACTCGTCAGAGGCGATCAACTGAGTACCCGACGTCCAATCTCAGGGTCCCAGTCCCGGGAAAAGGGAAGCGTGTTGGCCGACTCGGCCGTGGCCGCCCCTGCGAGAACATCGCGTCGTCGCCACTAGCGCGAACGAACCATCATCCCCAGAATCGCTCCCGCAATCAGGCCCACTCCGAAACACACGGCCAGCGATTCCATGGGCCGGCGTTGTACTGTTTCCTCTGTCCGCGCGTACCCTGCCCGCACATTCGCGGCCGCCTGTTGGGCTGTCTCCTGAATCGATTCCTGGGCTGCGTGTGCGTAGTGGCGAGCCTTCTGCCCCACCTTCTCCGCCCGCTCCTGGGTGGACGATTCTGAGCCCGTCAGTTCCTCCAAGAACTCCTCGACCGTTTCTCGCGCCTCGCCCGTTCGTCGCTGGATGGTACCGACCAGTTGCTCCACATTGCCGTGCACCGACTCGAGTTCATCTCCCGAGAGGTCGCCCCATCGTTTCCGCAACTGTCCCTTAATCTGATTCCAGTTCCCCGCCAGTGTCTGCTGGTTGACTACCATGTTCTGTTCCTTTCTCGAGTCGAAGAACCCGTCTCTTGCCGATACACTCGATCCATCATCGCTACCCCGTTGCAAACGCAAGAAGTGTGCCAAGGTGCGAAAACGACCGATTCGGGCCAGCGCCATCGTTCCGCCTCGGCCTGGAACTCTGAAAACCGCTTCCTTCGCGGCATGCTCCGCCCGTCGAACGGGTCGGAATCACAGCAGTCGTCGTGCTTGCACCCCAACCCGCCTGAACGCCGTTCAACCAGAATGACGTGACAGGTAGGACATCTTTGCGCAGTCACTTCACCGGCGAGAACATGGTGGCGCAGCCATGAGGTGGACTGCCATGGGACTTTGCTCCTGACGGTTCAACCCCGGTCAGCGCCGGCCATTTAAGCAGTTGATGTTGACTGTCGTGTTGACGGGCGCATCGAGACCTCACAGCAATGGTTCCCGAGGCAATGCGCCCTCCAGGGTCAGCAAACGGCGTTTCATGCGAAGTCCGTTGGGTGCTGAGAACCCCCCCAGCGAGCCGCCAGCCGCCACGACCCGATGACAGGGGATGACCAGGGGCACACGATTCTGCGACATCACCGACCCTACGGCACGGGCCGAGCCGGGGAAGCCTGCGGCAAGGGCCAACTCACCGTAGGTGATGACCCGGCCCCAACCGACCTGGCGACACCGCTCCAAGACCGACTGCTGGAACGTCGTGCGTCCTGCCCCATCGATCCGGATATCGGCAAAATCGTCCCTGTTACCGCGAGCGTATGCAATCAACCGGTCAACCAAATCCTGTTGCTCGTCCCCCGGGACTCCGGCGGCCCCCCCGCAACCTAACGCGCGGTAAGCGGCCTGCTGCGTACGATAACCCAACGCGATCCCACGCAAACCCTGCATTCCCCACGCAGCCGCCATGCAGCCCAAGTCACTCGAGAACGCAGTACATATTCTCACTTCGCCGTGGTTGACGAGCTCTCTGTTCTGACGGATCGGCCGCGCCATGGTAGGAATCCTCGTTTCTGCGGTCACGGCAACTCGGCTGAGTGTCTCTCGCTTGTGTCGACGGACAAATCACGATCTGCGTCAGACATGACCTTGTTTCCCCACTCGGACGATCACGCGGCCCTGACGGCGTCGTTCACGGACCGGCGTCCGGGAAGACGGTGATCCCTAGCGAGTAGCCATATCAGCCGTCTCGTACGCTGGGAGCATTGCTCGCATGTTGCTAGGATATAGTGGTTCCGTTGGAAAGAACACGCCTGGACGTACCATGGCACGACTCACCCCCCCCTGAACTTATACTTTGACATCCTATCAGGGGGAACTCTATACTGAAACCTTAACGGGTACTGCGGGCAGCCCTGGTCACGACAGGACGCCGATCTCCCGATCGAGATAGGAGCCACGCCCATGTGTCGCTACGATACGTTGAGCGATGATTTTTACGTCAACATGAACCTCAACACGGAAATGGACCTGCCGCAGAGCCGGGAGAGCGTTCTGTACTACTTCGAACAGCTCAAAAAACACTACCCCAAAATGAAGAATTTCTACTCCCGCGACAGGGGGGAATTCGTTCTGGAGGAAGAGAAGCAGGGGGGCAGTTATCGGTGGGCCAGCATTGAATCCCGCCGGATTTGCTCCGGTCAGGTGAATCCGACGTCGATTCACGAAGCGTTTCAGCAGCACGAATGCGTGTTGGATTTGGCCCCTTACGCACTGACAGTCAGCCCGTTGGACTGCGAGACACTCAATGTGATGTTTGGCTTCGATTTCACGTATCGGGGCAATCACAATCAGCTCTTGATGGAAGCGTTGGGTGTGATTCCGGCATTTCAGCGCATGGCGGAATTGCCAGGAGCGTCGGTGGTGGGGAATGAGCCGTCTTTCCACATCGCTTTGGATGACGATTGTCGCGTCCAATGCCGCCTGAGTTTCGAAACGCGGACCAGCGCGTATCATGTACGAACGGGAGAGTACCCCGAAGAGCAGCTGAGCGTTTACCTGACGGCGCGGCGGTACGGCAGCCTCGACAATGGTGAGACATACGTCCGAGCGATGCGTCAGCTGGCAGACGTTTGCCAGCAGCTGATCGACAATCACATTGCCGAGCACATTCTGCGCCCGCTCCAGGAAACGATCGCCATTCAGTAGTGGAGCGGGCAGCGGCAGAAGCAGTTCTCGTGCAGTCCCAGTGCAGCAGCTAGTTTCGTCGTCGCCGCGAACTGCGGGGTTTTCCCTTTGAGCTGCTGCTGCGGGAACGCGACTGCATATTGTTGGACACCATCACCGAGATCGCTTCTTCCCAGGTGGGAATCTTCTGGTGTTTAGAACGACTGCCACCTGCTCGCGAGGCGTGTGATTCGTCGTCGTCATCGTCACCGTCATCCTCATCGGAATCGTCGTCGGCTTCATCGTCCACTGTGACATCGTCCTGTGGAGCGTCTGATTCCGTTTCACGTCGCGTTGGGCGACGGCGACGGCGTCGACTGCGACGGCTGCGGGAAGTTGTCGCCGCTTCCTCGGCTTCGCCCGCTTCATCCTCTTCGGTCTCGGCATCCACGTCGCTCGCGTCCGACATCTCCATGTCCGGCTCGTCGTCATTTTCTTCCGAAACGGGCGGGGCAGTGCGTTCCCGCTCACCTGTCCCACTGCGACGGCGACCACGACGGCGACGGCGACGCGATACGGTCTCAGACGATTCGGCCGGCGGAGTCAACTCGGCATCTTCGTCTGTTGTTTGGTCGAGTTCGTCCATCGCGACGACCTGAGTCTCGCTCGAATCGGGCTCGCCGAAATCAACATTCTCGAGACTCGATACTTCCAGCTCAAAAACCTCTTCCTGCTCAAATCCGACGAAGTGGACAGCGTCGTCCGACACGCCCCACGACGTTGGACTGGCAATTGGCTCCGGCTTCTCTTCGGCAGGCGTTTCCGGCCCACGGTCCTGAACTGTTGCCGACGAACCAGCCTCGTCCGGCGCGGGAGGTGGTTCCACCTCGATCCCCAGCTGCGTCGCCAAGCCGTACCAATCACTGCGTGGACGTGGTGGCAGTGGGCGAGCCGGCTTGGAATGTTGTGGAGCGGGTTGCTCGGTTTCGGCCGCGAGTCCCACTTCTTGCTCAGCAGCCCGTGGCTCGGCCACGACTTCGTCGGCCAACGGCGACTGGTCACCTGGCGCTGGTTCCGGATCCGCCGGCATCGATAGCCCCAAAGTCTCCATTAATGACCGCCAATGGCCTTTACGATCCTTGCCTTCGCTCCGCTCTGCTTCGCTCATGCAACACGTCATCCCACACTGAATTCAATGAATGAGAAAGAAACACTCCCGCTCGACATCATCCCACATACCGCACGAGTCAGAGTACTCGACTGCGTCCTGTAGGCTTACGCCTTGTAGCCCCCGGAATCCGTCAGCATGGAGCTTCACGCCGACCTGCCACCGTCATCACGATCGAACCTGCCAGGCAACTCTCCCTGCGGACGTAGACACCTGGGGCCGATTCCGACCTCTGGTTAAATCTACCTTATGCCTCGGTGCTACACCGGGAACCGCTGTTGCTCCGCCGAAGAAGGCTCATGATCCGGTCCCGAACGATTCACTGGCTGACGATCCGCAACGGCGCACTGCCCCGCCGATCGCTCCCGTGAGCCGCCCGTGCGGTAGCATTATAGCGAACGAGCCTATCGCTGTGAAGTAATTGCCGTATCTGGAGTTAAGCGCCAGCGTCAGAACGGCGATTCTCGTCAGCGGGGGGCGGGCGAGCAGGGGGACCGAGCGGCCAATTGACAGTTTGGTAAGGGGCCCAAAAAGAAACGCGGTGCGAGCAACACCGCGTTTCTCGGCCCAGTGGATCGTGTTGTCCGATAGACTGCTATTGTTCTACCGGTCTGACGATGAAATTACCGTTGTCCGCCACGTCGAAGAGCGGCCGGAAGTAGTCGTTTCCGATCGACTTCCTGCAGCCCGGGTACCAGACCAACGTAATGCCCACGTTCCACGCTTCTTCCAAGTGTGCAATCTGGTTGTTGCCGTCCTTGGGTACCAGGTAAGTGAATTCGCTCTGCAGCGCCAGGCTGGGCGTCAGGGGCAGTTGGAAATCGGCTCCGATCAACCCTTCACTCGTGCCGGTGAAACCGGCAAACAGCCGCCCATATCCGCCGCCCAGCGCTTCCAGACGGCGTCGATAAAAGAATGCCATCAGGTCAGTCGCCTCGTAATTCTCGATCAGGGGCTGACGCGCTCCGTCGACCAGCACGGCCGACTCAACCGCACCGGTCTTGATCCCGGCGGCGAACCAGAACCCCAACTCGTGGCACTGCGGGTACACCCAACTTAACTCGCCGCGCAACTGGGACAGTTCCAGCTTGTCGTAGTACCAATCGTCACTCAGCAGATCAATAACCACTCCACCCTGAAGTCCCCAATCCACGCGGCGAAAGAGACCGGCGGTCAGATACGACTGGTGTCGCGAATCTTCGCTGAACGACGTCCCGGAGAAATTGCTGTTCACGCCGCGATATCCGACCTGCATTCCCAACGGCTCACTGAACAGGCAGGGCACCGGCGCGCCCCAATTCACGCCATAATGGAAGCCGAAACTGCCCGTTTCACCGCGATTGAGTGGACCGGTGAACCCCTGCGCACCGGCGAAGATCTCGAAGTTGTCCAAACTCAGCCGTGGACACGGAATCAGGCATCCATTGCAGCTCGAGCAACTGCCGCACTGCCCGCACCCGCCACAATCGGCAACCGGGCCATCGCAACAGTCCGATCCTAATACTTCTCCCTCGCCGGGAAGACCTTCAAACATCATGTCCCCCGGTTCACCCATCGGCACCCCTTCAGGAATCACCTCGGTCGGCACTCCAGACTCGACCTGGGTCTGCATCGCCACACGGTGTGCGGGTACATAGTCCATGGGCGGACGCTGCACGGTCCGCTTGCCATAAGAAACTGGCTGGTAATGCGCCGGCGCGGGCGGCGTGGTGACCCGACCGGCTACCGTACGGGCTTGCGTCGTGCTGTGGGGACGCGTCGTGCTGTTGGATGCGGCGGATCGCACGTGGGCACGGACCGGTTCGGTGGCGCTGGCCTGCTGGACCCGCGTCGTATCCTCAACTACCCGGGGGGTGGTTGACCGGAGCGGATTGTTGGGCGCCAACTGAGCGGTAGCCAGGCGCGACGAGCCGGCGCTCACGAGGAACAACCCCACACACATGACCATACGGCCTTGCCATCCGAAACTGACGTTCATCAAAGCGTTCCTTAATCGTTGGGCTTGCGTGGAGGCGCTGGCACCCTGTGGCGCCGCCCTGTAGCGACTTTATCGGACGCGGAATAACCGGAACTTTCGTCAAATCCGGATTAATTGACAAGGACACCCCATACCACCCATCGCTACTCTCCATCCCTGCTTAACTCCCCCGCCACTGGAGCGCTGGTGCTTTCAGGGGAGACGTGAGCCCCGCCGCGCGAATCGGAGGATACGGGCGCATGCGTTGGGGAGCGAGGGAAGGCCACGAGATGGTTGTCTTACCCCCTTGGTCTGGATACAGTGAGCTGGGGGTCGATAGTGGTTTTCGCGAGGAGGGCCTGGCTTGAATGGCGACGGGTGCATGCGGCACCATCCTGGCGTCCTCCGGATCCGCCGGATAGATGGTCCACAAGTTGATTGGTTCCCTTTGCGGATGTTCTGCATTCTCTATCCTGAGGTCACTTCGCGAATCCTGGCGGTGCGGCTTTCATCGACGCGTCTGGGGGGGTTCTGGCGGAGGGGAGACGATGTCCGAAAAGCCGACACAAACGCCGCCACGCTGGGTGTCGCGGATCTTTCATGGTGCGATTCTGGGCGTCCTGCTCATTGCAGTCGGGTTCCGTGTTTACGCGTATTTCCTGACTCCGGAAAGCGCCGTGGAGCCACCGCAACAGCGATTGACCACGGAAACAGGCAAGGAATTGAGCCGGGTGGCGGCGAAGGCTTTCGAGCAACGGGACTGGCCGCGCGCAGCGGATGCTTATGGGCAGATCGTCGAACGCCAGCCAGACAACGTGTTTGCCTGGACGCACATGGCCCATGCGTTGCTGGCTTCGGGCCAGTACGATGCCGCACTTTCAGCGCTGGTACGATGCTGTGAGTTCGGCGGGCATGCGCGGCGGTGGGCACTCTACAATATTGCCTGCGTTTACGCCCTCAAGGGAGAGAAGCGGTTGGCGCTCGACTATCTGACGGAGACGGCGGAAGCTGGATTCCGTTCGGAGCGCTCGATTGCCGACGATCCCGACCTGCAATCGCTCGCGGACGATCCGGAGTTCCATCGTCTGGCGGAAGTGCTCAAACCCATTGCGTTGCGAAACGTATACCACCGCTATGATTTCCTGATTGGCGATTGGAATCTGTTGGGCGAGCGAGGGGAGAGGATCGGTCGTTTTCAGGTCGAGCAGGTGAGTCCCGGCCATGCGTTGCGGGGACACTTGGAGGACGACCTTCAGCGTTCGACGCGGACTCTGTTCGCTTATTACGATCCAGCGATCGGTAAGTGGAGACAGTTGTGGCTTGACACACATGGCAACGTGGTTCAGCTGCAGGGCGTGGAAGGAGCGTCGGCCACGTTTGCGTTCGAAGGGGAGTTGGCGTCAGCTGACGGCGCGCGCCAGCCGGCGCGGGCTGAGTATCGTGAGGATGAGCAGGGTGCAATCCGCATCGCGATGGAGCTCACTCCCGATGCCGGTGTGACATGGGCACCGATGCTCAATGGCACACTTGTCGCGCGTAAACCGGCTTCTCACTCCCCATCGGCGCGTTTTCCGGCCGAGTCACCCTGATCCCGCGGAGCCAGGCGTGAAGGCTGTTGCATCACTGCGGAGGTGCCGAGGGCCATCGCGGAGAGGCTACCGCAGGCAGCGCGGGCGATCAGAATTACCATTCTCTCGCGGGGTTTATGGTGGCGATCTGTCGAGCCACATGGTATGTTCAACCGCGCAGCTGCGTGCCGCTGCATTGGGGGTACCGATCTTGGCACGCAGCGTGCTCGACGTATCCTTCGAACTCTATGGATCGCGGCCCGCTGTCGATCGCCCGCGCACAGCAGCACGGTCGGCCAGCGAGCCATTGCATAGGGAAGTCCCCATCGCTGGCCCCGCGAAAATGAGGTTGGGGAAGCATCGGCTCGAGCAGCGATATCGTGTGGTCACACTCGGAGGGAAACACAATGCCAGTCGTGCTCATCGTAGATGATTCGGAAGTGGATCGCCGGCTGGTCGGCGGCTTGTTGCCCAAGGAACTTGATTGGCTGATCGAGTTCGCCGACAACGGAAAGGTGGCCTTGGAGAAGATGCGTTTATCCGTTCCGGACGTCGTCATTACGGACATGCTGATGCCGGAAATGGATGGGATGGAACTGGTCAGCTGCCTTCGCGTGGAGTTTCCGCGCGTGCCAGTCATCCTGATCACCGGGCATGGCAGTGAGACGTTGGCGGTCGAGGCTCTGGAACAGGGGGCGACGAGTTACGTTCCCAAGTCGGTACTGGCCGAGAAGCTGCACGAGACGGTCGAGCAGGTGCTGGCGTTGTCTCGTGCCGATCGAAGCTACTCCCGTTTGATCAACTGTCTTGACTGCGCGCACTATCAGTTTGCTTTGGACAACGATCCGACTCTGATTCCGCCGTTAGTGGATCTGATTCAGCAGATGTTGGCTGGCATGCAGTCGTGCGATGCCAATCGCAGGATGCATGCCGGGATCGCCTTGGAGGAGGCGCTCCTCAACGCGGTTCTGGCGGGGAACCTGGAAATGAGTGGCGAACAGGTTCAGGAAGCGCGCGGAGAATTGCGGCAGGGCAACTGCTCGGCGTTGGTGGAGTCACGGCGTGCGGCGGCGCCCTTTGCAGATCGGCTGGCGCGGGTCGACGTGCGGATTGCGCGTGATGAGGCGAGGTTCGTAATTCGTGACGAAGGCAGAGGGTTCGACGTCGCTTCGGTACCCGAGAAGCACAATGCGGAGACATTGGAACATCGGGATGGTCGCGGCCTGGTATTGATGAAGAACTTCATGGATGACGTGAGCTTCAACAGCACGGGAAATGAGGTCACGATGATTCTCCAGTGTCGCCGGGGGGAAACCTTCCACCCTTGACCTGAGCAACACGCGGCGCGGTGGCACTCGACGGTTCGTCTTCTTCCACATGCGAGTCGCCTCCCGGTGTGACGCGTCGAGGCAGTGCCGTACCACCGCAGCGCAGAGCCCACCTGACTGCGATGGCCGTCACGACCGGTCGTCTCGGGCTGTACCGCTTGTCGCGCCAGAATGGTTCGATGGTCACCTTGAGCTCGCGTGTGCCGACTCACGCATTGAGCCAAGTCGGCACCAGGCCCCATACGGAACCGAACCACTGAAAATCGACCCGACTCACTGGCAGAACCTCCGACGGCGCTCGATAATCACAAGCCTCCACGGTATTCCTCGAGAGGTGCAACTGCCGGTGTACTGATGCTCAAGCCACTCCTGCTTCGAAACTCGCCTCATGATCCTCCGCGTCCCCAATACCGAGTCACCTCCGACGTCCGTTCCGGTCGCCAGGCGATGTGGGATCGGGCCGTCAGCGCGCAATCCGCCGCTGCCGAACCGAGTCGCGTGGTGGCGGCCACTCGTCGGCGACGGCCTTGGTTCGCCGTCTTGCTGCTGAGCATCCTGTTCCTGCAGGCGATTTGTCTGTCCGGTTCA
Organism: Pirellulaceae bacterium; assembly: GCA_041752115.1. Classification (GTDB taxonomy): domain Bacteria; phylum Planctomycetota; class Planctomycetia; order Pirellulales; family Pirellulaceae; genus JAJRVM01. The sequence goes on along the minus strand of JBGSHS010000252.1, from coordinate 10,351 downwards.
TTGCGTGCCGAGGGGAGAGGCATCCCGCTGAGTTTCACCGAGCCGGGGAATTCGGCTGTCAGCCCCAGTGGCTGGATCCTGACTTCTGGCCAGGCAGTGTTCGACCAAGAGCGCGTTGAGCTCTGCGGTGGATCGATGCTCGCCTACCGCGACTTTACGTTTGACGACTGCATCGTGGAACTCGAATACTGCCTCTTGGGCACCGGTGATGCGCAGCCGGTGCTGCGAGTGCGCAATGACGGGTGCCCCCGTCTCTCAGGCCCCGCAATCGCCGTCGATCCGGTTTCCAGCCCCCCACGGCACGCCGGAAGTGTGGCCCGGCGACGCCGGAGCGGGTTGCGAACCGCCGTCGGCATATGGCACAAACTGCGAGTGGAGTGCCTGGGTGATTGTGTGACGCTCTACCGTGATACAGTACCCGTCGGTTCCTACAGGATCGAAGCGGGCCGTGGTGTGCTCGCGCTCGAGGCCCGCGGTAGCAGTTGCGGAACCGTTGCATTCCGTCATGTTGTGGTTACCGAGACGACTCATCAGCCGATGTTAGACGGGAGTAGTCTGGACGGTTGGGTAGGGGGTGGCGGGGATGCAGCCGCGTGTTGGGAAATCCACGACGGACTGCTGCAGTGTACTGGAGCGTCTGGCCCGTGGCTTCGAAGCGCGGGTCAGCATGGGGATTTCAACTTGCGGCTACAGTATAAGCTGCGTGAAGGAGGCAATTCGGGCGTGTACGTGCGCGTTCCCGAGGATGGACGGCACCATGGGGCCGGCGCCGGCCTGGAAGTGCAGATATTGGATGATGCCGCCCCGCGCTACGGTGACCTGAAGCCGTATCAATTCTCGGGGAGCCTCTATGCCATTGCAGCTGCCGCACCCGGTTCTGCTCGCCCTGCCGGTCAATGGAATTCCCTGGAGATCAACTGCCGCGGCACTCACTACCGAGTGGTCCAGAACGGCCAGGTGGTGATTGACACGACGGATGCGATGTATCCCGATCTAGGAGAGCGTCTGCAACGAGGATACCTCGGCTTGCAGAATCACAGTGAGACCGTCTGGTTCCGGCAGATCCGACTCGGTCCAGCTCGTTGATCAGCCATACGTTCCGGGATGCTGTGCCTGGCAAAGGGATGTCTGTCGGCATCTTTACAATACGGGCGTCGCGTCCAACAATGATGGACCATGATCGAGAGTGAAACCGCCGAGCAGATACAGGGGTAGATCTGCGGGGAAGCGGTATCTTCCGGACACGATTTTCCAGACAGTGGGAGAGAAAGAAAGATGTCTCGTTTTGCACCAACTCGATGGGTTCGGACGGTCGCGGCGTTGATCGCGTTGGCGATCAGCCTGCCGCTGGGTGTTTCTCATGTTCAGGCTGCCGACGCCTTGAAGGACGGAACGTCGCTGAAATTCGCCCCGGCCGACGTGTCGTTTTACATTTCCTTCTCGCGCACGGGAGAGGTCTTCGACAAATTCGCCAACAGCAACGCCATCGCCAAGTTGAAGTCCATTCCGGCGGTTCAGTTCGGTTTGGCCATGGCGATGATGCAGTGGGAGAACCCGCAGAACCCCCAGCTTGCCGCCCTGAAACAGCAACTGGCCGACCCGGCCAATCAGGAGCTGGTGGAATTGCTCAAAGATGCCATGTCGCACGAGGCTTTCGTGTACGGCGACAGTAACGTCGGCAAGGTCTTCGCATTGATCAACGAGATTAACCAGGCGACGAGTGAGGCGCAGTTGGAGGCGATGAGCAGCGGGGACTTCGGCGAGATGGAGTCGATTCAGACTCGCAAGATCATCGAAGTACTCGGGAAGAACGTGGACGATTTGACAGTCCCCACTCTGGTCAAAGGTATGAAGTTGAGCGATACGAAGCGTGCCGTCGGACAGCTCCAGCGACTCGAGGGGCTGGTCCAGGGCCTGTTGGCCCAGCAGCCGGCGCTGCAGCCGCGGTTCAGCCGAGAGAAGATTGGTGGAGCTGAGTACCTGACACTGCGACTGGACGGCAGTCTGGTTCCGTGGCCATTCCTGCAGAATGAAGTCGAGGGAGTCGACCCGCAGGAAGTTGCCAAAGTGACCGAGAAGCTCCAAGCCATGACCCTGGTGGTTTCGATGGGCGTGCGCGAGGACTATCTGTTGGTGTCGATCGGTGCGGACAACAAGCATCTGGCAGCGCTGGGACAGGGCAAGCTGTTATACGACCGGGACGAGTTTGCTCCGATTCGCCAGGCGGCTGACAAGCCGATGATGGCGGTTTCGTTTGCCAGTGCGGAGTTTGCGAAGCAGGTAGGATCGATTGACGGCCAGATTGACCAGTTGGTTGGGATGGTTAAGCAATTCGCCCCGATGCTTCTGGCCACGGCGCCCGAACTGCAGCAGGAGCTCGTTTCCGACGTCGAATCATTCGGCGAGTATATCAAGAAGATGATGCCCGAATCGGCTGCCAGCTCAGGGTTTGCCTTCCTGACTCCGCAGGGCATGGAGAGCTATTCGTACAGCTGGACAACGGAGACGGGACTGGACGGCTCGCAGGAACTGGGCATCCTGCAGCATGTCGGTGGCGATCCGGTCATGTTCTATGCCGGTCGGGGGAAATCCGATCCCGCGCAGTTCGAAGCTCTGATGACGTTCACCAAACGTCTGGCCTACTACATCGAGCAGTACGCCATGCAAGACATGGACGAGGATCAGCAGGCATCGTACGACCAGTTGAAGTCGGAGTTGGCGCCATTACTGACGAAATTGGAGGAGACGACTCGCTCCAAGCTCGTGCCGGCTTTCGCGGACGGTCAGAGTGCCATCGTTGTGGATGCCAAATCGAAGAGCCAAAGCTGGATCGCTGTCATGCCACCATCTGAAGAAGAGCTGCCCATGCTCGAGATCGCGATGGTCCTGGGTGTGAGCGACCAGAATCTGGTCAAAGAGGGCTTTGGCGAATACTTCACTACCTTGCAGCAGATTCTGGACAAACTGCATGAGGCGTCTACCGGCGAAGCAAGCAGTCTGTTCCCCAATGAAGTGCCGCCCGTTAAGCTGGCCAAGCCGCGGACCAAGGACGTGGGATCGGGAACCGTTTACTACTATTCCTTGCCGGAAGAAAGCGGTGTTGACGCTCAGCTGGCGCCGAATGCCGGCCTGTCGGACAAGGTGATGGTCACCTCTCTGTTCCCACAATTTACGGCACGCCTGCTCCAGGATACGCCCGTGGCCGACCACGGACCGCTGGCCAGCCATAACGGACCGCTCGGCGCCGCCTATCAACTGCGTTTCGCCACCTTATTGGATGCGATCGGGCCGTGGATCAACTATGGCATTGGGGTCAGCATGTCGGTGAGCTTGGAAGCACAGCCCAACCCCATGGGCGATGTCGGCCAGCAGATTAACGACGTCCTCGACGTGCTGAAATGCTTCCGCGGCGTGGCCGGCGTAACCTACGTCGAAGACAAGGCCACAGTCAGTCACGCGCAGTGGAATTTCGAAGATCTGAAGTAGTCTGCGAGTTTTTTGAGTCCATCGAGGCGGGTGTCGCTGCAGAGCGATGCCCGCTTTCACTTGCGTCCCTGCCGCCCCACGACAGACCAACCGCTGCGATGCATCGACAGCATCAGGCGAAGAGCGAACTCACCTCGGAGAGTCGCCTCGGGATATCGATGCCTTGAGGGCAGCGGTCATCGCATGCTCCACACGTCTGGCACGCTCCCGCACGCTCCTCCGCCGACAAGTTGCCATACAGATTGCGGCAGAGCGTCACGCTGTTGCCTTTGAAGACGTTCGCTTCATTGTACAGCTCGAAATTCAGCGGAACGTTCACTCCGTTGGGACAGGGGAGGCAATAGCCACACCGCGTGCAGGGAATCGGCGACAACTGCTGGTATTTCTGCCGGACTCGGCGCAGGAGCGCTCGCTCTTCTTCCTCCAACCAGCCAATCCCCGATCGACACGCGCTGGCAATGTTCTCCTGCAACTGGTTGAGTGCCGACATTCCGCTCAGCACGAGCGACACTTCCGGCTGATCCCATAGCCACCGCAGAGCCAGGTCGGCCGGCTTACAGCCACTCTCCTGCCACAGCTCCCAAATCAGCTGCGGTGGGTTGGCGAGTGTACCGCCAAAGAGCGGCTCCATGATCACGACACCCAATCCACGCGCGGCGGCGAATTTCAGACCCTCACGACCAGCCTGCACGTCCTCATTGACAAAATTGTACTGAATCTGGCAGAAGTCCCAGTCAAAAGCATTCACAACATCCCGAAACAACTCCACGTTGTCATGGAACGAAAACCCGATCGAGCCGATGCTCCCTTCACGCTGTACCCGCCGCAGCCAATCCAGCACTCGGAGCTGTTGCATCTTCTGCCAGCCTTTCTGTTCCACACAGTGAAGCAGATAGCAGTCGATGTGCCGGGTCCGCAAACGCCGCAACTGCTCCTTCAGTATCTTGTCGCAATCAGCCCGCCCCTGGACCATCCAGATCGGCAATTTGGTCGCGATACGGGCCCTCTGGCGATAGCCGAACTGCAGTGCCTCGCCGACCACCACCTCGCTTGCCCCTCCATGGTAGACATAGGCGGTGTCGAGGTAGTTGATGCCCTGATCGATCGCATAGCGGATCAGAGCGATGGCGGCACGTTCATCAATCTGGCTGTCACTGCCGCGCGTGGGAAGTCGCATGGTACCGAAGCCCAACGCCGATACCTGGCGGCCCGTCCTGCCAAGCTCTCGATATTTCATTGTGTCTGCCCTCCGTTGCCTTGCGCTGTTGAAGAGTCGGCCCCGCGCAGCCCCTTGGCAAACCGCGTCGGCCGGCTCGCAAGCCGGCAGCTTGACGTCGTTTCGCCAACGCCGACTTTGGCACTCACAGCAAGCGCAGATTGTACCAGCACCGGTCCGACAAGCCAGCGCAGCTTCGCTTGCCGGACGAGAAAATCGGGGGGCGGTGAACTCATGGAGAATTCCGTCCCTATCCACCGGGCCCCCTCGAATGGGACACGATTCATTCTCCCGCTCGCGTTCCGGCGCAGTGGGCACAGGCAGACACCGATGGGGATCATTGGCCCCGACGAACGAAAGCCGGTCCGTGAGTGAGCCGGCTCGGCCGAAACTGCACAAGAGCAAACTGGGGTTTCTCGGACTGCGGCCGGTGCCGCGAGACGAAATGAGCGAGCTCGATCAGGCCACACCGGCGGGCAATGACCACTGACGAGTCGATCTGTCACAAGAGAGTCGTCCCGACTCGCTTCCGGCGCACCGATGGTCTGCTTGTATCTCCTTCGGCATTGCGCAGATTCTCATTCGCCATTGGCAACGACGTGCCGCAGAATCGCGCGTCTTGCTTCAGAATCGACCCTCACAACGCATCACGAGACCACCCAAGGAGAATCCGTCGCTCAATCCGACGAAGTCGTTGTGGTGCACCGCACAAGTCCATTCGTCGGTCTTTACCGCATTGAACCATGCGCTAACCATGTCGCCGGCCCAGGTTTTTGCTCATTACCGCGTGTGCACGCCGCCCGGTTTGTTAAGATGGGAAGACGTCGCAACCGCTGGGTGAGCAGGAAAATGGAGAGCCGGTGGCTAAGAATAGACTACGGGCTCTGCCCTGAAATCAGCAACCGACGGTGCCACGCCGGCCCATGGCCACAGGATGGGCGGAGAAATCCGAGAGGCTTGAGGTGCGATCGCTGGATCATCCGACAGTGGCACTGCGTGGCCTGCCTGAAGAAAGCCAAGCGAACATTCGAATTGCACAGCGAGAGGAAACTGTCATGCATCGCTACAGTCTGAGGATCGCCGGAAGAATCACTTCCGTGTTTGTCGATGCCGTCGCCAGACGGCGGGCGTTTTCCCACGCTCTGCGCGAGCGTGGCTACAAGAAATCCACCGAAGTTATTTTTCCCTCATGCCTTATCCACACAATTCTTTTGATGTTGCTTGGTATCTCCCAGCTGTCTGGGGACGTGCAAGCGTCTGAAGCCATTCCGAATCGGATCGTCGTGTTGACGTTTGACGATTCGGTCAAGTCACATTTCACGGTGGTGCGTCCGCTGCTGAAGGAGTACGGCTTTGGAGCCACCTTCTTCGTCACCGAAGGGTTCGATTTCGCGACCAACAAACAAGACTATATGACCTGGGATGAGATTGCTCAGCTGCACCAGGACGGATTCGAGATCGGCAACCACACGCGTGACCATCTGGCGGTCACAACGGAGAATTTGCCTCAGCTTGCCACGCAGTTAGCGGCCATCAACAAGCGCTGTGAGGAGCACGGAATTCCCAGGCCGACGTCGTTCGCATTCCCCGGCAACGCATTTGACCTGCAAGCCCTGGAGATCCTGGCGGAACAGGGCATCCGTTTTGCCCGGCGAGGAACGGAACCGGAGTATCCGTATGAGGCTGGCAGTGGGATTGCATACGAACCGGGCCTGGATCATCCCTTGCTGATTCCGACCGCCGGGGATGCACGGCCAACGTGGACGCTCGCCGATTTTCAGCGGGCGGTCGAACGGGGGCAGGGGGGACGCGTTGCCGTGCTGCAATTCCACGGCGTACCCGATCGCGCGCACCCGTGGGTTCACACACCTCCCGAGTTGTTTCGGCAGTACATGAAGTACCTGGCGGATCAGCAGTATCAAGTGATTGCGTTACGTGATCTGGCGAAGTATGTACCGCCGGGAAGCGAACCGATGGATCCCCTGATGGCCATCCGGGACCGGCAGGAGCGCATCAAGGCGGGGCAGTCATTTTACGAGCAGCGTACTCCGCAATCGGAAGATGAGTTGCGATACTGGTTGACGAACATGGTCGTCGATCATCATTTCAGCGTACCCGAAGTCATGGCCGCCACGGGCATGAGCGAAGCGGATGTTGTGCAGGCCATCCAACGGCTGGGCCTCTCTTCGGAGCAGGTGGAGCCGGCGGCGAACTCGGCGCTGAAGCTGCTCCCCTATCCCGGCGGTCGGCACCCACGCGTCGGGTTTCTCGACGGGGAGATACGTCCGCAGCGCGAGACCAAGTTCAGCGTGTTTACGCCCTGGAATCCCCGCGACTATGTCGTACTGGACATTCCCGAAGCGGTCTGGATGGACACGGCTCAGGGACCACAGCTGCTCTATCTGGCACATACCCACGTGGCAACAGTCTGGGACAAGCAGCAGGTTTTCCTGGAGCCGCTGGAATGGCAACGCGACCAGCCGGATCGGTTGAGCATCCAGCGGACGTTTCCCAACGGGATCGCGATGTCGGTCGACGTGCGAGTGGAAGGTGCCGCGGTCCGCATGCACATGACGCTGTTCAATGGGACCGATCAGCCGCTCACCGGTCTGCGTGTGCAGAACTGTGTCATGTTGAAGAATGCCGAGGGGTTTGCCGAGCAGTCGAATGACAACAAGCTGTTCCGTGCTCCCTACGCGGCCTGCCGCACGGCCGACGGATCGCGCTGGGTCATCACCGCCTGGCAGCCGTGTCAGCGACCGTGGGGCAACGAGCGCTGTCCGTGTCTGCACAGCGATCCTCAGTTTCCCGATTGCGCGCCGGGCGAGACGGTTGGCATCACCGGATGGCTGTCATTCTATGAAGGCCAGGAGATCGATGCCGAGCTGACGCGAATTGCCGCCACGCAATGGGCGCGGTCCAATCCCTGATTCCACCAGCTCGATTCGGCGGCGCTGCCACTGACGATGAAGGCCGAATACCGAAACACCCCATGCCGAACGCAGACCGAGCAATCGCCATGCGCCAACCGCGTTGAATTCCGGTGAAAAATTGGTCCGATATTCGGAATTCGTCCGTTCGTCATTGGGTATTTCGTCATTCGTCATTCCAACCAGGTGTGCCCCAACGCGCACGGTCGTCGGCAACTCCGTGGTCATTCTCGCAGGAGCGGGAAGAACTGCCCGCCCAGCAGTTCGCCACGTGGAACGGTCGGCACCCCCTGCAGCAGCGGCTGGTCGCTATCCGATTTGACTCCGTCGCGCACGACGTTGATGACCGTCGCGCGACGTGGTCGATCGGTGCGGTTTTCGAACGAGCCGTGAACGGTCAACGGATGATGAAACGTGCACTGGCCTTTGAGCAACTCGACTGCCACAGGTTGATTAAATGTCTCCCATTGTTCCTCGCTGAGGACCTTGCGGATGGCGTTCATATCGCCGGCCAATCCCGTGATTTCCAACAGGTCCCAGCGGTGACTCCCCGGCACGTAGTGGACACAGCCGTTTTCGACGCTGCTGTCATCCAGGCCAATCCAACAAGTCAGATGCTGCATCGGCCTGGTGCGTGTCCAGTACGAGTAATCCTGATGCCACGCGACGACTCCCCCATGTTTCGCCGGTTTGCAGAAGAGCTGATCGTGCCAGAAACGCACCGACCCTCCCAACAACTGGCTGGCCGGTATCGTGAAAGCGGGATTCCACAGCACATCGTGAAATGCCGGACCGATCCGCCACGCGCCAAGAGCATGGAAGAGGACGGTGTCGGGGTCCGACGATTCATTGGTGTGATACTCATACCACAGCTCGGATCCAGGATGATCGGGCTGGAAGAACCGATTCAGTTCTTCCCGGAGCGCTTCGATCTGATGATCGGTCAACACGCGCACGCCAGCCAGATACCCGTGCTCGTGATAGAAAGCTACCTGCTCGTCCGTCAGCCGGTATCGTTCCCACGCATCCGGGTCATGGACCGAGCCAAAGAGATCCCCAACCAGACCATGCACACGCGAAAGATCTTCTGCCATTGTATCGACTCCATAGGGACACTCGTGAAACCTGCCGCCGCAGCCATGGTCGGCCGCAGCCATGGTCGGCCGACAGCCATGGTCCGCCAACAGGACAATAGGAGGCGGCCTGAGCGGTCTTGCCACCCCATGACCGCCTTTGCCGCCGCCACGCCCCCAGCGCGTGGCGATCGTCACGCAGAGAGGGAATCTGCTGGTCACATCCCGCTGAGGGCTACGGGAAGAATCGCTTCCTCAGTTGCAACTCCCGTCGCCAGACGGTGTTGCTCCCGTCGCCAGACGGTGGGTGGGTCGACTAGTCGTTCCCCACGCTCTGCGCGAGCGAGGCTACGGCAGAAATGCCGAAGTCATTCTTCCCCCATTCCTTAGCATGGTGCCAGATCGGGCCACCGATTTCAACCTCCTCGCCTCCGCACGCCACGAGTTGGCCGGGGTTCGGCGTGACGTGACCGGTTTCACCAGGAAACCGTAATCTGCGTGCTGCGGCCAGGGAAAGCTTGGTATCGGTTGAGACACATACTATACAATGTAGGGGTCCACCGTGCTGGTCGTACGGAGCTGCTGGTCACACGAAGAACGAGGGGAAAGCCATGCGAGCACTCGTGACAGGAGCTACGGGTTTTGTCGGACGTCGGCTGTTGAGCCACTTGAAACGTCCGGTCATACTCAGTCGGCCGGGTTCGAAGCAGCGAGCCTCCGTGACGGCAGCGCACGACGTGACCACGTACGACTGGCAACCGCTGAGTGACCTGCCTCCCACGCAGGCATTTGACAATGTTGATGTGGTGATTCACCTGGCTGGCGAGTCGATTGCCTCCGGGCGATGGACTCAGGCCAAGAAGGAGCGGATCTACTCGAGTCGAGTGACAGGAACCAGTCACCTTGTCACGGCCATGGCCTCACTTCCGCGTCCTCCGCAGCTGCTCATCTCCGCTTCCGCGATCGGGTACTACGGTTCTCGCGGCGACGAACTGCTGCGTGAGACTTCGTCGCCGGGCGACGACTTTCTGGCGGAGGTATGCGTGGCTTGGGAACGGGCGGCTCAGACGGCGCAAGAGGCGGGGATTCGCGTCGTCTTGCCTCGCATTGGCCTGGTGGTCGGTGCAGGCGGCGGTCCTCTGGCGACGCTGTTAACTCCCTTTCGCTGGGGATTGGGTGGAAAAATCAGCCAGGGTGGACAGTGGATGTCGTGGATCCATCTGGACGATCTGGCACAGCTGTTTCTGTTCCTGATCGAGCATGAGACGATTCACGGCCCCGTCAATGCCACGGCGCCTCATCCCGTGACGAACGCCGAATTCACCCGGACGCTCGGGCAGGCACTGCATCGCCCGACATGGCTGACCATTCCCAAACCGGCGCTGCAACTGGCTCTGGGCCAGTTCAGTGAGGTGTTGCTCGCTTCACAACGCGTGATTCCTGAAGTTGCATCGCGCGCGGGATTCCAGTTCCAGTATCCCGCGTTGCCAGCAGCCATGCGGCAAGTAGTCGCCGGCTGATGGCGCTGGCACGCACCCTGCCCAGGGAGCCGGTGAGCCTCGTGACCCGACTCGCTGTGGGTCGGAGCGCCCGCGGGTCGGAGCGCCCGTGGGTCGTGCGGAACCGCACGATCCTGTCTGGCCAGG
>JBGSHS010000251.1:0-10138 GCA_041752115.1 Pirellulaceae bacterium | reverse complement strand
TCCTGCTGCTCGCCCTGGGCCTGGTGCTCGGCAGCAGCGTGCTGGAAGCAGGTGGGGACGAGCCGCTGGAACAGGTGCCCGCCGCCAGCTTGCCAGGCGTTTACCAGATCCGTGTCCCGGTCGACAAGAACCTGCAGCCCGCAGGCGACTACGATTACTTGCCCGTGGAGATGTACGACCACATCCAGCATCGAGCGACCGCCAGCGCCCACGCGTTGCGACGCTGGCTGGTTCAGCGGGCGGACTTCCGAGCGGTTCTGAACTGGACCGAACGGCGTTCTTCACTGAGCCTCACCAGCTTGACCGTCACCTACCAGCTGATCCTGTTTCAGACTCACCCGCAGATCGTCTTTCCCTGGCCGGCCAAGGATCCGTCGGTGCGATTACTGGAATTGCGTCTGGCCGGCAAACCGCTCGAGATCGCGTGGAACGCAGACCGAACCGCGTTTTCTTTCCAAGCACCGATGGAAGGAGCAGCGACCTTGGAGCTGGTCCTGCTCCCGGAAACACGTGAGGAGGCGGGGCACCGCAGCCTGCAGTTCCTCATACCGCCGGTCGCTCACGCGGAGTTGGAGATTGTCGCGCCGTACGATGCGCCAGAGATCGAGGTCCCCTCGGCAGTGGGCGAAGTGCGAGCCGATTCCGCCACGGGCACGCGCCGAGTTGAGCTGGGTCCTGCTCGAGCCTTGGCGTTGCGCTGGCTGGCGGGAAACGCCGGTCGGGTCGACAGCACGCGTCTGGATGTGCAGCAATTGATGTGGCTGAAGGTCCGTCCGAAAGATCGCCCGGACACGGTGATGCTCGATACCAAGTTTCGTATTCAAGCCGCCACCGGCCAGATCCGTGACTTGACGCTGCGGATGGATTCGCGGCTGCGTCTGCTCCCGCCAACGAACGAGACCACCATGGAGATCACGACGCGTGAGGAACAGAGCGACGAACTCACGACACTCGATCTCGCGGTGCGCGAGCCGACCGATCGCGATGTCACGTTGCACCTTCAGTTCTTGATTCTGAACACGACCGGTTTAGGGAACCTCTCGCTGCCTCGCCTCGAACTGCAGGACAGCCGCGTCGAACGCCGCTGGCTGGCCGTCAGCATCGCACCAGAACTGGAATACAACGCCAGCGGCTCGGAGGCGTTCGCTCCCATGGATGCGGCCGAGTTCCTGACGGTCTGGGGGGAAGCCGAAACCGCCCCCAACCTCTGCTATCGGCTGCAGGCAGTTGATCCCATGTGGAGCCTGAGTACACGGTCCAGGCAACCGACGTCGGAAGCTCAGCAGCAGCTCGACATCAGTATCGGTCCTGCCGCGATGGAATTGGTGTTTGACGCGGAAGTGGTCACGATGAATGGCTCGGCCTTTCAGCATGAACTGGCTGTGCCGCGGAATCTGCAGGTGACCAATGTGGCGATCGCCCAGCAGGAAAGCGTGATTCCAGCCGAGGCCCGCCATGACGGGTCGGGCAGACTGACGCTGTTCCTGGGGCAAGGTGTCACGGGCCCGCATCACGTGCAGCTGCGCGGAATCACGCCACTCCCCACAGCCGACGAAACCATCCCGATTCCAGCAATCTCGCTCCAGGATGCCACGACCAAGAGCCAGACGATCCGGTTGTACCGGCAATCGAATGTGTTGGTCAACGTCCAAACGCCGGCCTCCTGGCAAGGGGTTGAAACGGGGAGTCGCGGTCTGTTCCGAGAGCACTTCGGCCGGCTCCTCGCGGCCTTCGAACCACGGAGCCTGCCAGGGGATGATTCCACCAGCGCTACGCTCCAGATCCGCCCTAACCACCCGTCACTCGAAACGCGACTCGTCACGACCCTGCGCCGGCTGGACGACAAGTGGGAAGCCATCGCCGACTTCCAAGCAGAGGTCGCTGCCGGAGCGGACGGCGTGATCGATCAGTTCCGGTTTGAAGTCCCGGCCGAGTGGTCCGGGCCGTTCTCCCTGGAGCCGGCCTTCCCCTTCGAAATGCGTCCCATGCCGGGCCAACGCCGGCACCTGATCATTCGCCCACTCCAGCCGGTTACCGAGCGGTTTGCGGTCCGCATCCGCGGTCCCCTGGTGTTGGGAGCCAACGAGCGAGGTCGCGCACCCAACATCATTCCACTCGATGTGGCGCACAGCGAACGGTTCTACGTGCTCCCCACGCAACTCGACCAGCAACGTATCGCCTGGGAAACGAGCGGTCTGCAACAAGTGCCTCTGCGGGATGCCATCCCTGTAGCTCCCGCTGACGCCCGCACCATGGAAGCCTATCGAGTCTACGCTCGGCCTCGAGCGGTCATTACCGACATTCAGCGTGTGGCGGGACAGAAGCAGATCAGTCTGGCCGACATCCATATCCTCTGCCACGCCGATGGCTTGATCTCGGGAGTCGTGAGCTTCGATCTGGAGCCAGCCGGCATCGGCAGCTGCACACTCGATATCCCGGCTGACTGCCAACTGGTCCAGGCTTCGATGGAAGGAGTACCGGCGACGATGATTCCGTTGTCGGACCGCCGCTGGCAGCTCCAGCTCGCTTCGGAGCAACTGCCTCAGCAGCTGTCCATCCTTTTCCAGGCTCGCTGCCCCAGCGTCAGGGCATCGACATCGTACGTTCTGACCGTTCCTTGGCTCACCGACTTCGACGTGATTCGGACACTCTGGACGGTCCACTCTGCCCCCGGCCTCTTGGCGGACGTGCCGGCGATCGCGGCGCATCGCGTGGAAGCCGCGGCCCAGGAAGCGATTCGGTTGCGTTCCACGGCCAATCTGGTCGAGTCGGCCGTGGAAACGGCGATGGGAAGTCCGGCCACGGAGATTCACGGCTGGTATTCGCCTTGGGCCGCTCGTCTTTCGCGTAGTCAGGGACGTCTCGCTCGTGATCGCTGGCGCCAGAGCAGCGCGGACAGAAACATCGACTCGGCGGCGATCGAGGCAATTCGAGCCCAGCAAGAGAGCGTGGCCAAGAGACTCGACATGCCCCCCGCCACCCGAGATGGGAATTCAGCGGCTGATCAGGCACACCCCAGCGAGTTGCTCGCCAGCACCCCGGATCCGCTGTGGCAGACGCGGCACTTGGCTTTTATTGGCAAAGAACCGACGCTGCCGATTCAGTGGGCGGCTCCTGCTGGCCACCTCGTCGCCCGCCATTTCTGGGTCGCCTTGCTGACGGCCCTCATCGGCGGTGGCATTCTTTCTGTGCTGCGCACTGCGCCGGTGCGGGTCTGGTGCCGACAGTGGCCCGGCCTGGTGGGCGTCCTGTTCGGATGGCTGTGGTGGCTGGTGGCCTCACCAAGCGCGCTCGGCTGGGTGATCATCGGGGCCAGTCTCTGGGTCGCTCTGCGGTTCCCACTCCCCAGCCATATCCTGCATTCGCCAGCTCCCGAAACCGCCGCCCAGAACGGCGTGCGAAGCGCGCGATAATGTGGCGCGGGCTGTGCCGAAAATGGCAGAGTTCATCTTGGCATCAAAGTCCCGATTTGATAGGTTACGTCGCCGTTGGAACGGCCTGCTGTCATGGGCTTTCAGGGAAGGAGTCCGCCATGCAACCCGTAGGTAAACAAGACGTTTGTGTCCATATCCGCTGGATGATTCGGAGGGATATGGCGGAAGTACTGGATATCGAGAATCAGAGCTTTGAATTCCCCTGGTCGGAAGATGACTTCATCCGCTGCCTGCGTCAGCGCAACTGCATCGGCATGGTGGCGGAACATGACGAGCGTGTGGCCGGCTTCATGATCTATGAGCTGCATCGAAATCGACTTCATATCCTCAACTTCGCCGTGGCAGCCAATTTCCGGCGAAAAGGGGTCGGACAGCAGATGGTCGAGAAACTGGTCGGCAAACTCTCGAGCCAGCGCCGCAGTCGCATCATGCTCGAAGTGCGAGAAACGAATCTCGACGCCCAACTCTTCTTCCGACACCTCGGTTTTCGCGCCATTTCGGTCCTGCGTGACTTCTATGACGACACGACCGAAGACGCGTACCTGATGCAGTATCGCTTCCAGACCGAAGCCGAAGGAGAATTCGACGGCGGCATCAATCGGATTTCCTCACGCTTGGCAGGCTGAATGACCGCATTCGATGCGGCGGTACCCGGCGCCCCGACCGGCTGAACGCGCTGAATCAGCAGGCACGATTCGGCCACAGTAACACACCATGGCGAATTCCGAAGACCGGATTCGCTCGCTGGGGCGAACCGGCATCTGCCCTCATCAATCAGCATGCCAGCTCCACTGGTCGTCCATAGCCGTGTGCGGCAGACCGGCCGTCGCGGTTAGGGTCGTTTGCCTGGCGGTGAGTCACTCCCGCGCACCGGGTCGTCTTCGATTGCTGGAACAACTTGAGTTCCACCGAACGCTGCCACCGCAATCCGGCGTGGCCCCCGTCCCTGCACAGCGCCCCTGCCGAACCGTGCTCTCCAGCAGCGGCCCTCGGACCGCGGGGAAAACAACTTCCGTGTTCGGGCGGTTTCCCACGCTCGGCGCGAGCGTGGCTACAATAAGTGTGCCGAAGTCGCTGGTCCCTCATGCCTTACGCGCGGCCTGTTGACCTCGTGCGTCGTCCCGAAATGACCGACAGGCCGCAAGCAACCTCGGCAGGACAGAAACGGCAACTGCATGGCAATTCCTCTGTGTCACGCTTCCTCCACCGCAATGCGTGTTACGTCCCACCGCAGCAGGTCGACCACCGCCACCGTTTTGGGCCAGGCTCGCACGAGCGCCCCCGGGTTCAAGAGCATCGTCTTTCCCTGCTGAATCTGACTCGCTTGATGCGTATGGCCGAAGCAGATCAGATCCCATTGGCCGCTGCGAATCAACGTGCTCAACTGCTGCTGGTCGTCCCCGTGTAGCCACGCCACCTGGCGCTCGCCGATCGTCAATCCCCCGAGTCGTCCGTGGCAGGTGCCCCCCGCTGCCGCAATGGCGTCACGCAAGGCCGCCCCGTCCATGTCCACATTACCCAACACATAGTGGGTCGGCCATTGCGCCAGTAATCCTGGAATGACTGGCGAACCAATATCGCCGCAGTGCAATACGGCTTCCACATCACAGCGAGCAAACACATCGGCGGCCCGTTTCGTGTTGAAAACGTGACCATGCGTATCGCTGATCACACCCAACCGCGAACAAGTCAGGCGGCGCTGCGATGACCGTTCGTCATCCATCGGCATCCCCCATCCTCTTGACTCCCGTACACACTGGCCCCGTTCACACGGTCCCCCGTAGACACCGCTCCGGGAAGGGCCAGCCTGACCGACGGTTCCGTGGCAGCACCTCTCCGGTGAGCGCCGCGGCAAGACAGCCCATCGCGTCCCGCGGCCGGAGCCGCTAACATCTTACGGTGTGGCTGCGGGGTCGCACAGCCTGGTCGCACCGATCGTCGTCATCCCCCTGACCTCGGACGAGCGACCCAACCGGAGTTTTCGCGAAATCGACTACGGGCGGACCTTTCTGGCATGAATCCATGGCTGCTGGCATTGCTGTGCTTGGGACTGGTGCTACTGGCTTTCGCGACTTGGTTTTACCTGGTCGTGAAGTCGACCCGGTATACTGCCTGGCAGACATTCTTCTGGCTGTTGGCGAAATTCCTGACTCGCTTCTGCTGGCGCACGAAGATCGAAGGCCCGTTTCCCATTACGGGTGAGGGGAATGCGGTCATCATCTGCAATCATCGCAGCAGTGTTGACCCGTTTTTCGTGCAGATCTCGATGCGCCGCGTCGTGCACTGGATGGTGGCGCGCGAGTATGTAGAACATCCCATCTTTGGCTTCTTTCTCCGCATCGCGGAAGTGATTCCGGTCAATCGGGGCGGAGTCGACACGGCAGCGACGAAAGCCGCCATGCGAATTGTCGCCAACGGTGGCATGGTCGGCATGCTTCCCGAAGGGCGAATCAACACGAGCGAGGAGTTCATGAGCCCCGTGCGACCGGGGGCCATCGTGGTCGCCCTTCGTGGTCGCGCACCGGTCGTCCCCTGCTACATTCAAGACGCTCCCTATCAGGGCACGGCCTGGAGCCCGTTCCTGATGCGGGCTCGGACTCGCGTCCGCTACGGGCAGCCGATCGATCTATCGGAGTACTACGGGCAGGAGAAGGATCCCGAGGTCGTACGACTGCTCCTCGTTCGCTGCGTCAAGGCGATTGCGGAACTGGCCGGGCGCGACGACTTCGTGCCTCAGTTGGCCGGACGCCGTTGGAAACCGGATGATCCTGAGGTTCCCCTGCCCGATGAAATCGGCTGACTCTCGTACTGACGCGTCATAGCGTCACACTCAAGCTACGAACCGGCCTTTCACTCACGGGAGCAGGTTGTTATCTTCGAAGCTTCGCGGCAAAGGCACACCAGCAGGCATCTCGGCTCAGCAACCGGCCGACCGATGGCAGAGGGAGTGGGACAGCCATGGGACGTTTGACCGACAAGGTAGCGGCAGTTACAGGAGGTGGTGGTGTCCTCTGTTCGGCGATGTGCCAGGCGTTGGCGGCAGAAGGAGCTCGCGTGGGCGTGCTTGATCTGAGCCAGCAGGCAGCTCAGGCCGTGGCGGATCAGATCCGTGCCGCCGGTGGCGTGGCGCTGGCCGTGGCAGCGAACGTGTTGAGCACAGAGAGTCTGGCCACAGCCGCCGAGTTGATTCATCAGGAGTTGGGTCCAGTCGATATCCTGATCAATGGTGCCGGCGGCAACAAGCCGGAGGCGACGGCAGGCACCCATCAGTCGTTTTTCGAGATCCCGGCCGACGCGATTCAGTGGGTCCTCAACCTGAACTGCCTCGGCACGATCCTCCCGACCCAGGTGTTTGTGCCCGACATGATCGCAAGCGGGTCGGGAGTTGTGATCAATATCGCTTCGATGGCCGGCATCCGTCCACTCACGCGCGTCGTCGCCTATTCCGCCGCCAAGGCTGCCGTCGCTAACTTCACGCAATGGCTGGCGGTCCACCTGGCTCAAGAATACAGCCCGACCATTCGCGTCAACGCCATCGCACCCGGCTTCTTTCTTACCGCTCAGAACGAGTTTCTCCTGATGGACCAGAAAACAGGCGCTCCGACGCCGCGCGGTCAGACCATTCTGGCCCATACTCCCGCCAATCGGTATGGCACTCCCGCCGACCTGCTGGGCACCTTGCTCTGGCTGGTGAGCGATGAAGCGGCCTTCGTTTCCGGCGCCATTATTCCTGTCGACGGCGCCTTCAGCGCTTTTGGTGGAGTCTGACACTGATTGCCCCGGGCCGGCGCAACCGAACTGCGGTCGCCAAGGCGGTGACGTGCTCCATCGCCTGACAGACTCTCGCTCGCGCCGGGCGACCCCGTTGTTGTTGGCGACTGGACGGAGCCGTCGCGCCAATGGCGCGGGACGATGTCACGAGACTCGCTTGCCATCGGGCGGCTCACCCTGCGCCGTTTCCGTTTGTTTTCCTCCCCACAACCGCCTCACCTCGGCCGCCCGACAACGCAGGCGGCGCACGACCGAAGCTAACCGATGCCCTTGAGCAAAAACCGTCAGGATCGGATGGCCTGCCCCGATGCGAGTGCCCTCCTGCGGCAGATCGGCCAGTCGATCGCCATATTCGGCGGAGTTTCCCTCGGGCTTGCACGCCGCCAGATCTTCGTAGAACTGGGCATTCACGTTGCCGTCGCGGGAAGCAGACACGATCGCCTTGCCATAGAGCAGCGGTCCACTCGCTTCCGTCAGGTCCGGCAAAGACTCACCTCGACAAGCCGCCCAATGCAGTGCCATCGCATTCAGACCGCTGGCCTGCTCCACGATTTCCACCGACGCGGTGAGACGAGGATTGACCTCCAGTACCCAGAGCCGACTGCCCGCTACGATCAAGTCCACTCCAAACAGGCCCCTCAGTTCAAACTCCTCCGCGAGGCATTGCCCGACACGTTGCAGCTCAGCGGTCAGCCGCGTCCCAAGACGAACAGGCCCCACCGATCCGACGTAGCGAAAGCCGCTTGATCCCGCCCACCGACACCCGACCAACTGTCGCGTCACGCCCCACAACCTCGCCCGGCCACAGCACGCGAGAAAGACCGCGCCGCAGCTGACACCGCGCACATACCGCTGATAATAAAACCCGCCTCGCTCGTCACCCGACAACATGCTGTCGGCCCACGACGTTGGGGTCGCCGCAGGCGGTTTCTGCTCGTGGCCCGGATCCCGCGCCGGTCGGACGAAGAGGGAAGGGCAGGCTGAGATCTGCAGCCCGCCGCAGCTCGAGTGTGCTTTGCGTAGCCACCCCACTCCATCCGCTTCGGGCCGTTCAACCCGGATTTCGGGATAGTCGATTTGCTGGCCCTTCAAGACACTCCGCAGCAGCCAGGGATCGCGCACGCGGGCTAGCGTGGAGGCCCGATTGCCCAACAACGCGTGCCGCAGCGAGATGGCCTCCACCAAATCAGAGTGGTTTTCAATCCCCCCCGTGTACATCCAATAGCGGGGACTCCATCGAGACGCCACTTCGTGCAAGCCCTGCGGGTAGTCGTCGACTCGCACCACGACGCACTGGGGTGGTATGTCCCGATCCCCGAAGAGATCAGCAGTCACTACGTGCATGCCGGCCCGCACGGCCGACACTGCCGCACTCCGCACGCTTGCGCCCACCAACAGCAGTTCCTGGCCTTGGGGTGTCGAGCAATGCTCCATCGGCCTCTGACTCATGGCAGGTCCTCCAGGAGTGCGGGCCCCTCTTCCACGGAGGCAGACGTCACTGGGCCCCTCCGCCCGAAATGGGGCCAATTTGCCATTCACTGCGTGTGCACGGTTGCATTTAACGGAAAGTCTGCTAACTTCGCGGCTTAGACCCACGATCCCGCACGGTCGGTTCACGAGAAGGCCCGAACTCGCCTCGGGCATGGGTGCGATAGTATGCGACAATAACGAACTGGAATAGTGGCGGGGATCGCGGAGAACAGCAACAGATCATTTCAAGGGTTCCTGGTGCTCGTCACGGAGACGCCTGCCTGAGACCTGGATTTCTTCGCTTCAGACGCGCTGGCGAGGGCTCTGACAGCACAGAAGCGATTCGGATCGAAAGGCAGGGCTCGGAAGAGGGCGAGCCGGAAAAGTGGAGAAGCAGTTATGTCCATGTACATCGGGGAAGCATTGGTCGGGTCTGGAGACGAAATCGCCCACATCGATCTGATGATTGGATCGAAGGGTGGGCCGGTCGGAGTTGCTTTTGCCAACGCCCTGGCTCGGCAGAGTGCGGGCCATACGAATCTGCTCGCCGTCCTCACGCCGAATCTGGCCGTTAAGCCCTCGACCGTTCTGGTGACCAAGGTCACCATCAAGGGAATGAAGCAGGCGGTGCAGATGTTCGGCCCGGCTCAGGCTGCCGTCGCCAAAGCGGTCGCCGACTCCGTGGCTGACGGCGTCCTCCCGTCCGATCAGTGCGAAGATCTGGTAATCGTCTGTGGAGTGTTCATCGCTCCGACAGCCGAGGACAACAAGAAGATCTACGACTTCAATTATGAAGCGACCAAGCTGGCGATCGCCAATGCCATGGGTAACAAGCCTTCGGCTCAGGAAGTCGTAGCCGGCAAAGACAGCGCCGAGCATCCGTTCAAGGGATTCTGAGCAAGCGGTATCAGGGAGGGTCCGGCAGCTTGTGCCGGGCCCCGAAGATGCGACAGCCACGAGGGTGGCCGAGACGCCGCCATTGGGCTGACTGAGTGCGCCACGAATCGCCGTGGCTGTTGGTCGGGCGGCGATGAGCCCGGCAGACTTCCTTCCTCCCCACGTCGGTGCTCGCCTGCGAGCGATCGAGGGGTGTTTTTTCAGGACTCCAGCTCCATGAGCAAACCCAAAATCCTCGTTCAATTGGATACTGACGCTCACGCAAGTGTCTTCGATGCCGTCGTGGCCATCGATTCGGGAGTCGATCAGCTGCTGCCTCGCCCCGGTGTGACCCCCTCGGTTGTCAGGGATCTGGTACACGGAGCGATGTTCACGCGGGGTCCCAAAGACCTCCATCAGACAGCCGTTTTTGTGGGAGGCTCTGACGTTCGTGCGGCCGAGTCGGTCTGGGAGGCTGTTACCAAGTGCTTTTTTGGCCCCCTGCGGGTGTCGGTGCTGTTCGACGCCAACGGCGCTAATACGACGGCCGCCGCTGCGGTCGTGCAGGCGGCACGGCATGTACCCCT
>JBGSHS010000250.1:0-7841 GCA_041752115.1 Pirellulaceae bacterium | reverse complement strand
GGCCGCCGCGGCCCCTCACCCCTTCCAGACCCCCTCGAGCTCCGCTCGTGCGGTGAATCAGATGGTCAGCTACCGCGCTGCCCTCCCACCCCAAATCAACCGGCACACGGAATCTCTGCCGTTATTTCTGTCACGAATATTGATGTCGCGCGATTTTATCGATGCAGGCAAGCGCGCCGGTCGCTCGGTTGTCGGTCATGTTCAGTCATCTCCACGCGGCGTTGTGTGCCGAGCCGGACACGGCACCGCTGGAGCTCGCGTCTTGCTATCAGAACTACCTCGGGCATCTGCTGCGACCGGGACGCGTTCTCAGCTCACCATCTGATGCACCCACGAGCGAAGCTCGCGGGGGTTAGCGAGGGAGGAGGCGAGCGACGCGGTAGCTCACCATCTGATGCACCCACGAGCGGAGCTCGCGGGGGTTAGCGAGGGAGGAGGCGAGCGACGCGGTAGCTCACCATCTGATGCACCCACGAGCGAAGCTCGCGGGGGTTAGCGAGATCCTCGCTGCCCAGAGCAGTTGCGTGGGCCGACTGCGAGACAACAGCACGTGGGAAACGATCGCAGAACGATCTCGAAACAACGACGCCCAACTCGGTGAGATCAGCCCAAACGCGTTCCCCACGCCATTGGTCGCGTCATGCGACGCGAACACCGCCCGCGGCTTCTCGTCACAGACGAGCCACCACACTCAACATCAGGCACCCTCACATCTCGCGCCGAACGGTATTGGTCCGGTTACTCATCCCGAACCACTTCCCGAAGGCCTGTCCCGATTCCTCATCCATTCCACTTCCCACCGGCCTGTCCTTATTACTGGGGGTCCAAATCCGCGACCCGGACCTGGCGGATCGTGGGGCCAGGCCACGTGAACTGCAGAATACCGAACAGGGAATGTCCCAGGACAAAGCGGAAGACCACCCGACATGCTGCGGCGGGAGCTTCACGCCAGACCTTGACCGCCGCAGGTGTCTGTACTAGAGTCGTTAAGTGGCTTGTGCGAGCGGGTGTGGACCCCCTGGCGCTGGCTGCGAACGCGGCTTGGTGCAGGGATCCGGCCAGTGATTGGGCGTCTTGGTACGGGCGGTGCCTGATCGGACTGCCGCGGAATGAACGACGATGGAATCCGGACGATTGAGACTTGACGTGATGATGACCAGCCTGAACCTCCTATCGCTGCTGCTGGTGCTTGCCGCGTGCAGGCCGTAGGGGGAGGTTTCTCGTCACCGCTGGACGCCAGAAAAAACCCAAAGCCCCGAGGCCTGCCAAGTGTCTCGGGGCTTTTTTCGTTTTGTGACGGATGTGGGCTGTTTGTCGCAGCCGGCATCGCAAGACTGTCAGTTCCTCACGAAGGGCGCAACCCATGACCGAACGACGCCGCATCACCGTTTTCGACACGACGCTGCGCGATGGCGAGCAATCTCCTGGAGCCAGTATGAATCTGGCTGAGAAGCTCGAGATTGCTCAGTCGCTTCAGGATCTGGGTGTGGACGTGCTGGAGGCGGGTTTTCCGATCGCTTCGCCGGGCGACTTTGCGGCGGTGCGCGAGATCGCCGGGGTGATACGCAACACGACGGTCTGCGGCCTGGCCCGCTGCAATCCGGCCGACATCGATCGGGCCTGGGAGGCACTCAAGATCGCCGAACAGCCGAGGATTCACGTCTTCCTGGCCACCAGTTCGATTCATCGCGAGTACAAGCTCAAGATGACCTGCGAGGAGATCATCGCTCGAGCGGTGGAGGGAGTGCGTCGTGCGGTGGGCTATTGCGACGACATCGAGTTTTCGCCGGAAGATGCCGTGCGGACGGAGCATGATTTTTTGTGTCAGGTGGTGGAAGCGGCGATCGAAGCGGGTGCCACGACGATCAACATCCCGGACACCGTCGGTTACGCGACGCCATCACAGATGGGGGCGACGATCGCCATGCTGATCGATCGCGTGCCGAATATGGACAAGGCGGTGATCAGCGTGCACTGCCACAATGACCTGGGTCTGGCGGTGGCCAACAGTCTGGCCGCCGTCGAGAACGGTGCGGGACAGATCGAATGCACGATCAACGGGATTGGCGAACGGGCGGGCAACTGCTCGCTGGAGGAGGTCGTCATGGCGATGCGCACGCGTCACGATTTCTACCCGTTCGACACGGGCATCCAGACGAGGCGTCTGGTCCCCACCAGCCGTCTCGTGTCCGGAATCACCGGTTTGCACGTGCAGCGCAACAAAGCCATCGTGGGGCGCAACGCCTTCGCGCACGAGGCCGGCATTCACCAGGACGGCATGCTCAAGGAGCGGACGACGTATGAGATCATGCGTCCGGAAGACGTGGGATTCGCCAAGACCGACCTGGTGTTGGGCAAGCACAGTGGTCGTGCGGCATTGGCCGACCGCTCCAAAGCGCTGGGGTTCCGACTCACCGGGGAGCAGCTTCAGCAGATCTTTGAGGAGTTCAAGAAGCTGGCCGACAAGAAGAAGGAAATTTACGACGGCGACGTGGTCGCTTTGATCGAGCAGCAACTGCACGGAGTGGTGCAGGAGCACTGGCGGCTGGTCGCCTACGAAATCACTTCGCGCACCGGCGACGTGCCGCATGTGAAACTGACGCTGCAGAATGGCGGCGAGGCGGCAACACGCGAGATCACGGCCGGAGATGGTCCGATCGACGCGGCGTTTCGAGCAGTGGAACAGATCACGGGGCTGCAACTGGTCTGCAAAGACTATCAGGTGCGTAGCGCCACATTCGGTCGGGATGCACAAGGGGAAGCGACCCTGGAAGTCGAACACGACGGACGCGCGTACCGCGGGGTAGGCGTTTCCACCGACACCATCGAAGCCACCATCAAAGCGCTCCTCAACGCGGTCAACCGCATCATCGTCGGCCAGAACCGCCGGCCGTCAGCGGGCGACGAAGGCCAGCCCGTAGAAGAGCCAGCCGGTCAGGGTGGTCAGCAGCATGCCGACTGAGGCGCACCAGCCGAGCACGGCATGTTGACGACTGTAACGCGACGGAGCTGGAGGACGAGGGAAGCGGACCAGCGACTGAATGATCAGGCCACTCCACAGCAGTGTGGTCGGAATCGCACAGGCCAGGTGGACGGTCAGGCAGAGCCAGACGAGATTCCAGCTCCCCCGGCTGAAATAGGGTGACGCTTCGGCACGCGCCTGCCAGTCGGTGACCAGCCGCACATCCAGTTCAAACAGGACCACCGTCACCGCCAACGCCACTCCCAGCCCCAGTTGCAGCCGTTTGTGCCCCGTGTAGCGGCGACGGCCCCGGACCAGCCAGATGCTGAGGGCCAGGAGCAGCAGGATCACTCCCATCGTCAGGCAGATGAGGTCGAGCATGAACGAGGCGCGCGTTCCGAAGAAGCTCTCCTGAAAGATGGCTGGCACGATCGTCCGCTCCTCTCAAAGGCAGGAATCCCAGCGCGGCAGGTCACCACAAACGTCTGGCCGGCCGGTTCGACCAGGCACTCAGACCGCTGGTCGGCGAAAAATCCGCGATCGGCGGTGGCATCTGCGACAACTTGGCACGACAATTGCCCCTCACCACGCTACACTCTAGAGCAACGTCGCGCTGCGCCCACTGGAGACCGCGCGGCGACAGGTATCAGCATCGCCTGGAGGACCCGTTCGCTCAACCTCCTTGCGCGAAAATCGTTTCGTGATGAGGCTCGCTATGCGACTTGCCGCTCGAATCACCGCCATCCTGCTCATCGGCGTCTTGCTGCTGACCATCACCGCGCAGTTCATCATGTACCAGCATGAGAATGCCATGCAGGAAGAGGACATGCGGGTCAACGCCAACCAGTTGAGCAAGACGATCTCCCGGATTGTCGACGACCTCTGGGAACTGGGAGGCCAACAACTGGCGCATCGGACGGTAGACGAGCTGAACGATTTGCGTGGTCGCCGCACGATTCGCGTCGTCTATTTCGACGTTGCCCCCGACAATGCCCACGCGCCGGCCAGTCCTGAAGTCAGCCTGGCTGTGCTGGGGGACGTCTACTCCGCCTGTTGCCAGGACGCGGAGGGACGGGAACACCTGTATACCTATGCGCGTCTGGCGTTCGTGGGCAGACCGGCCGCGATCGAGGTGTGCGAGCCGATCGAACACGCGGGCGAGAATTCGACCTACTTCGCGTTGCACGCGCTGAGCCTCATGGGCGCAACCACGTTATTGGGTGCCGTGATCGTCGTGGTGATCGGCGGAACGTGGATCGGACGCCCCTTGCGCCGGTTGATCGAGAAGACCCGACGTGTCGGCGAAGGCGACCTGTCAGGACCTCTTGAGCTGGGGCGCAACGATGAGTTCGGCGAACTGGCCGACGCCATCAACTCGATGTGCGATCAACTCCAGACCGCTCAGGAAAAGATCCGGTCGGAAGCGACGGCTCGAATGGCGGCCTTGGATCAGCTGCGGCACGCGGACCGATTGCGCACGGTCGGCCGCCTGGCGGCAGGACTGGCCCACGAATTGGGCACTCCGCTGAACGTCGTGAGCGGCCGGGCCGGGCTGATCGCCTCGGGGCGTCTGTCTCCGGAAGATACGCACAAGAGCGCCATGGTGATCAAGAGCGAGGCCGACCGGATCGCGACCATCATCCGCCAGTTGCTCGACTTCGCGCGGCGTAACACGCCGCAGCGCAAATGCGTCGAATTGCCCAATCTGACCCGCCAGACGGCTCAACTGCTCGCCCCCATCGCCGAAAAGCGGAACAGTTCGGTCGAGATCGTGGCACCCGATTCCCTGACGGTCCATGTGGACGCTGGCCAGGTCCAGCAGGTACTGACGAACCTGATCATGAATGGCATTGAATCGATGCCGCAGGGTGGAACCGTGGAAGTGGAGATCTCGCAGGCGAACATCACGCCGCCGCGCGGAACCGACCGTCCGGCAGGATTCTACGCACGAATCGACGTTCGCGATCATGGGGAAGGCATCTCGCCGGAGATCATGGAACAGATCTTCGAACCGTTCTTCACGACCAAGGGGATCGGCGAGGGTACCGGCTTGGGACTGTCGATCGCCTATGGCATCATACAGGAACATGGTGGTTGGATCGACGTGTCGAGCGAGCTGGGTCGGGGAAGCCGATTCAGTGTCTTTCTGCCGAAGGAGGTTGCCCCGTGCAAGGACGAGTCCTGATTGTTGACGATGACCGCAGCATGTGCGAATTGCTCGAGGCCGACCTGCAACTGCGCGACTTTGCGTGCCGCTGGACCACCTCGCCGCAGGAAGCGTTTCAGCTGGCGAAAACCGAAAACTACCACGTGGTCCTGACCGATCTGCAGATGCCGGGAATGAGCGGCGCGCAACTGTGTGAACGCATTGTGGCGAACCGCCCGGACGTCCCGGTCGTCGTCATGACGGCCTTCGGGAGCCTGGAAACCGCCGTCGCGGCCATTCGCGCCGGGGCGTACGACTTTGTCACCAAACCGATCGAACTCGATATCCTCGCCCTGGCTTTGGAGCGAGCCGTCCGGCACCATCGCTTGCAGGAAAAGGTCAAGGTGCTGAGCGAGGAAGTCGAATCGCTCAAACGATTTGATGAGATCCTCGGCACCAGTCCCCCCATGCAGGAACTCTTCGACCAGCTGTCGCGGATCGCCGACTCCGAGGCTTCGGTCCTGATCACCGGCGAGAGTGGAACCGGAAAGGAACTGGTGGCCCGCGCCATTCATCGCCAGAGCCGCCGCTCAGCCAACCCCTTCGTGGCAGTTAACTGTGCCGCCCTTCCCGATACACTCCTGGAAAGCGAATTGTTCGGACATGCCAAGGGAGCATTCACCGACGCCCATGCCGCGCGCAAAGGCCTGTTCCTGCAAGCGGAGGGTGGTACGCTCTTCCTGGACGAAATTGGCGATTTCCCGCTGCCGACGCAAGCCAAACTGCTGCGTGCGCTCGAAGAACAGAAGCTGCGGCCGGTCGGCGGGGACCGGGAACAGGCATTCGATGTGCGGATCCTCAGCGCGACCAACCGCGACCTGGAGTCGGCCGTGGAAGAAGGGCGATTTCGAGAGGATCTGTATTTCCGCATCAATGTGATCCAGGTGGAGATCCCACCGTTGCGCGCGCGCGGCGGAGATGTCTTGCTGCTGGCTCAACATTTCGTCCACGTGTTTGCCAGCCGCTCCGGAAAACAGGTCCTGGGGCTCTCGGACGCCGTCGCAGAAAAGTTGATGGGGTATACCTGGCCCGGCAACGTGCGCGAATTGCGCAACGTCATGGAACGAGCGGTGGCGCTGACTCGCTACGAGAACCTGGCGGTTGACGACTTGCCGCAAAAGATTCGCGACTACCAGCGCGCTCACATGGTCATCGACGGCAGCGATCCCACCGACCTTACCTCGCTGGAAGATGTCGAACGCCGCTATATCCTGCACGTACTTAACTCGCTGGGAGGCAACAAAACCAACGCCGCACGAGTCCTCGGACTCGACCGAAAAACGCTCTATCGCAAGTTGCAGCAATTCGGTGCCGAGGACTGAGTCCCCTTGCTCGGTTCGGCTGGCGGCTCTCGGCTTGTTACTCTCTCCACCTGCGTCGCCGCGCGGCATTTCGCCACAGCTGGGGCAGTTTGCCCCACGGGGAATCGGCCGCGCCGCCGCCGAAAGAGACTGCGACGCGTGTGGCTGACGGTGCAATCGCAGGCACCGGAACAGGGAATTTTGCAGCAGCACGCCTCCGCCGATCGGCTCCCCCCCGATATCAAGTCAGCTCTGCTCAGCTGTGGCATCCTTTTTGCCTGAGACTTACTGCATAGCCGCTCGGTCGACAACTCGACGGTCTTCGCCACGTCGAGCCATGGCCGCCCACACCGCGTTAACCAGGAGTCAAACACCATGCGTTTCCTGCAATCGTCCGTCCCACTGAATCATGCGCCGATCGTGCCGGCAACTCTGCCGCAGCTTTCGATCACCGCCGCTGGATACACCATCACCGGTACGCGCCATGTCATCAACCAGGATCGGTACCTGGTGGACCAGCGGCGTGGAGTGTTCATGGTGGCCGATGGGATGGGTGGGAACCGTGCCGGTGAGCGTGCTGCGCACATGGCCATCGAGTCGCTGCCGCTTCACCCTGCCCTGCTCGACTGTGCCGACGCGGATGGCGAAACCGTGCGACGTCTGATTCGCGAGGCATTCCTGGACGTCAATCAGGAAATCCTTTCGGCGGCCTGTTTCGACTCACAGCTCTATGGCATGGGCACGACCGCCCTGTTAGCGATCGTTGCAGGTCCACGTCTCTTCCTGGCCAGCGTCGGCGACAGCCGAGCGTATTTGCTGCGTGATCATGATCTGCAGCACTATAGCACGGACCATAACATGGCCCAGATGCTGGTCAACATGGGAGCAATTTCGCCGGAAGCAGCGCGCACTCATTGGTGGCGTCACATGCTCTACAAGTATCTGGGAGCACAAGATCTGAAAGACGGCCCCGATATCGCTGCCATCCACCTGGCACCACGCGATCGGATCCTGCTGGTGACCGATGGCGTGACCGAGGTCCTTTCCAGTCGCGAGATGCTGACCACTCTCAACTTGCAGAGCTCGGCCAGCGACGCAGCAGAAGCTCTCGTGCGAGCCGCTGTAGCGCGGGGTACCCGGGACGACGCGACCAGTATCGTACTGGACGTCGATTACGCCACGCGGGTGTAAACAGCCACTCCAGCCCGGGAAGATGAATGGCCCGGATGAATGGCCCGGGGGATCGTTGGCGCACGGGCGCGACTTCCGTCCCCTGAATCTACCTTCATTCTCTCCCTCCTCCACGCGAACGCGCTCACCTCCGAACCGTTCTTTCCCCCCTCTCCCCCCGCAGCTTCTGCTGGGGGAGAGG
>JBGSHS010000249.1:0-23276 GCA_041752115.1 Pirellulaceae bacterium | reverse complement strand
TCGTACCTGTCGTCAAGCATTCAAAGGAGCATTCCAGCAATGGCCGCGTTGACCGTATTCAACCCGGCCGTGGACCTGTCGCCGCCGACGCGGAATCGCGTCGGTACTGGTATAACCTGCACCTGGTGCTGGTCGTCGCGCCGCACGCTCGTCTGGAGTCCTGGCCGGTGCTGACCGGTTTGCGCGATGCCTTCCTGCGGATCGCTGACCGCACAGGGCACGCGGTGGCTCGGCTGTCGGTCATGCTAAATCATCTCCACGCGGCGTTGCGGGCCGAGGCGGACACGGCACCGCTGGAGATCGCGTTTTGCTATCAGAACAACCTCGCGCATCTGCTGCGACTCTGACGCGTCTGGAGTTCGGGGGTTCTACGTCGGTCCGTTCGGCGAGTACTCGATGCAGGCGGTGAGGAATCGTTTAGCTCACCATCTGCTTCACCGCACGAGCGGAGCTCGTGGGGGTCGAAGAGAGAGGGCGGGGGCGGAGACGTAGCTCACCATCTGCTTCACCGCACGAGCGGAGCTCGTGGGGGTCAAAGAGAGAGGGGGCGAGCGGCGCGATGGCGTGCCTGCTGATTGCTCTGTGGACGGGTAAGCAGCCCACGCTCCGTACGTAGGAAATGATCTGCTGCTATTTCTGCGGGATGGCGGACGAGGATGAACTGATGCAGCGCATCGAAGAACTGAAGCCTCACGACACACAGGAGTCCTGTCGCACGAGACGCCTACGCGTCTTTCACGCTGCGCGGTGGTCAGCCAAGACGCGCCCCCCACGTCCTTCGTCGCGTCATGCGACTGGAACACCGCCCGCAGCTTCCCGTACTACAAGAGCCATCACACGCAACACCATGCACCGTCAAATCTCGCGCCGAACGGTATTGGATGTGACCCTTTTCTCGCATCGCAAGCAGTCGCCACGGCTGTTGGCGATGGTGGACACCTACTGAAAATGGAATGTTTTTGCGGCGTGATCATGTCGAACCGACGCGTGTCAGGTCACAGGGCTGCCGCGTCGGACGATGCGGTCGAGAATCGCGGCGATGAGGTAAAGTGCCACGGCCAGCACGACCGTCCAGGTGTAACCGACGCGCACGGCGAGGTAGAACGACACGGTGGTGGCCATCGAGCCGGCGATCGAGTTGAGCGCGAACAGGTGCGGGATGATCCTGCGCAGAGAGCCGGATTGGGCAAGCCGCAAACCGCGCGGAAAATAGATCCCCAGATTGACTCCCACCAGCAGCACGGAAGCGGCCACGAGCAGGTAGCAGGTCGGCTGGTTCCAGCCCAGTCGCACCATCCATGCGGGGAGCCAAAGGGCGAGCAGGAGGAAGGGAATCAACGTCGCTGTGGCGAGCGCCGTGGGGAATCGGCGGGACAACAGGCCACCGCAGCCGGAACCCAACAGCAGCACGCCCAGCACGAGCACCAGTGAGGTGGAGGGAGAAAGCAGGACATTCTGTGTGGCCTGAATCAGCATGATTTCCACCAGGAAGTAGCCGCCACCAATGGCAAGATTGTAGAGCACGAGCAACGTGACGGACTTCCTCGATCGACTCTTCCGTAAGGCACCGGCAGAAAAGAGTATTCCCAACAGCAGGCCGATTCCGCCGGTGATGCGGACCAACCGTGACAATTCCGCCGCGGAGCGAGTGCCACACGACGGGAAAGGACGATCGTTGGTGACGAGGGACGCGTCGAAATCACTGCCCAATGGCGAGAAGTCGCCGCTGTCGAGCATCGCGAAGAACGGGGCGAACCGGCTGTTCCCATAGACTCCTTTCAAGTATGCCGGCTCCAGTCTCCAGTCGAAGTAGTTGTATACCAGTTGGCCTCGCGCGTCCAAATCGATGCGCCAGCGGAGATCGCACCAATCGATGATGTCCTGTCGGCGCTGGCCACGCAGCGGCTGCAAGGATACGATCATGGCCACGTAGTACATGTCCGACCCCGGCTGAATGCCCGTTCCTCCCTGTTTCGCAAACCGATTGGACATGAACTCCCACACAAAGAAATGTTCGGCAGGATCGGCAGCTCCGCGGCGTCGGAGACAGTCGCAGAGCGTGAGGATCATTCGTCTGAGACCCAACTCACCCTGGTCGGTATCAGGACGCTCTTCAAACAACAGGTACCCTTCCTCGGTCAGGTGATCGAGGTACAGGTCGTAGCTTTCACGCGTATGCAGGTAATCGGGCGCTCCTAAGGCCCCGATCCAGCGTGAGGAATGCGTATTGATCAAGGTGATCAGATCGTACTTGCGTGGCGATCCCTGCAAAGCGGAGAGTGCATTTCCCTCGTAAACCTGCAGACCCTCGTATGCTCGGCCGCTGGCGTCGAAGAAGTCGTGCAGCATCATCTGGAGGATGCCGGGGTTGATCTCTACAGCCTCGATGTGATCGGCGGGAGTGATTTCGCGCAGCGTTTTGAGGATGCCGGTGGCGGCCGGTCCGATCACAAAGGTCCGCGGTTCTTTCACGAGGCCGTAGACGACACGTGGGTCGGTTGACGGAAATCTGAGCTCATGTGGTCGGGCGAAATCGAGGTAGTCTCTCGGCGGGATATCGCGGAAGTTGTCATTGAAGAAACCGTCATAGGTGACAAACACGCGGTTGCTGTCGCGGATGGGCATTGCATCGATGCGTCCCACCAGGCTGTCATACGTCTTGGTGATCTCGAATCGACTGGGACGTCGCAGGACGCTCTGCGCGGGGATGTTAGGCGCGTCAGGATCGACGAGTTTCACGATGTTCATAGCATCGGTGTCAATCTGTTGGTGAAGGAGCATCCCACCGACGATCGTCAGCAGAAGCAACGCGGCGACCGCGACGAACCGGGGGACGCTCCTGCTGGGCCCTCGTCGAGTCGCAAACCGTGCGATGATTGTCCCGACGGCACCGACCATCGGTACTGTCGTGACGATGCCCAGGTAAATGGTCTCGCTGCTCCAGTTCCGATAGGCCACGACCGCCAGCACCACCGCCGTTCCTGCTCCCAACATGTCGAAGAAGTAGATCATGGCGGCGTCGCGTCGCCGAAACATCCGCGCTATGAAGAGACTGGGGAAGACGAATACACTGGCCACGGCCGGTAACAGGATGAAGAGATTATTGTGACGCAACAGCGCATAGGCGGCTGCATATAAACAGCCAGTTGTGCCCAGGCAGCACCAGCCGAAGAGATGGCTTTCCCGGCAGGGCCAGTGGTCGGCACCGAAGGCCCCCAGGCCGATTCCCAGCACGGCACAGCCCAGGACGGTAGTGGCCAACATGTAGTCGAGCACGAAACGAGCGGTATGGAACAGCACCGTTTCGGTCAGCAGCACGATGGCTGCGAAGAAGAACACGGCGAGATGATTCGCATAGTAATTCGACCGAGCGAGCAGACGCGTGGTATCCATCTTCCGGGCCTTACTGTGTCGAACCGAACATGTGGGGCCAGGTCGCCGCGATGCTGCAGCTAGTCCGCAAGGCCTGCGACAAGCTGCTGAAAAGCTCTAACAGAACGAGGATGTCGACTGGGCCAGGAGGGTGAACTCAGCAAGCAGCATGTTGGACTATCGGTTCTGTTAGAGCTCTTCAGCGGTGGATGATCCGTCATGTGCAGCCGCTATTGTGGCGCCACGAAGGGCTCACGGTGAGCCCTCTGCGGAGGCCCAGCTCAGTCATCCCGCCCCGCCGTGAGGTCGGCGGGTTGCGGATCCCGGACCGACTCGGTCATCTCTCACGATCAGCGCGAGATCCGAGGGCGTGGCGACGTGACTCCGTTTGTTCCAGGACTCCTGACTCCACGCATGCCAAGGACACTGCATGGTGCTGGGGCATGGTATCACAGGGGCCACCTTTTCGCCAACGCCAAACGAGTGGTTATCGGGCACGGCGCGAAGCAGTCGGGAGGAGCGGCCGCGGCAGTGGCGCCGGCGTGTGCCGCCGCTGCGGACCGGGACAGGCCGTCGCGAAGTGGTGTGGAAATAGGGAATGCGACAATGCCACAATGCGAGAACGCCACAATGGGTTACTGCGCTGCGGTGAGACTCCCACCAAAAGGCATCCGTTGCTGGCACCAATTGCCTTTTTCCCGTGGTCATTGGGCATTCCGCGTTGGATATGCTGCGGTTAAGATGACTCCCCGTGCAGGACATCTGCTTTCGGTCGAAAAAAAGGCAACTCCGCTCTTGGACCCGCTCTGTTCGGGTACGGGGGCTCCGCTTTTCTACTCGTCGAAAACGGGCCTCCGGCCGCTCCAAGACCGGCGACCGACCGTTTCCCAGCCCTCACCGGGATTCTCCTTGACCTCGGATGAGGAACTGGCTCATAATTGGGGCATTGCTGGCTGCCCGGCTTCCCTCCTGCTCGATGCGCGTAGCACACGCGTAGCCCGCCGAGACTGGTGCGCAGGCTGTCATGAATTGCCTTGCCGATCGGTTGAGATGGGCTGTGGGCGTGGAAGACCGTGGCGCGGGTGAACGCTTGCGGGCGGGGGTACTTTCCGGCCGCTGATCCTACCTTGGTGCCTAGTTGTGGAGAGCGATAATGGCCGAGAATCGGGTAACGCGACGTGATTTTGTGAAAACCGGAGTTGTTGCAGCCACGGCGGTCACGGTGGGGGCGCGGGTGACCAGCACTTACGGGATGACCGATGTTCCGGACGAGATCAAGAGCACGCGCAGCTACAATCCCGACATGGAGTACCGTCGGTTGGGGAAGACGGGGCTCTGGGTCTCCGCAGTCTGCCTGGGGGGACACTGGAAACGCATCGACAAAGTGATCGGCGCTGCGGCGGAGATCGATCCTTATGAAGGTCCAAAAGAGAAGGAAGATATCAGCGCCTTCATGAAGAACCGGGCCGAGGTCGTCGACCGCTGTATCGAGGTGGGGATCAACTGCATCGATTTTGCCGGCAACGCGGAACCGGAAACGTACTGCCGCGTCCTGCGCGGGAAGCGCGACAAGATGTATCTCTGCTATTCGCATCCCGCCAGCGAACTGCGCGAACCGGAGAATTGCACAGCCCAGCGACTGGTAGAGTTGTTTGAGGCGGGGTTGAAGCGATGCGAGCTGGAATACGCCGATGTCTGGCGTCTGATGGCGTTGGAGCGGGGTAGTCGGCACAGCCAGCAGGATGTCGATGCGATGATTGAAGCGCTGGCCCTTGCCAAGAAGAAAGGACTCTGTCGCTTCACCGGTTTCTCGACCCACGATCGGCCGTGGGCCAAGAGGCTGATTGAAACTTATCCCGATCAGATGCAAGTGCTCTGCACGCCTTATACCGCCAAGACCAAGGAACTGCCCGAAGATAGTCTGTTTGACTCGATCCGCAAACACGATGTGGGTGTGCTGGGAATCAAACCGTTTGCCAGTAATGCGCTCTTCCAAGGGGACGGAGCTCCGGATAATCCACATACCGAGGCGGATGATCGCCTGGCGCGACAGACGGTCCGCTATATCCTGGCCAATCCAGCCATTACGGCGCCCATACCCGGCCTGATCAGTTCGCACCAGGTCGACAATGTGGCGCTGGCGATCAAGGAACCCCGCGAGCTGCACGCGGATGAACACGCCGAGCTGCGTCGGGCCACGGATGACATGTGGGCGCGCCTCCCCGCCGACTACGGCTGGCTGAAAGAATGGGAGTACGTGTAAGCTGGTCGGGTGACCGAAGAATCCCGTGTCACCGAGCCTGTCGGTGATCTGTCCCACCTGTAACATCCTGCCTGAGGATCAATTCGCAGTCGCTCACCCGGCGCTTAGGCCGCCGGGAGGGCGGAGGCAGCTGTCTGGCAGCCCGAATCGTCCTTTTCCCGGCAACCGAAGACGAGTGAATCTAATGACCTTTCTGCGCTGGACTGTGGCCTGTTGCCCCTTCGTGCTGGTGATTTTCGTGGTGAGTGTATCGCTGCAGCGCGGGTCGGCGGGTGAAGAGGCGGGTGATACGAACAAGGCGGCCGAGGATTCACAGGCTCAGGCAGCTCCACCTGTAGCAGCCGACCAGGTGCCCGATGAAAAGGCGCTCCGTGCCCAGTGGTACAAGAACCTTGCCGAATGGAAGGAGCTTGAAACCAAGGAACCGGCCGACAATTCGTTCTGCCTGGTCTGCCACGCCAACTATGAGACAGAAAAACTGGTCAAAATCCATCGGCGGGAAGGCGTCGGATGCGAGACCTGCCACGGCATCTCGGACAAGCACAGTGAGGATGAAGACAGCTTGATTCCTCCGGATGTCATTTTTGCTCGCACCAGCGTCGGTCTGTTCTGTCTCGAATGCCACGAGAAGGACAAGTTGATCGAGTCGGAAGAAGATCACCGGAAGTTCTTCGAAAACAAGGAATCGCCTCAGGAGCCGGAAGAGGCGACCGCCAAGAAGACCTGCACCAACTGTCATGGCATGAAACATACGCTCAAGAACCGCACCCGTCGCTGGAACAAAGAGACTCGACAGGTCGAGTGGTTTGATGGAGTGCGGATGATGCAGCAGCGGGACGATCAGGAGTAAGACTTCAGCGCTGGCGGAGGGCATTGGCAGCAAGGTCCCGTACGCCGGGTGTACCCGACGCGGTGATGGTGGCGTTGGACAAGAAGACGGGTGACTTGATCTGGCAGAGTGCGATGCCCGGTATCGGCGAGGCGGGCAAAGACGGGGCCGGCTATACGACCATTGTCGCGGCCGACATCGATGGCGTACGGCAGTACATCACGATTGTGGGACGCGGGGCGATTGGTATCGATGCCAAGACCGGCAAGTTCCTATGGGGATACAATCGGATTGCGAACCGAGTCGCCAACATTCCGTCACAGGTGGTGCGTGGTAATCACGTGTTCGTCACGACCAGCTATAAGACGGGCAGCGCGCTGCTGGAACTCACCAAGAGGGGCGAGGAATTTGATGTTCAGGAGGTTTATTTCCTGGGCCCACGGGAGTTTGAGAATCACCATGGGGGCGTGGTGCTGGTGGGGGATTGCATCTACGGGGGTGACGGGCAGAACAACGGAACACCAGTCTGCCTCGATTTCCTGACCGGTGAGATTCGGTGGAAGGAACCGCGATGGATGCGTGAGGTTAAGGCGGGCGACTCGGCGGCAGTCTTGTACGCCGACGGGAATCTGTACTTTCGCTATGAGAAGAACGCCGTCGTGGTGCTGATCGAGGCGAACCCCGAGGAGTTCCGAGTTAAAGGCGTGTTTCGTGCCGCGGTCGATGACGGTCCCTCGTGGGCACACCCAGTGATCCACGACGGCAAGCTCTACCTGCGGTCACATGATACGCTGATGTGTTACGATGTGAAGCAGAAGTAGGTGTTGCACCGGTTTTTCCGGAAAAAGGACGATGCCGTGATATGCACCAGGACACTCGCCGGCCTGTTCATTGGAGTTGTCGTGTTGAGCGGGTGTGCTCCCGAGCAGAAGCCCTCGACGCCGCCTGCTGATCAGGTTGATGCCCAGCCGAGCGCGTCCTCTGTCGACGAAAAGCCCGCTGCTGCGACCGAATCCACCCCGCAGGCCGATGCCGGTTCCGCGCCGGCGGCGGCCACGGTGAAACAGGCCACGGCGAAGAACGACGAAGAGTTTGCCGCCGAGAAACTGCAGCAAGCGGGGGCGAAGCTGAAACGAGACTCGGACGGAGCGATTACCGATGTGAACTTCCAGGGGGCGTCGATCGACGATTCCGCGCTTGTCGAGTTGACGAAGCTGCCGCAGCTTAAAACGGTTCTGCTCAATGAGACAGGCATCTCCGACGAGGGACTGGCGACACTCGGGCAGATTCCGACGCTCCGCGCCCTCGAACTGCGAGGCTGCAAAATCAGCAACCAAGGGCTCGCGCACCTCTCTTCGCTCAAACACTTGCAGACCCTGAAACTCAACGGCAAGAGCGGCGCTACGACGGTCGATGATCAGGGCCTGAGTGCACTGAGTGACCTGACCGAATTGAATGCCCTGTTACTCGATAATCTCTGGATCAGCGAAGCGGGTCTGGCTCAGTTGTCCAAGCTCAACAAATTGCAGGAGCTTCGGCTGGCCAAGACCCTGGTTGGCGACGAGGCACTCGCACATCTCAAGCAGTTTCCGCTCCTCAAGCAGCTGCGCATCTCAGGGACACAGGTTACGAGCCAAGGACTCGCACACCTGGCAAGTGTCCCGATGCTGGTCGAGCTGGACTTGAGTGAGAACAGTCAGGTATTTGACGACGGCATGGTGCACCTGGCTCAGCTCAGCGCACTGGAGAATTTGAATCTATGGCGTGTCGGCATCTCCGACGAAGGTGTAAAACACCTGGCGGGATTAGTGAACTTGCGGAAGTTGAATCTCGACAATTCGAAACTGACCGATGCCGGGCTTCCTTATCTGCAAGGTCTGCAGAATCTGACGTTTCTCCACGTTGGTTCCACCGCGATCTCGGACGAGGGGCTGAAGTATCTCGAGCCGCTCACTGCATTGAAGGACCTGATCGTAACACGCACGGCCGTTACTGCTGCCGGGGTGGAGCAGCTTCAGCCGAAGTTGCCAGATACCAAGATTCAACTCGAGTTCATCCCTGGTCAATAGATGACCCGATTCGCTGCGGTGTCACTGGCCTGAAATGACGAATGCCGAAATACCCAATGACCCATGGAATGACGAAATTCGAATCTCGAACCGACCCGCGATAGGATCTCGACTCGCTTAGGAGAGCGGGAACAATAACTTCGGTAGTTGGCCGGCTCCCGACGCGCTGGGCGAGCGTGGCGAGACGAGAAACGCCGCATTGGTTCTTCCCTCGTGCCTTCCGGGGAAGAAGGGGACTGGGGCGTGAGGCGTCGGGTCGGCTTCTCTTCCTTCGACATTCGGCGGTTGGACATTCGACATTCTGCGGTTGAGGCCTCAGGCCGGCGGCCTCCACCTGTGAAATCGCTCCCGGCGCCGGCGACGCGCGGAGGATGGAACGCGGCTGCGCACGGCTCAGCCGCAGAATATCGAACAAGGAGGGTCCAATTACCATTGGAAGAGGGAGGTCGTGTTCTTCCCCGCAAGCGCTCAAGTCACGCTCGCTTCCTGTTTCCATTGCCGTCTGACTGTTCGACAATTCTGCGGTCTTCTGTCAGTTTCTAAGCCACTTCCCAGCCGGGACGGTAGGCCTTGCTGATGTACTTGTCCGCAGCCGGGCAATTTGTGGCTTTCAGGCTCTCCGCATCCCACTCGATCGGTTGGCCGACGCGATAGGCCACGTTACCCAGCAAGACGGCCTCGGTCAGCGCTCCGGAGTAGTCGAAATTGCAGGTGGTGGGCGTGCCTTCCTTGCAAGCCTTGATCCATTCGTTGTGGTGCCCGATGGAGTCCGGGATCGACTTGGCCGGCGGCTGGAAGTTGGCGAATTTATCGCTGGGGAAGAGTCGATAGCGAGTGTAGTCGGCGAACATCTTGCCTTCTGTCCCGATGAACATCACGCCGCTGCCCGGAACCCGCTCGCCCGCCACTTCCTGCGGAATCAGATCGCCGTCGTACCAGGAGAGTTTCACGGGCGGCAGTCCCTCACGTGCGGGGAAGTCATAGTGGACGATCAGCCCCAAGGGACAGGTTTCCGCATGTACGGCCGGACCTTCCGCTTCACAACGCGTCGGATGGCGCAGCTTGAGTGCCCAGAAGGGGAGGTCCATGTAGTGGCACGCCATGTCGCCGAGCGTTCCCTGACCAAAGTCCCACCACCGCCGCCAGTTGGCCGGATGATAGATGCCAGGCCAGAAGGGACGCTCCGGGGCCGGGCCTAGCCAGAGGTCCCAATCCAGCGTGGCCGGTGGCTCTTGCCCTCCCTCGGGACGCTCACCGCCACCCCATCCTTTGCCGACCCATACGTGAACTTCCGTGACGTCGCCAATGGTGCCGGCCTGGATCATCTCCACGACGCGCGGGTAGTTGGGCTCCGCATGGATCTGTGTGCCCAGCTGTGTAGCGACTCCCATCTGCTTGGTCGCTTCAGCAATCAATCGTGCTTCCCCAACCGTGTGCGTCAACGGCTTCTCGCAGTAGACATGCAGCCCGGCACGAATGGCGCGAATGGTGGCAGGAGCATGATGGTGGTCGGGTGTGCCGACCATCACGGCGTCGATCTTGCCCGCCTCTTTCTCCAGCATTTCACGGTAGTCGGCATAAGTGCGAGCGCTGGGGAAGTTCTGGGCCGCCCGGTTCCGATAGTTCTCATCCACGTCGACCAGCGCCACGATACTCTCGCTGCGCAATCCGTCAATGTCATCGGCAGCGCGGTTGGCGGTTCCCACGCAGGCGATGTTCAGTTGCTCAAGGGCCGATCGGCTGGCCGGTCGAGCCGTGCTGCTCCAGACTCCCGTCGAAAGCACGGCGGCACCGGCGGCAGTCGTCTGGAGAAAATGGCGGCGAGTGATTCGTGTCTTGCTGGGCATGGCGTCAATCCTCTGAGGGTAGGACTCTCCTGGCGGGAGTTTCATGAGAGTGAACGTTGGTGCTGTAGGGGCGTCCCACGGCACGGATCCGCGGTCGAATCGGCCGTGTAGACGCAGTACTATCATAATCGCTCGGAGTTCGAACTGACAGCGCGGCGCATACCCTGACCTGCTGCGCAGAACGAGTGGCTTGTGACAGCTTCACTTGCGGGTTGGGTGGCACTGGCTTCGCCACTGTAGCCTTGTCCGATAGCCGGAGGAGCACTGGCCACGCCAGTGGCACCTTAATTCTTGGCTGTCACAGCGCACCAGGCGGAAATCGCCGCATCTCCGCCAAGATGCACTTCCTGCAGAAACGGTCCAGTCAGGCCCCGTACGCGTGACACCGTTCGGTTAACGGGACTCCGCCGCAGTCGAGGAATTGGCTGGGGAGGGCCGCTAGTCGATCAGCCCCGTGGCTCGACCGGCGTGAGCGAGCACATCCAGTGCGAAATCGAGCTCGTCTCTGGTCTGCACCGCCGAAACACAGGTGCGCAGACGCGGCGCATCCATGGGGACAGCCGGATAACAGACGGGAATGACCAGCAAACCGCCCGTGCGGCTCAAATGGGTCATGGCGAGCGTCGTTTCGTCGTTCCTGGTCATGACCGGAACGATTGGGGTCACGCTCCGGGCGGTATCGAATCCCAGCGCCTGCAGTCCGCCCAGGTAATACTCAGTATTCTGCCGCAGACGTTCCACCAGTTCCGGTTCACGCTCCAGGACTTCGATTGCTGCGATGGCCACGCCGGCCTGAGTCGCGGGCAGAGCACCGCTGAAAATGTATCCCCGGGCATGATGCCGCAGATACGTGATCACCTCCTCCGAAGCAGCGACAAATCCGCCGCAGGCGGCGAAGGTCTTGGAGAGCGTTCCCATCTTCACGTCGATGTCGGTCGGTCCCAGATCGAAGTGCTCCTGGATCCCATGTCCCGTCGCACCCAGGACGCCGAGGCTATGGGCTTCGTCCACCATCAGCAGAGCGTCATGTTGCTTGCACAACCGGACAACTGACGGCAAATCGATAATGTCCCCGTCCATACTGAACACCGCGTCCACCACAACCAGCGTGCGACCGCCATCTGCCTTTTGCAGCAACTCGGCCAGCGAGTCCATGTTGTTGTGTTCGAACTCCCAGCACGTCGCTCCCGACATGCGGCACCCATCCATGATGCTGGCGTGGTTCCACTGGTCACCAATAATGAAATCGCCACGGCCTACCAGTGTAGAAATCGTGGCCAGGTTGGTGACATAGCCGCTGCTGAAGACGATCGCTTCCTCCGTGTGCATGAAACGAGCCAACCTACGTTCCAACTCGCGGTGGACGGTCGTTGTCCCTGTCAATAGTCTGGCACCGTGATGACCGGTGCCGAACCGGTCGAGCATCTTGGCCGCCGAGGTCTGCAAGTGCGGATGACCGAGCAGACCCAGATACTCATACGAACTGAGCATGAGCAACCGCTGACCATCGACAACCACCCACGCCCCGTCGTGTTGCGAAATCTCCGGCTCAAAGAAATAGAGATTCTCTTCCTTCAGTCGGTGCACGCGCCGATTCAGCTGCGCATATCGGTGGTATAACCCCCCTCGGCGTTCCCCTTCCGCCGGCACTTCGCTGGCGGTGCCATTGCCTGACGGTGCCACACTGTTTGTGGGTGAGACACAGCGTGTGGCAACCGAGCGGTCGACCAATGCCGGTTCCGGTCCAGTTCCACTGGCCAGCGACTTGGCTGGCAGATTGTCCAAGTAAGCAGCCAGTTCGTTAATCGTCTCCAGTTCGTACAGCAAATCCGGATTGATGGTTTTGCCTGTCAGCACTTCCAGTTGGCTGCCAATTGTGGCCGCACCCATGGAATCGATACCCAGTTCAAAGAGCGAGGTATCGTAGTCAATCTGATTTACATGAATGGAGGCTTCATTGGCAAGCCACCGGACAATCGTGTCATGGACCAGTACTTGGGTCGACAAGCATTGCTCCGCCGTCTCTGCCGTGTCCGCCGTTGATGGCCTTCTCACAGATGACTCCTTTTTGATTGCAGTCCGTTCGAAGCTTGTCGACCGTTCCGAGTGTACCACTCGGACAGTCCTCGCACCGGTCAAACGGGATTTCCTGGTTCCACACCCGACCTTGCCGACCACGTGTGCAGACGAGCAGACGCTTCTCTTGGCGACGGCTACTTCCGAACGCCCGCGCTGGTCGACGCAAATGAGACGTGAAGCGGGTCGCGCAGCGTGCAACCGGGCATGGAACCGAGAGGGTCCTCATGGCGCCCCTGGGAATCCTGGCGAGTGGAGCAATGGAAGTGCGGCTCTGATGTTCACTCGCGGTCGTTTCCCATCGTTGGGTCCGTTCACACAGAACGCCATTCTGGCGGATTCCTGTCTGTCTGTATAGGTCCTTCTGAATGGTATGCAGTGACTTTTGCCATATTGGTAAGACAGGGTATTTCTGCAGCCCCCCTAGCGTCCTCCCTGCGGTCCCGCAATGGAGAGTCGTTGGTGGCCCGCTCTGGCACACGGGGGCCTCCATCGCAGACGCCGCCGCCTTCGTTTCTTCCCTGCTTGGCC
The DNA here is from genome assembly GCA_041752115.1 of Pirellulaceae bacterium. Taxonomy (GTDB): domain Bacteria; phylum Planctomycetota; class Planctomycetia; order Pirellulales; family Pirellulaceae; genus JAJRVM01. The sequence continues at coordinate 10,289 of JBGSHS010000249.1, read as the reverse complement.
TCCCAACGCGACGAATGGGCAACGAACGTGCTGGTCAGGAGCTGATTAGCCGACTTTCCCGGTCGCACTAGTGCCGGAGCCGCTTCAGAATCGCCTGAAAAACCTCCGCGTCCCCAAACGCCTCGGGGGACTGCAGTACCTCCAGATGACTGAATTCGGCCAGCTCAACGTCGTCCACACCTTCGAGGCGCCCGCGTTTGACTGCCACCACTCCGTCACCTTTGCCCCGCACTACTTCATCCAAATCACCCAATGCCGCGTCGATCTGGGGCAGAAATAACGCCGCCAGTTGGCTTTCGTTTTGGGCCGCCTGGAGCGCCTCCCGCAAACGACCGACCTGTTGGCGGTTCAGATGACCGCCGGTTCCCAACAGGATGGAGTACTTAACGCGAGGGTTTCTTGGTCGGGCATTGAGCTGACGCAAGAAAGGCGAATCCAGTTTCAAGTCGCGTCTGGCCTCGGAGAGCCCATCTTCGACTGCCGCATAGAACCGACTCACGTCCTCGGGCTTGTCCTCCCAGACAAGGTGATCGATCAAATCAGTCCCAAAGGCGAAGTGGGCCAAGAGCGAACCGTGCGTGGGAGGGGCAATCATGATTAGCGTGGTGACGTTTTTCGGGTCCAGTTCCGGTTGTTCCAGCACGGCGCGAGCCACCAGTCCTCCCATGGAATGGGTAACCAACGCCAGCGAACGGTGTGGGAAATCGCGAGCCAGCTGCTTCAAATCGCTCGATAGCTGGGTGGCGGAATCGCTGATCGGCTGATCGTCGGGATAGCTGTAGGTCGCGCTCGGGAAGCCTGCTTCCCGTAGTGCTTGTGCAAACGAGTCAAAGCGATGAGCAGCTGAATCAAATCCATGAACGACGATCACCAGAGGAAGGTTTTCAGCGGTTTGATCCCAAGCCGGAAGTAGATGCAGGCCGTACGCATCCTCCCGCAACTGACCGTCAGTCACCTTGTCGCGAATGCGCTTCTGCACACGTCGTGCCCGTTGCTGGAGAGCCCCTTCATCGATCGTGACCAACAGGTGTGCCGGCTCACCGCTACGGGAGATCCGCTGCAGGTGCATATCCGGGGCCAGGGCGATGTTGACGGCGAGTAGTGCATAACGGCTATATGAACGGTTGAGGTCCAGTGAGCCGGACGGGAACTTCTGACGTAGCGCCCGGTCGTCGAGATGACCAGCCTGCAATACGGCGCGCAGCACATCTTCCCAGGCAACCTTACCGTCTTGGATCGGTATGCGCACCTGGATTCGTCCGGTTTCGGCATTCCGCTCCACAAAGGTTCCTGCCTGGGGCACGGCCAGGTCTTGCCCCCAGCATGAGGCAGCTGGCGGAGGACCGTGGAGAAGGGCCAGCCATGCGACCGCAGAGATGGTTATGGATCGAATCACGATTCCACCTGTTGTGGGGTCGTCGTTTCCTGAGGCGCTGGCAAGTCTACCAGGGAGGGTTTGGTAGCTCAAGCAAAAGGGACGGGATGGAGTCGGCTCTACTTGGGGGGCCGTGTCAACGAACGTAACGTATAAGTGAGTAGGAAGCTGCTGGTTGTCTGAGAAGATGCGAGTGGGTACAACTCCGACGGTCTTCACCGATTTGCCGCACCACATACTTGATTCTGGGCCCGATGCGTCTACGCTAACCGTTCACAGGGGCTGTCTGTGGGAGGGGGACCAGCATGGCAGAGAGGGGGCTGTGAGCCGCAGGAACGCGGGTGGCAGCGCGTTCGGCTCGTGATGCGTGGCGGCTGGTCAGGGTTGCTCATGCATTGCACGGCATTTGGATTCTATGACGGGAGGTGGGACATGTCGGATCTGGTGCGCATCAGCATGTCGCTGGAAGGTTCTCTGTTGGAGCAGTTTGACCGATTGATTCAGGAGGAAGGGTATCCGACACGGTCGGAGGCGATCAAGGCGCTGATGCGCAGCAGTCTGACCGAAAAGGCGTGGACGAAGGACGAGCAGGTCGCTGGCTCGATAACTCTGGTCTACGATCACCATCGTCCGGGCATCGTGAAGCAACTTATGGACGCGCAGCACGATTTCGGTTCCACGATTGTATCGACTCAACACGTTCATTTGGACCACCATCACTGCCTGGAGATTGTCGTGGTCAAGGGAAAGGCGTCGCGGATCCGAGAGCTGGTCACGACGCTCAAGGCCACCAAGGGGGTGAAGCATAATTCGCTCGTGATGACTGCTGTCGGAAAGCACCTGGCGTAAACAAGTGAATGGGCCAACGCAGTCGAAGCCAGCCGGCGGATGGTTATTCCGGGTCAACGCCGCGCCGTTGCCGATCGAGATGACGTGCTTTGCGAGAGACCGCTCCTCCACGCTCTCGGGCTCGAATATGCTCAGCGCTGTCCGTTCTGCCGTGACGCGGCCAAGGGGAGCTCCAGCAGGAATGCCGCTCCCCCGCTTCCCGGATCATAGTGCAGTTGGCCTCCCAGTTCGCGCGCCAGTCGGCGGCAGAGCGCCAGCCCCAGCCCAATGCCGGGCGCCGACTGAGCGGCCTCCTGATCCGATTTGCTGAACGGGCGGAACAGCTTCTTGCGTTGTACGGAGTCAATTCCCGGTCCGTGATCGGTGACACGGATCTGCAGGACACCATGGCCCAACGACCAATGGAGGTGGATGCGGCGATCTTCGGCTTGGGAGGCGTATTTGCAGGCGTTGTCAACCAGATTGAACAGGATCTGTTCCACTGCGCCGGGATCAGTGAAGAGCTTCTGCCCGAGGACTTGCGGAGCGACCGTTTCATGCAGTTGCATGCCCGCCTGCCGGGCTCGTTGCGGGAGCCGCTCGGCCGTCTGCTGCATCAGTGTCTTGAGCTCCAGCGATACACGCGGCCGAGTCCTCCGCCCCCGCTCCAGCCGGGCATACTGCAGCACGTTTTCCACCAGATGAGCCAGTCGATCCGCTTCCGCCCGCAATGTGGCCAGGTACCGCACGCGTTGTGTTTCGTCGCGTACCATGCCCTCTGCCAACATCTCGGCATACATCCGAAACGTGGTCAGTGGCGAACGAAGTTCATGGGTCACGGCCGAGACGAACGACGCGCGCCGTTCGCTCAGAGCCAAAACGCTGTGCAGCATCATCCCGACAGCCAGGCACCCGAGAATCAGACAGCACCAGGCGATCAACAAGGAAATGCGCATCGCGGACAATGTGGGTTCGCTTTCCGCCGGGACGCCCATCAGTTCCGCCGTGATCGACGAAGGAATCGCCAGCTGGACCGGGATGGTCGCCAACATCCGTCCGGGCGGCACCGTCTCGCCGCCGCCGACCGGCAGCAATTCGACATCAGGTAACAGGTCGGCTGTTTCCTGTTTGAGCCTCGCTTCGAGGCGAGGCCAGTCGAGCCAGCAACCCTGGATCCGAACGCTTCCATCGTTTACAACACGCCTTGCCAGAATCAGCTTGGAGTCAATCCAGATGGGCCGGCTGACCCCTTCGCGCTCCGGTGACTCATCCGAGAGAAACGCTGCGTTGGAGGCGATCTGCTGGCGCGCCACGTCCTGTACACCTCGATTGCGTCGCAGCCATTCCTGCTGATCGCGTGTCATCAGCGAGCGAAGCGAGTTCTCGTCGGATCGACTCGACTGCTGGGGTGCTGCCGTTTGGGGTAGCATCTCCACCTGTTGCTGCCCTTGCTGCCCTTGCTGCCCTTGCTGCCCTTGCTGCTCTTCAGGCACCACAGGCACGGTCTTCTCCCAAGCCTGAACGGCCGTCTCGCTCCGCGACTGGCTCTGCGATACCAGGGGAACGAACTGCTGCGGGCCGGACGCCTGCTGCATCGGGCCCACCTGCGACATAGTGTTCATGACGGCAATGCCCTGCCCCGACTCGTCGGCGACCGAACCGGACTCCGGCCCGGCCGGGCTGCCCGCTGGCAGCAGCGAATCGGGAAGGACTGCTAGTAGTTGCTGGTACGAGATGTTGTCACGCAGTTGCGACAGCAGTCGTCCGTTGTCCTGCAGCACTTGGGGAGCGATACCTGCGGCCACCGCTGCCGGTACGTCGGCTGGCGAGGGACTTTGCGGCGATGTCCATCTTCCCTCGGCGGTCACGCCGAAGTTCAGCATCACGTAGCGGGGTGGTTGAGTCAGAAGCGGAGACGCCAGCGGGGCAGGTGTCGTCTTGCTGGTCTTGCCGGCGGGCGTAGTCACGAACGGCTGATAGAGGAAGCTGGGTCGCGTCGCCTCCTGGGCAATCAAGGGGGCCAGCATCCAGTCCATGCGCCAAAGGGCCGTGGCGATGCGTTCCTGCAACTGTGTGTGGCGACGACTCTCCTCGGCCTCGCGACGCGCTCGCGACTCCGCGGCGTCCAAGTCGAGCGCGCGCAGCGTCAGCCATCCCAGTCCGGTGAGCACGATGACCAGGCAGAGCCCAAAGGCAGCCCAGATCTGCCAGAGATTCTTCACGTTGCAGCCTCCGGAACGTGGCTGGACCACACGTCATTCGAACTGGCGAAACCACGCGAGGACAACATCACACCCCCTGGTATTCGATTTCTGATTCATCCACGATTCCGGCTCACACCCACCCCGATGTGCCTTTCACACGGGACGCTGTTGAGCGTCTTGCGATCCTGCGAACATGTATCCTTTTCCACGCACGGTGAGCAGTGTGCGTGGCGAGGTCGGGTCGTCGCGGAGCTTCTCGCGCAGCCGGGCCACGTGCATGTCGATCGTACGCGTGGAGACCCCGTCCGGGCTGATCCTCCAGACGTTTCCCAACAGTTCTTCGCGGCTGATGGCACGCCCTCCATTGCGAACCAGGTAACGCAACAACTCCGATTCTTTCTCCGACAGTTCGGCGCGCTCACCATCGGCGAAACGGACTTCACGGCGAGCAAAATCGATGCAGCCGTCATCCAGAGGTACGTAATCAACATCCGACGGACGCTCCGGCGTACGACGCAGCACCGCTTCCACGCGCGCCAATAACTCCTTGACGCTGAAGGGCTTGACCACATAATCGTCGGCCCCTTTGCGCAGCCCGGTCACACGGTCCCGTTCCTCGCCCCGTGCTGTCAGGATAATCACCGGTAACGTCGGTCGCGCTTCCCGCACCCGCTGCAAGATGTCCAGCCCGCCGGTTCCCGGCAGGACCAGGTCGAGCAACAGCAGATCGTAGTCTCGATGCACTGCCCAATGCGCCCCTTCCGTGCCGTCTCCCGTCTGCAGTACCTCGTAGCCGGCATACTCCAGCGCATCCACGATCCCGCGCCGGATCGCCGCGTCGTCTTCGATCGTCAGCACGCATCGTCTGGTCATAATCCAATTCGCTCCTCCGCCTGTGCGGTGACCCGGGCCAGAATCATGGCGCGAACGTCAGCGAGGGGAAGCAGGCGGCATTTCCCGCGGAACATCACGGATTCGCCACGTTCGGCGGAAACGTCAGCGAAGAAAGGACGAAGTCGTTCTCTCCCGCGGATGCTCCTGGCTACCATTATATCCGCCTGTCGCGTCCTGCAACGCTCGCCCCGTCGAGCATACCACCACCCATGGTAGTGTAGTCGATCCAGCGACCTGCGCACTGTAAAGAGCTTGTAACGACCTGCCTGCTCCCATTGGGCCTCGCTCCGGACAATCGGCGACTTGCGCGAGTCGCCTGGGGCGCACCGCAAGGCAGCTGACCCGCAGAGAGCAGCCTGTTACGCAGTTGTTGCGCAGTTCCAGACGCACTCGGAATATACTGCAGGCGACGCCGGAGTCCTTCGAATGTCGATCCTTGATTTCACGGACACTTGATTCTACGGACATGGGAGTACCAGAGAATGTTCACCAATGCGAAGTGTGATCTGCGTTGCCGATTCCAGCGGATCATTCTGGCAGGCTGCCTGCTCGGAACATGCATCGTGACCCAGGCGGCAGACGAGTTGTCCACCTCAACCGAGAACCCGGTGGATGAAGAACTGCTGCAACAGATGCCCATTCAAGAGGTGACCGTCTTCAAAGATGGTCATGCCTTCGTATTGCATGCGGGTGAGATGGAAGTGAGTGATGAGGGCATCGTGCACCTGAGTCATCTTCCTGCACCAGTAATGGGTACGTTCTGGCCGTATGCCGTCGGCCATGATGTGAAGTTGCAGAGCGTGGTTGCAGAGAAGCGGAATGTGCGCTCGACACGCACGGCACTCGATATTCCGGACTTGATTCGAGCCAACGTGGGAGCGAAGGCAGCGATCAAGCAATCCAGTGGCCAGTTCACTGGGACGATTGTCGGAGTACCAACGCGCGTGCACCAGAACGAAACCGTGGCCGATCCAGGAGATCCCCAGCAGTTGATGGTGCGTGAGGAGGCGGGGAGCATTGTTCTGATCGAGACATCCGAAGGGCACCGCGCGATTCCCTTGAGCTCCATTCAGGAAGTGACGTTTCTCGAGCGGCCTCGCGAAGAAGTCGAGTACCAGAAGCAGCAGAGCCTCCTCTCCTTGCGACTACAGTGGCCAGAGGGAGGTCCGCGCGAACAAGCCTCCGTGGGTCTGGCCTACATTCAGCGGGGTATACGCTGGATTCCCAGTTATCGACTGGAACTCGACGGTAAAGGAACGGCTCACGTCAAACTGCAAGCGACCCTGATCAACGAAATGGTGGATCTGCAGCACGTCACTGCCAACCTGGTGATTGGGGTGCCTCACTTCACGTTCAAAGACACCGTCGATCCCATCTCGCTGGGGCAGACCGTGGCACAGCTTTCCAGTTACTTCCAGGAAGGATCTCAGACCACCTTCATGCTCTCGAATTCCATCCAGACGCAGGTAGCTCGAATGGGTGAACATCGCGCGCCGGTCAATCGCCCGGCGGGAGAGTCGGCGGCGGATCTGGGGCCGGATCTGCCCGCGGGAGACAAGCGGGAAGATCTGTTTGTCTTCACGGTCAACGATGTGACGCTCAAGAAGGGACAGCGGATGGTGGTGCCTGTGGTCGAGTTTGATGTGCCGTATGAGGATGTCTATACGCTTCGTCTGGACATGACGCCACCACCAGAGTTGATGCAGCACTTCAACAGCGGTCAACAGCAGCAGTTGGCAGCCCTGCTTCACGCCCCCAAGGCCGCCCATCAGGCACGGTTGACCAATCGCTCGAACTATCCCCTGACGACCGCTCCTGCCTTGATCATGCAGAATGGCCAGCCGTTAGGGCAGGCGATGATGACCTACACGTCGGTAGGGGCCCAGGTGGACGTGGAAATCACTTCAGCCGTGGATATCTCGGTGTCCAAGAGCGACGTCGAATCGAACCGCGTTCCCAACGCCGCGAATTGGGGCGGCAACAGCTATGACAAGGTGGAACTGGCTGGAGACATCGATCTGCACAATTTTGGTTCCCAGCCGGTGAAGCTCGAGGTGGTGCGCTATGTGCTTGGCAACGTGGACGAAGCCGGGGCCGGAGGGACGGCGAAGAAACTGAACGTCCGAGAAGAAGGCTGGTCGATGCGTGGTGGTTATCCTGCCTGGTGGCATTGGTACGAGTGGCCCTATGGCTGGTATCACCTCAACGGACTCGGCAGCATCACCTGGAACGTGGAGCTCCCGCCGGGGCAAGGAGTTTCACTTCCGTACACGTGGCATTACTTCTGGAGGCGATGAACCAGCAAGATCGTCATCCTCCTCATGCAGAATCCGCACGGCAGGCGTGGTCAGATCATCGAACTGGCCACGCCGCACGGCCCAGATGAACGCTGCCACCGCTGCGGCTGCCAAGAGTGATGCCAGGGGGAGCAGCACGTAAATCACACTCATGAAGTTGCTCCAAACGTGCGGGACGCCAGAGCCAGCGCGACTACCGTAAAGGAACTAATCGGCATCAGGATGGCCGCGGTCAAGGGGCCGATGACTCCCGCCATGGCCAGAGTGCCTGCCAGTACATTGTAGCAGAGCGAAGCCATCAGGCTTCTCCGAATCGTTCTCACGGTGGTACGAGCGGCATGCATCAGTTCCACGATCGGCGATAGTCCCGGACGACTCAGATAAATATCGGCCGTGGCCAGACTGGCCTCGGCCCCGCCATGCACCGCAATCCCGACCGAGGCGGCGGCCAGCGCAGCCGTATCGTTGACTCCGTCGCCCACCATCACGGTCGTGCGCCGCGTCGCTGCCAACTGACGGATATAAGCCACCTTCTGTTCGGGTGTTGCTCCACCCTTCGCCAGTTGCTGGGGGATTCCCAGTTGGGAAGCCACGCGCGCCACCACGGCTGGATGATCTCCCGAGAGGATGTGAATCTGGTGGCCAAGTGACCGCAATGCGGTGATGGCCGCTGTCGCATCGTCGCGAATGGGATCTCCCACGCCAATCACGGCCATCACCTCTCGGTCCACCGCCACCAGCACGGGAGTATGCCCTGCGGCCGTCACCTGCTCCAATGCTTCCTGCATCGCTGCCGGTATCGACGTCTCGTGTGAGCGGACGAAGTCGGCTGAGCCGACCAGGACGAACCGCCCCTCTACGCTCGCTTCCAGACCACCTCCGGTCGTCTGCTGGACGGAGCCCGGCTTGCACGTCACCCGCTCCTGGGCCGCCGATTCGTCGAAGGCTGCCTGAATCGCCTGCGCCAGTGGATGAGATGAATGCCGCTCCAGTGCCACCACCAGCGGTTTGATCTCGTCAGGGCCGACGAACGAACTGACGCGCCCCCGCCCTTCGGTGATGGTGCCCGTCTTGTCCAGCACCACCACACTGGGATGCGCAAGCAGTTCGAGTGCGGAGCCTCCTTTGACCAGTATGCGACGTCGAGCGGCCCGTCCAATCGCGACCGCAATCGCCAACGGAGTCGACAGACCCAGAGCACAGGGACAACAGACGATCAAGAGCGCCACTGCATTGTCCACCGCCTGCGACGGGTCACGCCACAGCCAGAACAGTAACGTTATCGCAGCCAGCACCAACACCACCAGCACGAACCAGCCGGCCAGACGATCGGCCATCAGCACCAAAGGAGCTCGATTGCTGCTGCAGTGTTCCACCAGCTGCATCAGTTTCCCGACGCGTGTCTCGCTCCCTACCGCCGTAGCGCGAATCCGCAGCATCGCCGACAGGTTGGTCGTGCCCGCGTGCACGATATCTCCTACACCGACCGAGATGGGTTGCGACTCGCCGGTCAACAGCGATTGGTCCACACTCGACGTACCAGTCACTACGATGCCGTCGAGGGGCAGCGATTCGCCGGCCCGCACTTCCACAAGGTCTCCACGCGCCAATGCCTCCAGAGGTACGTCGCAGAGCATGTCACCTTCCACCCGTCGCGCCGAACTGGGCGTCACGGAGAACAGCAGTTCGACCGCATCGCTCGCCCACCGCTGCTGGCGGCGTTGAACCCACCGGCCGACCAGCAGGAGAAAGACGAGCATCGTGAGGGAGTCGAAGTAGATCTCGCCGCGCCCCAAGAGCGCGTTGACCGTTCCCATCAGACCGCCGGCCACCAGCCCCAAGGCGATCGGCAGATCGAGGTGGGCCGAGCGAGTGCGGATGGCTGCCCAAGCCCCGCGCAGGAAGATATTCCCGGGCCAGACGAGGGCGATCACACCAAACAGCATGCTGGTCAGTCGAAACAGTTGTGAATACTGAGCCTCGATGCCTGTGAATGTCCCGCCGTACAAGGCGAACGACAGAGTCATCACGTTGCCCGCACATGCCGCTGCCACGCCGATGCGAATCAAAAACCGGCGGTCCTCTTGACGCTGTAACTGACGCGCTCGGGCGTCTTTGGCTGGATGCGGCGGATACCCTAGAGAATCCAGCAGCCGGGCAATCTGTGGCAACTCGATCTGGGTCTCGTCCCAGCGGACGCGCAGCAACGAACGTCGCAGGTCCAGCCGCGCCTCCAGCACTCCCGACGCGATCGACGGAAGCTTTTCCAGGAGCCATACACAAGCTGCGCAGTGAACCCCCTCCAGGTAGAGTTCCACTGCCTGAGTTCCTTCGATCCCCGATTCGTAGTGCAACTCGCGAAACAGTGGATCAGCGAACTCCGTGTACTTGCGGTCGGTGGTGCGAGCCGGCACAGCCGTAGCGTCCGAGGCATCGCGGAGCCGATAGAAGCCATCCAGTCCCGAGCCGTGCAGCACTGCATAAACACTGCGACACCCATGACAACAGAACTGGACCTCCCGGCCAGACTCCACCATCCCGCGGGGAACCGGCAGTCCGCAGTGCGCACAAGACATCTCGGTAGGTTGATTTGGCTGTGTCATCGATCGGTCATGGCAGCTCGCCCCAGGTAGCCACGCTCGCGCAGCAACGTAGCCACGCTCGCGCAGTAACGTAGCCACGCTCGCGCAG
>JBGSHS010000248.1:0-4314 GCA_041752115.1 Pirellulaceae bacterium | reverse complement strand
GCGAGCATGGCCACGGCTCTGCGCGAGCATGGCCACGCTCGGCGCGAGCATAGCTACGGCTCTGCGCGAGCGTATGGGCATCAGGCTGATGGCAACTCGAGCGACGGCACGCTACACTCAGACGGCATGGAAGACCCACATGCCGCTATCAACGCGTTTCTCGGTCAGACGGGAGCATTACTGGACCAGTTGGATCGCGGGGCAATCGTGCGTGCGCGCGATCTGCTGCTCGACTGCTACCGGTGTGGTGGTCGAGTGTTCACGCTCGGCAACGGCGGATCCGCCTCCACGGCGCAGCATTTTGCCTGTGATCTGGCCAAGTTTGCGGTTCCCGCGGGGCAGCGTCCGTTTCCGACCACCTGTTTGACCGACAACGTGAGTCTGTACACAGCGTGGGCGAACGATGCTGACCGTACCGACGTGTTTGTGAACCTGATGCGCTACGCCGTGCAACCGGGCGACGTGGTGATCACCTGTTCGGTGCATGGTGGACAGGGGTTTTCGGCGGACCTGGTGCGTGCGGTTCAGTTTGCCAATCAGGCCGGGGCGAGCACGATCAGCCTGGTGGGATTCGATGGCGGCCGATTGCATCAGGAATCGACGGTTTCCATTCTGGTGCCAGTAACCTCGACGCCGCAAGTGGAAGCGATTCATCTGGTGATCGAGCATTTGTTAATGGCGTTGATCAAGGAATCGCTGGGCGGCTCACTCGAAGAACGTTGAATAGACTAACGGACGGTGGTGTACGCCTTGTGCATTCTGCGAACGGCACGGATTCCAGTCGACGGAGATCGTTGTTGGCATGACCCGCTCTGCGGTTTTCTGCTATTCACTGCCGATCGGGAGGCAAGGTGTGCATGGGTGTCGATTACTTTCGGGCCGTTCGTCAGCCTCTGTGTGTCGTGGGGAACATCAACCGGGATGTCAAGGTCCAGGGGGTGCCGCGGAGCGAAGCGGTGATGGAGGATGGCGAGACGTCGGTGGCGGGCGTTGTCGAGACGATTGGCGGAGGGGGAGCCAACAGCGCCTGCGCGGCAGCAGCTCTGGGGGCACCCGTGCGGTTCGTGGGGAAGATCGGCGCGGATGTGCTGGGCGGTCGACTTGAGCGGGCGCTCGAGTCGCATGGCGTGCGGTGCCATTTGCGGCGGGAGGCAAACTGTCAGACCGGAACGACCGTGGCGTTGGGATGGGAGAACGGGCAGCGTCATTTCCTCAGCCGACTGCCGAACAATGAGTCGCTTCGGTTCGAGGATCTCGACTTGTCGGCACTCGACGGCTGCAGTCACCTGTTGCGGGCTGACGTTTGGTTCTCTCAGGCGATGCTCGACGGAGGCAATCGCCGGCTGCTGGCGGCAGCCAGGCAGCGCGGCATACCGGTATCGCTGGATATCAACTTTGATCCGTATTGGTCGACGGGCCTTCCACGGGAGATTGCGTGCCGCAAGCGACGTGTGCGCGACCTACTGGGTGACGTGACGCTGGCACACGGCAATGTGCGCGAGTTGATGGAATTCACGGACTGTCGGGATCTGAGTTCAGCGCTCGAATCGCTATCCGGTCACGGGGTGCAGGGAGTGGTGGTGCACCTGGGGAGTGAGGGGGCCGGTTTCTATGCCAACGGTGTGCTGACGGTCGAGCCGCCTGCTCGCGCCGTGCAGCCCGTTCACTCGACGGGCACTGGGGACGTCTTGAGTGTCTGTATGATCCTGTTGCACCCGCGTGACGATCTGTCGATCCGCGAGAAGCTGGGTCTATCCAATCAAGTCGTCCGGGAGTTCATGGAAGGCACAAGCACACTCTTTCCCACTTGTTGACTGCAGCTAGAGTGCCGCGAAACGCTGGTATAACCGGGCGTAGATCCCATCGGCAGCGAGCAGTTGCTGGTGTGTGCCACTCTGAATAATGTGTCCCAGTTCCAACACGACGATAGTATCGAGGGGGCGGTGATGCCTCGGGCTTCATCCCCGTCGAGCCGAATCACACCCGCATCGGGCAGGAAAGGGTGTGCGACCCGATGGGCCAATGTCGACTTGCCGCTGCCCGTTTCTCCGACCAATGCGATCGATCATCATTGGTGTTCCTTGCGCTGAGGACGGTATCCCTTGCCGGAGCCGTGGCGTCCTTGTTTCTTACTTCCCTTGCGCTTCCTGGTCTTGCCCGCGGGGATCTCGTGCACATAGTTGCCGCTCAGGGCGGAATTGGCGTCTTGTCGCCGTCGTCGAAGTGCCTCGCGCGGTGGTTGATGGGGGATCAGGCTGTCGCAGTCGTCGCCGATCAGATCCTGCCGGCCCACCTGCTGCAGGGCACGTCGCACCTCGAAGTAGTTCTCGGGTTTGAAGAACTGCATCAGAGCGCGCTGCATGGCCCGGTCGCGCAGGTTGCGGGCCGTGAAGACCGGTTTTTTCGTGAAAGGATCGAGTCCGGTGTAATACATGGCGGTGGCGACATCCATCGGAGCAGGAATAAAATCCTGGACCTGGTCGGGGCGATACCCGTTACGTTTGAGAAAGACCGCCAGTTCAATCATCGCATCAAGGTCGCAGCCGGGATGACTGGCAATGAAGTAGGGAACAAGATACTGTTTCTTTCCCGCACGCTGGGATTCCTGGGTGAAGCGAGCGGTGAAGTCTTCGAAGTCGTCGCCGGAAGGCTTCCGCATGTAATTCAGGACATCGGGATCCGTGTGTTCAGGAGCAACCTTCAGCAGTCCCCCGACGTGGTGCCGAGCCAGTTCACGTATGTACTGTGGGCTGCGCCGCGCCAGATCCATACGAATGCCGCTGGCGACCAGCACCTTCTGGATTCCCGGGACCTCACGAGCGTCGCGCATTAACTGCACCAGTGGGCCGTGGTCCGTTCCCAACAGCTTGCAGATGGTGGGATGCACGCACGACTGACGCCGGCAGACCGCTTCCACTTCGGGACGCGTGCATTGCATCTGATACATGTTTGCCGTGGGGCCGCCGATGTCGCTGACAGTCCCTTTAAACTTCGGATCAGCTCCCAGATTCTGCAGCTCATGGAGGACCGACTGGGAACTGCGCGACTGGATGATGCGACCTTGATGTGCGGTGATCGAACAGAACGTGCAGCCTCCGAAACATCCCCGCATGATTGTGACCGAGTTCCTGATCATGTCAAAAGCTGGGATCGGCTCGCGATAACTCGGATGTGGCTCCCGAGTATACGGCAGAGCATAGATGCGATCCATCGCGGCCTGCGTGATCGGCAGTGAGGGCGCGTTCACCACCACGGCTTGCGAGGCGTGATACTGAACCAGTCGGCGGGCGTTGAGCGGGTTGGTTTCGTTGTGGAAGATCCGTGTTGCTTCAGCGAATGCCAGCTTGTCTGCTGCCACCTGTTCGTAACTTGGTAACACGATGGCATCTGCGGGAGGTGTTTCCGACGCCCCCATGGCATAGGCTACGCCGCGCATGTCGCGCAGCTGTTTGACCGTCTCACCGGCCTCCAGACGCCGTGCGAGCTGGACAATCGAGTCTTCACCCATCCCGAACACGACCAGATCGGCTTTGGCGTCCAGCAGGATCGAGCGCCGGACTTTGTCACTCCAGTAATCGTAGTGGGCCAGTCGGCGCAAAGATGCTTCGACGCCGCCAGCAATCACCGGTACTCCCTTGTATGCCTCACGAGCGCGTTGGCAATACGCCAGCGTCGCCCGGTCGGGTCGCATGCCGATGCGCCCGCCAGGCGAATAGGCATCGTCGTTGCGCACCTTTCGATTGGCGGTGTAATGGTTGATCATCGAATCCATGTTGCCGGCGCTGATCGCGAAGAACAGTCGAGGACGACCAAAGCGACGCCAATCTTCGCACGACTGCCAATCCGGCTGGCTCACGATCCCCACACGAAACCCCGCCGCCTCCAGCACGCGTCCCAGAATCGCCATGGCGAAACTGGGATGATCCACATAGGCGTCTCCCGTCACGAACACGACATCCAGTTCGTTCCAACCGCGCTGTTGCGCTTCGGCCATGCTCAGCGGCAATGGCAGACTGGCCTGAGGTGCCACCGGGGGCGCCAAGTCAGCCAGGTAATCCGATCGAACGGGGGCACTGCCCAGTACAGGTAGCGATTTCATACGCACATTATTTCCGACCCAGAGAGTTCGGCTAGCCCAACCGCATCCAGACCGCTCGCAGATACTCGGTTTCGGGACAGTTGCCGGCGATCGGGTGGTCGCCCGCCGCCCCCGTCTTGTCGAACACCTGCAGAAAGCGCGGGCCCCGCCGCCGAAATGAGCCGCCTTCCTGGCCCGCCGCGTCCGCCGGCTCGTCCGGTAATGGATCGCCCGCC
>JBGSHS010000247.1:0-13737 GCA_041752115.1 Pirellulaceae bacterium | reverse complement strand
TTGCCGGGCGGCGTACCGCCTCACGAATGCTCCGACGATCCGCTCGAGCAGCCACGGGTTCCGGCTGGCCCTGAGTCCGTCAGGAGTCACGCCGGAGGCGGTTGAGGACAAGCAGAGCGAAGCCAGCGGGCGCAAGCACGGAGGGAGCGCAGCGGAGCCGCGACCGGAGATGCCGTAGCCGGAGCGGCGAGCGATTCAGAGGGGCGACCGAGGACTTGCGGGGATCATATCCATCGAGGACTACACCACCTACTGCCGCGCCCCATCGCTCACGTCACTTTCACGACCCTAAGACGCTCTGCAGTAGGCTCGGTCGACCTCTGGGTCATCGGGCGTGTAGATCATGCGTCCTGAACCCGGATTTTCGCTCTCGCGTATTGGCTCGTCGCGATTCCGCTTGTCCCCGGTGGCCCGAAGTACTCTTACCGCCTCGGCCCCCACGCCATGGCTGGAGCCCGGCCTCACGTAGACTCGCCTCCAAGGGGCGTATTTCGCGTCCGGAGGCACCGGGTCGACCTCCGCGGGTCGCCGAGGGGCGTTGGAAGCGTTCTGAGGGGCCGTGGCGACGGCGTTACTGTGAGGGTACGGGCAATACCGGAAGGTCGCTGGTGGTATCAGTTCAGGGGAGGGCCGCCGTCACATCGCACCGGCGCGATGCCGTGAGGCAAGCAACCGAGAACATGGTGACGAGCGGCACTTGGTACGAAGAGCCACGGGGCATCCCATTGCGGAAACCGCTCGTCACTCGCCGGGTCGACGCCGGGATCGAGCCCCCTCGGGCCGCAGTCGACTGCCCAGGTCACTGCCGAGAGACGGAAAACGCCTTGGCAGCTGGGCTACAGGGACGGGCGCAGGAAACTGGGCTGGTGGGTTTGGCGTACGAGGGTCTTCCACTGCCTCGGACTCAGGTCGTTCCTGGTTAACCCGTTCCATCTCCGCCTTGTCTTCGGCGCGATTCCGCCGCCTCAATCCGAACCGTTGCTCGGTGCTCCTCATCGGCCTTCTGGCCACCCCAGTAGACACGAGACAGTCGGGCGATGTCACGACAGATGGTCGAGCGGTGGACCCCCAGGGCTTCGGCAATGTGATTCTGGTAGCCGTAGTGGAACCCGGTGTCGTAGAGGATCCTGATAACTTGTGTCAGCCGCAGCAGTGCTTGGAACTGGCGGATCTTGTTGTAGTGATATCTCCCTGCCGCACGTTTCGACAGGGAGTCGAAGTCGGTTGGTGTGGTGGACATGATCCTATTTGCTTTCACTGCTGCAGCGCAGACGTTGCACGCTTAGCGAACGACCAAAATGCGAGTCCGAAGAAGACTTGACTTTTTTCTTGCGCCGTCATACTGGACACTTTGGAAGACGCAACAGGAACCAGATCCCGTATCCGTTCTGAGTTGGGTACACTCCACAAACTGTACCCAGTTTCCAGCAAGCAGAGGGCAGTCGGACGGTGATCGGACAGGCATCGCATGGCTGCCGAGCGTGACGCGCACGGTCATCGGATGGTCATCAGAACATCATCGCACGGTCCGACTGCATTCAGGTTCCTGTGCCCGTTAAGGGCGTGGAGGCTCAACTCCTCTCACCCGCACTCAGGCCAGCTCAGGACTTACGTCACTTGGCTGGCCTTTCTTCTTGGGCGGCTTCTGGTCAACGTGCCTCGATACGCTTTCAGCTGCTCCGATTCCCCGGCCCCGTCATGGCGCCGGCGCGACCGCTGTGCGGCGTATGGCTCACTGTGCCACATGATTGACCGCAGCCAGCTTGGAGGCCCGCCGCCTCCGCTTGCCTCTGGCCAACGACTCAATCTCAGCAATTCATTCTCAGCGACGGGAATGGACATCGAATGCGCCGTACTGCTAGAGGATGCTGCGGGCCTCTTCAGACTGCCCGTTGGCACGGACGGCGACGATGATCTTGCCTCGCTTGAACTCGCCTTCGTAGTATTCGGCTTCATCTTCGGGGATCCCGAGCCCTACAAAGGCCCCGAGTAGTCCGCCGGTCGTTGCACCGGCGGCCGCGGTGGCACGGATACTGGCCAGTGCCCCGCCAGCGATGTGCGTACGGGCAAAGTCACGATTGAAAAAGGCTCAGAGGCATCTCGTCGATCTTTACGCGGCCTGGGGCAAACTCGACGAAGCAGCCAAGTGGCAGCAGAAGCTGGACGAGGTGAACGCCGCGGACACAGTTGTTCATATGAGTCGCGGGAAACCTGCACACGCACAACCGAATGAACCACCCGCCGAATCCGCCAAGGTCGAGGAGCCCAAAGGATAAACGCCAGTGGAACCACCAGCTGGTGAGAAGAAGTAGTAGCGGTCTGCTCGTCGGCCTCCCGGCCACCCCGAGAGAAGAGGATCCGCAGGAATCTACGAAAAAAGGACCAACCGCTTTCACAGTTGGTCCTTTTCGTCGCTTAAGGACTCATTCGGTCGCTACCGAATCAGCGTCGTGACTTTCGCCAAGCGACGCCCACGAATCCAAGCATAGCAAGACCGAACAAGAGAAATGTGGAGGGTTCCGGAACAGCACGCGTCGCATAGAGCTGTCCTACCAGCTCAATCTCAACGTCGCCGTCATCCGACTCCAGAACCGAATACCTGCGAATGGGAATGATCAGAGTTTCGGTTACGCCGTCATTTGTCAGTGTAGCTTTTCCCGATGTGGTATTATCCACGCCGCCCTCCGACAACTCATCTTCCCCAGAAAACGGGGTGATGCCAAAGGGATTGCTATACACGGCATAGGTGAAAAGAGCATACTCAAGACTAATACCGTTCGTCATATCGGGAACTTGGTTATCTTGGACAGATCCCGCAACGAAATCCATCTGAAGGTCACGTAACGCAGCCTCCGCAAGATTGATGGCCGGGACAAGTGCGATGCCATAATTGTCGTAATTTCCCGACTTCTGTGTTTTTGGATTGTACGTGTTGAAAGGCTCCCCCAATGCCAGAATCGTGCTGCCTCCGGCAAAGCTCAACACGCCGCCAGAAAGATCACCAACAATTGTCCCACTATAATTGGTGACCAACGAACCGGGCAATTGTTGTTCGAAGTCGATGCTGACACCGGACGTAAAACTACCTGACAGTGTCAGCGAACTTTGGCTGGAGTCAATTGTGTACTCTGCCATAGCCGCCTGGCAGGTGCGCCCTGATGCAAGGACAAGCATCAAAGCCGCAGATACCGAGAAGACAAGACCAAGACGTGATTTGGGCATGAGCATTCTCTCCTCTATTGAAGTAAACACACGGAACTCTCACACGAAAGCCTTTACATACCTGTCAGCCCTCATTCGCATCACAGACTTCCTAGACCGCCCCCAACGCCCGTGATTCTCCTGCTGGCGTTTCTCAAAAGCAAGGCTCTCTGGCGAATTTGTGGCCTTTTTTTCTAGTGCTGGCTTTCACCTTTGCCACTCGACTTGCTCGCTGCGCGACGATTTTGGCCGACGAATTGACCTTTCAGGTCCCGTATTCGATTATTTTCGCGGACCTGAGAGATGGTCTTCATCATGAGGCGCCTCGCGAGCTGAGCTTTCAGCCCAGAATGGACCAATCCTACAGAGGGGGACAGCATCGCGAATCGCCATCAAGCTAATGAAACGGAGGGAGTGTACATGTGATTATCCCTCCAGCAACCGGCGATTCGCCGTCAGGTCCGGGCATCGTCGGTGCCGCTTCCTCTGCGTCTCTTCTCCTCTGCGTCTCTTCTCCTCTGCGCCTCTTCTCCTCTGCGCCTCCTTTCCTTGGCGCCTTTGCGCCTTGGCGTGAGCCTACTTTCTTTCCGCGCGCGGTGCGTGCCACCGGAGCAGGCGTGGCGGTGGCCCGATGTTGAGACCCGGCGAGCGACCGGATAGGATGGCAGGGAGTCGCCTGAGGCGACATCATCTGCCGGCACACCTCGAGAGAAATTCCCCGATGAACGCCACCTGGTATCGTTGTCTCGCTCCCTTGGTCCTGGCGTTTTTCGCCGCGGCGGCCGACGCCGAGCAGTATGTCGAGTTCGATCCGTCGCTGCTGGTTCCCAGCGACGATTGCCGAGGCATCTCGGCGGCGGAAAGCGAGTCGCAGCTGCGCATCGGTTATTTGGGCCCGTATCCCGGCATGATCGCTCCTCCTCGGCCGGATCAGGATTACCAGCAGTGGCTCACCGCGCTGACAGATTATCGCGAGGCGGTGAAGCGTCACCCGGCCGCCACCCAATTTCAGCTCGACTTCCAGGGTGTCCGCGGCTGGCTCCGATTGGATGAGCCACTGGCCAGGCGTCTGACGTTCCAGAGCGGCGAGCGGACGGATTGGCAGTTTGAGGTGCTCTCGGTCGAGGGAAACAACGAGCTCTGCCTGGCGCTGGACCTGCACGACACTGGCGACAATCACAAGACCGGCTGGAGCACCGTGCTCTCATCCGTTGAGATTCCTCAGGACGGACAATGGCACACCGTCACCGTTCAGTTGGACATGCCGACATTCAACCCGGAAACCACCTGGGTGCGACCGATTTTCGGGATGGACGGCACGCACAATCCGCGCCCAGGCCGGATGTACCTGCGACGTGTCGCGCTGCGATCGAGCGACGAACGAAACCGAGCGATCGCGCAAGCCGCGTCACCGTCTCAGCCGCTGGACATGAGCCTCTACGATCGGACCGACCTCCAGTGGCTGGCGACCAGTTTCGCCTGCCACTTCACCTTCATGTACGATCTGTCGTTTTTCGATCCGCAGTCGGGACGATTCCTGGTGGACCAGTTCCTGGCGGACGGAGAGCGGGAGTTCGGCGGCTATGATGCCGTCCTGCTGTGGCATGCCTATCCGCGCATCGGCGTTGATCAGCGCAATCAGTTCGACTTCTACCGCGACATGCCAGGCGGACTGGACGGGATGCGTCAGCTTGTCCACGACCTCCAACAGCATGGCGTCAAAGTCTATATCAACTACAACCCCTGGGATCTGGCGACCAGGCGTGAGCCCGTTTCGACGCTGCAGTCGTTGGCCGACATTGTTGCCGCCATGGATGTTGATGGCATCTTCCTCGATACGATGGCCGCCGGCTCGCAAGAGCTCCGCACACTCGTGGATCAGCAGCGTACGGGAGTCGCCTTCGTACCCGAGATCTTTCCATCCGTGGCTGACCTGTCGTCGCTCATGGGCTCCTGGTACCAGTTTGGCGTCAATCCGTTTGCCGAGCCCAGCCTGCTGCATCACAAGTGGATCGAACCACGCCATATGGAACTGCAGATCAGCCGCTGGAAGGGCCTGCATCCGCACGAGCAGGATCCGCACCACCAGGAGATTGAAAACGCGTTCTTCAATGGCAGCGGCATGATGATCTGGGAGAATATCTTCGGTGCCTACAATCCCTGGCGCGTGCGTGACCGGATGCTGTGGAGTCGCGCCGTACGCGTTCTGCGAACGTACCAGGAGTATTTCGTCGCGGGCTCTTGGCAACCGTTCTATCCGACCGATCAACCGGAACTGTTCGCGCACCGCTGGACGCACGACGGCCAGGCCCTCTTCACCCTCGTCAACCACGGCGAAGAACGGTCGGATGCTCCGCTGCTGACCCTCTCCGGCCTCGACAGTTCGGCACAAGCATTCGATCTGTGGCAAGGCCGAGAACTTCAGCTGCGTCACCTTCCCGATGGCCGTCGTCAGGTCATTGGCTCCATCGGACGACTCGGCGGAATACTCGTTACCAGCCGCACCGACGACCGCCTCAAGCGTCTGATGCAGCGACAACAACAGGATGCCTGGCGAGGCGAGCCCCAGGTTGATCTGCGCAACGTCGTCGATTCGGTGGTGTATCCCCAGCCCGTATGCCGGACCTCCCCCACAACTGGTCGCCAAGCGTCAGCCGGCATGGTCTATGTTCCTGGTGGCATGCTCACGATGCATATTCAGCACGCGCGGCGCGAACCGGGCTGTCATCCTGATCCGACGACCGATCCGCGCGATTGGGTCAAGTACAACGAATGGAACTGGTCGGAACCGCTGCACCACAACGTCGGGCCGGTGCAGGTCCATCCGTTCTGGATCGATGAGGCGGAGGTGACCAATGCGGAGTTCGACGAATTCCTGCGAGCGACCGGTTACCAGCCGGCCTGTCGCGTCAACTTCCTCCAGCACTGGCCAGAAGGAATAATGCCACCGCAGTTGGCCGATCATCCCGTGGTATATGTGGATCTGGACGATGCACGAGCTTATGCCAGGTGGGCCGGCAAGCGACTCCCCACCGAAGAAGAATGGCATCTCGCTGCCCAAGGCCTGGATGGGCGCAAATGGCCGTGGGGCAACGAAGAACCCACCACTGAGCGGGTGAATCTTTCGGGCGATCATACGATGGGAGCGCGCACCTGTCCCAACGGCCGGAGCCCCTTCGGCTGCTACCACATGTCAGGCAATGTGTACGAATGGACCGAGAGCTACCGGAACGATCGGCATACTCGCTACGTCATGATCCGGGGTGGAAGCTATTTCGATCCCAAGGCCGATCCGGCGACGGCCAGCCTCTGGTACACTGACGGCGGCCCTCAGCCATGCGAACATCACGCCAAGTTCATTCTGATGTACCCCGGACTTGACCGCTGCGCCACGATCGGGTTCCGTTGCGTGCGCGATGTTCACTCGAGATCCGCAGTCGATCCAGCGAGGCCGAGAGAAAATGACGAATGACCGAATGGCGAATGACGCGAGCAACAGGCTTGGCAGAGCGATTTGGCGAGCAAGCTTCGACGAGAGCGATCACTGCCGAGCTCATTAACCAAGCGGTCTTCTTCGGTGCGGGACTTCTTTGGCGTTGAGGACTATGTCCTCCCCTTGGTCAGGCCGATGACACGCCGTGGAGTATCCGAGTCTCAAGGATCTGGTCCTGCACTCTGCCGGTTGTGCGGATCATCCCGATGGAACCTGGCCGTCCGTTGATGCACGGGCGAGTTCTGAGGCCATGTGCCGCCTGTTGGATCCAAGCTGCGGCGAATTCTTGCACGGCCCGAGGGGACGTTGATTCCTTGTGAGAGGGCAGCATCCTGCGCGACGCAACTTGAAGCTGACAAACCAACTCGGACGATCTCACTGCGCGGCGTCAGAATAATTTCCGGAAAAGTTACAGATTTTCTCAAGCCGTCAATTTGACACCGCTTCAATCTGACATAGGTTTCAAGTGCGGCAGGCAATCAGACACCTGATCAGCAGGCCGTGCGGACAGCAGCCGTCAGTGAAGATTTGTTCCGGAGTTCTCCGGTATCACATGCGGTCAGCTTTCCGTGACTGTGTAGCCTCACATCCTCGAAAGGGCAAACCGGTCGCAAGACCGGCAACGCAAAGCCACGGGTCACTTCCTGCGAAGCGACAGCCGGGCTGCCGAATGGGTGCTGATCGTTGGGCCAGGCGCTGCCTGGTGACGACATGACACCAGATCCGGTGAAGAGGAAGGGGCAACGAGTTGTTTGTCGCGAATTCCCGTCCGCGCGTCGCAATCCACATCCATGACACGACAGCCGCGCGAACAGAATTCGTAAAGTACCTTTTCACATTGGTTAGGTCCGCAGCCGAGTCCACGAAATTGACAGTCGGCGGACGATCCAGAATCTGGAGGAAGTAATGAAGTATCTAGCTCAGAAAGTGCAACGTTTCCTCGTATCGGAAGACGGCCCGACAGCAGTTGAATACGCCGTGATGCTGGCGTTGATCATTATTGTCTGCTTGACCGCCATTACCTCGATCGGTAACAACGCGAGCGGCACGTTCCAGAACGTGGCCGATCAGCTGAGTGCTTCAAGCTAGTCACGGCGGAAACCCCGCTGACAATTTGTGATTTGCGACGTAAACCCCCTGCGATGCTTTTCGGAAGCGTCGCAGGGGGATTTTGCAGATCCAGACCGAATGAGAAAGCAACCCGGCAGAGCAGAGAGTAGAAGGAGCCTCACGATGTATTTCCCTCTTCCTGGAGACGCGATGGCCGGTGCGCTGGAAATGGTGTGCTACTGTTTCACGGTAGTGGCAGCCGTCATCAGTTGCCTGCTGAGTTTGCGGTTCTAACCCCCGCGCCGCGGCCAAGTCGCTCGGAGCCGGTGGGAGAAGACAGGAACACGAGAGTACGCGGAGGTAGATCGACGATGGATACGCTGACAGCATTTGCAGCTTCGGTCGGTGAACACTGGGCCGTCTGGGTCGTCACCCTGTTTCTGATCCTGGCGGCCGTCATCGACGGCTTCGAGCTGAAGGTTCCCAACTGGTTGACTTTCCCCATGATCATCAGCGGCTGGATCTACAGTGCCCTGGCAGCCGCCTGGGCGGGCGAGCCGTGGTGGATGGGTTTGGGTTGGAGCCTGGCGGGAATGGTGGTCGGCCTGCTGTTACTGTTGCCTGCCTACGCCATCGGTGGAATGGGTGCTGGCGACGTCAAGTTGCTGGCCGGGGTGGGGGCCTGGGTGCATGCTACCCATACGTTTTATGCGTTCTGCGCCACAGCTATCGTCGGGGCAGTGCTGGCGGTGGGAATGGTCGTGTTGCGACGTGCCTGGCGGAAACACGCCAACCAGTTCTGGCTGATTCTGAGTGAGATCATGACGATTCGCGATCCCAACCAGCTCTCCCAGATTGCCGCCGAGCGGAAGAGTTCCATGCTGCTGCTGCCCTATGGGATCCCGATCGCGATCGGGTCAATTGCCTATTTTGCCTGGATGGGAATGCTCATATGACCGCCGAGCCACAACGAAATAGAGAAAGCAGCAAAAACAGATCAATTAGCGATAACGCACAACCTGCACTGAGCTTAACGACATCTGCGCGGAAGTTGGACAAACTCTGCCGATCGTACCGAAAGAAACGACGAGGTGCGGCGGCCGTCGAGTTTGCGGTCGTCGCGCCCGTGTTCCTGCTCCTCGTCTTTGGAATGATCGAATATGGGCGGATGGTGATGGTGCAGCAGGTCATCACCAACGCCTCGCGCGAAGGCGCTCGTTGTGGAGTGCTTGACGGATCCAACCACCAGGACGTGGTGGATATCGTCACGCAGTACCTCAACAGCGGCGGAATTCAAGGCGCGAACATAACGGTTACTCCGACGAATCCGGAAGACGCCGAGTTTGGAGATCCTGTGACCGTAACGGTCGATATCCCTTTTAGTCAGGTCAGCTGGCTGCCATCGCCCATGTACCTTGGCGGAAAGACGCTGTCGGCCACCACGGTCATGCGGCGTGAGAGTGTACAGTAGGGCGACGTGTCGCCGCCACCATGCGGAGGAGGCGGCTGACAGGGCAGCGAAGCGGAAGCCACGGCAAAGTGACTGGGCAGAGGAAACACAATGCGTGCCAAATCAATGGTTCTGATCCTGATCGCGTTGGGTTGCGGTCTCGTGGCATCGATCGCCATCAGCCAGGTAATGGAGCGGGGAGCGAACTCAGGCAACGCGGCGTTGGAGACGGTCCAGATCTACGTCGCCACAGCGGATATTGATGCCAATGATCAACTCACCGCCGCCAACGTGCGTGTGGAGGACTGGCCCAAGTCCAAGGTGCCGGAGGGTGCGATCTTCAATTTCGACGAGATCCAGGAGCGTTTCGCCCGGGTCCGTTTCTATGAGGGAGAACCGATCCTGCAGGCCAAGCTGGTCAACGAGCTCGAAGGCCCGGCCATCAAGATCCCCGAGGGGTTTCGTGTCTGCAGCTTGAAGGTGCAGATGGACACCGCCGTCTCCGGACTGGTCAATCCCGGTGATCGTGTGGACATTTACGGCTACTTCCGCAAGAACCAGGACATTCCCAAGACCGGCACACGAGAAATTCTGCGGAACGTACGCGTGTTCGCGGTGAATTCGGAAACCGAACAGGAGACGGATCCTGAGGGGAAGCAGATCGCGGCCAAGACGGTGTCGGTGCTGGTGCCTTACGAGCAGGTGGCCAAGCTGATGTTAGCCACGGAGCTGGGCACGCTGCGGCTGGCCCTGCGACGTCCCAACGAATCGCTGGAGACCACGGCGAACGCCGAGAACGCGACGATCGAGAATCTGTTCGGCCAGCGTTCGGAGGATGCGGACAAGAAGTCGGCCAGCGATCTGGCTCCCGCGTCGCAGCTCGCGTCGGCGGCTGGCAGTTTCGCCAAGCTGCTGTCGAATCTCAAGAGCAGTCAGCCAGCGCAGTCGATGGTCGCCTCGGCTGCGACCGACGTATCGCCAGCGGGACCGGCCTGGGAGATGACGGTGCTGACACCTGACGGCGGTACGCAGTTCACCTGGGACAATGACCAGAGCTTGCCTCAACAGGGTTCGCCGGGAATGACCGGCACGGGCACAGGGACTCCGGCCGGCAACCAGGTGCCGTTCAACGGGTTGCGGTCCACTCCGGCGGCAGCCCCGACGGGAAGTCCGAACAATACAGATGCAGATGGAGCGCCGACGCCCGACGCGCCGGCCGCCGAACCTGCACAGCAAGATTCGACTCCGGATGACCAAGGTCCGGGGACAGATGATCCATTAGCGAGCGACTGACACGAGCTTGTCATTGCGTGTCGCGGGGGGGCGGACCACGATCCAGGCGTAAGACGACGCGGTACTACGCCGGTCTGCCGACAGCGGCACGAATCACGACAGGTCCAGCCAGTTCGTTTCGCGGTGGCAAGATCGCAGGAACCAGGGGGCAGACCTCGGGTGACGCGGTTTCGGTGCGGCGGGAATGGGTGCCCGCTCAACGGAAGATCTTAGAGCGTTTCGTAGACGACGCAAGGAAGTACACGGATGTCCAAACAACGCTGGGCGGCAGCGTCCGCCATCGTCGGCCTCGTTTCCGCATGGGCCCTCGTCACATACTCAGTCACGCCGGCACGGGGGCAGGATTCGCCCCCGGTTATCCAGGATCTGCCTGCACAGCAGGTGACCTTCAGCATCAACGGCCCCACGCAGCGACTGGAAATGGTGGTTAGCACCAGCCGTATTCTGACGTTGGAGCACAAGATCCCCCGCCTGCTGGTCAACAATCCGGAAGTGGTGCGAGCCACACCGATCTCTCCGAACCAGGTGCAGCTGTCAGCACTCCAACCCGGAGTGACTCAGCTCAATGTGTGGGATGAAAACAAGAACCTCTACACGGTGGACGTGGTGGTCACTCCGGACGGACGTCAGCTGCAGATGCTGATCAAGGCCGAGTTCCCCGACGCCAATGTACGGGTTCGCCCCCTGTCCAACAGCGTCTATCTGTCGGGTTACGTTCCCAGTCCTTCCATGGTGCACAGCATCGTCCGGATTGCCGAGGATTACTACCCGAACGTCGTCAATAACTTGACGATCGGCGGTGTTCAACAGATCCTGTTGAAGACGAAGGTGATGGAAGTCTCCCGCACCAAGCTGCGGCAGGCCGGCTTCGACTGGGCGTATCTGGACGGAGAGGATTTCGTGGTTCAGTCGGTCAGTGGTCTGTTGTCGGGTGGCACGACCGCCAATTCGGTCTTCGCCACGGGGGGCGACACCGTCCGCTTCGGGATCGTGGACGGCAACCGGGCGTTCTACGGTTTCATCGACGCGCTGCGCCAGAACAACCTGATCAAGGTCCTGGCCGAACCGCAGATGGTGACGATCAGCGGACGCCCCGCCAGCTTCAATTCGGGCGGCGAGTTCCCCATCATCGTGCCGCAGAGCCTGGGTACTGTCTCGATTGAGTACCGCCAGTATGGAACGCGTGTGGACTTCGTCCCCATCGTGCTGGGCAATGGCAACCTGCGACTGGAAGTCCGTCCTCAGGTCAGCGAAATCGACCCGTCGCGCAGCGTGGTGATCAACGACATGAGTGTACCGGCTCTGCGGACACGCTGGGTCGACACCGCCGTCGAGATGAAAGCGGGACAAACGCTGGCGCTGGCCGGCCTGATCCAGCAGCGAGTGGAATCGCAGAACCGCGGAATTCCGTGGCTGGCCGATCTCCCCTGGTTCGGCGTCCCGTTCCGGCGTGTGGCAGAAACGACCAACGAAGTCGAGCTGTTAATCATGGTCACGCCGGAGTTCATCGAAGCCAGCGATCCGGAAGAGCTACCTCCCTGCGGCCCGGGCGAAACGACCACGACCCCGAACGACGTTGAGCTCTACTTCCGCGGTTATCTGGAAGTTCCCAAATGCTGCAACGATGGGAGTTGCCCGCAGTGCCAGGGCGATCACAGCGGCAACGAATTAATGGTCCCTCACGAGGCTCATCCGCACGAAGTCCCCGTCATCGAAGAGCCGGTCTACGATCAGGCCGCACAGCACGGCGTTCCCAAGAGCGGAGCGTCAACGGCCAGGTCGGCCCAGCGGTCGACGCGTCCGGTCAGGACAGCCGCGGCGGGACCCCAGAAGCCGGCTCTGATCGGTCCGGTGGGCTACGATAACCTGAAATAGTTGGCCTTGGAGTAGCTGCTACATCGATTTGTTGTTCCGCTCAGCAGAAAGCGTCGCCACCATGACGAATGTGCTTCGCCTGGCCATTGTCGACCCGAATGACCATACCCGGGAGTCACTCAAATCGATGCTCCTGGGTATGGACATGTGTTGGCTGGAAGCCGAGTCGTCCCGCTACGAGTTCTTCGTCGACATTGTCGCTCAAACCAATCCCGACATCGGTGTGATTGGCATCGATACCGACCCAGGCAAGGCGCTGACCCTGATCCAGAACTTGCGTGACGCCTCTCCCGAATGCAGTATCCTGGTCGTCAGCAGCAGTTCCGACGGCCAGCTGATCCTCAAAGCGATGCGCGCCGGTGCAAAAGAGTTTCTTACGCAGCCGGTGGGAATCGAAGAACTGGTGCACGCGCTGGAGCGGATCGGCGCTCTGCGCCACGGTGGCGTCACCGGACGAGCCCGCGGCTGCCGCATGCTGGCCGTGGCCGGTGCGACCGGGGGAGTGGGATCGACCAGTCTGGCCGTGAATCTGGGCTGCATCCTGGCCTCCAACGAAGCCAACTCGGTCGCCTTGATCGACCTCGATCTGTCGCTGGGCGACGCGGATGTATTTCTTGACACCATTCCGGACTACACCCTGTTAGACGTCGTGCAGAACATCTCGCGACTCGATTTCCAATTGCTCAAACGGTCGATGACCAAACACTCGTCCGGACTCTATCTGCTCCCGCGCCCGGTACAGCTGCAAGACATCTCGCTGATCACACCGGAGGGCCTGCAGCGCGTGTTCGGATTGCTGAAGGCCACGTTTTCGCACGTTCTGATCGACCTCTCCAAGGCCTATAACCGCATTGACATGACGGCCCTGGAAGCGGCCCACCAGGTACTCCTGGTCACCCAGCTCGACCTCCCCTGCCTCCGCAACGTCGTGCGCCTGATGATGTCGTTCGAAGCGGTCGAGGGTCTCAAAGACAAAGTCCACGTCGTGGTCAACCGCATCGGACTGGACAATGGACACATCAGTTTGAAAAAGGCCAAAGAGACCATCGGACGCGACATCTTCTGGCGGTTGCCCAACGACTATCGCGTGATGGTTGAGATGCGCAACAATGGAGTCCCTTTGATCGAACAGGCACCGCGGGCCGGGATCACCCAGTCACTGATCGCGCTGGCCGACGAACTCTCGGGCGAAGCCAAAGCCGGTGACGAAGCCGACGCGGAAGGCAAAGGCCGCTGGCTCAACTTCTGGGGCAAGAACAAAGCCAAGAGTTGATGTGCGTTTCGACCTGCGGGGATCCTCGGACCAGACGGCCACCGCTGCCGACGACGACCGCCTGACCAGGACGCGCGACCTGCCCGGCTGCGGCCGCGAGAG
>JBGSHS010000246.1:0-50871 GCA_041752115.1 Pirellulaceae bacterium | reverse complement strand
TTTCTGCCCGAAACGGCCAGAGTGTGTGTCGCGGTGGTCTGGGGGACCGCGCTGGTGTTGAGCTGCGGTAGAACCCATGCCGCCGAAACCA
Source organism: Pirellulaceae bacterium (assembly GCA_041752115.1). Lineage (GTDB taxonomy): Bacteria > Planctomycetota > Planctomycetia > Pirellulales > Pirellulaceae > JAJRVM01. Next base: position 50,780 of record JBGSHS010000246.1, on the reverse strand, counting down.
AGGATCGCTATTACGCTCATGCGGCAGTGCACGACGAGCACGGAGTGATCGCTCCATGGTACACTGCGCAGAACGGCCAGCTGGACTTCCGCATTCGCGTGGCGGCCGAAACGCTCAAGCGGTATCCGTGGACGACCCGGGAGAACTCGATCGAGCCGTTGCCCCATTTCCTCTACAGCGGCCACTGGAAGATCGCTGACGATGGAACGATCACGCCACTGGCCATCGACGACTGGAGCGACGGCGATCTCGGGCAGCGGGCGGCCCCTGGCTGGTGCACTGATCACCGTCGGCCATCAGAAAACGCTGACCGGCGATGATGGGGTATTCGTGGTCCGAAACCTGTCGGATCTGCTGGAACTCGACGTGCAGGCCTCCAAGCAGGGCTGCTATGACCAGTCGCACGTCGTGCGCCTGAAAGCGGGAGAGAATCGCCGCGACTTCGCGCTCACTCCGCTACCGACTGACAACTTGTTGCACAATGGTGATTTCGAACAGGGCTTCCCGGCGGCACGGAGCATTGAGCATGGGACGCAAGGGGAGCGGGGAGCCTGGCGGTTCTCGTACTCGCCCGGCATCGCCTGCTATATCTACCCCGAGTCGATCTACCAGTGGCGGCGACCACACATGCTGCGTGGTCAAGAGGCGATCAGTCATGTGACCGACGGTGGCGGAACGCTCGAATTGTCTCAGGATGTGACTGTCGATGCCGGTCAATCGTTCGAGGCGTCGGCCTGGATTCTCGGACTCGACGTACAAGGCAATGGCAGTGGTTTCGGAGCCAGCGGCCAGGATTTTGCCGGGATCGTCATTCAGGAACTGGATTCCCAGGGACAGGTGCTGGTCAGTCATCCCCGGGTCGGTGTGGAAAAGGCCAGCGAGAATTTCGAATTGGTCCGCACCACGTTCACGACCGAGGCCAATACCGTCCAGGTGCGTCTGACTCTGACAAGTCATCTGGAGTGCAGTTGGCAGCAGGGAGCCGCCATCTTCGACGACTGCGTGCTGAAGGCTATCCCTCAGCCGACAGACACGCCGGCCCCCTGAATCAACGATCACGCCGTTGCGACGCTCCGCTGCCAATGACGAATGAGAAAATTTCCGATGACGAAAGATGACCGAGAAAACCACCGTTGAGCACCAAGCACTTTTCGTCGAATATTCAAACCCATTTGATTCGGCATGCGGCATGCGTCATTGCACCGGTCATTGGGTTCTTCGTCATTCGTCATGGCGTGTCGGTGGGGCCGAATCGCGCACAGTCGTTTAGTACGGCCACACATACCAACCCAGCGACGGCAGGTAGGCACTGGTGACGGGATCCACGTAATAGGTCTCTATTGGGCTTGTGTAGATTGGGCTCGCGGAGACCGATGCAGCCGACGAAGCGGGCCGTGGTGCCAGCGGTTCGGATGAGATGGGACGGTAGGTGGTGACCGCGGCTGGTTGCTCGGGAACGATGTCGATTTTCTGCTGGTAGCTGGGAGCCGCCACGGTCCAGTTCGTGAGGCGCTGACCGGGCAACTGGGCAGTTACGGTTCCGACCGGGACTTTCAGCGTCAGGATCTCACCGGCCGGGATCCCGTAGTCGGTCTGGTTGACCTTGATCCACTGGAAGCTCGACATGCGGTTGTGCACGACTACCTCACCGTTCTGTTGGATGGATTCATGGACTGCCTTGCGAAGGTCTTCGCGAAACTCTTCGCTCCTGGCCATGGTGGCACTCAGACGCAGCACGTCATTGCCTTCCCGGTCCTTACCGGCGATCGAGTCGAGGATCTGCTGCTGTTGGGTGTACTGCTCCTGCTGCAGGTTCGTCAGCGCTTCGATGCGGCCGAGCAATTCCTGCTGTTTCTTGATCTCCTCGTTGATGATGTCTTTTACCCTCGAGAGTTCCGTCTTGTTTTCACCGATGGCCTGCGTGTTCGAGCCGACCTGCTCTGTCAGCTTCGTGAGGTTCTCGGCCGTCCCTTTGAGTTGCGATTGCAGCAACTGCACATCCTGCGTCAGTTCCTCGAGGGTCTTCGTTCTGGCAACCTTCTCCTGCGCGGCTGCGACCAAGGGCGTTACCAGCACCAGCACCAGCACACAGATTCCCAGATTGCGCAGCAACATCATGATGACTCCCAAATGAGTGATATCGAGCCTGACTCCGTGGTCAGCAGGGGTTCTGACAGCAGCCATGTTCAGTTACCCCTCAGTCTAGCCACCAGGCCCGCAGATTCAACACTTTCGCTACGGTTTGTTTGCCGAGGCTCTCCCGGAGCAGAGTTGGGAGGATGGGGAGGAAAGCCGGGGCCGAGGGGAGTTCGGCAAACACGTAGAAGCGAGTGATGGCGGCGGGTGCACGGGGCGAATCAGGCCTTGAAACGGTAGCCGATATACGGGACCGTCTGCACGTAGTCACCGAAGAAGCCCAGAGCTTCCCGCAGTCGAGTGACATGGGCGTCGATGGACGCTTCGGTCACGCTCTGGCGGGGCGTACTGGCTGCCTCGGCCAATCGCCGCCGAGTGTACGCCTGATAGGGACGAGCGGCCAGAACGTTGAGGATGCGAAACGCGATCGGATCGAGCCGGATGGTCTGCCGCCCCATTTTCATCTCGTAGGAGTATCGCGCGGCAGAGCCGACCTGCCCCTCTTCACTCTCCTCGCGACGAACCCATCGTTGCCCCAGTACAAACTCGGCGCCGCCAACCTCATGACTCTCGATGGACCGATCGTCTGCCATATGCTCGTCCTCCAACTCCAGTATAGGCCGACGTTCGCGAGCGGAGAAGGCAAGGCATACCGGGAGTGAGCGGCTCGGCCGGCCCGTCAGTCACATCGCTCAATGGCTCAGGAAGTGAGCCACCGCTGCCACCGAGTCTGTAGCTGGCTGACGTCTTGGATGTGGTAGTACTTGCGCAACGCCGCGTCCCAACCGGCCTGGCTGGCGTGCTGTCCGAATTCCAGGATCACTTGCTTGTCGGCATTGAGTGAGAGTAGGAAATCGATCAGAGATGCCGCCAGAGCGTACGCCTGTTTGTCGCGGGCGGAAATATTACTCGCCGACAGCAATCCGTCCACTCGCGGCCAGTTGCCGGTCCGCACGATCCAGTCGATCTGCTGTTGACGCAGTTGCACGCGATCATCGTCATCGTAGCGGCTGGCGATTCCCTCCTCCATCCAGGCCGGCAGTCGGCGAGGATGGGGAAAACGGGTTGCCAGTACCACGTGCGCCATTTCGTGCGCCAACGTGCCTCCCAAAGCCCGTTCGGGGGATGTCGTCAGGTACAGCGTATGGTAGCGGCGCCGCGGATCGTCCTTTGCCCAGGTCAGTCCCGCATCACGCTCCGTTGCGAGCGACACGTTGACCGTGGTCTGGCCGACACCCGGTGGCAGCTCCTGGCCAAGCCACTCTCGAGCAATGTCGATCCGCCATTGTTCGGCGTTTTGAAGCACTTCCTGGGCGTACTGATTGGCCTCACCGGGCGACGGCCAGTCGGACGTGAGTACCGTGAAATTGTCACTCATGGCAAACCCGGCCGCATCGGCCGCAGTGACCGGTAAGAACAGGATGCCGAAGAGCGCGATGAGCCAAGCAAGGCGTGGGGCCGTCATAGGTTCCCTCCTGGGCCAGTTCTTGGGAGCCGATTCTGGAATCCGTGCCGGAGTGCGGGAGGGGCCGTCAGGGCGATTCCCCCCCAACCTCCTCGGGGTGGTTGCCACTTTCCCGTCACAGCGGCGCGAGCTGTCGGATGCGGGTCGCCAGTTCTACCACACTCGTCGTCTTGCTCAAATGGGAAAACCAGGCGAAACGCTAGCAACGGTCCCTCTCAGGGACCGATCCTCACACCCCTTCCCGTCCCGGCAGGTGAGATGCTCAAGCGAAGGGGGGCACGGGGAAGTAATGACGAAGTACCCAATGACGAATGGAAGAGGGAATGACGGATCTCTCAGTGGCCACCGCCCTCACTCCACAACTGACAGAAGCACGCTTCCGGCTCGACGGTTGACTCGCCGATTCTCTTTCGTCATTGGGTCTCTCGTCATTCGTCATTCGTCACGTCATTCGTCCTTTTGCCAGCGGCTCGTCGCAGCAGGCGATCGTTCGTTCAGGATTGCTGCCGCAGAAACGCCTCCGCTCGTTCTCGTTTGCGTTTGGTCAGTGGAGGATCCGAGGCGGCGAGTGCCTGGCGGAACGAGGCGACGGCCTGGGGGAGTCGATCTTGCCGGTGGAACATCAGCGCGTGGTTGTAATGGACCCAGCCATTATCGGGACGCAGGCTGATCGACTCGGCAAAATCGCGTTCCGCATCGTCGAATCGTTGCTGGCCGGCGTAGGCCAGCGCTCGACCGTTGAGTGCATAGGCCAGGCCGGTCTGGGAGTGGGCTGCACGCTCCTGAGAGACCGCTTTGTCGAGATCGACGAGTGCCGCTTCGTATTCTCCCAACTCGGCGTAAACCTGGCCGCGTCCGACAAGGGCGAAGATCGCCTGTGGCGCCAGTTCGACCAGGAGTGTGTAATCATCCGCGGCTTCGACGAAGCACTCGGAGTACCAATAGCTGGCGGCGCGGGTTGCGAGGGCCGGCAGGCATCGCTCGTCCCGTTCCAATGCTTCGGTCGCTTTGGCGATGGCGAGCTCATACGATTCCTGTTGGTGTGCGTGCCGTGCTTCGACGATCAGTCGATGGACCAACAGTTCTTCCGTCGAACCGGGATCAAGGTTGGCGGCTTCCTGGTAATCGGCCGCGGCCTTGTGGGTATCTCCCAGGTGGATCCAGGCGTTTGCTCGCCCCAGGTAGGCTCCGGGCCAGGACGGGTGCAGTTCGATCAGCCGGCTGAAGTCGTTCAGCGCTTCCTGATTCATCTGCAGCTGGAGAAAGACCTGCCCGCGTGCATGGTATCCGGGAGCGAAATTCGGGTCGAATGCGATGGTCTGATTGAGATCGGCCAGGGCGTCGCGATAGCGCTCCTGCCGCACAAACAGTTCGGCTCGGTGAAAGTAGGCCGGTGCACATTGCGGATCGATGTGAAGGGCTTGCGTGAGATCCTGTGCCGCCTTGTCCAGTTCGTTCTTTTCCATCCAGGCCAGTGCCCGACCGATGAAGGCTGTCACATTGCGTGGTTCCATCTCGATGTTGTGCGTGTACTGTTCGATGGCCTGTTCGTATTCGGATTGCAGACGGTGAGCGTCGGCGCGATAGGAGCGGGGGATGGACCAGTCGGGAGCGAGTCGGCAGGCTTCGACGAAATCGGCGGTGGCCGCTTCCACCTCACCCAGTCCGAGCCGCAGCATGCCGCGGTAGTTGAAGGCGACAGCGTAGTCGGGAGCAAGTTCCACGGCGGTATCGCAGTCGGCCAATGCCCATTCGATCTGCCCCTGTGCCGCGTAGCCGACCGCCCGGCTGACGTAGACGGCGGCCGATCGCAGTCCCAGTTCAATGGCACGGCTGCAGTCGGTCACCGCCTCATCGAGGTTGTCGAGTTGCTGGTGCGCATACCCTCGAATGCCCAGTGCGACCGCACTGGCTTCGTCGAGCTGCAGAACAGAATCGCAGTCGGCGATGGCCAGAGCGAATTTGCTCTGGCTGACATACGCTTCGGCACGTTGCAGATAATAGGCGGTGTTCTGCGGATCGATCTGGATGGCGTGACTGTAGTGACCGGTGGCATCTTCGATATCCTGCAGCGTGGCATTCGGGCGGTGCTGCAGCGTCCAGCCGTGGAGCATATACGCGTCGACGTGATACGGATCGAGTCCGTGTGCGTGATCGAGGTCGTGCAGCACATCGCCGATCTTCTGCTGGGCATATCGTACGCGAGCCCGCTCGACGTACAGCTGAGGCTGGATCGGCGTCAGCTTGATCGCCGCGGTCAGTTCGGCTTCGGCGAATTCCCACGCCTCCAGCTCGAGGTAGATCATGGCTCGGGCCGCTCGACTTTCGGCATCCGTCGGATTCTTTTCGATCGCGATCGTGTAGTCGGCCAGTCCGTGTTGCATGGAGCCAGCCAGAACATGGAATCGCCCACGCATGGCGTATGCGATGGGATTGTCAGGCTCCCGCTGTACAAGTTCTGTCAGCACGGCAACCGCCTCGGCGTAGTTCTTCTGCTGCGCATAAAGCTGCCCCAGATGCAGATACAGCTGGCTTACCTGGGGATGCTGTTGCCGGCATGACTCGACCTCCGCAATATCGCTGGACTGCAGCACTGCCAAGACTGTCTGCTGCTCCTGGACGGTTGTCTGGTCGGTCTCGGCCAGCGACCCGGCGCGGGCGGACTGTGCGTCGCTCACTTGCGTGTCGCGGGCCGGCGGCGTGATCGGCGAATCGGATGGGAGGCTGAACGAAGTCGGAAGCGACGTGGTGGATCGCCTGCCAAGGAATCGGTTCAGCAGGGTTGCCAATCGCGACCAGAGTGATGGCTGGCCAGGGCTGGAAGGAGTTGTGTCGACAGATCGACTGTCGAGTGCCATGACCCCAGCTTCGATCAGCAACCTGTCGATCTCAGCGGAGCGATGCAGGAGAGTCCGAAACGGGAATTCAAACCGAGGCGGGGAAGGCGATCCTCCGTGCACGATTCTCCGAAAGGTGAAAGCGATGGGGCCCCCGATCACTTTGGGGCGAGGCATCTGCTGCAGCTGGTCGGTCAGCTGACCGATCACTCCGACGAGTACGTCGGTCGGCTGTACCTGCACATCGACCAGCGACTGACCCGAGGGAAAGATCGCGACGGAGACCTGCAGGTCGACGCTGCAATGCTTGTCGGCGGAGTCGAAGAAGTGTTGCACGACCCGATCGCAGGCCGTCACGAAGTGACTGGCCGCATCAAAGCTGATGCGTTGGGGCAGGATGCGCGGGTGGGTCAAGAAGACCAGAAACTGACGTTCGTGCTCCGACATCGGAGCACGGTCGCTGGGAGCACGGTCGCTGGGTTTCACGATTGCTGCGGCGGACGTTCCCTCAGCGCATGCGCTGCGCAGCACGTTCAAGCTGGGAACGATCAGTTCCTGGCCGCACTCACATCGCACGGTCGTCCCTGCCTGACTGTCCCGCACTGCGATTTCGCGTCCACATGGGCACTGCATGTTCGCCATATCACGTCTCCAACCTGACTGCATCGTAGCATAGTGCGGGTCGGGAGTTTAGAGCCTCGAGGGGAACTCGATCGGGTGCAGAACGGGCGTACCGACCTCTTTCTGGAACCGGAGCAGGGAACCGGTTGGACCGCCGCTGGCGTCGCGTTCGCCCTGGGTTATACTGGCGGACACCAGATTGTCGGCGAAGTCGATCAGGCAGATGTGAGGAGGTTCGGGGGCCAGTGTGAAGACCGTCACTTGTTGACGCGAGCGGGCGTCGAGCAGTTGGGCCTGCCGATGCAGATGTCGAATCGACGACGCGGTATTCTGCAGGAAGTTCCCGCGCTCAATTCGACCGCGTGGTGCGACGTCAATCAGGATAATGTGGGTGGCGCCCCACAAGACAGCCGCCTCAATCGGGCTATTGTGTGCAAAGCCACCGTCCACCAGTTCGATCTGTTCGCCGCGGTGAGGGATATCCTGAATGCTCCGTGCGGGAAACAGGGGGTAGATCGAACCGGAGCCCATGATGACGTCGAGCAGGATGTCCGGGTGGGCCAGGAGAGACAACCCTCGTTCGCCATAGGGTTGCAGGCTGGTGTCACCGTTGGCCGGCGCGAAAAAGTAGAGATCCGACGGTAACTCCTGGCTTGTCTGATCCAGGCATGAGCCGGTGATGACCAGATCTCGCTGCAGGAGACGTTGAGCGACAATCTGCCGGCTGACATGCCGCAGCGTTTCCGCGGGAAGCATGTTGCGTGGTGCGTTCAGTGGCGGCTGACCGTCGTGTTCCAGGTGCCGATTGATCAGGGGAGGGAATTTGGTGGCCAGTGCTCGCTCCATTCCGTCTCCCACAGACAGCGTTTCCTCCCAGACAAGAATGGTGAAGACCTGCAGCAGAGGCAATCCGACCAGGCCGGTGATCAGCGCCGTTTTCGTAAATCGCCGGGGGAGCTGAATGTGGTCTCCGCGCCGAGCCCGCAACGCCTGCAGGATGATCGCTCCCACACCGATCGCAAACAGACTCCACGCAGAAGCCTTCACCCCGAAACTCAGCCACAGCCACATGTGATGCAGCACGTGATTCGTGCCGAGCAGACGCCAGGGAGGTGGCGCGGCGTAGCCCATCAAGATCTCGATGCCTGCCAGCATCGTGTAGACTGCGCCGAAAGCCCAACCGCGACGATGTTCATCCTTGATCCACCACCGCACCAGCCAGACCACCAGCGCCGTTTGCAGCAGGGCAAACCACAGCCCCATGTTGATGCGGACGGCCAGTGGAGGTTGGATAATCTCACACTGATTCAACTCGGTCCACGTATCGTGCAGAGCCGCGCGCCCGGCTGCGGAGCGTGACACGCCAATCGCTACCGGGAGGGAGTTGATGGCACCACCTGATGTTCCGACGACCAGCTGGATGTCCAGCGGGTGCTGCGGGTTTTCCTGTCTCAGTTGGCTCAATTTCGCCTCGATCGCTGCCACGGCTCCGACCTGATACGAGCACTTGGCGCCCCCGCCCGAAAGGACGAGCGCCACGCGGGGCGGTTGGGGTTGAGAGCGGGCGTATTGCAGCAGCTGGTGCCCGATTTCGTCCAGTGAGATTCGTTCGCCGTCACTCTCCGACGGAAGGCAGTCGTTGGCCGCGAGCCACCCCCGCACGGCGGCGTAACGGGATGGCCAGTCCTCGACGTAAACGAACTGATAACGGGGCTGCGACAGTGTCGGGGGTGGGGTCAGCATCAGTTCACGCAAGGAGGCGGTGAGAGGAAAACCACGCCGCGCCACCACCACATCATGCGGAATCATCAACTGCTCCAATTCCGGCAGAGGTAGCTGACGCACCCCCTCTTCCAGACCGGGATCACTGCCGGACGCGTCGTCCCACACAAACGCCACTCGTGTCGAACGGTCCGGCGAGGGATCGGTCAGCAGGCGGATCGATTGGCTATGGGAGTAGGTGAAGCGACGGGAAGCTCCTTCGGTCGGCACACCCGCTTGCCGCAGCGCTTCCAGTGGTGCCACGTGACCGGAGACCGACAGAGGATGGACAAACAGGAACTCCACCTGCGCTTCGGCCGCCAGCCGCCGCAAATCGTCGCTGGTTTGCAGCGGGCTCCCGGCCGGGACCAGGCAGACCGATTGGTAGTGGTCGAACCGTCCGCTCTGACGACGCTGGGGCGAAGACCAGGTGGAGTTGGCCGCCGGCAGCTGCAGCGTCGCCACGTACTCGCACAAGCGAGGCTGCCAGACTCCGTTCTCCTGGGTCAGCAGACCGGCGAACACGCCGGGCGTGAGAACCGCCAGATCGATCTGTTGCCGGTCGAGCCACTGCAACACTTCACCGTAGGAGCCGACGGCCAGCTCGAATTGCAGCTGCGGTGCTCGACCCGCCACGTGGGCCAGCAGTTGAGCGAATTCGCCATATTCCCGCTGAAAATCCTCGTAGGCCACGATTCCCACCCGCACCGGCGCCGGCCCGGCCGGGACCTGCGCGAACGTGGCGCAAACGCACAGCAGTGTGATGCCAGAGAAGACGCCCATGGAAACGGTTTCCTGGTGCCGGTTTTGCATGGAGATCACGGGAGATCGATAGAGCCCATTATGCACTATGCCAGATCGAAAATCGAAACCGGCAGCCCGAACGGAATTCCGGCCCAGACGACGAAACCACGTCAACCTGCGCCCCACCCTTCATTGCCTGAGGGCCTTCCCCACCCGATCGTTGTGACAGCCGACGCTCGTGTGATGCTCTCGCAGCATCGATCGGCCGTCTGGTGTTCGGGAACCGGTGATTCGCACGGGCGATCGGCCGGCGGTTGGCAGGCGGGGTCTACTGAGCCACCACCTCGCGTGGGATGCCCAGCAGAGCGGCGGTCTGCAGGACCGGCCAGCTGTGTTTCAACGCGAACAGAAGTGCTCGCCGAACGCCCAGATGACGTGGTACCTGCGCCGCTCCGACGATTCCCAGTCAAGCGACCTGCTCGAGCGCGAGGATGGCCACAAACAACGCACTGATCACGACCAGGCACAGCCATCCAAGCGGCTCCCGCACGAACTGCAGGATGTCCTCGTCGGCCACGACCGTTCGTCCAGTCCAGGCAATCATCCGGCCCAGCAGCAGGCTCACGAGCGGAAACAACAGCGCATAGGCCAGCAGCTTGTACGTCATGTCGGTCAGGACATGAAGCTCCCCTGTCCGCCTCGCACGCGGAGGTGTACGCTGCAGTCAGCGCGGGTATCGATTGTGTGAGAGCCTTGGATGGCCGGATCGGATCAGGAGTTGAGTTGAAGCAGGCTGGGACATGTCAGATTCGAAGTTGGATGGTTTTCGCCGAGCGGGGCATCGCATCATTGAGATGCTTGCCGATTACTGGGAAGGCATGGAGGGACATCGGGTCGCTCCAGAGGTCGATCAGGCTGCCTTGTTCGCTCGATTTGTCGATACGCTGCCGGATCAGGGAGTGGGTTTGGAGCGCGGCGTGGAAGAACTGACGGAGGTGCTCGATGCCAGCATCGCCATGTCGCATCCGCTGTACCTGGGGCTGGTGAATTCTTCGCCGCTGCCAGAAGCGGTGCTCGGCGACCTCGTTGTGTCGGCGTTGGACAACAACGGGGGAGCGTCGCATCAAGGGCCAGCCAATGCGGCGGCCGAACGTGAAGTAGTGCGTTGGCTGGCCGATCGGTTGCAGTATGAAGGTGACGGGATGATCCTGCCGGGCGGGAGCCATGCCACGCTGCAGGCTCTGCAGATTGCCAAGTTCTGTCGGTTTCCGGCTTGGCTGAGCGAGGGGCCGACCAGTCTGACCGCTCCGCCGCGGATCTATCTCTCGAGCGCAACGCATTTCTCTTCGGCACGAGCGGCCCAGGTCATCGGGTTGGGAGAGGCCTGCATCGCGTCAATACCGGGCACGGGGCGTGGAGAAATGGTGGTTGGGCAACTGCGGCACCAGATCGAACAGGATATTCAGCACGATAGGATCCCGTTTGCCGTGATCGCCACGGCCGGTTCCACCGGGACCGGAGCGATGGATGCGTTGAGCGAAATCGCTCAGATCTGCCGTGACTACTCCATCTGGCTGCATGTCGATGCCTGTTACGGTGGAGCGGCCGCGTTGCTGGACTCGCACCGCCCTCTGTTTGATGGGCTGCAACTAGCTGACTCGCTGGCCGTGGACCTGCACAAATGGTTCTTCATGCCACTGACCGCCGGAGTATTGTTGACGCGACATGAAGCATCCGCGCGTGCCTTGTTCGATGTCTCCGCCTCATACATTCCCAACGCCGGGCACATCCAGGCCTACTGCCGCGGCTTGCCGACCTCGCGCCGCGCATCGGGACTGGCCGCCTGGTTTGGCTTGCGTACAGCCGGTTGGAACATAATCGAGGAGGCCATTCGGCGGAATATCGACTTGACTCGTGACCTGGAACGTCAGCTGCTGCAGCGAGGATTTCGCGTCATGCCGGGAGGATCGTTGTCGATCGCCTGTGCACGGTGGGAACCGGCCGGCTGGGATCCGCAGGCCCTCAATCGCCTGCAGGAATCGATCTCCGAAGTGATTCGCCGCGAAGGAGAGGCGTGGTTTGCCACCACGCATTGCGACGGTCAGGTCTGGCTGCGCTTCAACATGGTGAATCTGCATTCCCAGCAGCAGCACATCGATCGACTGGCCGATCTGGTCAGCCAGGTGGCTCACCGCCTGACCGGCGAAACCGCGTAATTTCTTTGCCGCCGCGAAACCCTCTCCCGTTCTGGTGGTTTAAACAGGTTGGCCTCCAGGTGTACTGGGGGCTTCCACTCCACCGCCGAGCGCCTCGTGCGCTCGGCGGTGCCATTTGAGATGGCCCAGTTTGAGATGGCCCAGTTCGCGGGCGTGGTTTACAGGTCGTACTGTCGATGGCTCAGAGCCAGAGTGAGGTTCTGACGCGGCCCGATGATGTAGCAGCTCAGCCGACCATGTGCTGGGCAGCAGCGTCACAAGTTTCGCAGGCAAGCTTACCTTCGATTGCCGGGAGTCTTCAAGCCTGTGGGGGATTGTGAGCCGACGTCTTCGGTTCCGACACCGAGTGGACCGGCGTTTTCTGAGTATCTTGGTGGTATCGTCGTTCGTGAGCGTCGGCGCGTTGACGGAAGTAGTACCGCGTGGTGAGGTTCAGCGCCAGGCACAGCAAGAGCCCGACGGTCGACAGATGGTAGACGAGCCAGGCGATACATCCGGTCGCGATGACGGCAACCACCGGGGCAATAAACCAGCAAGTGACGACCCAAATGGCTCGTCCCATCTTGGTTTCGGCATCTCCGCGGGCAAACACCCGGTCGGAGAGCCCTGAGCCGATGACCGCGGCGAAGGCGACGTACGTGGTCGAGACTGGCAGCCCTCTCCCTGACGCGAACGCGATCACACTGGCGCTGACGCCCGTGATGACCGAGGCGCGCAGTGAATCATAATGGAGCTTCTTCCCTTCCTCGGTCAGTTCCGGCTCCGGTGCTAGAGGGACCACTCGGTCACGGTTGGGGAGGAAGAACCGCGCCAGGGCCTTGCACCATTGGGGCGCATAGAGGGCCACCTGGTCGAACTGGCTTCCCGTATTCACTTCGGCGCGCGTGACCCGCTGCGCGTAGGTCGTAAACATCCCGGACGCCATCAGCACGCCGCAACTGAACAGTGCCCACTTTGGGATCGGGATCTCCGTGGCGAACTTCGCCAGTTCGGTAGGAGACGTGGAATGTCTCCACAGGTTAAGGCCTGCCAGGCCCGGTGAAGCTGCGTTTGCCAGATCATTCTGGCCGAAAGCGAATGCCATGCAGATCATGCCGAGGACCGCCGTGGCCGGGAATAAGTACTTATAGCCAACGCGATAGGTTACGACCAGACCGACGTGAGTCAGGAGTGTCATCGCGCCCCAGAGAACCAGCAGCACCGACCATTCGCCATACGCTTCGAATGTGTTCGCCTTGAGCGACTGGACGAGGGGAACATCGTGCAGGCCCTTGAAGACCAGGAACCAAGTGAGCCAGGTGAGCATGGCACCAGTGATCCAGGGGCCATGGAGCATGATGGTATCGCGGTCCTTGACCTTGTCGCGAATGGCTCCCCGGAACACCCGCATCACCATGAAAGACGCGATGCCACTGATCGCGATCGACACGATAATGCTGACGATTACATTGGATACCTTGGACCAACTGATGTTCTGAGGGCCATTCAGGAATAGCGAACCACCGACCAGAGCAAAGACGAGACAGGCGGTCGTGCTGACCGGCATGCCGAATCCGGAAAAACCATAGAGCATGACGGTGTCGACGAAATAGACGCTGACGTACACCGCCAAGGCCATCTGGATCGTCAATACCGTCGGGTCGAAGATCCCTTTGCGGGCCGTCTCCATCACCGATTCGGAGAATGTCGCTCCCAGCACAACCGCGATGCCGGCGATGACGACTGCCGTACGGCGTTTCAGCACACGAGCGCCGAAGACGGCGTTCACCAGATTGGCGGCGTCATTGCGGCCGACTTCGATGCAGTCCCAGACGAGCATCACCACCCCCACCATGGCCGCCAGTGCGATAAAGCTCAACATCTTGCGCGTACTCCTTCGCGGGACCGTTCAGTCAGGCACGGTGCCTCATCGGACGTCGGACCGTGAACCGGGAGACGGCAAAGCAGGCCGGCCCTCGTCGGGCAGGTGGGTGGCATCACGTACTGCTCCCCGCGCAGACAGTCGCCCTGCCCCTCATACGAAAGGGGGGTGGCGGCCGCTCCATGCGATACCGTCCGCTCGATGAAGCAAGCGGTTCAGCTGAAGACCGCAGAGAAGTGCCCAGGACTGCGGTCACCGAGCCGAACCCGATGCGAGCGGAGGGGGTCGGGGATTAATCCAGCCTGTCAGATTCCGTCTCACAAATCACCCAAGATCTCAGACAGACTGGCTTGTCGGTTGACAGTGAGCCTAGCAAGTTACGGCTGGCCGACAAGTCGGGGCACGACGTGCATCCAGCCACAAAATGTCGTTTTTCGCTCGTGCGAGGGAGTGACATGCCGCTGGGGACCTGGGGCGGCAGCCAGTAGAATGGCGTCATGCGCGTCATGGCTCTTCAATCTGGCAGCAACGGCAATTCGGTCTACGTCGAGGCCGACGGGGTACGACTGCTGGTTGACGCGGGGATCAGCGGCGTGCAAATGCAGCAGCGACTGGCGGCCCATGGCATCGATGCGTGCCACGTTGATGGTCTGCTGATTTCGCATGACCACGCCGACCACGTGCGGTGCATGGGGGTCTATCATCGCAAGTACGGGATGCCGGTGTTCGTCACGCATCGGACGATTCTGGCGGCCCGGAAACGCTCCCGACTCGGATCGATTGACGACGTCCGCTGTTTCGTATCGGGGGAGCGATTCCGGATCGGTCATCTCACGATCGAGACGATTGCGACGCCGCACGACGGCGCGGATGGCGTCGGGTTTGTGTTCGACGATGGACACAGTCGTCTGGGGGTGCTCACCGATCTGGGGCATGTATTTGCTCAGCTTCCCGACGTGCTCGATACCCTGGATGCCGTGCTGTTGGAGAGCAACTACGATCCGGAGATGCTGGAGAAGGGGCCGTATCCCGAGTTCCTCAAGCAACGAATTCGCGGCCCGGCGGGACATCTGTCGAATGCCGAATCGGCCGAGCTGTTGAGCCGTGCTTTTGCCGGTCGCCTGCGGTGGGCGTGCCTGGCTCATCTGTCCGAGCAGAACAATGAACCGGCCTTGGCCCTGCGGACGCACCAGCAGGTTATCGGGAGTCATCGCCCCCTGGTGGTCGCCAGCCGCTATGCGGCTTCACCCCTGTTTGATGTGTGACGGGGGGAGCACGACTGCCAGAATCCGACAGAAAACTGCAGATCATGGAACGACCAGCCGCCGAAGGAAGAAGGTTGAGGCAGCCTTGCTGGAGCGTCACATCGAGCGATCGCCGGGGTCGCCAACACGTGGTTCTTCCACTTGGTAACGGGACATTGGGTGTTCGATCTTCTGCGGTTCGGACGCCGCCAACGGTTCAATCCCCGTGCGTCGCCGGACAATCCACATTGTTTGTCCTGGGCTTCAGTTAAGCCACGATGAGCAGTCAGTTTGGGCGGCGAGAAGGTACCCAACTAGTTGACATTATGCATTATCGGGCTTAGATTTGCGGTTGTGAGACAGGTGACAACCGCTCTTCTACAGCGGACGTGCCGCTCCGGTTGCTCGCTGCCAACGACTCGGTTTCCTGATGTTGTGGCCGTTGTGGGGACCGTTTACGCATCGTTCGATGTTATCGCATATCTAGTGGCTTCAGCCGGGAGGTAGGACGATGAGTTCTGTGGTGCGCCCACGCAAGTGCGTTCGGGGATTCACGCTGGTGGAATTGCTGGTGGTGATTGCGATTATCGGGATCCTGGTTGCGCTGCTGCTGCCGGCCGTCCAGGCGGCTCGCGAAGCAGCTCGTCGGATGCAGTGCAGTAACAATCTGAAGCAGATCGGGTTGGCCATGCACAACTACCACGACGTGAATCGTTCCTTTCCCTTTGCGTACATGATCGACTTGACGAATCTGAACGTGCAGACATGGAGTGTACGCATTCTGCCGTTTATGGAACAGACGGCGATCACGGATAAGTGGAGTGACAACGTACCGGCCTTCAACGAAGCTCCTGCACTGGGATTCAATCCTCTGCTGGTGCAGACGAATCTTGAGTTGGCACAAACCACGCTACCCATTTTCATGTGCCCCTCCACACCGCGCCAGACGCCGCTGGTCTACGACGGCATGCTGCCCTCAGGAGCGGGTGGGCCCGGTATCCCGCCGATCAACTTGACTTGGCGGGCTGCTCCTTCAGATTACTGCATTTCCACCGGCGTGCGCGGCGATTTTGCGAACATTGCCTACCGCGGTAACGCGGGCGGCAGTCGGCACGGCGCGATCCAGCCCGTGGCCGGACCGCTGGGCAACAAGCCGAGCCAGATCGCAACCATCTCTGATGGAACGTCCAACACGATCATGGTTGGCGAACGCGTTGGCGGAACGACGATCTATCAGCAGCGCCGCATCGTCAATCTCGGCCCGTTTGCTGCCGGGAATGGTGGCGGTTGGGCCGACTTCCTCAATGGTGAGCACTGGCTGGCGGGATCGCTCCACGATGGTACGTTGGGGCCGGATGGAGGTCCGTGTGCCATCAACTGCACCAACCTGCGCAGTGCCGGCTTCTATGCCGGGCATCCGGCAGGAGCCCAGTTCCTCTTCTGCGACGGCGGCGTGGGCATGTTGATGCCATCGATCAATCCGCATATCCTCGCCTCGCTCATCACACGCGAGAAGGGCGAAGTGTTTGACTCGTACGATCGATAAACGAACGAGCGTGGCAGGAAGCAGGAAGCCGAGCGACACGTAGCTACTGCCGTATGTGTCGCTCCGTTCAGGATGTGTTCGACCAGACCAGGTTTTGAAGAGGATGTGAGCCAAGATGACTCGCTGGATGCTTGTTCTGTCGCTGCTGCTGGTGTGCTGTTCTTGTGGCGATCGGATCAAAGAGAAGCCGTTATTTCCGGTAATCGGCAAGGTCCTGGTCGATAATAAGCCGGTCGGGCAGTTGGCGATCCGTTGCATCAGCGCGACAGGAATCGATCAGAATGATCCCACCACTTCCGCCACCTTCACCCAGGAAGACGGCAGCTTTTCGATCTCGACCTACCGCAGCGGAGACGGCGTGCCAGAAGGAGATTACTCGCTGACGTTTCAGTGGGGCGAACGCAATCTGATGAACATGTCCTATTCGGGTGATAAGTTCAACGGAAAGTACTCCGACCCCAACGCGTCCACCATCAAGTTCACCGTCAAGCCGGGAGTGCCGACCGATCTGGGGACGATCGAGTTGACCACGAAGTGAGTCGGGCGAAGCCGACAGCGCGCGGTTCAGGCTCATGTGTCGCGGTGCCGCAGGAGCTCTCGTCCGTGCCTCGGCCCGGGCGAACGAGTCGAAAGAACGGACGCGCTTCCTACTTTCGTTCCAACAGCCAGGCTGAGGGCCACTTGGTATTCTGCCCCACGTCGATCGCCCCGATGCCCACGATGCGTTGGCCATCGTCGGAAATCCCGCGGGCCTCAACCAGTTGCCAGCCTCGCGGCAGTTCCTTCGGCTTGAGCAGCGACTGCAGCGATTGCATGCCGGTAGTGGCAGTCCACACGAACGCTTCGGAACCGCGATCGGTCGTAGCCTGCCCTACGATCGTCTGACCATCGGCGGAAACGGCATAGGCTGTGCTGAAGAAGTCGCCTCCGGGAAGATCGCCGATTCCCATCATCTTGTCTCCGTCGGTCCAGCGAAACGCCTCGGCACCCTGTTCGCCGAACGAACTTCCGACCACGACCGTGCCGTCGGCGGACACGCCATAGGCCACGCTTGCAACGCGTCCACCGGGCAGATCGCCCAGCCCTCGCACGGCAGACGCGTCGTTCCACAGACAGGCCACGGAACCCTGTTGGCTGTCGCACTGTCCGACGATCACTGCCCCCTTGTCGGAGATTGCATAGGCAGTACTGCGTGGGCGTCCACCCGGAATTCCAGAGAGCGGCTGGGGACCTTCCGCCTCAGTCCAGCGGTATGCCGTAGTCGCTTCACGCCCCCGGCATTCTCCCACGATGATGGTTCCGTCCCCAGACACCGCGTAAGCGACGCTCTCATCATGCCGGGGAAGCAAGTCCAGAGGTTCCAGATTCTGCTGCGCTGTCCAGCGAAAGGCGAGCAGACCGTTCGCCGTACGGCTTTCACCCACGATGACTCGACCCTGACGTGAGGCGGCTCGCGCCGAACTGAAGAAAGGCTGAGCGGCCAGTGTACCGAGCCCTTGCATCCGACCGGGAGACTGCCAGACAAAGGCCTCAGTTCCCTTGGGGACGCCAAGGAGTGCGGCGGAGATGCTGTCGCCCACCACGATACTGCCGTCACGCGAGATGCCCCATGTCTGGCTCGACTTTCCACCCCCTTCATCGCCTCCCAGGTTACCCAGGTCGGTGAACTTCCACTCGGCACCCCAGAGCAGATTCGCCAGGAGCCACGTTGCCGCCAGAACCAGGAAGAACAATCGTCGTGCCATCGGTGCCACGCTCTTGAAAGGGATCGTGAGAGAGAAGCCAGGAAGGCCGGTCGTTCGAAGCGTGGTGATAGCAGTCGCCCACGCAGGATCTGTGCCACCCGACCGGTCACGCCATAATCCCAGTTTATACGGAGTCCGGTCGATCTGCAGAACCGTTTTTCGACAATTCCGAGTTTCCAGCACGTCGGGCGATGGACCACGTTACCATTCCAGGCCCATCGTGAATCCGTGAACCCACAGGGTGGAATCGTGCATGAGTGCGGTTGGCCGTGGCGGGCCGACCGGGGCACCACCGCCCAGCTGAGTTGGATTGACGACCGTGTCGATCTGGTCGCCCGTGCGCACGACGTGATCGAGTATCGTGGCGGTATAGCCGAGCGAAAGTGTGAAGAAGCGAGAGATCGGCCGCCGCAATCGGATCGTCAGTTCCGGCGAGGCCGAGAAGCGGCACGATCGAAACCGACCGATGTTTGTGGGGGCTGTGTAGAGGCCCCCGCTGGTCAACGATTCGGAACCAACCGGCGGGACAACCAGCGTCGCGCCGTTGATTTCCACCGTGCGCGCAACAGTGCCGACGGCTAGCTTGCCCAGGACTTCCACCGTCCAGCCGTGACCGCCGGTCCAGAGCTGGAGTCCCAGATCGCCGCCGTGAAACTCGTTCCAGGTTCGGAACTCGTCAAACAGGTCAATCTCGGTGCCGACCGCCGCGGACCCGCCGGGATTCACAGACAAGAGACTCTCACCGATAAACAGATCCTCTTGCAGGCGGATGTAGCGGTAGCCCGCCAGCCAGTCCACCCTCCCGTTATCGTGACAGATCAAGGCTTGTCGAAATGCTGCGTTGGCTGTGAGCAGATCGCTGGATGTCTCGATCAGAATGTCGCCCCAGACGACATTGGGAAACGAAATCAGCTGCGCATCCTGCATGCCGAGTTCCGCGTCGTCGAATGGTCGAGCCAGAATCCGCTCGCCGGCCGAGCCGGCGTAGAAATCTCCCGACGACTGGCCGTCTCCGATCCACATCACACCAAACTCGAGTTCCGAATCCATGAAACGGTCGAACCAGTGACCCAGGCGGACTCCGAGCGTCGTGCGAAATCCGCCGCGCGCCTCTTCGTCCACACGTTCCTCACCGAACAGGATGTTCGTGTCAGGAAATCCGAGAACTCCGGCTTGCTGACGGGGCGTCCCGGGCGGGCTGGACGTTACCAGCGCGGGCAACTGATTGCCTTGGAGCCAGGCCACGACCCCTTCGGCGTGAAACCACAGCGGGCTCGTGTTGGCGTACACGCTCCCCGCATACAGATCCCAGCCATTGACCACTCCGTAACCCGACGGTGCCAGGCGCGAGGCCGCTCTCTTGTCAGTCGGTTCAGCCTGTGACTGTGTTGGTTGGGCCAGTTCCGGAACCTGGTCGGGAGTGGGGAGGCCGTCCGGTTGCTGAGCCCCCAGTGGCACCAGCGGGAGCGCCAGAGAAACGACGGCTGCCCAGATAGCAGCGGTTTGGATCGCGGTGCCCCAGCGTACGGTGCCCCAGCGTACGGTGACGATTGGCAGTGAGGTCGGCTGACTCGGCTTGTCCATCTTGCGTACGGCCCTGTCTGGAGTCTCTCGCGGCAGGCCGAGTGACCGCGAAGGGGCTCGGCATGGACATGGCTGCGGGCGTTGCAGGCACTTGTCGTTAACTTCGGCTCTGCAACCGTGAGAGATGTGACGAATTGGCAGGATTTTCCGATTTTTCCGGTAATCCCGTCTCGCGAGAGATGGACGTTCGTCTCGGCCGGTGAGGCATCGGCAGCGAGCACGGTTCTCCTGAGCGATTGTGGCAAGTGGGAAGGATGGGAGTAATGGCTTGGCTGCCTTCACTGCGGCAGCCGCGCGGGACCGCTTCGCTCGAATCACGCTCAGCCTGATTCATCCGAAGCATTGCTTCGTGGAGCCACGTGGCCGCGTCTGTCAGCGGGCCGACTGCCATTGACCTTCGGCGGAAGGCACCCTGGCGACATCGCGATCTCGGGTCCCTTCGTAAGTGCCCGATTCGTGGATCACTCGGCAGGTCGGGAGCAAGGAGGGGAGCAGTTGGGCCACGCCGGCGGCCGAGATGCCGGCGTGGCGGATGAAGAGCAGTTCGAGTTGTTCCATCTGTTGGAGCTGGGGGATCGCTGAGTCACTCAGGGGTGTATCGCCGAGGTAGAGGTTCTTGAGTGTTTTGATTTGGGCGACGCTCTGCAGTCCCGCCTCGGAGATCCGGGTGCCATTGAGAATCAGGGTCTCCAGGCTCGTGAGCTGAGTCAGTTCCGCCATGGCGGCGTCGGAGATGCGGGACTGGGTCAGGTCGAGTTGCTGGAGGTTGGGGAGCGTGGTGATGATCGGCAGCGCGGCATCGGTGAAGTTCCCGTGCAGGATTACAGCGCGCAGCGAGTTACTGCCTTGGATCGCCGTGAGCGCTTGATCCGTGAGTTGGCCACCGGCGAGGCTCAGTAACTGCAAGTCGGGGATCTGTGCGACGGGGGCCAGGCCCTCGTTGGTGAGGTGATTGGTGGGAAGTGCCACGATGACCAGCGTGCGGATGCCGGGGAGCTGGCTGGCGAGAGCCACCGCCTGATTGTTGGCGTCGGATCCTTTGAGGCTGACCCCCACCACCCGATTATCACCATTCCACCAGAGTCGCACGCTGCGCAGGCGAGTCAAGCGGACCGTTGCTGCCCGCTCGGCCTGCGACAGCGGGGTGGAGACTTTCAGATCGGGAACCGTCTCATCGTCAGCGGCCCTGACGTCCAGTGGAAGGCAGGCGACTAGCGCGGCGATCAGATGGACCATGGGTTTCATGGGCAGGCTCCCAGTGCGAGCGACGGCGCCCTCGGCAGATCCTCAGCAGAGAGGCGGACGGGACGCATGCTAGTAGTTTCGGCTGGCGCCGGGGGTGGGGTCCAGTTCCAGGAGCATCAGCGGGCGACAGGGTGCGGGTGCGAAGACCACTTCCGGTGGGCCGTGTCGATTATAGGGGATATCCCGGGAGGGCTTCAGCCGCGAGTGTCGAGAACTTCGGTCGCTCCATGATTGTCAGGCACTCGGCGGGGAGCATCATCGGCGCCGGTCAGCACGGTGAAGTAGCTGCGGACGACCCGATCGAAATGTTCGTCGGTCATTTCCATGGGGAGTTCATTGTAGGCGCAGTAGTTGCGAATCTGCAGGAGCAGGTCGCGCGGATGGCAGCGCCGCAGCGGGCGGTTGCAGGGGTGATAATGGCGGTTGAGCAGGTTCTCGACCACATCTCTCCGGTAGGCGCAGTGAAACGACTTGGAGAACATTTCGAAGAGCCGATGGAACTCCTCGACCGTCGGGTCGTGTACTTCGATTTTGTAGGGGATGCGGCGCAAGAACGCCTCGTCGGTCAGGTCGGTCGGATCGAGGTTGGTCGAGAAGATGATCAGTTGTTCGAATGGCACCTGGAGCTTCTTGCCGGTGGCGATGGTCAGGAAGTCCTGCCGGTTCTCCAGCGGCACGATCCAGCGATTCAGCAGTTCGGTCGGCTCGATCCGCTGGCGCCCGAAGTCGTCGATCAGCAGGCAACCGCAGTTGCTCTTGAGTTGCAAGGGAGCCTCGCTGACGTTGCTGGCCGGGTCATGGCGGATTTCCAGCGAATCCATGGTCAGTTCGCCACCGACGATCACTGTGGGGCGACGCACCTTGATCCAGCGGTGATCATGATCGGTATCTTTCAGCAGGCTTTTCTGATTCGATTCTTCCGCATGGTGATAGGCGGCATCGTAGAACTTGATGAGTTGGCCATCTTCGATCAGTGTGCGCGGGATCCAGATATCCTGTCCGAAGCACATGGTAATGCGTGCGGCGAGTGTCGTCTTGCCGTTCCCCGGGGCGCCGTAGAGGAACAGGCCGGCACCCGAATTGATGGCGGGGCCGAGCTGATCGAACAGGTCGGGTTCGACCGACACATCGGCGAAGGCTTTGGTCAGATGGTGCCGCTTGGGCGCTTCAGCGCGAATGGTCTGAGCATCGACGGAGACGACATAATCGACCAACGGGACGGGAGCCGGTCCGACATACGCACACGCTTCCAGCAGCTTCTGAGTTCGTTGGCGCCCCTGGTCGGTCAGCATGTAGTAATAGTCGTTCATTTGCGCCGCGGCGGCGTGAACGAGGATCTGACGCTGACGGAGCGAGTAGTACACCGATTCCAGGGTGCGAAAAGGCAGACAGATCTGCTCGGCAATCTGCCGCCCGCTCGCCGATCCGACCACCTGAATGTATTTGCAGATCAGGCCTTCGACGAACGAGGTGGAGAGGCCGGTTTCTTCAATGGAGTTCGGTTCTGCGGGGAAGAACGCATCCTCTGCCAGCAAAGCGGCCAGCAGGCTGCCCGATGTCGTCGTGTGATCCAGAGCGGTCATGGTTCCTTCGTTTCGAATTCAAGAGTGCTTCAGTGCGCGATCCGGGACGATGGTCGATCCACGCCCATCGCCTGCCTGCCGGTTTCATCCACCAGAAGTCTACTTCATGTCAGAGCGATTGCGGTGACTTCGGCATCCTGCTGGAGAGGTGGGCTTGATACGATCAATCCGATTGCGTCGATTTGCCGGTCTGAGCCCCCACAGGCGGAGGTCATTCAAGGGTCACGCCGCGCGTGACCGATGCATTGCGCAGGGACATTGACGCGGCCGCAGAATCCCGCAGTCTTCCGATTTCTTTCCGCAGGGTCAGCATTGTGAACGGCGCGACCACCTCCGTCATCTTCGTCACAGCGCACTACGACGTACATTGCACCGTGTTCACTCGCGGCGGCCGTCTGCTGGATGCGTTTAACGATTCGAACACGCGATTCCTGGAACTGGAGGACGTGCGCTATTTCGCCCACGGCAGCCGCGAGCCAGCTATCGAGTTGCCCAAGACGCTGCTGGTCAAAGAGAACATTCATCTGGCCATTCTCGTGAGCGAGGATCGGCGTAACGAGAGCAAGGTCTTCTTCGCTACGCTTGAACGGCGGACGATGAATGCGGTCGTTGCGCTCCCTACCGTTGTGGTCAAAGGTCAGGTGCATGCCAAGGCGGCGGTCGATCCGCAGGGTTTCCTGACCTATGAAGCGGCCAGCTTCTTTCCCGTGACGTCGGCCACGCTGATCGGGAACTTAGCCCTCGATCGCCTGTCGGGGACCGAATCGCCGGGCGCCGTGATCATGGTCAACAAAAACGCGATCTTCTCCCTGTCACTCGAACGGCCGTAGAACCCGTGCTTTGTGACAGCTTAACTTTCGGGTGGGGTGGCACGGGCTCTGCCCGTGTAGCCTTGCCCGATAGCGGGAGGAGCACTGGCAAAGCCAGTGGCACCCGAATTCTTAGCGGTCACAGGGCACTCGTCGCATGGCGCGCGCGATCAGTCGGCAGGTATCGCGTCGCCGGGTCCTGAGGGAGCTTTGAATTCTACCGAGGAGTATCGAGCGAGCAGTCGCGGAACGATGACGGCAAGAGGACGCGTCGGACGAGCACCGGTCCGGCACGCTGACAGATACTCCTCCGGGACGACGTTTCTTCCCGTGGAAATTGGATATTCCTGGTTCGATATTCTGCGGTTCCGAGGCCCGGAAGCGTAGGACTTGACGAGTCGTTGGACTTCTTCTCAGTCGCCGGACCAGGTGTCGCGCACGACCAGGTATTCGCTCGACGGAGAATAAGGCTGATCGGGAGCAAAGCTGGAGACGGTCAGCGGCTCGCTCAGGGCGGCCAGGCCGCTGCGGTAGACCATCCCGAGCGGTTTCTCGTGTCGTATGACGACGACGATATGATTCGACTGGGCATCGGCCATGAAGAATTCCATGAGCGAATCGAAGCTCTCGTTTTCCGGCACGGTCTTGACGCCGGTGTCCATCAGGTCACCGACTTTGGAACGCCAGCGACTGCTCTGACTCAGGTCGTCCGGGATGCGGTTGGCACTGAGCAGGCCGACGATGCGACCTTGCCGATCGACCACCGGCAGTTCGTTGAGGTGGGATTGTTCCAGCAATTCCGAGGCGTGTTTCAGATCATCGTCGGCATGGGCGAAGACGGGGCAAGGGACCATCACGTCGCGTGCGACGGTCGTTTCGAACAGCCGTCCCTGCCGTGCCAGATCTTCCCACTCGCGGGTCTCGCCGTCATATTGGCCGCAGCGGGCGACGCAGTTGCGTCCAGATGATTTGGCCACCCGGACGGCATCCTCAGCCCGCTTGAGCAGTTCGTGGACTTCCGCGGCGCCGTGCATCGTCCCGGCGACTCCCACACTGGCGGTGACCGAGATCGCCTGGCTGGCGAAGTGGATTTCCAGGACCGATACGGCCTCCCGCACGTTTTCGGCCCAGGCCAGAGCCTTGGCGTCGGACGAATCGGGGAGGAGTGCAGCGAAACGCCCGCTCCCGAAACTGGCCAGGTAACGACACTCGCCCGCCATGCTCTTGAGTTGGGTGGCGACGGTGCGCAGTACCTCGTCTCCGACGACAAATCCGTACGTGCGATTGACGTTGTCAAAGAAGTCGAGATCGATCAGGACGCACGAGATACTCTGATCGCCCGACCGCTCCAATTCGCTCTCCAACCGCGACACGAACGCGGATTGACTCAGCAGTGCCGTCGTGTGATCGATGGCCGACTGCTCGCGCATGCGGCGTTCGTATTCGAGCACGCGGGCTCCGGAGCGGAGACGGGCCAGCAGCTCTCCGTAGACCAGGGGTTTGGCCAGGAAGTCGTCGACGCCGGCCATCAGCGCGTCGGTCAGCCGATCGGCCTTCACATCACGCAGCATCATGAAGGTATAAGTGTACCCGTTACGGCTCTTGGAGAAGAGCTGCCGGCAGTGCTCCAGTGACAAGCCGTCGCCATCGACGATCAGGAAATCTGGAGGATTGGCGGCATACACGGCAATGGCTTGTTCAGCGTCGGCCACGGGATCAACAAGGAACCCGAAGACCTTCAGAAAGCGTGAAAGCCTGCGCAGAATCTTGCGGTCGTCTGCTACAACCAGCAATCGAAACGGTCGTGAACTCATCTGGTTGGTGCCACTTTCGTCGTTGGTGCCAGACTCTGGGAAACGGAGCTGACCTGCCCACATTGCGGTATCGGAAATGCAGACTTCAGCGCGTGTCGATGCTGTAAAACTCTACTATATATCCGCTCGAAAGGACGGAAATTTGGCCGCCGTCGGCTCGGTCGCCGGCGTGGGGGGCAGCCGAGCCGGTTATTCCGTCGGGCCGGTCTGGAGGGGGCCGGCTCACCGGCTGTCCTGCTGCCGGGAGGGATCCAATCCGCGGGAATGGAGGTGGCGAAAAGGCCTCCTGTGGCCCGGAAGCGACCGTCGGGATATTCCGTTGGCAATTCCACCCGTTCTGGTTGGGTTTGATGCTATGTTTTCAACAGCGAGCCAGGGGGCTTCTCCGCTCAGGGTCTATTTTTTTTCCGTCTGTTTTTTTCCGTCGACTATTTTCCTCTCTAGCTGCGGGGGTGGCCAATCACCATGCGCACCCAAATCATGAACGACCCGAATATGGGGACACCATGGATTGAGTATTACCAGGTCGGGGGCAGTCGGCCGATCAAGCTCGAGCTGCGTGAGTTCCCATTTGTGATTGGCCGCGATGAATCGGCGGATTTCACCGTGGACTCCAGTCGTGTCTCACGCCGACATGTCATGGTCGATCGGCAAGAGGGGCATCATGTGCTGCGCGACCTGGACAGCACGAACGGCACCTACGTCAACGGCAAGCGGATCTCAGAGACGGAGTTGAGCGATGGCGATGTCGTGGTGATCGCCGACTTTGAGTTCACCTTCTTTTCCGGCATCGCCTCGGCCCGTGCCTCGGCGACCCAGGTGATGACACAGCCGGTTGGCGGCCGGCTGACCGACGCGAACGATCTGATCATTCAGGTGCGCAGGCTCCACGAGGCGCTGACCCACCGCTCCATCACCACGCGCTTTCAGCCGATTGTGCAGCTGGACACCGGGGAGGTGCATGGTTACGAAGCCATACGCGAACTCGACGATCTGCCGGGGCAGAGTCGCCAGGCGGAGTCGATTGTGCAGGGGACCGAGTGCCGGCTGACCGAACGCATCAACCAGCAGCATCGGCTCTATTCGGCCGAACAGGCCACTCAGCTCGACGAACGCACGCATCTGTTTCTGGGGCTGCAGGTTTCGGAAGTGAGTGCCGATTTCCTGCCGGAATCGCTCGACCGACTGGCCGAGATCGTGGCCCATAAACATCAGCTGGTGGCACAGATCCCCGAAACGGCGGTCTGCGATATTCCCTATTTCCGCCAGTTCATTCAAGGCTTGCGGGCCCGCGATATCGAGATTGCTTACGCCAACTTCTGCGGCGGTCCGGGACAGATCTCCAACTGGCAGGCTGTGGCACCCGACTATTTGAAACTCTCGCCGGCCCTGGTCAAAGGGATCAGTCGGGCGAGTGGCGGGTGGCGCACCGTGCAGTCGCTCATTCACGCGATGCGGGATCTCGACTGCCAAGCGGTGGCCGTCGGTATTGAGGATGCCGCCGATACGAAATGTCTGGTCGAGTTGGGGTGCCAACTGGGGCAGGGAAGTTATTTTGGCAAGCCACAACCGATTACCGCGTTCATGAGTCCCCGTGCCGTACTGGTGGGCAATGGTTAGCCCTGGGCAGCTCCGAAGAAGGTAGAATCAGCCGTGCCACTGCAAGCGATCACCGCCACCGAACCGATTCCGGGTTACCGGATTCGCGAGCGCATTGGGGCTGGCGGTTACGGCGAAGTGTGGAAAGCAGACGCTCCCGGCGGGCTGGTGAAGGCCATCAAGTTCGTCTACGGCTTCCTCTCCGAAGATCGCGCCTCGCGCGAACTGAAGGCACTCAACCGCATCAAAATGGTGCGGCACCCGTTCCTCTTGTCGCTGGAACGGATCGAGGTGGTGGATGGTCAGCTGCTGATTGTCACGGAGTTGGCCGAGGCGAGTCTGAAGGACCGCTTTGACCAGTGTGTGGCTGCCGGGCTGGTCGGTATCCCGCGCGACGAGTTGTTGCGATACATGCGGGATGCCGCCGACGTGCTCGATTACATGAGCCAAGAGCATTCGCTACAGCACCTCGACATCAAGCCGGAAAACCTGCTCATGCTGGCCGGCCGAGTGAAGGTGGCCGACTTCGGGCTGGTGAAGGATATTCACGACGCCACCGCCTCCATGATGGGTGGACTCACGCCGCTCTACGCTCCACCGGAGGTGTTCGACGGTCACCCCTCCCGCTGGAGTGATCAGTACAGCCTGTCGATCGTCTATCAGGAGATGCTGACGGGGGAACTCCCGTTCCCCGGAACGACTGCGATCCAACTGGCACGCCAGCATCTGAACGCGAAGCCGCGGCTCTCGGCGCTGCCGGAACACGAGCAGGAGGTCATCGCTCGGGCGCTGGCGAAGACGCCCCAGGAGCGGTTTGACAGCTGCCGCGAGCTGGTCGATGCCCTGGAGCATGCACAGCCTGCCTCTGCCGGTCTGACTGACCGTCCTCGGTCGTCCAGCAGCAGAATGGATGAGCAGCGTGAGAAGAGCCACACCGAAGTGCTCGACAGCATGCCGAGTTCGCGGCAGTGGTTTGGCGACACGACCGAGACCCCGCTGCCGCGCATCGACCCGTCTCCGATCGTGCGGGACCTGCCTCCCATCGACGTGCAGGTCGAGGAGCGGATGGCGGAGCCGACGTTGTATCTGGGAGTGGGGCGCAGTGCGGGACGAATTCTGCTGTCGCTGCGTCGCAAGCTGGAGGATCACTATGGGCAGTTGACGAACGTTCCGACGCTGCAGATGCTGCTGTTGGATACCGATGGCAAGGACCTGTTGGAGGTCTCTCACAAACGAGGCGGCTTCAAGCCCCATGAGCTGCTGGGCATGCCGTTGCGACGGCCGCAGGACTATCGCAATACGTCACGTGATCTTCTGCAGTGGCTCAGCCGCCGCTGGCTCTATAACATTCCTCGTTCGCTCAAGACGGAGGGACTGCGGCCGCTGGGCCGGCTGGCCCTGGTGGACCATGCTGACGAGATGATCCAGCGTGCGGAAGGGGCGATTGCGAGGGCGACGGCCGACGAGTCGTTTGCGCTGGCCGAAGAGACGACCGGCTGGCAGTTCCACCGCGATTGTATGCGGGTCGTCGTCGTCTCGTCGATCTCCGGCGGAACCGGCAGCGGTATGGTTGTGGATCTGGGGTACCTGGCACGCTACCTCTTGAGTCAGCATGGATTTCCCGATGACCACGTCACCGGCATCCTGACGCATTCGACTGGCCGCAATCCTCGGACCTCCGAGCTCTCGGTGGTCAATGCCTATTCGACGCTATGTGAGCTGAACCATTACGGGCGGCTGGGAAGTTACTATCCTGGCGAGCGATCGTTCCACCTGCCGCCACGCAAGGAAGACAACACGGCGTTCCGTGACACGTACCTGATCGACATGGGTGAGGGACTGGCGGAAGAGCAGTTTGAGGAGGCGGCCGAGAAGATTGGGACGTACCTGTATCTGGACACACTGACGAATGCGACCAGTTTCTTCCGGGCGTGCCGGCGGGATGAACCTCGCCATGCCGACACCCGCAATGCGGAATTGCCGATCCGATCGTTCGGGCTGCATCAGTACAGTTGCATGCAGGACGACGTGATTTCGGTCGCCGTCGAGCACTTCTGCCGCCACGCCATCGATCGCTGGGTTGCGGGAGCCACGGCCGGTGATGAAGGACCCATGTTGCGGCGCAGTTCGGTGACGCTGACGAAGCAGGGGGAGCTGACGCAGGAGCCTGCCTATGCGCACTTGCGCGTGCCAGTGGAGCAGCTGGCAGTCTCTTCGTGTCTGGACGTGGACGCGCTGATCGCGGAAGTATCTCAGCGGTTCGAAGAGGAGTTGGGGCGATCGGCCGATGTGTTTGTTCGCGAACAACTGGGCTACCTGCCCCTGAACGAGGCGAAGGTCACGCCGGAGGTGGCTTGCGAGTCCATTGCACAGCTCGCGAAGAACCTGGATCAGTTGCTCGGCACGCGGCACAACGAGGAGTCGGCGACGCACGGGGAGCCTGGTTCGCTCGAAACGTTGCTGGCTCCCGCCCGCCGCAAACTGTCGCTCGAGCGAGCCGCGAAGATGCGGGAGTGGCTGATGCAGCGGGTGGAAGACGAGCGCGATCGGATCCGTGGAGCGCAATGGGCGGCCCAGTGGCTGGCCAACCAATGCCGCGCGATCGACAAACGCGTGGGGGAGTTGCGGCAAGGAATCGTCGGGGAACTCGGTCAGGTCGAGCAGCGGCTGGATGCTGTCGCGGCGCAACGCGGGCGTGCCAAAGAGCGGATCATCGCGGCGCCATTGATGTCGGTCCTGCAACAATTCTGCCGCCTGCGGCTGTATGAACGCGTGGCAGAGAATGCCGCGTCCATGATTCAGATCATCAAAGGCCAGTTGTCGTTGACGCAGGATGAACTGATGGACATGCAGCGTGAGCTGCGTCATCTGGCCGACCAGTTCGATACGTCGCGCACACTCGATCCATCCGGCTACGACGAAACGGCCGCACCCGATGAACTGACACGGTGTGTGGGACAGATTCTGGTCGACAATGCGGATCGAGTGACTGCTCAGCTCGAGCCCCGCTTCCAGACCGAGATCGTACAGGCAGCCGGCAGCCTGCGCCAGCTGCTGGCCCAGGGAGGCAACGAACGAAACCGGCTGCCATCATTGATGCGTGCGGTCGCCCGCACTGCCGTCGTAAATGCGATGCGGCAACTGGATGTGGCCGACGTGTTGTTCCACGACGACGGCGCTGAGCGTGATGAGGTGGCGACCTTGAAGGACTGCCTCGCGGCTGCCTGGCCGAAACTGCTGCCGTGTGGAGGAGCGAAACGGCTGCTGCTGATGCTCCCCAAAGGCTCCACCCAAGTGCGGCCCATCGAGATCCTTCATCAGCAGTTGCACGAAACTCCATCGGTCACCGACAACTGCGACGGCGACTTCATCCTCTGTTACGAAGCGGAACAAATCTCACTGACCCAGGTTGCCGTCACACTCATTGGAGGTCGACCCGACCTGGCCGAAGCCGGTCGTCGACTGCACACCCGAAGCGACGTCACCTGGTCTAATCTCCCCGATCTCGTCTGACGGCACGGGCGATGCGGCGCGTGGCAACCGGACTACTTGCGGAGCACGAGGACGGGACAGTGGGCGAGTCGCACCACGCGTTCGGCCACCGAGCCGATCAATAGGTGTGCCAGTCCAGTGCGGCCGTGTGAGGGCATGACGATCAGCTCGGCCTCCAGCTCTCGGGCTCGGTCGGCAATACAATGCCCCGGATCCCCGAAGAGAATCTCGGTCTGCACCTGGGCATAGGCGGGCGACGAGAGTCTTTCCCGCAGGGCCTTCTCAGCATGGGACGTCCGCGACTGTTCGTCCATCGTCTCCCACAGCTCACCAGGTTCCAGCGGAGACAGTTCGGGCAGCACGTGAATCACATGCACGCCCGACGGTGAGGCGGCAATCTCCAATGCCGTGTCGATCGCCGCAAAGGATTCTTCGGAGAAGTCGACCGGCACAACAATCGTTCGCTTCTGTGTCCAGCCCATCATGTACCTCGGCCAACGCTCACGACGTCACCCGTAAAGGTCCGATCCCGCGTAGCGGACATCTCCCGCGGACGTTTCAGGAACGGCGCCGTACGACGGCAATGTGGCCAATCACTGCCCAGAGAGCAAAGAAGGTGATGGCCATGGTGTAATGAATCAGGTCAGCGTCCATGAGGCAGCCCTCTGCGTTGCTGGTCGTCGTCACATGTGGGTGATCGTACTCTCTTCTCGCAAGGTCTCCGCCATCATCGCCAGCGGGGGGCACGAGTATCGGCGGGCGAGCCGGATCATGCGAAGATTCACCTCGGTCGGCCGTCGCGTCGTGACGCCTGGAAGCGGGTGCACAAGAGGACCGGTTTCCCTGCCGAATCATCATCGGCCAAGTCGCCGATGGTAAATTACCCCTCCCGCGCTGGCTCGCGCGGATGATCCAATCGGCAGAGTCGCTGCAACCGACTCAGTCGTCCCGACAATCGGATGACTGAACGTCTGCAGTGACCGTAGCGATTGGATCGTTCCGGCGGTACCGGACGGGCCCCCGTCAGGAGTTCTTCCGGCAGATTCTGTGTGGCCTATGGCGGACGAATTCGAGTGGGGTGAGTGTGATCGTTGTCCGTTCTGCAGGGCCTTGGTAGAGTAGAAGGATTGCTGCACGACAGACCCATTTTCTTCACGGTGAGCTCCACCGAACGGGAATTCCACCTACACATGAATCGTCGTCCTTACCCGGCTGTTGGCATCGATCTGGGCACCACCTACTCCGTCGTCGCGCGGCTGGATGATACGGGCAGGCCGCAGACGCTGATTAATGCCGAAGGAGATCATCTGACTCCCAGCGTGGTCTTGATGGAGGAAGGGGAGGCCGTGGTCGGCAGAGAGGCCGTCAAGGCGATGAGCAGTGAGATGGAGCGTGTGGCCGAATGCGCCAAACGCGATGTGGGGGAGCGGATGTTCCACAAATCACTCGGAGGTCGGCAATACCCGCCCGAGGCGATTGAAGCCTGGATTCTCAACAAACTGCGGGTCGATACGCAGCAGCAGATCGGTCAGTACAGCAAAGTGGTGATCACGGTTCCTGCCTATTTTGACGAAGTGCGGCGCAAAGCCACGCAGGACGCCGGCTATATCGCCGGGTTCGAAGTGCTGGACATCATCAATGAACCGACCGCGGCGGCCGTGGCGTTCGGGTTCCAGCAGGGCTACCTGTCTGCCGGTGGTGATGCCGGAGCGTCGAAGAAGGTGCTGGTGTACGATCTGGGGGGAGGCACCTTTGATGTGACGGTGATGGAGCTGGGAGGACGCGACTTCATCGCTCTGGCCACCGATGGCGATGTCCACCTGGGAGGTCGCGACTGGGATCAGCGACTGGTCGACTTCGTGGCCGAAGAATTCATCCGGAAATACGCCCTGGATCCCCGCGAAGACCCGAACGTCGAAGGGCAGCTGCTGCGCGAATGCGAGGAGGCGAAACGGACCCTCTCCACGCGCCACCGCGCCAGTCTCACCTGCCAGTATCGTGGGCAGAGCGTCCGCCTGGAGGTGACGCGCGAGCAGTTCGAAGAAATGACGCTCGACCTGCTCGAACGCACTTCATTCACCACGCGTCAGACACTGCAGGCCGCCGGGCTCGGCTGGCAGGATATCGACCGCATTCTGCTCGTCGGCGGGTCGACGCGCATGCCGGCAGTCCAGCGAATGTTGCGGGAATTATCGGGCCGAGAGCCGGATCGCAGCGTATCACCCGACGAAGCGGTCGCGCATGGCGCGGCACTGCATGCCGGATTGCTGCTGGACAAGTTTGAAGGACACGCTCCGCAGTTCCGTATCCGCAATGTGAATTCGCACAGCCTGGGAGTCGTGGCGCGTGAGCCGGAGACGAAACAGGCTCGCAACGCGGTGCTGATACCGCGCAATACGGCACTTCCCGCAGTGGCGAAGCGAATCTTCCGCACACATAAAGTGGATCAGCGCAGTGTGCTGGTGCGGATTGTGGAAGGCGAAAGCGCCTCCCCCGAGCATTGCTCGCAGATCGGCAAATGCACGATCCACGATCTTCCCCCAGACCTGCCGAAGCGCACGCCGATCGAGGTCCGCTTCCGCTACCTCGAGAACGGTCGGTTGAGTGTCCAGGTCAGAGTGGCCGGTCGCGACAAGCTGCTGAAGCACGAGATCCTCAGAGACAACAGTCTAACGCGCGAACAGCTGAACAGCTGGCGCAAGTACATCTCGGGCATGCCACCCTTGGCCGAAGTCGTGCGTCAAGGGGACGGCTCGTGAATGAGCCTGCCGCGAGACGCCCCTTTGTCCGCGCAAGGTGGTTGGGCGAGGACCCTTCCGGCTGGAGCTAAGGGGACGCGATCCGCTAATTGCTGTTGGGGCAGACCAGCTCGGGACCGATAAACGGTGGCTCGGCTGGCAGCGACTCTTCAGGCTGGATCAAGTCGAGTGACGTGGCGGCTGGCAAGACGCTTTGCGGCGGCTCTTGCGCTTTGAGCAAGACAGATTGCTCCGTGACGTCTGTGGCCGAGTCGCCATTGCCGGCCAGCGGATGGGCTGGCGTCGGTTCCACCGGAACCTCGGTCGCTGCGGAGTCCGGCAGCGACGGGGCAAACAGCAGGCACGGATCGGGCGGACAAGGGTCGGCCGAGTCGGGGACAATCAGGCAGGGGTCAACGAGGCAGGGGTCAACGAGGCAGGGATCTTGAGTGCCTGGTAGATCCTCCCACTGCGGACAGTCAAGTTCGGGAGCGGCGAATTCGTACCCGTCGATGCTCGGCACGTCATTCGCCTCCAGGATGTGGCGGCGAATGATGCAGAGCAGTTCCTTCATCGCCGCATCATCTTCATGCAGCGCGGTATGCGTGGCATGCACTCGCTTCTCAGTCGAGACGCAGGGGTGTTGGGCGCTTTCGCGGGCGACGACCCCATCCCCGATACCTTCGAGCGGAGACCAGCAGCCGACTCCCACAATATTGTGAAGCTGCACGTTTTCACCCGGGCAGAGGGTCTGGATGGCATGCAATAGCGGGCTGCTCGGCTCCATCATGTCGATGCTCGTGGGAATGCGTTTGGCAAGTTCCGGCGAGAACACGCCGGGGTTCTGCTTGATCATCCAGGCATGCTCGATCCGCTCAGCCGACGGCAGCTGCACGCAGTGCGCTCCGAGACGACCAATGCCGCGACTGGCGAGCTGTGAGCCGTCGTGGGGAGTGCCCAGGAACACGACCCGCCGCACGAAGGGTACGGGCTGGAAATAGAACATGTCGCGCAGCGCTCTGCGCTGACGGTCGGACACGTTGATGTCGTCCAGCGGGCGATTGGCCACGCTGCACCAGAGCCGATCGTCACTGTGGGTGACTGCCAGCTTGCAGACCAGACCTCCCATACTGTGTCCGATGAGAGCGGAGTTAGCGATGCCGGGATCTTCACCACGGGGATCGAAGGTCTCTTTCAACGCCAGCAGCTCGCGGCGCAAGATGGCTGCGGATTCGGTGAATGGCCGGCCCGTCGGGTAGCGATATGCCAGTAGCTGCACGCGGTTGCGCAGCTCGGGCCGTGCCATGATCTCATTGGCGAACTGGGCCCAAATACGCGGTGATGATAAGAACCCATGCACCAGGACAACCGGATACTTGCCGCTCTGATAGGGCTCGAGCAAGAACAGTTTCTCCTGGCCAGCCTCGGCGGAGCCTGGCTCGATCAGACCGATCCAGGCGCTGACGCGTCCTTCCCGAATCGCGTATTCCAACGCTGCGGAAGTATCGGCCGCCATCGCGATCCGCTCCCGGCCAAATTCGACCGCCCCGACGCGAAGTGGGTCGTAGAACTCCAGCGGACCGTGTGACGAGGATGCTCCCATCGGCGGTGCCTGCCCCGCCATCGCAGCCAGGCTGGGACGCAGAATCGCCGTGGCTCCAAATGGAGTCTCATCTAACAGGAACCGATCGGGAGCTTTGTGCTGACGCAGGACGACCAGCGGCACACCCAGACCAGGACATCTGTAGTAGTTCTTCAGCTTGTGCGGTGCGCCCGGGTAAACGACCTCGATTCGTGTGAAGTCAGACGCGTTCCACACAAAGCCGTGATAGGACGTCGGAATCGTCTGCATGCCGGTCGGCGTCAGCACCCTCAGTCCGGTGGACGGATCGAGTCGCCCGAATCGCTGAGCGGTTTCCAGCAGACGGGCCAATCCCTGGTGATAGAAAGACCACGCCGTGCTGTACTCCGGCTGCAGCGCTGCGTGCGGTGATTGCAGGAAGTGCCAGCTGAAAGCGATCGCTTCAAAGTACAGATCCACACACGTGACTTGCCCCTTGCGCTCCGATTCCATGCCGGCCGACAACGCATGTCCTGCCAGAGTGACGCCCAGACACGGATACTGCAAGACCGACATCGCCGCTTGACGCGGTTCGTCCGACATGATGACAGTCGCCTGAACTCGCCCTACCTGCTGAGTTCGCAGATTGGCCAGCAGCTGGCTGCATATGCCAGGTTGATTGGTCGGTGCAGGGGAAGGAGGGAATAACGGGGGCATCAGCGACTGCCGAAAACCGGGCGGCTCAATGGTGCTCGGCTTGAGAGTCTGATAGAACGCGTCGTGTGCATGCAACGGCCCGACCGGCTGCAGGCAGATCGCGAAGCAGAACCAGGCAGTCACCTGGATGGTGAGACGTCCTGTGGTATCCGAAGCTCGCTTGTTGCGCCGCATGGGGAGTTCCGTAAAACGATTGCCACTGCCAGTCCCGTGGTCCCCGCCTCCCTGCGGTAGGGAGGGAAGTCCATCACGACACCGTCACATTGGCTCATCGGCGCAAGCTGTCCGCAGGTTGCGGATTATGTGGGCTACGTAGTCTCTGTTGCGACAAAACGGTCCGGTCGCGGCAAGCTTGCCGGTTGTAGCGGCCCGGCAGCTGTGCGGGAGCAGGCATCCGCTCTGCGATTCAGTCGATTCTGGTGGTGACCACTTCGAGGATCTTCTGTTCGCGATGTTGCAGCCAGCGTCCCTGGAAGGGGAGCAGACGCAGGTAGATCCAGACGATGACGGCCAGCTGCAATAGCGATCCGAGCAGGTAGATGGGTACGTGTACCAGCCAGCCGGTTTCATGGACCAGCAGTTCCGCCACCACCGCCAGCGTGGCCGGAAGCATGGCCACGGGAGACAGCAGTGCGGCGAGCGTATGGATGACAATCGTCAGCCATTTGGCTTGGGCCGGTTTGAGGCTGCCGCTCGCCGTGGCCGTGGGGGCGACGATCGAAATGGCGTTTCCCAACAGGCAGAAGAGCAGGTAGGTTGCCGGCAACTGGACGAGCGTGGCCAACAGCATGGTGAACGGGAGGGGGCGAAACAACTGCAGACCAACCAGGGCCAGTGCGGACACGCCCAATGCCAGGGGAGCGACGGCCAGATTCTTGCCCAACAGCACATCACGTCGCGGGCAGGGCGAGAGCACTGTTGCGCGGAAGCCGGCGCGATCGAAGCCAAACAAGTTGAACAACACCTGGACGTAGCAGAGCATCGTCATGCTGATCACGCCCATGCCCACGAAAGGACGAACCATGTCGGGAATCTGACGGTCGCGACCCCAGAAGATCATCATGCCGAAGAAGCCGAGCATCAACAGGGGACTGATGACGAGGATTTTGCCTTCCGGGGAACGCATCAGTGACTGTATGCTTCCGAGCATGACAGCCGTTGTCCCGTCCGAGAGAAGGGGGATCTGTCGCTCCAGCAGATGGGGCCCGGCAGTCGCTTCCCGTGCCGGCTTGGATCGCTTGCGGCGTCTGGGCTGAAGACCGCGCGTGTAGTAGAGGATGGTGCTGCGGTACGATCGTCGCAGGCTCAGGCCCGCGATCGCCAGCAATCCGATCGTGCCGAGCAATCCCGGCAGAACGTTGCCCTCGGCCGCAGCGCGCACACCATAGGGGAACCATCCAGGGGGCACGATCATGTTCACCAGTTCGACCGTGGCCAACTCCTGCTTCCTGTGGTCCTGTTTGAGCTCTTCGTCCTGGCGATCGAATTCCGCTCGCAAAGCAGCGACTCGCTGCTCATATTGCTGCGGATCAATCGTGTGACTGGTCAGCTCCGCCTGCAGTTGATCGAAAGCGCGTTGCTGGGCGTTGGAAGCACCGTCGGGGCGGCTGCGCTGGAACACGACGTTGATCAGATTGGGGACCTGCGCCAGGAGAATAAACGACGTGGTGACGATCGTGATGATCGTGCGCCGGCGGCGCTTGTTCGCCATCAGGATCTGCAGCCATCCTCGCAGTTGATGCGTCAACGCAGTGACCATCAGCACGAAGCCGATCAACAGGGGGAAGAGGATCAGCAGAGCGGGGCCCTGGGAGATCAGCAGTCCCAATCCCAGTCCCGTGGCGGCGGGCAGAAACAGAATCAGGCTCAGCGAGAACCACGAGCCGAGGTAATTGAGGAGGAATGTGCCGCTGAGCGAAATCGGCAGGTGTAGCAGTTTCTCGGGAGATAACGACTCGGAGCGCTGGAGGTCGGTCACAAGTCCGACGATCCAGAAAGCGAGGAACATCCCAATGATCACGTCCCACACCAGCAACAATTCATGAGGGCTCGTGCGCGACATGGCAAACGCCCCCACCAGCAGACCGACCAGGAAAGCGACTCCGGCGGCCAGTAAGG
The DNA here is from genome assembly GCA_041752115.1 of Pirellulaceae bacterium. Lineage (GTDB taxonomy): Bacteria > Planctomycetota > Planctomycetia > Pirellulales > Pirellulaceae > JAJRVM01. The sequence continues at coordinate 13,344 of JBGSHS010000246.1, read as the reverse complement.
AGAGGACCATCAGCAGGAGTCCGAGTGCGGCGTTGAGTGAGCCGCCTTTGCGCAACTGATTGATGGTGAGCCGCCATCGCAACCAGGCGATGGTGCGGAGATGTTGCCAGAATATCACGTGCCAGGCTCCTCCTGCTCGGCCCCCAGGACGTAGTCCCGTGGCTCTTCCCGGAGGTCAGCGGCGACGGACGTTTCCGCTTCCAGCCAGCTGAGCTGCTGGTGCATTTCGTCCGTCGTGCCGACCATCTCCAGGAATCGGTCCTCCAGCGATCGACCATGTCGCAGCACATCGAGCGAATCCTGGTCCACCAGCTTGCCATGAACGATGATGCCGACATGCGTGCAGAGCCGTTCCACGATCTCCAGCACATGGGAGGTCAGGAACACGGTCGAGCCGCGCGAGACGTACCGGAGCAGCAAATCGCGAATCACCCGCGACGTGACGGCATCGACCCCTTCGAACGGTTCATCCAGAAACAGCAGATCCGGGTTGGGTAGCAGGGCTGCGGCCAGCGCGACCTTCTTGCGCATGCCGTGCGAGAACTCCAGAATCAGCTTCTTGGGATCGTCTTCCAGGCCCAGCACTGACAGGAGTTCATCGATCCGCTGTCGAATCGTCTCCGGGGGAAGCAGATACATACGGCCGATGAACGTCAGGTGCTCGCGGGCCGTCAGGTTGTCAAACAGCGCCAAGTCTTCGGGGACCACGCCGATGCGACGCTTCACCTGCAGCGCCTGCTTGGGGTCCAGGGTGTTCTGGCCCAACAGCGAAATCGCCCCGGAGGAAGGAGCGAGCAGTCCGGTGAGCATCTTGATCGTGGTCGACTTGCCGGCACCATTGGGGCCGAGAAACCCGTAGAAGATTCCTCGTTCGACCCGCAAATCGACCCGGTCGACCGCACAGAAGTCGTCGAAATAACGAGTGATTTGTTGTGTCTCGATCGCGAATTCCATGGACTCCCTCAGACCGATCTCCCTGCAGGCCAGACCGTTACTTGAACTCCAGAAACGCAAAGACGAAGTGGACGAACAGCACGTACAGTGTGGCCCAGAGAATCGTCGACGTTACCCCGCGGCTTACGGCGCGACTGGAATCCTTCGGCGCCGCGCCGCGTGCATAGGCAATCAAGGCGATCCCTGCCGCACAGACCGTGGTCTTGGCCCAGAGCCAGAACGTGCCAGCATAGAGCCATTGGTCCGGAACGATCAACTCCCGGTGAAAATAGAGCTGCCAGAACCAGGGGCCTCGCTGCAGGTGCGTCGCCGTGAACACGACCAGACTGGTGAGGGCCGCCGCGGCGTAACCGATAGCCAACAGCCAGGGTGTGCCGAGCAGGAAAGCGTAGAGTATACCCGTGAGCAAGTACCGCCGCGGCTCGGCACCCAGCGTCTGGAGGGCATCCATCTGCCTTCCGTATCGCTTGCCGCCCACGTCCGATGCCACAGCCGCGCCGCACCGCGCGGCGATCAGAATCGTGACCAGGATCGGCACCAGAATGCGATAGAGCGCAAATCCCATCGAACGCAGCAGGTCTTCGATCAACAGCGGCTTGGTGTAGTTCGCATTGGGAAGAAAACGAAAGGTGAAATACGTCGCGACAAACCCGATGATCGCCCCTGCCACGGCGATATAGAGCCAGGCCGAAAGTCCGGCTACCGACCGCAGGTAGTGGAGCAGAAAGCGGAGTCCCCACCAAGGAGCCTTCCACAGTGGCAGCAGTCGCCACGGCAAGCTCACACAGGCTTCGGCCATGCGCGAGGTCTGCGCGAGGAACTTCCCAGCAGCGCGGCCTGCGCTCTGCAGCGGTGCGGGAATCCGCGTGTTGGGCACGCTGATCAACTCGTCCAATGATGAGCCGGACTGCTGCAGAATCTCGCTCAGACGAGGCCAGTCCTGCCGCTCAATCGGACGAAGTGTGCACTGTTGCGGGTCGATCAGAAAGATCGCATCGGCGATCCGCGATAGAGCCTCGTAATCGTGGGTGACGATCAACAGCGTGCACGGATGGTTTTCATACGTCTGAGCAATCACGCGGGTCACATCTTCGGCCGTCGCGCTGTCGAGGCCAGACGTCGGTTCATCGTACAGGACGACGGGCGGGGCGTACGCCAGGACGCGGGCAATGGCCAGTCGCTGACGCTGCCCGCCGCTCAAGGAGGCCGTTCGCACACCCGTGGGGACCCCCAGTTCCTCCAGCAGCCTCTCGGGAGCGAGCCGCGGATCCGTGCGACTCTGTGGCGCAGCATGCGCTCGAGCCAACTGTACGTTCTGTAGTGGAGTCAGTTCATCGAACAGAGCGTAGTCCTGAAACACGACGCCCGTCGCACGCCGGTCCGACCGAGGCTTGCCATCGGAGTTGCACAAGACGATCTCTCCGTCCACCCGCAGACCTTCCTCCTGCGAGTCAATCAGGCCGGCGATCGCTTTGAGCAACGTCGACTTGCCCACACCACTGCGTCCCACGATCAGCGTGATCTTCCCTGCCTCAAAACAAAGTGAGGTGTTGTCCAGGAGAATCCGCCGTCCGGCCTGCAGCGAAACACCCTTGAGATGGACGCTGGTCGTTTCCACTCGGTCCGAAACAGAGATCTCTTGAGCAGACGGTACCATCATTACCGCGTTTCCTGTAGTTGAACGGCAAAGGGATTCACGTCAGGATACCCCCCCATGTGCACCGGCAGCACCGTCTTGGTCGAATTGGTCTCCAGGGACGCGGCGTCGGAGGGAGTGTTGAGCACGAGCCAGCGGCAGTCCTTATCGAGGATCTGGTTTCGCAGCACCTGAGCGAATTCGGGAGCAATGCCGTCTTCACGCGTCCCGAAGAGCAGATCGCCGATACGCCGCACACAAGGCTCCACATAGTCGGCTGCCAGTTGCATCGCCTGACGCGCCTCGACCGTGTTCCAACGCTGTTCCAGCCGCTGCCGCAAACGCGGATTGTCAACTACCACTTCCCGAAACACCTCCCACACAATGGCCCGAAACTCCGGGTCGTCCAGCACGCTGGTCAGATTCTGATGCACCGCCTGCCGCACGCGCGGGTTCGTGGCGATGTCCTCCAGGATCTTTCGCTGCACGGCCACGAACTCGCCGGTGTGGCTGTCAAGGACCGGCAAACCTTCCTCCCGCACGAATCGGTTCCATTCTTCCTGAGTCAGGTTCTTCTCCGGTAAGAATGACTTGTCGTAGAGCAGTCGCCAGCCGAATCGCCAGAGTGAGGCACGCTCGAACAACTCTTCACCAACCTGATTGGCCAGCGGCTCGGCATTGCGCATCACAATGGGCCAAATCTCCTCACGCACCAGCGGCACGATCTCCTGCTGCACCACCTGATCCTGATACCGGCTTCCCAGGTTCTCCAACGCCTCACGTCGCCGAGTCAAGGCAGCAATCAAGTCCTTTTCCATCACCTGCATGGCGTCAATCAGGCCACCGACCACAATCGGTTTGACGGCCTGTAGGATCTCTTGATGGTGCTCCTCGTAGGCCAGCAGAATCTCCTCCGCGATCCTGATCTGCTTCTGCGGAGGAAGCATCGTTTCGAGTACCCAGCCGAGTGATTGGGGCGTGGCATAATAGGTCAGATGCGAGCCCTCTGTCAGCGGCGGGGCGACCGGATAGAGGAGCACTTCAGCCATGGGGCCGCCAGCCCCACCGCCCTGCGCAGATTCGCCGACCCAGACCTGACGCACCTCCCCGATCTGCTCCACCTCCCGCTGAGCTCCCAGCCCATAGATCGGATCGCCGATAGCCAGTGGCCAGTTGCCATCGAGTTGCACTCGCACCATGCGACGCTCCGCCGTCGCAAATGTCCACAACTCATGCGCCAGGTGTCGCTCTTGATCCACCGGCGTCGACGCGTGCTTGTCGAGCCACATCCACAACAGTCCACCGGCCACGATCCAGATTCCCAAACCGACAGCGATGCGCACATACCAGTAGCTGGCTTTCCCCATATCGTCCCGCCTCCACGTCGACTCCTCCCCATCTCTCAAACGGCCCGCGGGCGCACCTTCAGGGGCTCGAGGCAGACGCCGCTCGAGGGGAGTCGAATGATATCACAGGTATACCTATATCGCGATCGCGCCGTCGATCTTTGTCTTCCGCGAGAAAATCAGCTCGATTCCAAGCGAGTACCCGGCAAATTCGATCGCCCGTCGGGCACGGAGTCCGCCTGCGGTCCAAGGGCAACCAGGCCGACCGCAACTCAGCTGACTTGCCGACGGCGGGCTGAGAGCCATTGTTGGATCAACGACGGAGAGAGTTCGCTATGGCTGCGCACCAGATAGTCGGCATGCGAAAACAGATTCTCATCGCGCCCTTCCACCACCAGGGCAATACTCAGAGCACCCGCTCGATTCGCAGCCGTCACACCCACCACCGCATCCTCAATCACCGCGCAGTGCAATGGAGCCGCACCCAGGCGTCGAGCACAGGTGAGGAATACCTCGGGGTCAGGTTTACCACGCGTCACATCGTGCGCCGTAACGACTGCGTCAAACAAGTGCCGACACCCAATCTGCTGCAGAACCAGCAGCACGTTGTCGGGCGGTCCGGACGAGCCAGCGGCCACTCCTACTCCGGCCTCTTTCAGGGACTTGATCAACGTCGCCGCACCTGGCATGGCAGGAAAATCAGCGCGCAGCAGCTCCCGAAACAGTTCCTCCTTGCGGTCATCGAGTCGAGCGACGTCCGCGTGAGTCAGTTCTCCCGGCGGCCAAAGCTCCAGGATCGTCTCACGCGATGTCCGGCCGAACGTGGCCCGGAACTCGTCTTCGGTCAGGCGGTGGCACTGACACTCATCGGAGAGCATTAACCAGCTCTGGAAATGCGCTCGGTACGAATCGACGAGTACACCGTCAACATCGAAGATGACACAGTATCTTTGTGGGGGCATAATGTGATTCGGCTTCCAATCCCTAGCTCGGCGAGGCTTCGTCGCTGCCAGCCGTTCGTTGCCCGCTCTCGCCGCCCTCTTCAGGCAATTCGTCCATGAGCCCGGAAGGGCACACTTCCTTCTCTCCACATTCATGGCAGATGATGTGGATCAGATCGGAGCCACCCAGACGCAGGTCGTGGGTCTGACATAACTCGTAGAGCTTTCTCAAGTGAACACATGTCATGTTGGCACTCCCCTAAATGGTCTCAGATCGGTGGGAGCTCGCCACCGCTGCAAAGCCACGTGCGGATCCGCCCCGCACGGCCAGAGGATGACTTCCCAGGGCCGCTGCTGGCCTTGGCAATACCACCCTCCGACAGCTCGGTCCGAGTCAACTTGCTGTTACGTGCCGAGTGGAGCCGGTTGGCGGCCCCCTCGCTCGGCCTGTCTGCAATGGTAGACCATTTCTCGCAAATGCTATCGACGCGGCTGCCTGTCATCTTACTCGCTATCGAGTCCCCGAGACAGGGCGGTGAGGCGGCCACCAGCCAGCATCTCCAGCCTCGGCCAGGACCGTCCTGTGATTGCATCGGTATTCCGCCAGCCGAGAGGGGGCTGATCGGTGACGGCGATGTGCCCCGGGCTCCTGGCGGCACGCGAGCTGAGCGTCTGGTTTCGCTCTGAGCGTCTGGTTTCGCTCTTCTGGTTTTGCTCTGGTTTCGCATCCGCGGCATGGCCGAGGTCTTCCGCAGGCCATTTCCTGCGTTTCCCGAGCAATTTGCAGCTGGAACCGCCCTTGTGAGACGCTATGATGTCCTGGGGACCTGCCTGGTTCTACCTGCCTGGTTTTACCTGCCCGGCAGGCCATGAGCGAGCGGGAGCCAAGACCGATCGAACCCCACTACAGCCAACTGAAACCACTACGGCCAACTGAAACCACTACGGCCAACCAAAACAACCATCGGCCTCAGTCGAGGCATCTCATCATCTGGGAGGAGACCATGGATCGAATCAGCCGCCGCACTTTCATGGCCGCAACTGCCGGCACTGCCACGCTGTTAGGCGCACTGCCCGCCCACTCTGCCGAGGTCGCCGTACCTCCTCCTCCTCAGGTGCCGTTGGGGAAGACGGGAATCACGCTGTCGCGCGTCGGGCAGGGGACTGGCATGAGTGGCGGGAACCGTCAGTCCAATCACACCCGCATGGGGATCGAGAAGTTTCAGGCCCTGATCAAGCACGGTTTCGATCGCGGGATCACCTTCTTTGACTTGGCCGATCTGTACGGCACGCACATCTACTATCGCGAAGCCATGCAGTTGATCATGAAGGAGCGTGGAGCGGACGCCGTCGATCGCCAGAAGCTGACGCTGCTGACTAAGATCTGGTGGCGCTACGACACGCAAAACCAGGCGACTGCGGAGCCATGGTGCAAGAAGGCGTGCCAGACGACCTTGGAACGATTTCGTCACGAGCTGATGACAGACTATATCGACATTGTGCTGCTGCACTGTCTGGTCACGGCGAACTGGGAATCGGAACTGGCTCCGTACCTGGATGCCCTGAACGACGCCAAGGACAAGAAGCAGGTGCGAGCGGTTGGTGTTTCTTGCCATGAGCTGGCAGCCCTGAAGGCGGCGGCCGAGTCACCGTGGGTCGACGTGATCTTGGCCCGCATCAATCCCAAAGGTGAGCGGATGGATGCAGCCACCGATGAAGTGGTGCCCGTTCTGCGACGTGCCAAGGAAAACGGCAAGGCGATTCTTGGCATGAAGATCCTGGGTGAAGGGGCGTTGGCTGACCAGCGTGAGAACTGCATCAAGTTCGCCCAGCAGCTGGGACTGATCGATGCCATGACGATCGGCTTCGAGCAACCGCAGCAGATTGACGAGGTGCTGCAGTTGGTCGCCAAGTACCCGGCGACGCAAGCATGAATCGCGTCGGTGGCACTGGCTTTGCCAGTGCAGCAGCGAGTCGTGGCCCGGTGGCATGCTCGTCCAGGGGACGTGTCCCCGGATGACGCAATCCCCTTGAGCCTGCCGTCTTCCAGTCGCAGCACTGGCGAAATCAGCGCCAGGGGGCCGAAGGCGTTTTGCCCGCGCGATTGGCCACCGATGTTTCGCCGTCGTGATTAATGAAACCCTGGCGGAGTATCGGCCAGCTTCTGAACCGATCACTTCACTTGATCGTTATCGGACGACCGTGGTGGCGTGCTGTTCTCGGGCCGCCTGGCGCAGGGTGGAGACCAGTCGTTCGTGCAGTTGCTTGGCAGACTGGTAGCCGGCGATGAAGTCGATCACGTCGCCGTTATTGAGGATGATGACGGTGGTGGGATACGACTTGACGAGCAGTCGTTTGACCAGTTCTGGCTGATCCTTCACATTGACGGCGACGGGCACGAATTCGGTCCTCAGGGCGCTCACGACCTGTCGGTCCAGCAGCGTCGTCTTCTTCATCTTCTGGCAGTACATGCAGTCGTCCATGGTGATGAACACCAGGAGTGGGCGGTGGAGCTCGATGGATGTCTGCCAGGCCGTGCGAACATCCTGATTCCAGGCGATCGACTCTCGAGTACTGGCGGGCTCCGCGGCCGACCCTGCGGCTGACAGCACCAGTAGCAGCACAGCCTGGATCAGCCCCAGGCAAATGGCTCCTCGGTACATTGGCGCCGCGGCAAATGACCTTCCTGACACGTTCCACGCCCTCCCCAGGGTTTCTTTTTCGAGCCGTTCCCTCGTGGGCCGTGATTGCGCTGCGATGCCGGATACCGCCGGTTTGCCCGCGGAACCGGCAGGTGGTGAGGGATGTACGGCGAAGTGCCCGCACAGAAGCTATATCGTCCAATGTGGCGATGGTCTGTGCCGGGAACCGGAGATTCGACCACATTCGGTTTGGCGGCCCAAAGGGACGGTTGTCCCCGATTGGAAAGCTCGGCGCAGCTTCCCTTGCTTGACATCCGTCGGGTCGAAGGTGGTCGGAGCGAGGCCATGGCAGCGCAACGAGGGAGGTGAGATCGGAGAGTGCGTGAATATTTCCGGTGATCGGCAAAGTTGACCTGCTTTGCCATGTTGCCGATAATCGCGTCGGTCCAGGGTCCACTTGTCTGAACCGTGGGGAGTCGGTGTCTCACTGAAAACACGGCGACCGGCAGTGAGAAGAGGGAGGAAAGCAAAGATGGCGACCCATCGCATCGTGGTTGTGCTGCTGAGTCTGATGCTGTTTGGCAGTGGAGTGTTGCGAGGCGAGGATCGCGAGGCAGGACGCGAGTTTGCTACTCGGTCCGAGGTCATCGCTCCCCATGCCATGGCGGCGACCAGTCAGCCGCTGGCTACGCAGATCGCGTTGGCCATAATGCGAGACGGCGGCAATGCTATTGATGCGGCCATTGCCGCCAACGCCGCGCTCGGCCTGATGGAGCCCACCAGTTGTGGAATCGGTGGGGACTTGTTCGCCATCGTGTGGGATGCAAAGACGCAGAAACTCTATGGCCTGAACGCGAGCGGGCGTTCGCCGCAGTCGTTGACGCTTGAGGAGTTTGGCCGGCGCGGTTTGAAGTCGGTTCCCAAGTATGGTCCGCTTCCCGTCTCGGTGCCCGGTTGTGTCGACGGATGGTTTGAGCTCCACGATCGGTTTGGGAAGCTGCCGATGGACCGCGTCTTGGCTCCGACGATCGCCTATGCGCGCGACGGGTTTCCGGTCTCGGAAGTCATTGCTCTGCACTGGGAGCGAGGCTCGAGGGTCTTTCGCGATTACGCCGGTTTTCGGGAGACGTTCATGCCCGGCGACCGCGCTCCGCGCAAAGGCGAAATGTTCCGCAATCCGCAGCTGGCGCAGACTCTGGAGCTGATTGCAGCGCAGGGACGTGATGCGTTCTATCGGGGAGATATCGCTCGGCGGATCGATGCCTTCATGCAACGCGAGCAGGGCTTCCTGAGTTACAAGGATCTGGCAGAGCACCGATCGCAGTGGGTTGAGCCGGTATCGGTCAACTACCGTGGCTATGACATCTGGGAACTCCCTCCCAATGGTCAGGGGATTGCTGCTCTGCAGATGCTCACCATTCTGTCAGGATTCGACCTGGCCCAGGCCGGGTTTGGCAGCCCAGAACATCTTCATTACCTGATTGAAGCGAAGAAGCTGGCCTTCGAAGATCGCGCTCGATTCTATGCGGATCCCGATTTCGCCCAGGTGCCGGTGACCGAATTGATTTCCTCGTCCTACGCGGATGCTCGCCGAGCGCTGATTGATCCAAAGCGCGCGGCCTCACGCTATGCGGCGGGTAATCCTGCACTGGAAGACGGCGATACCATCTACCTGACGGTGGCGGATGAGGAGCGGAACATGGTGTCGCTGATTCAAAGCAACTACCGGGGATTCGGGTCCGGGCTCTGTCCCGATCAGTTGGGGTTCTGCTTGCAGGATCGGGGGGAACTGTTCGACTTGACGGAAGGTCGCTTCAATACGTATGCGCCTGGCAAACGGCCTTTCCATACGATCATCCCGGCGTTCATCACCAAGGACGGGAGGCCGCTGATCAGTTTTGGTGTCATGGGTGGAGCCACGCAGCCTCAGGCGCACGTGCAGATCGTGCTGAACCTGGTCGACTTCGGCCTGAATCTGCAAGAGGCTGGCGATGCGCCGCGCATGGTACACAGCGGTTCGTCCGAGCCAACTGGCGAGCGCATGGTGGACGGCGGATTCGTACAGCTCGAAACCGGCTATCCCTACGAGACCATTCGGGAGCTGATCGGGCGGGGGCACGACGTGCGATACGGCCAGGGCGTCTTCGGCGGCTATCAGGCCATCCGATATGACGCTGAGCAGGACGTCTACTACGGCGCTTCCGAATCGCGCAAGGACGGCCAGGCTGCCGGCTATTGAGCGTTGTCTGCTCTCCACCGTCTGCCAGTGCTCACATTCCCTTCGTCATTGGGTATTTCGTCATTCGTCATTCCCAATGTCATTCGTCATTTTCTGTCGGCTTCACGTCGACCCACCGCTGCTGGTGATGGCTCTGCAAAATGGCTTCGCACAGGACGATCTCGCGGTGACCATCGGCGAAGGTCGGAAAGGTCGGTGCGGCTGAGAAATCACCGGCTGCGATGTAGCCATAGAAGTCACGAAAACACTGCTTGAAGGTGTCGGGAAAACCTTCGTTATGTCCACCGGGATAGTTGACGAAATGTGCGGCCGAGGGACTCAGCAGCGCTGGATCACGCAGCAGGATCTGGTTCGGCTCGGCACGATGCCCGAGCCACAGTTCGTTCGGAGTCTCGCTGTTCCAGGCCATGGCCTGCTGCGATCCGGCAATTTCGAAGCGGAGGCAATTCTTGCGTCCGGCAGTGACCTGGGAGACGAACAGGCAGCCGCGTGTTCCGCCGGCAAAGCGGAGCATGATGCAGCCGTAGTCTTCGGTGTTCACTTGCACCGGTTCGCTGGCCGCGGGAGGGCGTTCCTTGCCTTTGAACGTCTCCACGACTCCCACCTGGCGCTGGCGCACTGGAAAGACGGTCGTCAAATCGGCGCAGACGGCTTCCACTTCCAGCTGCGAAATGGCGTGGATCAGGTCCAGCCAGTGGGTCCCGATGTCAGCGACCGCGCGGAGCGCTCCACCTTCTTCTGCCACCACGCGCCAGTTGAAATCGGTTTCGTAGAGCAGCCAATCCTGCACGTAGCTGCCGGTGATATGCAGTAGACGTCCCAGCTGACCTTCACGGACCCGCGCGGCGGCTTCCAGGCAGATCGGATAGTAGCGAATGTTGTAGTTCACTCCCGTCGCGACGCCGGCGGTTTGCGCCAGTGCCACCAGCTCGGCCGATTCGCGGCTGTTCATCGCCAGCGGCTTTTCACACAGAACATGCTTGCCACTGGCCAGCACCCGTTTGGCCATGTCGTAGTGGAACTTGTTCGGCACGGCGATGTGTACGCTGTCGACCTGGTCGTCGGACAACAGGTCGTCAAGACTCGAGTAGGCCTTGGGGAGCTGCAGCTGAGCCGCTGCGGCCCGAGTGCGTGGTTCATCGGCATCGAGAATGCCCAGGACCTCCACCCCTGCTCGGCGCAGGGCTTCCACGTGCACGGGCCCGATGAAGCCAGAACCGATAACCGCCGCGCGTAAGTTACTCATGCGTTGTCCTTTCCACATTGTCAGCCAGTGCTGCAGCCAGTCGGGCCGGGTGGCGCTGATTATGATAGCATGATCGCGACCCACGTGTCACATGGGGTTACCAGGCCTGCTGACCGGCGTCATGCTCGTCAGCGGGAGATACTGACAGCATGGCGCAGTCCCCTTAAGCCTGTCGTCTATCAGACCCAACACGGGTGAAGCCAATGCCACCTGGCCGCGCTGATCGGCGCTTCGATTGTGCGTTAGTGTTCCCGCTTCAATGCCAACAGCAGGTCGAAGATCTCGGCCGATCTATCGCGAAAGCTCAGGTAGTCGGCGATGTCCAACGGGCGGTAGCCCCCCCAAGTGCGCGCATCCAAGTCGGCTCCCGCCTGGACGAGCATGCGAATGATCGGTTCCCCGTAGCGCAAGTCCCGGTAAATCGTGTAGTACGTTGCGTCGTGCAACGCTGTCCATTTCATGGGCTCCGTCGTGGCGTTGACACTGGCACCACGATCCAACACCAGTTCCACCATCCGGAGCACACCTGACTTGACAGCATAGTGTAAGGCGGTGCCGTGACTGGATCCGAACGGAATCTCAATGGCGTCTTCATGAACGACATGAGGCGTTCGCGGGTCGCCGCCGGGGCGGTGGAAGGAGTGGATCAGCGCTGGACTGCGATCCAGCATCTCGCCCACTCGGACGCAATCCCCCAACGCCACATAGTGGAAGAAGCTGGCCACCGCCCCGTGCCGAATCAGGGCCCGAGCGACATCGCGACGACCTTCCTCGACAGCATAGTCCAGAGGACCACATCCCTCGTCGTCCGTTTCGTGGCAAGGGGTGCCGGAGCGAATGAGCAGTTCGGCCATCTCCTCGCTCCTCGCCAGGCACAGCAGAGTCCTCCCGAGAGAAGCGTGCTGCCGGCTGTCAGCACCACCCGCGATCAGCAACTCAGTCAGGCCCACATGATCGTGTGCGACAGCCATTTCGAGGGCACTGCGATTCGGAAGGTGAGAGTCTTCGCGATGCTCCCGTGCGTTGACATCGCCGCCAATCGCGATCAAGGCTTCCGCCGCTTCGGAACGGTGTGTGTCGATTGCCAGAAGGAGCGGTGTCATGGCGGCCCGGCCATATTGGGAGTGGAGTTCGGCCGCTGCTCCTCGCCCCACAAGATATTCGAAAATGGCTCGCTCACACTCCCACCGGACCGCCAAGTGAAGCAAACTGAGGCCATCTCTTGGGTCGCGCCAGTGGACCTGCTGCGGCTCCCTCTCCAGCAAGTCGTCCAGCAGTTCGAAGTCCTCTGCGACCACACCATAGAGTACATTTGGCGTGGCGCCATGCTCGAGCAATGGTTCACATGCCTCGCCATTTCCGTCCAGCAGACTGCGATGCAGCGGCGTCAGGCCATGTTGGTTCCGCGCGTCGACATCGCTTCCCGCTGCAACGAGCGTCTCAATCAGGCCGAATGGATCGTGGGGTTGCTGCGCGAAAATGCTCTGGGCAGAGGCCCAGTGCAATGGCGTGTTACCCTCTTCATCGGTCTCCCGGATTCGTTGCGGATCCGCCTGCAGCAACCGCTCGACCGCCTCGAGATCGGCCGCCGCACACGCCGTGATCACGTCGTGCTCAGCGCCGTGGCTTGCCAGCAGTACAAAGAGACCGGGCAGCAGTCGGTGGCGCAGCAACATCCGCAGTGGCAGTTCTCCCGACGGGAGCCTTGCTCGCGCCAATTCCGCGTGGCGGTCAAGACTCTCCTCGACAAACTCCCAGTCGCCCGGTCTGAGACAACCCGCTTCAATCGCCTGGAAATACCTGACCAACAGATCAGCCGGGATCGAATCGCTCATCGATTGCGTACTCAGAAGGGCGGGACAAGGACATTCATAACTGCATCCAATAGACCACTACTCAGCCTTCCAGACAATGCAGGCGCCAACAGAAGCTCTTGATCGGCATCCGGTCCTCGCAAGATTCGAATTCGGTCACCTACGTTGAGATCTTTCGTGAGAAAACGGAGTCTGCCTCAATCCTGTTCGGCACGAAGTTTGCTAGCCGGCATTCTGTTTCAGACTGGGCTGGCTAGAGCTCTGCTCGTGCGGTGAACCAGATGGTGAGCTACCGCGCTCCGCTCGCCCCCTCCCTCTCTGACCCCCACGAGCTCCGCTCGTGCGGTGAACCAGATGGTGAGCTACCGCTCCGCTCGCCCCTTCCGTCCTCGACCCCCACGAGCTCTGCTCGTGCGGTGAACCAGATGGTGAGCTACCGCGCTCCGCTCGCCCCCTCCCTCTCTGACCCCCACGAGCTCCGCTCGTGCGGTGAACCAGATGGCGAGCTACAGCTCCGCTCGCCCCT
>JBGSHS010000245.1:0-25111 GCA_041752115.1 Pirellulaceae bacterium | reverse complement strand
CGCGCCAGCTCGGCCAACGCACCTCGTCCTCCAACGCGCGCGGCTGGTACCTGACCGAGGCGCTGCAGATCGAGGGCGGGATGCAGTTCAAGGGTCAGCCGCTGACGATCGATGCGATCCGTCGCTTCCTCGGCACGCCCACCGCGCAGACGCTCGTCGCGGCATCCGTGGACGAGAACCTGCAGTTCGTCCGCTACTTGGTCGATCCACGCAAGGCCGAGGGACTGCGCCAGACGTTAACGCTCGCCATCGAAGGCGACCCGCAGATCAAGCGGATCGAGCTGCGCAACGGCGTGCTCGTGATCACCGACGCGGACGCCGCGGCACCGAGGCACCTCGCACTCACGCGGCAGGAGCTCGCCGCCTTCGTGCTCGGCACCCGCCCGCAGTCGGAAGCGGATCCGCTGAGCCAGCTCGACCGCGTGCTCGACCGCAGCCATATGATGCCCCCCGGCGCGGTGGAGTCCGTGATGAAGGGAATGAAGGCGGCCGGAGGCGACCTCGAGCACTAGGCGGGCAGTTTCTGCTGGCCAGGCAACTCGGTAGCTGCCGAGATGAGACTGGCAGGAAACGAGAATGCAGAACACGCCTGGGCGCGTTCTTCGAGACTACCTGACTGCGATCTCGCTGGCGCTTGGGCCATCGCGATTCTGCTATGGCTCGCAACCGTGTCGCCGGGCGGGGTGTAAGAATTGCGGGCGACAGCGTAATGTCCGGCACAACATAACAACCCGTTGATCGCGGAGCACTCAAACGCGCGTTTCTTGTACACATGCTCAACTGTTCGTGCCCGCTTATTGCAGGCGTTCGGCAAGACAGTCGATATGACTATGCAAGAACCGATTCTCGCGGCGATTCGGCTGACGTTACTTCTCCCATCAGATTCGTTCTCTCAACTGGTCCCTCCACCACGAATTGAACCGGCCGGGCCGCCGCTCTTCGTCGTGACGGTAACCGTCTTCGGTGTATTACGCGACCGGCGACCCGAGGCGTTGCGCGCACTGGGTGCCCGAGTCGTCTCCCTTCGGCTCCGTGCGCGCACGGGTCTGACCGACCTGGTGCCGTTGAGGAGCGTCGCCAATCGGATTTGAGGTCCACCGCGAACGACGCCGATCGGTGTATCCTTCCGATGGCAGCGGACTTCTAACCTACTACACTTGGTGGATGTGACGAAGAGCACTAGGTCAGGCATATTTGCCGTCGAAGGAGAGGCGACCTTATCGCCGCACCTGACGGGCCGATCGAAAAGACGTGGCACGATGACCTGCGCGTAGGACCGTTTGTCGGTCCGTATGCGTTTCGTTCGATCACCACACCACCGAACGTCGGCGGGATGCAATTACTGCTATCGGTTGGACTTACGTCAAGTGGGCGACGCTGGACTCGAACCAGTGACCTCCGCCGTGTGAAGACGGCGCTCTAACCAACTGAGCTAGTCGCCCGTAACGAACGGCAGCCGCCTAGTTCTCCATCCAAGCGGCTGAGCGGACATATTAACGAGCCGTTCATCTTCGCACAAGTACCCACCCATTGGTATAGTTCAACAACTCAACCTCCTGGTGTGGACATGGAAGGTCGGGAAAGACCGCCTCGTTCGCAGCGCTGACATCGGTTCTTTGGATCAGACGTCTTTGGATCAGACCACGTCCGCTGGCCGTCCATTAGTCTTGGTGCGGGTCCATTCATGGGCCAGCATCGTCGCGTTGCACGGCGTCGTAAAACGCGGACATGGCGCTATGGGAAATACCCCCATGCAGAACAGGTGGTACGCTTTGTATGAAGACAGTGGAGGACAACACTCGCCCCGCGAACTTGGCCGATGACGTGCCAGTCGGCATCGGCAGGTTCGCGGGCCTCTACTGTCGCAAAGCCCTATCCATTCCGATGAGCTACACGCCGCGCAGAGCCAGAGCGTTAAGGACGAGCGCGTCTGGGAACGGTACTGTCCCTGACGTTGCGCTGGTGAATAGTAGCCGTTCCTCCCATGGCAGCGTCTGGAATCGCCGCGCGTCGAATCGCATCTGCCCAGGTACATCGCGAAAACAGAACGGGCTCGATGCTCGCCGTCCGAATTACGAGAGACGCCACAGGGAAAGCCATCCATCTGCCGCCGTACAACCGATGGTCGACGACGTGGACAACAAGCCTCCGCGATTCGAGGCGTTGGAAAGCATGCGCTGCATCGACAACTCTCGGGTTAGGTTCGCCTTCTTTCGGCGAACCCTTTCGGAAGCAGCACACTGGTCGTTGAGCTGGGCGGTTCTCCCAACGTGATCTACCCTGGCGGCGTGCGCGATCTGCTCGGTCGCAGTGGAGCGAGCGTCAATCGCTTCCTGCGCGTCGGCTGCGAGTCCCAAGAGCGGTATGAGGTAAAGAACGGGAGTTAGTACGGTTTTTGAGCCTCTTGCTTTGTGTTAGAACAGGAAAGGAGAATGTGCCGCTGCACGCGCACTGACGAACAACGTGTTCTCCAATAGCACCTTCTTCCATACTCTCCGCTGGTTCGCTCAGTCGAGGCCCCCCATGTTCCATGCCGTCCCTTTCCTGCTGGCCTTCACGCTCGCCACAAACGCTCAACCGGAGAAACAGCTGTTGACCAACGGCGATTTTGAGCGAGGACTTTCTGGCTGGAGCAAGTTCTGGTCCCGCTCCGATGGAGGCACGGCGGAACTGACAACGGATCGGCCGCAGCAAGGTAAGGGGGCCATCCGCATCCACTACGTCGGGCGTGAAGATTGGAGCTTTCCTCAAGCGGAATCGATCGTTGTGAAACCGGGAGAGATCTATGAATTGACAGGCTGGGTCCGCATGATGGGCGACGGACAGGCCTCGCTGAGCGTGATTCTCTACGACGCGGAGCGTCAGTCGCTCGATTGGGATTTCGGTGGACATCCCGTGCCGCACGGCGAAGCGTGGCAGCAGGTTCGTACTCGCTTCATGATTCCACCCCAGGGGGCAACCATTCTGCCGCGCATCATGGGCTATGGTCCATCTGACGTCTGGCTCGATGATGTGGTGCTGCTCAAGGTCGGCAGTGTGGAACAGCTGCAGGTTCGCAACCTGCCACAGTCGATTTCCATCGAATCGGCTCACCTGCGTCTGACGTTTGTACCGAGCACCGCGTCAATTCAAGTCACCGACCGGCGCAGCGGCCAGGTCTATTCACAGCCTTCCACGGCCACGTTGGTTGTGCTTCGCGCGCACGCGCGTGACCGCGACATCGTGTTCGAGCTGCTCAAGCCAGACGACATGTTGACCGTTCGAGGAACCGTGCAGTTGGACGAGGATCGTCCGGAGTTCGTTGTGGAACTGAGTGCCGAGGGGGAGATGCGGCAACCGCTGAGTTTCCCCTTGCCGTTCCTGAGCCAGGCAGGACAGTTCCTGATCCTGCCGGTGAACGAGGGAATCAGCTACAGGGTGGATGACGACACATTGTCACCAATGAACTACCATCTGTACGGAGGCCACGGACTGTGCATGTCCTTCTGGGGAAACACCAACCTCCAGTCGAGCCTGATGGCGATTGTGGAGACTCCCGACGATGCGCGAGTCGACATCCCGCGTGTCGACGGACTGCTTTGCCTGGCCCCGCAGTGGGAGCCGCAGAAAGGTGTGTTCGGGCCCTCGCGTCGTATTCGCTATGTGGCACAAACCGACGGCGGGTACGTGGCCGTGGCGAAACGGTATCGCCAGTATGCTCAGCAGGCAGGCCGCTGGAAATCACTGGCTCAGAAGCGGGACGAGAACCCCCACGTGGACCGCCTGATCGGAGCTGTCAACGTCTGGTGCTGGGATCAACCGGGCCCCACGCTGTGCGAAGAAATGCAGCAGGCCGGGATCGACCGGATCTTATGGAGTTCGCACAGCAGTCCGGAGCAGATCAAGCGAATGAATGAGATGGGAGTGCTCACCAGTCGCTATGACATTTATCAGGATGTCATGGATCCCGCGAATTTCGACGAGATCGGCTATCAGCATCCGGACTGGACCACGCAGGCCTGGCCGCGGGACCTCGTTCTGGAGCCAGACGGATCCTGGACCAAAGGCTGGGTCGTGGAAGGTAAGAACGGGCAGCGGTTCCCGTGTGGCGTCCTGTGCGATCGACTGGCTGTGAACTACGCGCGACAACGGATCCCGCAGGAGTTGGCCTCACATCCGTATCGATGCCGCTTCATCGACACGACGACGGCATCGCCGTGGCGGGAATGTTACAGCCCCGACCATCCGATGACGCGCAGTGAGAGTCGTCAGTATCGGATGGAACTGCTCGACTACGTCAGCGGGACCATGGGACTGGTCACCGGCAGTGAAACGGGGCATGACGCGGCAGTACCGTACGTGCACTACTTCGAAGGCATGTTGAGCCTGGGTCCATACCGCGTGGATGATGCCGGACGCGACATGCTGCGAGTCGTGGAGCAAGTGCCGCCCCAGATCGCCACGTTCCAGACCGGCCATTATTATCGGCTGCCGCTCTGGGAACTCGTGTATCACGACTGCGTCGTCGCGCAGTGGTACTGGGGAGACTACAACAACAAGCTTCCAGCCGTCTGGGATCGCCGCGACCTGTTCAACGCGTTGTACGGCACTCCTCCCATGTTCATGTTCAATCGAAAGATCTGGGATCAGAACCGAGATCGGTTTGTGCAGAGCTACCAGGCCGCAGCAGCGGTGGCCCGGGCCACGGGTTACAGCGAAATGCTCGATCACCGCTGGTTGTCGGCCGACCACTCGGTGCAGCAGACTACGTTCGCTGATGGCACCAAAGTGACTGTCAATTTCGGCGACCAACCGTTCCTCCAGTCAGACGGAAGGACGCTTGCGCCGCTGTCCCAGTCGGTCGAACGTTGACGTCAGCACGGTCAATGACCGACACCGATGCTCCGCCGGATGCGTGACGTGACGAGTGAAGACGTACTTCGTGACCGCCGCCGTGGTGCGTTCCGCAGGCCTGAGCCGCAGGTCACGAGGACTTCGACGAGACCGGCATCTTCCCTCGCCTGTCGTCCTTGGAGCCGTTATCGACCTGCGAGTCCGTCATTCGTCACTGCGTGCCACACGTCGCAGAAGTGAGTCTCGCACACGCAACGGTCGTCGCCGATTCAGTGCCTCGAAATCGCACGCCGGCAACGGTTCCACGCGCCCAGCCAGCCGCTCGCACTCCCAAGCTCAATTCTCCGAGATCATCCGAGAGACCTTGTCGCTCGGCAGATCCGCGGTCGGCGCACTCGGGGGCGTTGCTGGAGTCGTATTCGACTCACTGAGCGTCGACTCCTGCGGTTCGGCCGGCGGAGGTTCGAAGCGGGGAGCCGTCGCTTCATCACGGTCCTCGATATCGCCGTACGACGACTCCGTATAGGAGGGGCTCTTCGCGGAAGAACGGTAAGACGAAGACGACGAGTTCATGATTTCGTTCACATTGACCTGCGATTGCAGATCGCTGAGCCCTTTACGGAACTCGCGATAGCTGCCCCCCAGCGTCTTGGCGACCTCGGGCAATCGGCGACCGAAGAGCAACACGGCAATCACTCCGATGATGATCACTTCCTGCATGCCCATACCAAACATAATTTTGCCTCACGCGCAAATTGACCTGATCATCTGTTCAATTCGTAACAACCTCGCCCCGACCATACCGGTTGACGATGGCAGCGGCAGCCGCGGGCGATCGACCGCAGCGGGACATCGACCGCAGCGGGACATCGACGCGGTGATGGCGTCGGTCAAGCGACGAGGACTCCTGCCCTCGCGTTCTTATCGACAACGCCAGCCTGCCCCCCCCGGGCCATCCGGGAGTGCCTTCGTTCGACATCACGACACCGGATGGCACCATCACATAGCGAGCTGCAACGCGTCTCGGAGAACAAGCGGTCACGAGCCGCCCGTCTCGATCGTCACCACGGCTCAGTCGACGCTGATCTTCTGCTTCTTGCCGGATTTGGCCGGCGGCTCATCGTCGTCCTCATCGTCATTGTCACTGACGCCGTGCAAGCCCTCTTTGAACTCGACGACGCCACGCCCAAGTGACCGCATCACACTCGGAAGTCGGTTTCCGAAGAGAAGGAGAATGATGAACCCGATGATCAACAGTTCGAAGTGCCCAGGCATCCCGAAAAACGCTAACATAGCTACGCTCTCGCACAGATAAAGAATAGGAAGCAGGTTGAATGGGGTGCGCAAACAGGCGGCGAAAGCGGGTGGGCGGCCCGGAAGGGCGTCACCTGGACCAACCAATGCACTTTGAAGGAAGTTCCCCAACAACTCAATTTTACTGGCCGGACGGCCGGTGTCAAACCGTCTCTGAGCAGGTGCTCGGTGCCGATCGCACCGGCAGTAGAGGGGGGACGATAGAGATGTGGCTGCGCAGCCCGCCTCCGCAATGGCACGGTCCCCACGTGTGCTCGTGGACAGGGTCTTTCGGCCAGCAGCGGCTTCAGCCAAGACGTTCTCCGGTTACCGCCGCACTGCGGGTTCGCCGGGGATCGCGGTCAGAGGCAGGTAACGATAGTACACTTCCAGGCACAGCGTAGCCATCGCCGTGCTATAAACCCGTCCGCCATAGCTGCCCCACACCGTGTCGGGATCCCAGCTTCCTGCCAGATGCCCATCGGTACGCTGGAGTTGGAGCAGTTGCCGCTGCATGGCGTTGTTCCACGGCTCCCAAGCGTCACCCTGCACCTGAAACAGGGCCAAGGTGCCGTAATACCAGTAGTACAGATTGGGCTGACCCGGTTGCGGCAGTTCACCCAGCAGGTAATCGGTAGCTTCCTTCACGAGTGCTTCATTGGGCGCCAGGTCGAGGAAATACCGGCATGTCAACGATTCGGCGGTCATCGATCGGGAAGGGGGAGAACCCGGCTTATAGCCTGCCATGCCACCATGCTTGCCGTGTTCGCACCGCTGCAGGAAGTGCAGCATCCCTTCGCGCGTTTCCTGAGGGATGGGTATGCCGGCCAGACTGGCGCTCTTGAGCGCCATGACCTGCCAGCCGAACTGGCTCATATCCCCCTGATCACACGGCTGATAGCGCCAACCGCCGGTCGTGGGATGCTGTGCTTTGACGGAGTATTGAACGGCGCGCTCCACATACGGCTCAATGCGCAGGTCGCCGGTCAGGGCCAACGCCTCGCTCAATGCCAACGAGGCCATGCCGTGGCAGTACATGCGGGCATACAGACGTGCCGGGCCAGCCAGATTCCCATCCTCAGCCTGACTGCGCAGCAGGTACTCCAGACCGCGTTGTACGTTCTTGCGGTACTGCCCCTCCAGGTGCGTCTGTCCGTTGGCGAGGAACGCCAGGATCGCCAATCCGGTGATGCCAGTATCCGCGTCGGTACCTGCCCCTTCTCGATCGTGACCGTTCACTTTCAGCTCGATACCGGCCCCCCAGCGATTGGCATCCCACCGACCGTCCTGTTCCTGTTCGGCAGCCATCCAGGCCAGGGAAGCTTCCACCGCTGCGGCAGCCTTCGCACTCCCTCCCAGGCCAACAGCAACTTCCTGTCGCTGTGGAATGCTGCGCAGGCGATAGGCTTCGGGAACCGGTTGACCATCACCCAGACGTCTGGCTGCATAGGCCAATGCATCCTGAATCACGACCGGGGCGGCAGCCAGATTGCTGGCCATTCCGCCGCCGTGTGTTGGAAGTGCGACGAGCCCGGGATCACCGGTCGACCGAGTTCCAGCGTCCCCCCGCAGCATACCCGTACTATCGACGCTCCCCACACCACGGTTTTCCGATTGCGCCAGCTGATCGGAGTTGCTCCTGAGCATTTCCGCGGTCTCGGACCGGACGTTGACATCTGCCAACTGTTGCATCCGCGAGCCGATATCGACCAGTTCCGTCGGCAACTGAGGCTCCGAAGGCTGGTGCTGCGTCGGGCCGATCGAGGCCATGGTCTGAATGCGCTGCGGTCCGGGTGTTTCGGGGACGGCTGGACTGGCAGCTCGGGTCGGTTGCTGTGGCGGTGGCGGGGGATCGATGGGAGTCGCTTGCACCAGGGATTGAACAGGGCGAACGGGGGCAGGAGCGGCGTGTTCCACGACCGGCCGATAGGGCTCATCCACCGGAATCTCGCTGGGAGTGGCCACTTCCGCCCCCAACGCCCACGCACCAACCGCGGTGGCGCGCTGGATCGGATCACCTTCCACATCCTGTCGCTCGTTCTCGGCGGCATCCGGCTCAGGCGTTTCACCGGACAGGAACTGTTCCCACGGATTCGGCTCCGACGTTTCGTCACCTTCCCGCGGCGGACGATCGGTCGCCACGAACGACAACTGGATCGCTTCGTCACCGCCCAGTGGAGTCGGGACGTCCAGCAAGTGTGTTCCATACGCGAAGAGGAACAGCAAGACATGAGCGAAAACCGACAGGACGACACACTTCGACAGTGGCTGTACCTGTCCCCAGCGAGTGCGCATCAGGACCAACAGGGCGATGGTCAGAATCGCCACACCAATCCAGACGGCCATGCCCAGCGCTCGATTACTGACGAGCGCCGGGTGCGTCGCATTGCTGGCCAGCAGCCACCCTTGGAAACTCATGACTTACCTGTCTCTCTGCGCCAGGCGCACGGAGATGCCCATATCGGTAATCCCCGCCTCGCGACATGCCCCCAGCACGGTCGCCACGTTTTGAAACGCCCCTTCGGCGTCTCCTCGGACCACCACTCCCAATCCCGAATATTCTTGTCGCGCCACAGCGAGTCTGGCAGTCAACTCTTCCAAGGTGACAACATCGCGATCCAGCGAGATCGTGCCGTCCCGGTAGACATTGATCACCCGCTTCTCGGGCGCTGGGGCCAGCGTGCCGGTCTCCTTCACCTGGGGGACCTTCAGGGCCAGCTTGTTCTCCCACTCGGCGAACTTGGTCCCCACCATGAAAAAGATGATGAGCAGGAACACGACGTCGATCATCGGCGTCAAGTTCAAGCTCGGTTGTTCGTCTTGATGTGTTTTTAGCGGCATGGTGCTTCACTCATCTTTGCGGGTCCCGTTCGATCGGTCCGTTTGACGGGGGATCCCTCTTTCCCTGTCGGAGCGAAGCGACCGAATCGTGGAGATGCGATCACCTGCTGCGACGCTCCGCCGGCAGGTCATGCTGCCTTACGGTTCGCCTTACGATTGGCTTGTGCTTCGGCCGAAATCAGGTCGACCACCTGTTGTCCGAGTGAATCGATGGTGATGATCAGCTGGTCGACTCGACTCACAAAGTAGAGGTACGCAATGAGCGCCGGAATGGCCACGGTCAGCCCGGCCGCCGTGGTCAGCAGAGCCTGACTGATCCCGCCGGCCAGCAGTTCGGGACGCCCCATGGCTTGCGCACTGACGATCGTATTGAATGCGCTGATCATCCCCAGCACGGTGCCCAGCAGCCCGAGCAGCGGGCTGATGGTCGACACGCCATTGAACAACCGGATGTAACGGCGCAGCCCGTTGGTCACCCGTTCACCGGCATCAATAATCGCCTGCTCGACTTCCACACTTGGTCGTCCCCACTTGCGGACGGCCGCGCCGAACACTTCGGCCACCGGGCTCCGGTTCTCCTCGCACAATTTGATCGCCTCTTCGCGCGAGAGCTGCCCTTCGCGCAGCTGTTCGAGAAACCTCCGGACGAACGGGCGGGGAATCACCCGACCTTTCCGCAGACTGATCGACCGTTCGAACACAAAGACCAGCAGGATGAACGAGCAGACGCCGATGGGGATCATCAGCAGGCCGCCTTCGCGCAGCACCCCCAACAGGCTCTTGGTCGGAATGGCCGTCTCTTCGGCGGTCGGTGCAGCGGTGACAGACGAAGTGATATCGGGAGGCGCAGCAGGCTGAGCAGCGGCCGAACCCGCGCCGGCCAGACACAACCATCCGATCAACACGACGTGCACGGTCGCGGACATCCACTGGCCCATTCGATCCGGTTCGCGATAGGTCCAAGGCATGGCAATTCTTCTCACTTAAGTCTGGGCGTTCTGACGACACGGCGGCCACATGTCACCGCGTGCGCATCAGGTCCGCTCGTTGTTGCGCTACACGAAGGCGTTTCGCCGCCTGTTCCGCGAAGCGAGTTTGTCCAAATTCACTGACGATCCGTTCGTAGAGTCCGATGGCTTCCGTCCAGCGTCCCAGCATCTCGTGGCATTTCCCGGCCTGGAGCAGTGCCACCGCCTGCCAGCGAGGATAGGGATACAGGCTCTCCACACGATGGTACGCCTTGATCGCCTCGTTGTATTGCTGCTGCATGAAATGCGTTTCGCCGATCATCCATTGAGCCACGGCAGCCGTTTCGGTGGCACGTCCCCCTCCGGATTGCGTGACACGCAGATACGCCTCGCGCGCCTGAGAGAACTCGGCGCGGCTGGCGTGATACCGCCCCACCAGATAATCGACCTCGTGCTGCTGACCGAACTGCGAGAATCGGTCGGCGATCGACGTGGCAATCTCATACGCCTCGTCCCAGCTGCCCTGATGAGCTCGTACCTGGGCCCGACGCAGCGGGATCATGGCGATCCAGGCATCACTGCGTCCTTGCGTCTGCTGATCCAGCTCGTCAAACAACACACCAGCCTGCTCGTAACGCTGCAGCCGGTAATGCGATTCCGCCAACCAGTACTGCGCCGGAATCCGCTGCGAACTGTCGGGGTATTTCTCGAGCAGACGCTGCATCTGCACCCCGACGTCTTCCCAACGCTCGGTCGCGGCCGCCAGCTGACCGCACAGATAAAGCGCATAGCCGACCATCGCCTGATCCGACGACGAGGCTACGATCTCCTCGGCGAGTTTCTGTGCCTGCTCGTACTGCCTGGCACGTGCCGCGCGTTCTGCCAATCGATAGGTGGCGTCGGACCAGTAACGGCTGGCCGAGTGCCGCTGATGAATCTCCTCAAACACCGCATCAGCCTCATCCTCCCGCTCCAGATCGACGAGCACCCAGGCCAGTTGATAGAGCGCCGTCGGTCGCTGCTCCGAATCAGGATGTTGCGGCAACCACTTCCGCAGCAGCGACTCCGCATCCTTGGCCTGACCGAGGGTACTCATTAAACGGGCGGCCGAAAGAGCCGCGCTGCTCACATGCGGTGAATCGGCATAGCGATCCAGCACCAGACGGTACATGGCCAGCGCCCCTTCCGGCAGCTGTGCCTTCTCCAGAGCCTGACCGCGCATCATCGCCGCTTCCGGCGCCTGGGAACTGTCGGGAAACCGCTTTAACAGCTTCTCGAATTGAGCGGCTGAGTGAGCCGCATCCTCGTCCCGCGCCCACGACAGCCAGGCTAACCCGGACAGGCCGAGTGACACGCTCTTCTCTGGATTGCCGTCCTGAGCGAGTTCGCCGTAGCATCGTTCTGCCAGCTCACGCTGCCCTTTGCTGTAGGCCAGTTCAGCCAGATACTCCAGCGTCGACAGATACAGTTGCCTGTCGTCGTGACGCGCGATCATCTGCTGCAGAACCCGATCGGCTTCGGCCCAGCGATCGAGCCGAGCACAAGTGACAGCCAGTTGAGCACGGCACTTCTCCACATCCGGCCCGCTCTCCTGGGATGCCAGATAGACCTGCAACGCCTCGACCGCCTGCTCGAATCGTTCCAATCCCAGAAGCGCACTGGCCCGCGCCACCTTCACTCCGTCGACCAATTCGCGAGGTTGGCCGAGCGACGCGAGACGATCCAGCACCGCTAACGCTTCGTCGTAACGCCGCAAGCCCAGGTACGCCAGCGCCAGGTAGTAGTTGGTGGCGGCTGACGACACGTGCGGCGTGGATACGCCTGGCACCGATTCCGGCGCCGGAGACCCCGGCGACTCGAGCGCCACAGGTTCGTTGCTCTCCTCGGCGTCGGCGGACGGCAACAACAGCCCTTGAAGCACCTCCAGCGCCTGGTCGTATTCTCCTTGCCTGAGATAAGCACGTGCCAGCGTCTGTTGCACGAGCGGCATAAGAGAACTATCTCCAAAGTGCTGCACAAACCGTTCGGCCTGACTCCGCACTTCGGACCAGTCCTCCTGCTCGAAGGCGAGCAGGACCAGCGTCTGCTGAGCATCGTCCGCCCAGGAGCTGTCAACGTACTCGTCCACAACTCGTTGAAAGTACGTGCGAGCAGCCGCTATGTCCCGATTGCGTCGCAGAGCGTCCCCGGCCGCGAATGCCAGTGCCGGCCCCAACTCCTGTCGACGGTATTGGTCGGCGGCAGCCGTGAGTGTCGCAGCCGCTTCCGCATACTGGCTAACCGAACCCAGGCTGAGTCCTAGCCAATAGGCGGCTCGCGGGGCCAGCTCACTGCCAGAAAACCGCTCGCGGTGCCTGCGCAACGCCGAAACCGCTTCCTCGAACTTGTTCTGTTCGTACAACAGCACGGCCATCTGTAACAACGCGTCATCGCTCATCGCCGACGGCGGATCGGCGTCGGCCAGAAACCGATAGAATCGCACCGCTCCGACCGGATCGCCGAGCAATTCACAGGCGCGAGCAAGGCCATAACGTGTTTCGCTCGACAGCGGCCCGGAAGGGAATTGCTGCAAGGAGTCGGAAAAGACCGCGCGTGCGTCTTCCGGGCGGTTGGTCGCCATCGCGATCTCGCCCAGGTAAGGGAGAACGTAGGCACCAAGCGCATCGTCAGGATGCTCCCGCCGAAACCGCTCCAACGCGTCCCGCGCAGCGGAGTACTCCCCCGCCATGTACAGGGTTTCGCCCAGTCGGAACTGACCGTGAACCGCGTACTTGCCCGCCGGACTCCGCGCCAGGTACCGCTCGAAGCGATCATGCGCCTCCTGGAAGCGGTTGAGTTGGACCAAGGACTCGGCCACAAAGAACTCGACGTTCTCGGCCCGTTCATGATCGGAGAACTGTTGCAGAAATGCAGTGAACTCCTCCACCGCCAGTTCCCACCGCGCATGCGTGTAATGAGCGACCGCGACCGCGTACTGATCCTCAGCCAGTCCGGCACAGAGCGGCCGGCTGAGCCCCAGGATCAGCAAGCATATCATCACCTCGGTTCGCAGTTTCCAGTACATCCTGTACTCGCCATGCGCGTGGCAGATCGTTCGCGACACCTCCGTGCACGATGCCGGGGTCGGCTAATGTAGTCGCAACCTGTTCTCTTCGTAAACCCCGAAGCTGTAAGGCTCCCGCCATCGCGACCGCCGGTCGACATCGACCGCGCAGTTCACGTCCATCCAGCATGGGGAAAGTAGGGTATGTGTGGGGGCAGGACATCTCGGTGGGATCGCTAGACACAATCAGTCTAATCATCGGGTCGATCGTCCCGTTAAGTTCATTCCACCTGCTCGGATTCGCCTCATCCATACCTCCGCGCCGTGTGTATTTCCCCCAAACCTCCTGCCTCGGGCTGCTCCCAGATCCCCGCAGTCTGCGGAACGGCCGCGTAGTGGCCAAGGAAGGCCAGCCGGCGCATTCCCTTGGACATTGGATATTTTCTGTTCGATCTTCTGCGGTTCGATCGGCGCTGTGGGCAAGCCGCTCCTGCAACTCGTGGCGCCTTGGCGGCTTGGCGTGAGACCGATGCAATCACGCCAAGGTGCGAAGGAGAAGTTGTAGTAGCGGAAAAGGTTTCGAGCACGAGCACGAGCACGAGCACGAGCACGAGCACGAGCACGAGCACGAGCACGAGCACGAGCAGGGGCAGGAGCAGGAGCAGGAGCAGGAGCACGAGCAGGGGCAGGGGCAGGGGCAGGGGCAGGGGGAGGCAGGCCGCGGCCACGATACAGTCAGTTGCCGATGGGCCAGCAGCGAGCGTGGTTCCAGATCAGCTTCGAAACGGCGCCATTATAGAGCGCCGCCACCAGATCCTGGGTCAGCAGTTCGTCTTTGGGTCCGCAACACAACATACGGCCCTGTTGCAGGACGAACAGGCGGGAAAAGGAAGGCATGATCTCCTCGATATGATGGGTCACCATGATCATGCTGGGCGCCGTCGGCGAAGCCGCCAGTTGCTCCACGGCGGCCAGGAACAATTCGCGTGATGCTGGATCGAGCCCGGCGCAGGGTTCATCGAGGATCATCAGCAACGGCTGCGCCAGACACGCGCGGGCCAACAACGTCTTCTGCTGTTCGCCCTGCGAGAGCACGCCGAAAGGGCGCTGGGCGAGGTGTTCAATCCCCAACTGCCTCAGGAATTGACTCGCATCGAGGTAATCTTGCGGCGCAGGCCGTTCGAAGATGAGTCGGCGCAAGCCCAGGCAAGCATAGCGTCCCGACACGACGGTATCGACGGCCCTTTCATCGCGTGGCACTTGAGCTGCCAGAGTGCTGGTGACCCATCCGATACTGCGTCTCAGCTGCCCCAGATCGGTCAGCATTGCACCTTGTCGCAGGACATGTCCTCCCGCGTTGGGCCAGATATAGCCGCAGGCCATGCGGAGCAGGGTGGTTTTGCCGGCACCATTGAGGCCCAGGAGGGCCCAATGCTGTTGGGCCTCGATGCGCCAGTTCACGCGATCCACGATGCGCCGCCCGCCCGCCTCATAGCTGACGTCGACGAGTTCCAGAAGCGGAGTCATCCCAGCGTCCATCGGTGCATCCACGATCGACATCAATCTCCGACAGCCACAAACCAAGAGGAGCAGAAGGACCCGCTCGACGGGGATCCTGCTGCTCCTTCGGACGACGTTCGGTCTGCTTCTGACAGGTTCAGCTCCGTGTATCGGCCAGCAACGGATTCTTCGTCAGATCAGCTGCCACGCCGGCTCAGCTCGGCCACGACGCGATCCGTGATCAGCTGAATCAGAGCCTCCTGATCCAGGCTGCAGGCGCTTGCTGCGCCGCTGCCATCCTGGGCCGAGGGGCGTTGGAACGCGCGGGGCGCCACGCCGCTTTCCTGCCAGCTGCTGCGGAAGATGTCGTTACCGCAGATATCGCAGTCCTTGTACTCGCTGGTATTGCGTGGATCGGCGTAGCCCCACTGTTGCTTGAGATTCAGCAGTTCCCGCTCCTGTCCGTCCGAGAAGTAGGCCACATTGCCGAGAGTCCGGGAGAGCAGCAGGATACGGCAATAGGCGTCGAGAATTTCGGTCCACCAATAAGCTCGTTCAACGTCCTCGCCAAAACTCACCGTGCCGTGATTGGCCAGCAGAATGATATTGGTCTTCTTCACGAAGGGGATGATCGTATCGGCGAATTCCTGTCCACCGGGCGTTTCATACTTGGTGATCGGCACGTCGCCCAGGAAGACTTCGACTTCGGGCAACACGCATTGAGGAATCGGCTCTCGGGCCACGGCGAACGCGGTGGCATGTGGCGGATGGCAGTGCACCACACTCTTCACATCCGCACGGTTCTTGTAGATCTCCAAATGGAGCAGCGCTTCGCTCGATCGCTTCTTGTTGCCGGCGACCTGCTTGCCGGTCATGTCGATCGTGCAGATGTCTTCTGGCTTGAGGAAGCCTTTGGAGTGCAGGGTAGGGGTGCAGAGCACCTGGTCGTCGCTGATGCGGACACTGATGTTGCCATCATTCGCGGCCGCAAAGCCTTTATTGTAGATTCTGCGACCGATGTCACAGATGTCTTGTTTGATCTTGTGAGCGTTGATCATGATTCACTTCCGCATGACGATGCTGTGATGGAGTGCCTTGTTTGTCGTTCCGTCCGAGTGCGGGGGACATCGCTCTGGTCGCAGCGTCCCGTCCAGCGTCACCGCTGAGCCGCCTCATTTCGTTGTCCGCTGCCACATCCTACTGCAGCATGTTCTTGATCAGGGTTTCATCCACATCCAAACCATCGAGGATGGCGGCCGCATACGCATCGACTGGCTTCACTTCCGGTCGAAATGGCTGAGCCGCTTCGGGGCCTTCGCTCAACGCGATCAGGTTCCCGACGTTCGCTCCCAGCTGATCCCAGACCACAAGCGTTTCGGCCGCCGGCGGGGCATCAACGACCATGTCCTCGGCCATCAGCGGAATGGCCAACTTCAAATTGGCTCCGCGAAATGTCGGATGGCAACGGTTGAGCGTTACCTTTCCCACAATCTCTGCAATACGCATGAATCCGGTCTCTCCTCGTACGTCCCGCTCGGCACAGGTCCGACGTTGGGACGTGCTCAATCTCAGGACGAACCTGCCAGCAGCGTCGGCGGACAACCGCGTGGCAGGTCCTTTCGCAAGAGCTGAATCATCAGCTGCCATTGGTTGACCGTGATCCCTCGCGGATCCACAACCAGCACATTGGCTGCGATGACGGCAATCGCCTGTTTCACTTCCTCGACACTTCGCACCTGAGCCGCCCGCACGAGCCAATGGCGATTCAGCAGGCAGGTGGTCAACAACGGTTCATCGGTGAGCACCACTGCTACTTGCTGCGGACCGCGCACCGCCTGGCTGACCAGCGTCACGGCTCGCCGCACATCGATCTCCTCGAGCTGCACGGCGCCGGCTGGCAGCGGGAACACAATCGCCGAACGCACTGCCTCGGTGACATGCAGGCACCGCACGATAGTGCAGTCCCCTGCCGCGGCCGGTGCGGCCGGTGCGACACCGACTTCCAGCCGAATACCCCGTTTGCGCAACTCGTCTTTGACGGCGGGCGTGACCACCGCTCCCGGCGGGACCAGGACCTGCCGCACTCCGGCCAGCCTTCCCAACAGGCTGTTCAACGTAATCACGCGCGACTCGAGCACCAGCTCGCTGCGGCTGCCAGCAACCGACTCGGTGACTGCCGGAAGTGACGCTGCCGGAAGTGACGCGGCCGGAAGTGACGCGGCCACTTGGTCCGTGGGTGACACCGTCGGCGCAGGCGGATCGGCCAGCAGCATCAGTCGGCGGACGACTTCTGCCACGATCCGTTCGATGTTTGCCGCGTCGTGTGTCACTCGTCTTTGATCCCTAAGGTGGTCCACCGGACAGGAGTGAAATCGTTCTTGAGCAGTTCCCGCGCCCCGCGTCCGTCACTGGTTATCATCACGGTCTCACCGACGCCGGCCCCCAGCACATCAATCACGATCAGCGGATGCCCATCGCCCGTGCGGCCGTCGGCCATCAGCGGCTGAACGATCAGCAGCTTGCAGCCGCGCAGCGACTCGTGCTTGAGCGTCGCCGTCGTTCTGCCAATGACCAGGGCTGTCTGCATGTGTGGTGTGCTCACTGATTCTCTGCGCCGGTTACCGCGCGGGGTGCAGCTGATCACGTATGGATGCCGCCGAGGATCCGCAGGTCGTCGATCATCGAGCAGCGTCGTTCGCGTGTGAAGGTCAACGGAGTGGTCACGCCTTCACCTGTTGGTCCCGCGATCGAGAAGGAGATATACCCTTCTCCTCCCAGTCCCAGCGAGGCCATACAGGGTCCATTCTTGACGAACAGGGTCGTGTCCATCACGCGTCCCATGCGGGTCATATTCCGCACGTTGTGGGAGTGAATAATGCTGGTGTGTCGGAAGCCGTGTTCGTAGTAGCGGGCCTTATCGATCGCTTCCTCGACGTTGCGGCACCGTACAAAGGGAAGGAACGGCATCATCTGCTCCACCGGCACAAACGGGTTGTGCTCGTCCGTTTCGCCAAACAACAGTTCCGTATCGCGGGGTACGGGATGTCCCGCCGCTTCGGCCAGAACGCTGGCATCCTTCCCCAGGTAGTTCTTGCAGGGTACGTCGTGCCGATGCTCTCCTTCTCCGGCCTTGACGATGGCCGCAGCCGTCAGCTTGTCGACCTCGCTGCTGTTGAGCCGCACGGCTCCGGCCCGCTCCATCGCCTCCATCATCCGGTCGAACACCTGGTCGACCACGAAGACTTCCTTTTCGGCGATGCAGAGCAGGTTGTTGTCGTAGGAGGCCCCCTGGATGATGCAGCGAGCGGCCCGATCCAAGTCGGCCGTTTCGTCGACCACCACCGGAGGATTACCTGGTCCGGCCACAATGGCGCGTTTCCCGCTGTTGAGCGCCGCTCGCGCGACCGCAGGACCCCCGGTGACACAGATGAGCGCCACGTCGCGATGCTTGAAGATCACGTCGGCCGACTCCAGAGTCGGTTCGGCAATCAAGCAGATCAGGTTGTCGATTCCCAAGTCCTGGTAGATCGCCTCATTGAATCGCCGCACGCCTTCGGCCGCCACCCGCTTGCCACTGGGATGCGGATTGACAACCACCGTATTGCCCGCGGCAATCATACTGACCGCGTTGCCGGTGATCGTGGGGAGCGAGTGGGTGACCGGCGTGATGGCTCCAATCACGCCGAAGGGAGCATGTTCGATCACGGCCAGCCCGTGGTCGCCGCTGTAGACCTCACTCCGCATGAATTCGACGCCTGGCGAACGCTCGCCCAACGTCTTGAGTTTTTCAATCTTGTGTTTGAGACGTCCGATCTTGGTTTCTTCCATCTCCATCGTTCCCAGCTCGACACACTGGTCGATCGAGATGCGGCGGATGTGGCTGATGATCCGCTTGCGATCGTCCACGCTGCGCTGTGCCAACCGCTCGAATGCCTCACGCGCCGCGGCCACGGCTTCCTGAGCGTCGGTGAAGATCCCGTAGCGCCCGGTGTAACTGGAAGTGGCCACCTGCGACGTGCGACCGACCTCGGCCAGCACCTGGGCCACCACATCACGGATTAACGCTTCGTTGATTTGCATGGGACACGTTTTCTATGTAGGAAGTCAGTTCTTTCGGTAGTCGTCTTCGGCTGCAGTCGGCGGC
This sequence comes from Pirellulaceae bacterium, assembly GCA_041752115.1. GTDB lineage: Bacteria > Planctomycetota > Planctomycetia > Pirellulales > Pirellulaceae > JAJRVM01. The sequence goes on along the minus strand of JBGSHS010000245.1, from coordinate 6,489 downwards.
TGCAGTCGGTCAGCCACCGCGTCGGTGGTGTTAGTCGCTGGCACGCTGATAAACCGCCGTATTCTCCACATGCACTTGATCAACCAGCCCGATCACGAGCGTGTCGATCGGCATATTCTTGGTTTCGGGTGTCAACCGCGCGCTGGACCCCTGGGCGATCAGCACGAAATCTCCTTCCCCGGCACCCAGCATGTCCACCGCGACAAACGTCCGCCCTGTGGTTACCAGCGACCGGCGCTCCTGCGCGTCAAGTCGATACGGCTCGACCAGCAGCAGCTTGTAGCCGACCATCGAATCGAGCTTCTGGGTGGATACCAGAGAACCGGTTACTTTGGCCACGAACATGCGTCTATTCCTCTAACAATTGCCGCGTCTGCCGGGCGACGATCAGTTCCTCGTTGGTCGGTACAATCCAAATCTGCACCGGGCTGTCCGGACCTGTCAAACAGCATTCGCCCCGTGCCGTCGCGTTCTTCGAAGCGTCCAGCACGATCCCCAGCCCGCTCAGGTTGGCACACACTCCCGAGCGAACCGTCACGCTGTTCTCACCAATGCCCCCTGTGAAGACCAGCGCGTCCAGCCCTCCGAGCTCCACCAGCAGCCCACCAAGATATCGCCGAATCTCACTGACAAACACGTCGAGAGCCAGACGGGCACGCGCGTTCCCTTTGGCCGCGGCATCTTCCAGATCCCGCACATCGCCGCTGAGTCCGCTCAGTCCCAGCAGACCGCACCGATTGGCCAACGTATCGAGTACCTGCTCCAGCGTCTGGCCGGTAGCCCGCATGATCAGCGGTATGGCAAACGGATCGAAGTCTCCAATCCGGTTGTTGTGCGGAATCCCGGACTGCGGACTCATCCCCATCGACGTCGCCAGACTCTCCCGACCGCGCATCGCGCAGAGACTGTTCGACCCGCCGAGGTGGCAGGAGATGACCCGCGCGTCGTCGCGTTGCAGCAACTCCGCCGTGCGCCCGGCAATGTACCGGTGACTGGCACCGTGGAACCCCCAGCGTTTGATGTGCAGCTCGTCACCCCATTCCTTCGGAGCCGGATAGTAGCGCAGACGATCGGGAACGGTGGCGTGAAAACCGGTCTCGAAGGCCGCCACCAGCGGGATGCCGGGCAACTTCTCGGCAAGCAATCGCATCGCCTTGATGTAGGGAGGGTTGTGTGCCGGCGCCACGTCGTTCATCGTTTCCATGGCAGTCAACACGTCCTCAGTCACCCGCTGGACACCGCTGATGCCACCACCGTGCACCGCCTTGAAGCCGATGGCAGCCACTTCCGATGCGTCCTGCAGGCAACCGTCTTGCGGATCGGTCAACTGCTCCAGGCACTGGCGTACCGCCACCGCGTGATCGGGAACACTCGCCGTCAATTCTCTCCGACGACCGCTCACATCCACGAAGCAGAAACTCTCCGCAGCTCCGATCCGCTCCACACCGCCGCGCGCCAACTGACGCTCGTCAGCCATGTCGAACAGACGATATTTGAAACTGGTGGAACCGAGATTGGCGACCAAGATCTTCATGATCCGTCCTCCTTCTTCCGCTCGCTCCGACGCACCCCGCGGCAGCGTGGCACAGTGGCTCAGTGGCACAGTGGCTCAGTGGCTCAGTGGCTCAGTGGCTCAGTGGCTCGCTGCAAACCGGTCGTCGGCCCGCGCACTGCGGCAGGTCACTGGTCGATTACGAAAGGAACGCGTCCATCAGTCCTTCAGCCGGGCGAGGAATCACGTGGCTCCCCATCAGTTCACCCACCTGCGATGCAGCATTGGCCCCCGCTTCGACCGCCGCGCGCACGCTGCCAACGTCACCTGTCACCACAGTCGTGACCAGACCGCCGCCGATCCCGACGCGCTTGACAATCTGCACGTTCGCCGCTTTGGCCATCGCGTCGGTGGCCTCCACCAGCCCGATCAGACCTCGCGTTTCAATCAACCCAATCGCGTTTTGCATGATTTGTGTATCCTTGTTGCGTAGTAGCCCTGGCAATTGACTTCAGAACCAAGCGACCCGGTCGTCGACCTGCTGGGATCGAGGCGATCCGCCACGCGTTGCAGCAGAGAACGACGCCGCTTGATCCGGGACGTTCGTTTAACTCTTGGGTACCGGTTTCTTGACGGGTGTCGGCAACACGATGCCCAGGTCTTCATGCGGCCGGGGAATCACCTGCACACTCACCACTTCGCCGATGCGCGCGGCGGCCGTAGCGCCGGCATCCGTGGCTGCCTTGACCGCGGCCACGTCCCCCGTCACAAACGCCGATACCATGCCGCTCCCCACCTTGTCCCAGCCCATGAACTGGACGTTGGCGGCCTTCAGCATCGCATCGGCTGCTTCGAGAAGAGCCACGAAGCCCTTCGTCTCAATCATGCCCAACGCTTCCATTTGTTTTGCCATGTGCGCAAATCTCCCATGTGTAGTAAGAAGGTAGCGTCTTGTGTGAATGCGGCTCGCCCGGTTGGATGGATGCCGGGACGAGCCGCTCAATGAATGCCTTCCAGGACGCTCCGCGGACGCACGGAGCGTCCCGCCGGAGCTGACCTGCGGAACAGATCCCTTTCTGCCCGCAGGGGGCTTCCGTGCGATCATCAGGTTCGCCACCGCCTGTGGCGCCCCGTGCCTCCGACCACGCCGTCTCGCTGAAGTTGGCAACAGAATCGGCTGGCCAGAGGAGTGTCACTCGTTGTCTGCTTTCGAAGCCCAGAGTGTCAGGGCCTCGGATGGGTTGGTGCTGCGATCAAGGCAGGTGACGGGAACCGAACTGGCCAACTCCCAGCAGTCCGCCACCGTGCCGACGGTCAGGAGCGGACGCAACTGCAACTGGCATCCACACACTGTAGCTCTACCTTCGTCGCCGCGTCCAGGAACGAAGCGTTCCCTTCGTCGGTGTCCAGATGCACTTCCAGCTTGGTCGTCTCATCGGCCCGCACCAGGATGTCTTCATACACGGTCGTGCACGCCGGTGATTCGATCCGGAGCTTCATCGATTCCCCATTCTTGACTCCCAAACGCTCCGCATCACGGATACTCATGTGCACGTGCCGCGCTGCACGAATCACCCCTTCTTTCAGTTCGACCACGCCCTTGGGGCCTACCAGCACACAACCGGGCGTCCCGTCAATGCGCCCGCTGTGCCGCACCGGAGCATCGATCCCCAGCGAAATCGAATCGGTGAACGCCAGCTCCACCTGACTGGCCGATCGCGTCGGGCCCAAGATCCGCACCGTGGGCAACATCCGCCGCCGAGGTCCCACCACCATCACCGTCTCTTCCGCCGCGTAGAATCCGTCCTGGTACAACGGCTTCATCGGCGTGAGCGTACGACCCTTGCCAAAGAGAATCTCCACGTGCTCGTCCGTCAAATGAACGTGCCGCGCCGAAATGCTGACCACCAACTCCGGCTGAGGTGAAGCGGCGGACCCGTTGGATGCGGCGCCGAGCGGCTGCTGAAACACGATCTGTCGGACTATCCGCTCGATCGTTGCTCGATCCAAAGTAGGAACTGATGCCATGGGGAATGATCAATCTCTGTATTTGAGTGCTGGTCTGAAGGTTGCGCGCACCACGCGTGCATGTTCATTGGAGCGCATTTCGTTCGGCGCACCAGGTGGGAACGGTCTCTCTCTGTCACCGGCTGCCCTGCCGCTGAAGGTCTGTCGGCGGTCCATCCAATACACGCCTCATCTGCCTGAACCGCACTACAGGAACCGCGTCCCGATCCTCGATCGGCCCTCGAACCGGTTGCCTGCTGCCTGCGGCTTACTACTAACGTACGTTGTTTCTTTGCGCCACGCCGCATGGTTTGACGCCAAGCGGAGGATCCCTCTCGCGTCCCAACACCTCGGCCCTTCAGCCGCTTGCGCCTAATCCTCCACCGGCGCTCCTGCCAATACCACCCGGACTCCGGCCTGCTCCAGTCGCTCTCGCCAAGCCAGAGGGATGCCCTCGTCCACCACGAGCGTGTCTATCTCGGATAACCCGCATAACAGCGCCAGACTGCTGTGGCCGAACTTGGAGCTGTCAGCTACCACAATCACCTCGTCGGCCGCGTCCATCATCGCCTGCTCCGTGCCGACCAGCAGCAGATTGCTGTTGTAAAACCCCTTCTCGTTGACCCCCGACACGCTCAGAACCGCCCGGCGAACATTCAAGTCGGCCAGCATCCCGTTGGCATAAGGCCCCAGACAGACCCCGGTCCGAGCATGCACGTAACCGCCAATGACCACCAAGTCCGCCCGATCACTGGCCGTAAACAGATTGGCGACCGGCAGCGAGTTCGTCACCACCTGCAACGCGCGATCCACCAACAGACGCGCCAGCTCATACGTGGTACTGCCCCCGTCCAATAAGACCGTGTCCCCCTCGTCAATCAGTCCGGCCGCAGCCACAGCAATCTGCCGCTTCTGCTCCAACTGCGCCGCCTGCCGCCGCTCAAAGTGCGGAACCTGCGGACTCGGCCCCGTGTAAAACACTCCCCCGTGCGTCCGCTTGGCCGATCCGCTCTCTTCCAACACGTCCAAATCGCGACGAACCGTCGACTCGGATACCTGCAGCTGATCGGCCAGATCGGGCAGAGAGGCAAAACCGTGCCGGCGCACCAGCTCCAACAACCGACTGCGCCGCGATTCCGCCAGATTCTGGGACGCCATAAGCACTGTCTTCGTGTCGGGGCTCATCAGAACGTCAGCGAAGCGCCCCGTTACCCCCGTCCGCAGAGGTAACTCATTTCCAGCACTCCGCTCGTTATCCCAACTCGCCTGGAACGGCAAATTCGGCCTAGACCTCGACCTCCCGCCAGTTCGGTTCTTTTCACTCAACTGCCTACAGCCGCCAGAACATCCTCTTCTGGCCGATTATCGCTCATAACCGAGCACATTTCAATCAGGCAGCTGAAAGAATTCTACCACAAATAAGCAGCCGCGGAGTTGGATATACCTCTCCAGAGCCTCCCACCTGAAGGATGGGCAAAATGGCGGAAAGAAATGGGGATCCAAGCTGCCTGGTGCACCAAGTCGGACGCCAGCACAGAACGCTGCTGCCAACGGGCTGGGCAGGGCGGTCGCGAACGGAAGTTCGCGCTACGACGAATTAGAGCGCTACGATTCGTTGCGGACCAGGACCTGACGTCCTTCGACGACCACGCGCCCGTGGGCAATCCACTGCAGCACCTGCGGGTAAGCATCGCACTCCGCTTCGAACACGCGAGCGGCCAGATCGTGCGGCGTATCTCCCTCGAGCACCGGCACGACGCGTTGCAGGATGATGGGCCCGTGATCGTACTGGTTATCCACGAAATGGATCGTGCAGCCACTGACCTTCACGCCGTAAGCCAGCGCACTCTCGTGCACGTGCATTCCGTAGAAGCCTTTTCCGCAGAAGGCGGGGATCAACGCGGGATGAATGTTCGTCACACGTCCGACAAAATCGTCCGGGACGAAGAGATGCTTCAGGAATCCCCCCAACACCACCAGTTCCGCGCCGGCCTCACGGCAGGCCTGGAAAATCGCGTGGCTGAAAACTTCGGTCGACGGGAAGTCGCGGGTACGAATCACCTGAGTCGGAATATGGGCATCCGCGGCAAACTGCAGGCCTTTGGCCTGCGAGCTGCTGGAGATGACCAGCTTGACTTCGATGTCGAGCGTGCCGGCGTCGATCCGTTTGAGCAAATTGCGCAGCGTCGTTCCTCCGCCGGAAATGAGCACCGCCACAGGTAATTTTCGCTCGATCATCGCCCATTCCTTGCTCAAAGCGTTTGTTCGACACGACCACCGACGTGCGATCACCGCGCATCCCGCTCTCACGGCGCTGCCGCAGCAGTCTGCGCCACGACAACGTGCTCGCGTCCGGTCGCCGCTCTGCTGATCATAACAAATCGCCGCCCGAGGGAGTGCACCCTGGGGCGGGTGTCACGGCGTATCTCATTCGGCGGGTCACGCCGGAACAACCTGCACAAAGATCTCGATCGAGGTACCCGCCACTTCGCTGGAAGTCGGTTCGACCTCAGCAAAGGGCCCCTGCACGATTTCGACCGACAGTGTTTCGTTCCTGAGGTAGTCCAGGTTCTCATCGACGGCCAACCAGAGTTCTTCCGTCGTTCCCTGGATACCGACGCGGATACGATCGGTGTACTGGCATTCCAGTTCCTTGCGTCGGTCCTGAATGAGCCGTTTGAGATCCTGGGCGTAGCCTTCCCGGATCAGTTGCGGCGTGAGCTGGGTGGCCAGCACGACCACGACCTGCGTACCCTCGGCCGCCGTCCAGCCTTCGCGGGCCTGCAGACGGACTTCAATGTCCTCCGCATCCAGCTCGATCGACTGGTCCTCCAGCTGCACCACGACTCTTCCCTGTTGGCGGAGCCGGGCGAGCAGCTGAGCGCCGTCGGCACTGGTGAGTGCCTGCTTGAGGGCCGGCATGGCTCGGCCGGCTCGCGGTCCGAGTCGTTTGAAGTTGGGCTGTACCAGATAGGAGATATATTTCTCGC
>JBGSHS010000244.1:0-23359 GCA_041752115.1 Pirellulaceae bacterium | reverse complement strand
GCTGTCGCGGACTGAAGTCCGCGCTACGGCTGGCGCTGTCGCGGACTGAAGTCGGCGCTACGGCTGTCTGCTGCCAACTCGCGCAGCATGTCAACCGCGGCGTCCACGACCCGCTCACCCGTTCCCGGCTCAGCATAACTGTGGAAGCCGGTCCACACCTGATAGCCACCCATCGTATGGGCGTCGCGATCGGGGAGATACCCGATCCAGTCATTCGACAATTCTGCGATCACGGTGTTCTTGAACGGTGAGCGGCGTTTGATTTCAGTTCCCAGCACGGTGAATAACTCGGCCGGCACTCCGACGATCGCAACGTCGCCGACGCGTAGGACCTGAAGCCAGGTAGTCCTTTCCTCGCCCTGCCTTGCCGCCAGCACGCTGCGCATGGTGCGAAAGACGCCGATCACTCCATCAGCGCCCGCGCCGATGCGTTTCTGGCAGTAGGATGATACGGCGGCATCTTCAGCCTGCTCGTCAAACGTCCGGACGCGAAAGGTGAACGGGCGTTTGAGGGCCTTCAGTGTGGTATTTGATTGAGGTGCGGCTTCATCGATTGCCTGGCGAACGGCTGCTTCGATCTTTTGAGACGCATCTGAGGCCTCTCCCGACAACCGGTGCGTCGACCCGGACGCTCCCTGTAGAAAGCTGAATTTCCCGCCCAATTCCTGCTCCATTCGCTGGGCGGCCATGCCATAGAAAGCCGGCGAACGATAGTTGCCGGTGACACTGCCGATTGTGTGCGTGGAATGGCCGAACAACACCGCCAACAGGCTTCCTGCCGGGTCGCGGAAGACAAAGACCGGCAGGTCCGGATCAAAGGGGCCGGTCGGTCGCACCGCGTCGTCGTGGCTTCCCACCCAGTAGATCGTATTGTCCGACAACAGCAGACGGCTGTTTCGCCCGACCGTGTCCTCCTGGCCCAACTGGTAGGCAAACGTCGCAGGCTTCAATTCGGCATAAGCGTCGACGATCGCTTGGACGATGGCCTGTTGCACGTGCTGGCAGAAGGTCTCGTCACGATCATATCCGTGGACCTTCACGGTACTCGGCGCATGGTGTGTGTGCGTGGCGTGAATCAGGATGTTTTCGGTCGGGATTGCGCACTTCTGTTGGACCTGGTCACAGACCGGGTCTAGCAGGTCACGCGTCAGAATCAGCACATCGCAACTGACGAGGGCCACGGTGGCGGACGCTGGATCGCGCAGCACCACAGCCGTGGCACGCAATTCACCTTCCTGGCCGGTGACCCGGTGGGGGCCGATTCCTCCAGCGATCACCATGGAATCGTCCGCCTCCAAGGCCACCGAACTTACCCCCACACACAGACCGGACGATTCCTGAGCTATCGCCGCGGCAGGTGCCGATCCGAACCAACATAACGTCACTACCAGGAGAGTCTCGCCACGTGTCATGCCACAACCCCTTGATCAGAAATGTGCTGATTAGCTCGTGAATGGTCTCCTTGTTCGCCAGACGGGACCTGCCCTGCCGAGTCTCTGCGGCACGTTTCGTTCGAGTGAACCGAAGCTCACAGTTGCACCGACCACCCGGAACCGAACATGTTCAGACTATCAGGTGTCAAGCAGCCAACCAAGCATCGCACAGACCGATCGGCGAATATTCGGCTCCATTGAAGGCGGGGGAGGGGCCGTCTCGCATCTGATGTCCATGCTCCACGGTGCGATTGGCGGCAGCGGATCCCTAGATCGCGCGGATGGTGGCCGCGGTCGCCCAGACCGCGGGGGAGTGGAGACGTGATGGCAGGACGGTCGCGGACTGACGTCCGCGCTACGGGGCGGCGAAAAAAAGTCCGGTCAAGTTGGCCGTCGGGCTGTTGACAAATTGGCGCCCGGCGGTGACTGAGGCGGGCGCAGGTCTGGAAGAGCCAGCAAAGAGGCCTTCTTCGGACCACGTGCTGTGTGTCGGTGGTGCACCGCGAAATGGCACGCCAGTTGCTGATGTGACGGTCACGTCAAGCACGACTCCTCCCCGAATTCGGAGGAGGCTGACAATATCTCGAATGGTGAAACCGTATTGGTCGTTGTTCAAGAGGAGGTGCAAGCATGTTGACCCGTTGGCAATCGTATGGTGATGTGCGTGCCGAGATGAACCGACTGCACGAGGAAATGAACCGGCTCTTCGACCGCTGGACCCCGTGGTCGGGCAACGTTGGCCGCAGGACTGGCAGGGGAGTGTACCCGCTGCTGAATCTGTGGGAAGACGAAGGTCATTTGTATGTGGAAGCGGAGCTGCCCGGCATGGATCTGAGTGATCTGGAGATCTACGTCACGGGTGAGAACCAGCTCAGCGTCAAAGGGCAGAGGAAACCGCGGGAGATGCAGGAAGGGAAGTGGCATCGACAGGAACGCGGATACGGCAGCTTCAGTCGGTTGATCGAACTGCCCACTCCAGTGGATGCCGACAAAGTAGCAGCTCATATCCGATGCGGAGTGTTGACGGTGACGCTTCCCAAGAGTGCCAAAGCGAAGCCGCGGCGAATTGCCGTCAATGCCGAGTAGTTCGAGTGAAAACCCATGCAGTGGAACGCGGACTGCGGTCATGCTGATGAGAGCGGTGACTCTGATCCGCTCAGGCCGCTCAAGTGAGCGGTTCACGTCAGCGGCCGGAGTCCGCGGGCCTAACTTGTTCCTCTCCAACTGCCAGCAACAGAAGAGAATATCGGAGTACGAACTATGTCAAGCGAACTCTCCAAACAGGAAAATGGCGTCGTTACCGTGGAACGGACTCAAGGGGGACCAACCTATAACCCTCGCATCGACATCTGGGAAGCGGACGACCAACTGGTACTGCAGGCCGATTTGCCTGGCGTTGCTCCAGAAGATCTGGACATTCAGTTTGAGAACCGGGAACTGCGCATTCATGGCAAGGTGACTCCGCGCCACGAGAATATCCGGTTCCTCTATGGCGAGTATGGGATCGGCGATTTCTATCGCAGTTTTGCCATCGGCGAGAACATCGATGCGGATAAGATTTCCGCCGAGCTGAAAGACGGGGTACTTACCCTTCACCTCCCCAAGACCGAGGCAGTTAAGTCGCGTCGAATTGAGGTGAAGGCCAAGTAGCCGATAGCTTCCAGCCCTCCACTCGATTCCCGCACGCCCGTCGGGTGCAGGGTCGCGGGGAGGCTCGCGACGAGAGGCCTCACTATGGGGCAGGTTGTGAGCAACGAGCACGGCGTATCCTCGCCGTGCTCGTTCGCATTTCTGAGGCCGTTATGCGGAGTGTCGCCCGTTGCTCTCAGTTGCTCTTCGTCTCTGTGTCTGCCGGAGCCGGAGCATCCGCGAGCTTCCGAAAACAGTACAGCCGTGCTGAGGTGCGAATGAGCAGGCGGTCGCCCGCCACAGCGGGCGTGGCCATGCACATGTCATCCTCGGCCAGTGTGTTGGTGTGCATCAGCTGATACTCTGCTCCCGCCCGCACGGCAAACGTCACTCCATCCTCGTTCAGGCAGAAGACGGTACCCTTGTACGCCCACGGCGACACGGTGAAGGCACGCCCCTTGGGCAACCGTTGGCGCGCATACTGTTCTCTACCGGTGGCCGCGTCATAGCATGCCAGCATACCCATGTCGTAAAGCACATAAAGCTGATCGCCGTACACCAGCGTCGAGGGATTATAGGGAGCGGCTTTGGGCTGACACCAGACGATCCACGCATTGGACGTCTCACCCTCCTTGAGCGAAATATCCCCGGTCGCTCCAGAACGAATGGCGTAAATCGGCTTCAGGCCATCCATCACGTATCCGGAGCTGATATAAAGCAATCCGCCGGCAGCGTACGGCGTGGCAATGGTGATACTGGACATGCCTTCCAGCTCCCAGAGCAGACTCCCCTCAAGGTCGTACGAGCGGATCTTTCCCGTACCGGCGGTCACGATCTCCGTACGCAACTCATTCTTCCAGATAAGGGGCGTTGACCAGTTGCTCTTCTCATCGCGCTGCACTCGCCAGCTCTCGTCACCCGATTCGGCGTCCAAGGCGATCAGAGACGATTCTTCCTCATTATCGTTCACCACGTACAACCGTCCGGCGTGGTATACAGGTGACGCTGCTGTGCCCCAGCCGAACCGCGTCTTGCGTGGTTCCCACAGGCGTTTCCACAGTTCCTCACCTTGCCAGTCGAGGCAGAAGACACCGAGATTACCGAACTGGCAGTAGACCCGCTTGCCATCCGTTACCGGCGTCTCGGAGGCAAAACTGTTCTTCAGGTGAATGGCACTCTGAGGTTTGCCCTCGTGCACTTGTCGCGACCAGACAATTTCGCCGGAAGACAGGTCGAGGCAATAGATCATCCAGCGGTGAATGCTTTCGGGAGGGGTCGGGCGGTTGCCGCCGAAGTAGAGTCCTTTCTTGGGTTCTTCTGCACTCCCCGTGTTAATGACCGCTGTCAACAATACGCGATCGCCAACGACGATCGGCGACGACCATCCCCGACCAGGCAAGTCGGTTTTCCACTGCACGTTCTCGGTCGCAGACCAATGAAGAGGCAGCGCGTCATTGTCGGCGATTCCGCGAGCTTCCGGTCCCCGGAACTGGGGCCACTCTAACGCCGTATCTGATTCCGCACCTGCGCACCGCACCGCGAACGCCACTGCGGCGCAAATCGGCAATAGTCTCTGCATCGATTGCTCCTTCACTAATTGGTTTCTCTTTGCTCGAGGAGGATCCTCTGCCAACCGGCGATTGCCTGAAATCCACTCCGGACAGCCCCGGCGACCCGTTAATCATTGCGCGTTGGCGCCGAATTTCAACCGGCCGAGGCCGACAGAGACGACTCCGCAACACCCCCCCTGCCAGTGCATTTCAGACGTCCCCTTGCCCGGCAGAACTCGGGCGGCACCGCTGATTGACCGTGCGCGATTCTGAAACGTCTACGTGGGATGACAAATGAATGGGTTCGCAATGGCTGATGGAATCGCGGCTTTCGAACGCCAATTTCGCTGCGGGTTTCACTGCCAGATGTACGAACCGGCCGCCAGTTCGCGATAGGCTTGGTTCAATTTCTCGATCCATTGTTGCCGCAGAGCCGGATCGCGTTTGGCCAGGTCTTCGGTCTCACCGACATCATCGGTGATCTGATACACCTCGACATCCGTAATGTCTGCATCCAGATACGGCTGCGCGGTCGCCCTCGTGAGATTCTCCCTTTTCGGCAGCTGTCTGTCGTTCAGCACTCCGAGTATCTTCCAGGGGCCATCGCGCATGGCGACGCAGGCATGGTTGAGCGAGTTGTAGTAGGCCCAGATTAACGGCTTGGTGCGCTGAATAGTCTGGCCAGCCAAGAGCGGTGAAACATCGGTCCCATCCAACAGTAGGTTCGCAGGGACTTGAGATCCTGCCAACCGGCAGAAGGTGGGCAGAAGGTCGAGCGCGCTAACGACTTCATGACACACCTGCCCGGATTGAATTTGTGCCGGCCACGCAACGATTCCCGCCACGCGAAAGCCGCCGTCGTGCGTGTGAAGCTTCATTCCTCGCAGCGGGCCGGGGCGTCCGTAACTGCGATTCGCATTAGGATATCGATTCAGAGTTTCCGGGCCGTTATCCGCGGTGAAGACCACAAGTGTATTCTCTCGCAACTGCAGCTGCTGCAGTGTCTCCAGCAGTCTGCCGACCGCTCGATCCACGTTCTCTACGTTGGCGAAGAACTGCGCTTCATCGACGGTGCGTGCCAGAGGCTCGTACTTCTTCACCAGGTCCGGCGGTGATGCGACCGGTTCGTGCGGCTCGTGAAATGCGCAGTAGACGAAAAACGGCTGTTGAGAGTTCTCCGCCGTGTGTTTGTTCAGCCAACCGATGACTTCGTCCGCCACCAGCTGGCAGCTGTAGCCCGTCAAAGGTCCCACTGGTTGTCCATTGCGGACGAAGTTCGTCGGGTTTTCATGCGAGGGGCCGGCGTTGTTCTGCGTGGCCATCCAGTGGTCAAAACCCTGATCGCCCGGTTGCGCCTGGGCGGCAGAGTTGAAGTCCGCATTGCAGTGCCACTTGCCCGCCATGCAGGTCGCGTATCCTGAGCTCCGCAACAGCTCGGCAATCGTCGTCTCTTCATGACGCATTTGAACCATCGGCCGATCCGATGACTGGGAAGCCGCTGGAATCCAGTCATAGACCCCGGCCCGGTTCGGACTTCGCCCCGTGAGCAGCCCCACGCGCGAAGGAGAACAGACCGGCGCGCAGGAATAGAAATCGGTCAGGCGGATCCCTGACGAGGCCAGTTGATTCAGCTGGGGTGTTTCGATGGTGGGATGACCGTAACACTGCAGGTCACCGTAACCCAGATCATCACACAAGATAACAAGGAAATTGGGGCGAGCGGCGGTCACCGACGCTGATGTTGGCTCCGCAGCCGGGGCCACGCCTGTCCACAGCATGCCTACGGCGACCGTTACGGTGATACCGATGAACCGAATGGAGTGATGCATCGCAGTTCCTGCCGAGTGACACGGGGAATTATCTTCGTCGGCCCATTACTGGCTCGAATAACTCTCCAATTAACTCCTGGCTGGCCATTGTCTCATGGTCCGGCTCGCTCGTCCACCAGGAGCGAACCGGACATAACGAGTGGGCGATGATGCTCGGCAGGCCGAGAACCCCGTGGCTGACCTTCCCGTCCACAGGACCGTCTGCTACGCTGCCAACGGTCGCAAGCGACAGCGCGCAGGTAAGGTGAGTGAATCCACCGGAAGATTGCGAAACGTCGAACCAGCAGCCGCAGAAGTTAGCAGAAGCATTGCGTCTTCGACGGTCGACGAGGACTGGGGGCTGCACAACGTGATTCTTTCACTTGGCAATTCGACATGCCTTGTTCGATATTCTGCAGTTCAGTCGCGTCCGTGACCGACGCTGGTCAATGTTCGCCCCCAGTTGGTCGCGGATCGATGCATATGTTGTATGTCTTGAAGCGAGGGGTGTCTGCTTGGATACCTTGGTACTGGTCGTCTTCCTGTTGGTCTACCTGGGGATGATTCTGGGCGAGTTGCCGGGATTGGCGATCGATCGGACTGGAGTCGCCCTGTTGGGGGCGATCGTGCTGCTGGCGGCCGGTCGTGTGAATACTGAAGATCTGGCCACGGCGGTGGATGTCCCGACGTTAGCCCTGTTGTTAGGGCTGATGATCGTGTCGGCACAGTTTCGCCTGAGTGGTTTGTATTCCTGGATCGTCCGACGGCTTGCCGAGATCGAAACTTCTCCGTCGGCACTGCTGGGTCTGATCGTGGCTGCGGCCGGGATTCTGTCGGCGGTTCTGGCGAACGACATTGTTTGCCTGGCGATGGCTCCGGTACTGATCGAATGCTGCGTGCGGCGCCGGCTCGATCCCAAACCATTCCTGCTGGGATTGGCGTGTGCCGCCAACGTCGGATCGGCTGCCACCTTGATCGGGAATCCGCAGAACATGCTGATCGGCCAGGTACTTAATCTGTCGTTCGCCCATTATCTGTACATGGCCGCCGTGCCCTCTGTGTTGGGACTGGCTGCAACTTGGACGGTCATCTGCTGGCAATCACGCGGGCAATGGCACTGCGACCTGCCGAGTACAACGGTAGCAGCTCCCACGTTCAACGGATGGCAGACAACCAAAGGGCTGTTGGTAACAGCCGGAGTGATTGTGTTATTCCTGGCGAGCCCGTGGCCGCGCGAGGTGATCGCCCTCGGAGCTGCCGGAATCCTGCTCTGTTCTCGTCGCCTGCACTCACGCGAGATGTTGGGCCTGGTCGACTGGCAGCTGCTGGTGCTCTTCTTCGGCCTGTTTGTGGTCAACCATGTGGTCCAATCGAGTGGCAGTCTGGACACTGTGATGGGATCGGTCCGCGCAGCGGGAATAGATGTCGAGCGTCCGATTTGGTTATTCTCGCTGGCAACGGTCTTGTCGAATCTCGTCTCCAACGTTCCGGCCGTTATGTTGTTGCTCCCGTACGCACAACATCCCATGAGCGGCCCGATCCTTGCGCTTTCCTCGACGCTGGCGGGGAATCTGTTGCTTGTAGGGTCCATTGCCAACATTATCGTGGTGGATCAAGCTGCTAATCTGAAGGTGCGAATCTCGTGGCGCGATCACGCTCGGATTGGGATACCCGTCTCCCTGCTAACGCTCGGTATTGCGGCGGTCTGGCTCTGGCTCTCTTGAGCGATCGAGAAACTTCTGGCTGGCCGTTGCACCTGCCGTCGTTTCCCGCTAGTTTGAAATGCCGATTCGCTCCCCCGCTTCGCCTTACCTCCAGTCACTTATGGAGCTGATTCATGATCGTCGATTACTTGAAATTGGCGGATCGATATTCTTCAGTTCAGTCGCGCATGGCAGCCGGATTCGCGTTTCTTCGCCGAGCCGGCGTGTTTGAGCTTCCTGATGGGCGGATCAGCATCGATGGAGACCAGGTGTTTGCGATCATTCAGCGAATTGACGGGCGAGGCCGCGATCAATCACTCCTGGAGGCTCATCGCAAATACCTGGACATTCAATACGTGGTGAAAGGAGAAGACTGCATCGGCTGGCTGCCGCTAAGCGACTGTCATCGGGTGTCGACTCCTTACGATCCGGAAAAGGATATCGAGTTCTTCTACGATCGCCCGGCGACCTGGGTCACCATACCGGCGGGGGCCTTTGCCGTCTTCTTCCCTGACGATGCTCATGCGCCGCTGGCCACTGAGGGACGAATCCACAAGATCGTGATCAAGATAGCGCTCGATCAAGCAGCTCGAGTGGAATTGGCGAAATAGGCCAGAGCGAGCCGAGGCGATTTGCAGGACAGACGACAGTTGGGCTGGGGTCATGCTGCCCCAGCAAAGCTTGCTGTACCGAACCTCACAAGACATCGGTTTTCGGCGAGCGCGTGTTGACCAATCGCCGCGAAATCCCCTCGGTCCCACCCCGGAACAACGCCGCCCCTGCTCGACCGCAAAGCGATCTGGAGGCATCACCTGAAACTGGCGACCGATCATCCAGGTATTGCTGGAAAACACCCGTCTGTTGTTCTCCAGGATAATCTGCCCGGGATCCGCTACTATGTCCAGAAACTACTTGCTCGTTGCCGCGCTGGCCACTGCCTTGCTGCGTGTGCACCCCTGCGCCGGCGGGGACGAACCTGCGTTTCCGCCTGCCCGAGCGTTCCATATGGGATTCACGCGCTGGCCAGCCGATCTCACACTCGAGGGCTTTCTTACCGCTCAGGCGTTCGCCCATGAACATGGGGACATTGTCTCGGTAATGTTCATCGGGGGCGTTCCCTGGCCGGAGGCTCTCGACGGCAAACCGTTTTCGCAGGATGTGCAGAATAACCTGTCCTACATACCTCCTCGCGGTAAGAAACTGTTTCTGTCCATTTCACCCTTGAATCGAGATCGAAGTGACATTGGGCCTTACTGGGGAGAAAAGGACAATCAGCCTCTGCCGTCCGATTGGTCGTCCTCTGTGCTGAATAGTCCTGAGGTGAAGACTGCCTATCGCAATTTCGTACTCCGCAGCGTCGAGGCGATGAATCCAGATTATCTGGCAATCGGCATCGAGAATAATGTGCTCCTCTCCCACTCGCTGGAGAAATGGCAGCAGTTGCTCGAACTGCATCGCGAGACGTATCAGGCAGTAAAGCAGAAATACCCACAACTGCCCGTCTTTTTCACTACGGAAATCCTGCACTACAAGAAGCTGGCATCGGACGCCAAGGGATCCGACCAAGTGGCACAGGTGGCCGAGATGATGAAGTTCAGTGACCTGTTCGCGATGAGTTTCTATCCCCATATGAGCTATGACGTGCCGCGGCCGATCCCCGGCGACTTCCTCGACTTCGCCCGAGCGTTCGACAAACCGATGGCCATGGCGGAAACGGGAGATATTTCGCGCGACGTCACACTCAAAGCGTACGGGCTGACTCTCCAAGGATCTGAGTCTGGCCAACGACAGTTCCTCGAGTTTCTGTTGAATGTGGCTCAACGAGATCGCTATGAGTTCGTTGTTCAGTTCGCCACAACCGATTTCGAGAAACTGTGTGAGAAACTACCTCCTCCCGTAGATGACCTGGCGCGCGTGTGGGCCTACACCGGTCTGCAGACGAGCGCCCAGCAAGCCAAGCCGGCGCTGGCGGTCTGGGACGCATGGCTCAAAGTCCCGTACCAACGCTAATGGATACCTGCGTCCTGCACGGCAACTCGAGCAGTTCGCTTTCTTCATGTGATTTGTGAAGTAGCGGGAATGACAGCGCCGCGCGCTGAATTACGCCGGAGCGAATGGCAGGACGCGATTCGGAGTTCGCCCGAAACCCTGTAATTCAAGTCCATTGGAACGTACGTGCACAACCGCAAAGGCGTTGGAATCTGCTGTTTCGACCATCCCCGGAAGCGTAACGTAATGCACACGTTGCTTCTGGCTGTAGTTGCCCGCATGGTTGTGTCCGTTCAGATAGGCCACGACGTTGCGATGTGACTCGAGTACCGTTAACACCTGTTCGCTGTTCCAGAGATTGTGTGGATTCTCGGGGAATACAGGGAAATGGCAGAAGATGATCACTCGCTGCTCAGTCTTCTCGGCTTCCACCAGTTGTTGATCGAGCCAGCGCAGTTGAACATCGCCCACCGCTCCATTCCAGCTCTGTGCATTGGCCGCTTCTTTCTGGAGCAACGCCGCATATACCTTCTGAGCCTCCTGATGCTGCGGACTTCCTTCGGGTCGTCCATAGAGACTTAGATCGTTGCCATCAAGCACAATGAACCGCCAGGCGGCGTGCTGGAACGCATAGTGGCGATCGGACATCCCGAGCGCGGCAGGGACATCCTTGAGCTGGGCAGCATCAACGGCGAAGTCGTGGTTGCCCAGGGCGTGATAGCGTGGCGCTTTGATCTGCTCAAATACTGGCAACAACCGGGCGAAGCTCTGGAAATCCCGATCGATGAAATCCCCCAGGTGTATTACGAACGCCAGGTCGAGATCATTAAGCTGCTTCACGCACTCGGCCAGCTTCTGCTCCGAAGCTCGATAGTATCGCGTACCGGCCGGATCGGCATCACAGTACTGAGCGTCCGCGATGACGCCGAACGAAAAACTGGCGGAATCGTCCCTCATGGTTCGAGCCGAAGCGGAATTCGCGGTCAAAGCGCCGCACACGCCACCGGCCACAACCTGCACAAACTGTCGACGATTCCACATGGTGTCGCTCATGGGATGAGGCCTTTCACGGGAAATACCGGGCTTACGGGATCGACATTAGGGACGGACTGAGCAATCCAGGGCAAGGTGCACCTGCATTATCTTACGGCCGCTCCGTGCAGGTGAAGGGGACCGGTGAAAACTTAACCCGGATCTCATGAATGGTGCAGCATAATGCGAGTATCGAGTTCCTTCGGAATCAAAGGGGCTGAGTTCGTTCCAGCGCGCGTCACCCTCTTTCGCTCTGGCTCCCCTCTCCCCCAGCAGTTTCTGCTGGGGGAGAGGAGCGGGGGTGAGGGGGGCCAATCGAGCTGGTCCGCGAGTCTCGTTGGGATCTGCTTGCGGCCGCTGCTGCTGCGGGGAAGGGACATGCCGCAGGGAAATGGTCGCGCAATAGGGAATGCGACAATGCAACAATGCGGAAGTGCTTGGTGAGGCTCCGGTGCGCGAAGTAGTCGAGCCGTTGGCGAAGCCGAACGGACTGGCGTCTGGGAAGTGGAACGGCAATAGGGAATTCGACAATGCAGCAATGCGACAATGCGGAAGTGCTTGGTGAGGCTGCGGTGCGCGAAGTAGTCGAGCGGATGGCGAAGCCGAACGAACTGGCGCCTGGGAAGTGGAACGGCAATCGGGAATGCGACAATGCGAGCAGATGAATGTCGTCACTAATCTGCTACCGGATCGCATCGGCGAGAGCGGACGCCGAAGAACACTCAGGAAGGAAAACAACGACCCTGCGATTCAAGCCGGGCTGAACCGCAGAATATCGAACAAGGAATGTCGAAGTTCCAAGTGGAAGAAGCAGTTGGCGATCCCTCGCGATCACGCGAGGGTAGCTTTCGCCTGGGAGCCCCCGTCTTCTTCGTTCGGTGGCGGCTTGTTCGATATTCTGCGGTTTCCTGTCGGGTTCTCAGTCTTTCAGTCCCTTCAGGTTGAATTCCAGTCGCTCGGCCGATGAGATCATCTCCTGCCATGTCACTTCGCCATGACGGTAGCCGGCGATGCGACCCATCACGGCCGTCAGGTTCGAGCGGACGGAGGGAGCTACGGTCGAATTGCTGTAATCCCCACTGGTTACGAACCCGTAGAACTCTTCGATGTTCGTTACGGCGCCGGTCGTGTAGAGGTTCCCTGTGCTGCCTCCTTCATACGGCTTGTTTCCCTTGATCCAGACGTCTCCGAAGTAATCGGTATGGATCACTCCGTCGGCACCAAACGTGCGACTGCTGATTTCATCCTGGACACCGGGGATCGTCTGGATGCAGCTGAAGGAAAGGACGAAGTCATCGGGGAATTCGTACGTCACGGCAAAGTGATCCCAGATGCTTCCCTCTGCTCTCAGCGATCGACCGCCCGACCCGAGGGCACGTACGGGATCGGCGTTGGCGACCCAGGTGGCGACATCCAGCGAGTGGATCGCCTGCTCGACAATGAAGTCGCCCGACAGCGGGAGCACGTAGTACCAGGCACGCAGTTGCTCCTCCGGATTCTCCGGAGCCCGACCGCGTCCTCCGCTTGACCACGGGTAATGCGCGTCGCCCATGAT
The DNA here is from genome assembly GCA_041752115.1 of Pirellulaceae bacterium. GTDB lineage: Bacteria > Planctomycetota > Planctomycetia > Pirellulales > Pirellulaceae > JAJRVM01. The sequence goes on along the minus strand of JBGSHS010000244.1, from coordinate 10,660 downwards.
GAGTTTGCCGATGTCTCCGGCACGCACGCGCCGCAGGGCCTCGCGGTACAGTTCGTTGGCCCGTGTCTGGAAATCCACCAGCATGACCAGCTTCTTCTGCGTCGCGAGCTTTCCTGATTCTCCAATCGACAGACAACCGGGCACGTCGACGGCAATCGGTTTGGCCAGGAATACATGCTTGCCCGCTTCGATCGCTGCCGCCGTCTGTTCCGGGTGAAAGTAGGGAGGTGTTTCGATCACGACCGCGTCGAGCTTGCTGTCGAGCAAACGTTTGTATCCGGAGAGACCGCTGTAGCGTCGGTCGGCTGCGATTCCCAACTGATCCCCTGTCGCTTTGACGCGGTCCGGATAGTAGTCGGCACAGGCTACCCACTGATACTTGCCGGTGTCCTGGAACAGCTTGGTGAGCCAGTTGCCTCGTCCGCCGCATCCGATCAAGCCGATTTCCATCTTGGAGTTCGCCTGGTAACCTCGGACCAACTGTGGTGTGGCAGCCAGTAGCCCGGCGGCTCCCAAGCCCGCGACGAAAGTGCGTCGATCAACGGTTATGTCTGCATGTCCGCGCTGTGGTGCCATAGTCGATTCTCCCGGATAAAAAGGCCTTCGAAGTCACCTGCTCAATGTAGCTTTGCCCGTAATCGTTCGCAATCAGACGATCGCCAGGCATCCGCTATGCCGGAGGCTTCCAGAGATCGATTGGCTTACCCGCCGAGCTCGAAAACGGAAGCTCGACTTGGCGGCCCGTGCGGGCCGATTCGTAAGCTGCGAAGATCACTTCCAGCACTGCGCGGCCGTCTTCAGCAGTAACCAGGGGCGGTGTGTCGTTCTGTACGCAGTCGACGAAATGGGCCAGCTGAGCGTGAAAACCGTAGTTCCAGGTTTCTTCGAACATGGTGAACGTCCAGCCCCTGGTCGATCCAGCCTTCTCCATGGAATAGTCGTATCCAGTCAGGCTGAATGTCTCAATCGCATTGCCATGCAGCAGATCCGCATACGCTACGCCCCCCGATCCATGGACCTCTGCCCGATCGTCCATCCCCCCTAACTTCGTCCAACTCTCTTCCGCCAACGCTGTAGTGCCCCCCTCGAATTCCAGGATCAGCAGAGCGTTATCATCACCGATCGTCTTGTCTGTGTGCACGAGCGTATTCATCTGGGCATAGACCGACTTAATCGGCTTGCGGTTGAGCATCCAACGGAAGAATTGGATCGCATGGCACCCCATGTCCATGGTGACTCCACCCCCACTGCGTGCGGCATCCCAGAAATGAGCGGCATGTGGCCCGTCGTGTTTCTCCGACTGCTTCAGCAGCGTGGGACGACCGAGTGCCCCGCTATCAAGAAGCTGCTTCAGCCGAACGTATTTCGGGGCGAAACAGAGGCACTCAGCGTACATCAGTTTCACTCCCGCCTCGCGGCAGGCGCCGATCATTCGGTCTGCCTGCTCAAGATTCAGACAGAGCGGTTTCTCTACGACGACGTGCTTCCCGGCAGCGGCAGCGTCGAGCACGATCTGGCAGTGCAGGTCGTTGGGAACGCCCAGCACGACGAGCTGTATCTCGGGCATTGCCAACAGTTCCCGATAGTCGGTGAATGATCGGACGATGCCAAATCGCTCGGCGAAGCGCACGGCATGGCCTGACGTGGGGGATGCTACAGCGGCCAGCGTGGCCTGACAGCAAGCCTGCAACGCTTCCGCATGAATGGCGGATATGAACTGGGACCCGATAATCCCTACCTGCACCGGTTGTCCTGTGGTCATAAGATCTCCTCCAATGCGGCAGCGCGACATATGCCAAGATCGTCCTGCACTGCCACGTCAGTTGCGAGTTACTACGTCAGCGGACCCTCTCGGACCATCCGATGGCTGGCCCGACTGCTCTTGAACGAGCGAAGGATCACTTCCACATCTGCTGTCGCTCGCGGTAACCCTCCTGTCACGTACGGGGACGGGAAGAGGTGGATTCCTCTCGCCGGCGCCGTAGCGTCCCCGATGAGCCTCCGTATCCCGCCTCACCCATCCGGCTTACTCAACATACCCGATCTGGCGGGCTCTGCCTATGAAAAACACGGCATCCACATGGATCGTCCGGCGACTCACCCGATGTGACCCCTGGGCGACATCGGTCGCCGAGGCGTCGATAACTGCAGGATGTCGAACAAGCAATGTCCAATTATCAGGCGGGCGAATCAACCTTGAAGTCCCAGGCGAACGCTCAACTGCTGCTCACGTGTCGCCTCAACTTCCATCTGCATTCGGTGGCAGCCTATTCGATTGATGCACGCGAGCGTGAGGTATCCATCGGTTGCGGTCCCTAGTTACCCTGTGGTATACCATCAGGCTACCTTGGGGAGACACACCAATATGCTCAGTGAACGTCAAGAGCGGCTTTTGAAGCGAACCTTCCTGGACTATCAGCAGACTGCGGAGTTTCTGAAGACGCCGCTGGTGATTGATCGTGCGGAGGGGCTGTACTACTGGGATACGGACGGGAGAAGGTACTTTGACGCGATCGGCGGGATTTTTGTGGCCGTTCTGGGCCACCGGCATCCTCGGATTGTCGAGGCGATGCAGCGTCAGTTGGAGCGTCTGACGTTTGCCCCGCCGTTGCATGGCATTTCGGATGTGACATTGGACTTTGTCGAGAAGCTTGGCAGTGTGGCGCCCGGCAATCTGAACTTCGTGAAGGGATTCAGCGGCGGCTCAGAATCGACCGAAGCTGCCATGAAGTTCGCCCGCCAATATTTCAAACAGACGGGCCATCCTGGCAAGTACAAGTTCATCAGCTGTTATGCCGGGTACCACGGGGGCACGTTCGGAGCCATGTCGGCCAGCGGGACGGGACGCCGGAAGACGAAATTCGAGCCGCAAGTTGCCGGTTTCCTCAAGACGTTCTTGCCGCTGTACTACCGAGACCGATTCGCTTCCTGGGAGGACGCCAATCACTTCGCCGCTCAGACATTTGAGGATCTGATCGTCGCGGAAGATCCCGAGACCGTGGCGGGCGTGATGCTCGAGCCGATATCCAATACGGGCGGCATCGTCACACCCACCGACAGTTTCTTTCGGCAGTTGCGGGAGATCTGCGATCGGCACAACGTGCTGCTGATCTATGACGAGATTATCACCGGCTTCGCACGCACCGGACAGATGTTTGCGGCCCAGACGTTCGGCGCCACACCCGATATCATCTGCGCCGGCAAGGCTCTGTCCAGTGGCATGATTCCCTTGGGATCGATGATTGCGCGAGAGGACATGGCTGACGCTTTCTTCGGTCCTGCGGAAGCCGAAGTCCAGTTCGCTCACGGTCACACATACGCCGGCAACCCCTTGGCCTGTGCGGTGGGGGTTGCGGTAATCGACGAGATCCTCAGCCAGGATCTCTGCAGCAAAGCTCAACGATTGGGGGATCATCTGGCAGAGCGGCTTAACGGCTTGAAGAGCTTAGGGGTAGTCCGAGAGGTACGTGGCAAGGGAGTGCTCCGCGGTGTGGAGATGGTACAGGACCCGGTGACAAATCAACCGTTTCCTCCCGGCCGCAAACTGGGCGCGTTGCTCAAGAAAACGGCATTGGCCAACGGCCTGATCATGCGCATCGATCCCGACTGGTTCGCGGTTTGCCCGGCGTTGATTGCGGAAACGAGTGATCTTGATGAAATGGTTGACTTGATTGAAAAGAGCCTGAAGGACGCCCTGGAGATAATGGCTCGATCTCAATCGTGAGACCGCACGGAGGGTGCATCACGGTGGCGATCTGAGTTGGCAGCGACGGTGCGGACAGGCAATCGCCAGTCGCACGCATTCCGACAGATTCGGTCAGAAACGCAATCCCGAGGGGGCGAAGTACCATGCCAGCAGGTCAAACACTGCGTGTTGCCCATCCTGATTGTCGCAGTCAGTTCGGTGTAGCCCGGCGTGACATCACTCCACCTGTCGGGATTTATTCCCGCATGTGGGGCTGTGCGCATCACGACACGGCGGAAGGGATTCACCGCCCACTGACGGTCACCGTCATCGCCTGCCGCGCTGCGGCCGCAGATCCGCCGCAGGTGCTCATCGGACTGGATTTGGGATGGTGGCGCAATCCTGGCGACGAATGGGCTCTGCGCGGCAGCGTGCTGGAGGCCTTATCGCTGCCCGAGTCCCATGTGATCATGCAGACAGCACACACGCACGCCGGGCCGGCCACCTGGCGGGACGCGACCGATCGACCGGGAGGCGATAAGGTTGCCGCCTATCTCGACCACGTGAGCGGGATGGTCGTCGCGGCAGCCAGGGAGGCCGTGGAAACCGCGGCAGCTGCCACCCTTTCCTGGACGGTGGGCCGGTGCAATCTGGCGGCCCATCGTGACCTGCCTCATCCGCAGCGGAACACCATTCTCTGCGGCTACCATCCTGAGGGGCCGGCCGACGACACCGTGCTCGTAGGACGAATCACGACAGACGATCCGCATCTGCTGGCCACGATTGTCAACTACGCCTGCCATCCGACTTCGCTCGGCGGCGACAATCGGTTGATATCACCGGACTACGTGGGAGCATTGCGGGAGGTCGTGGAGGGAGCAACCGGAAGGGCCCCTTGCCTGTTTTTGCAAGGGGCGTCGGGAGAATTGGGGCCACGCTGCGGTTTCTCGGGCGACGTATCGGTCGCCGACCAGAATGGACGGCAGTTGGGATACGCCGTGCTTTCCGCCTTGGAGAGTATGCTGCCCAGTGGCCAGGCCCTGGCCTTTTTCGGAGAGCTTCCATCGGGTGCGCCGTTGGGGATCTGGCAACTGGAACCGGAAGTCGCCGCTACCGAAGTGCGTGCCGACTTGTCAGCTGTCGAACTGGATCTGAAAGAGGAACTGGCGGATGCCGAGCAGTTGGCGGAGCGTCTGGCGGCCTGTGAGGATCGAGTGCAGCGAGAGCGTTTGGAGCGGGCGTACCAGCGTCGCTTGCATGTGGCGCGAGATGCCGCCGGGGTGAAGCTTCCCATTTGGGGCTGGCGATGGGGCGACAGCATTCTGATTGGCACGCCGGCAGAAGCCTACAGCCTGTTACAGACCGAGCTGCGACGACAGTTTCCTCATCGCGCGGTGATCGTCATGAACATGGTGAACGGCTATGCCAGTTACCTGGCGCCGGCCGAGTTGCATGGCAGTGGAGCGTATCAGGTCGACGTGTCCCTGTTCGGTCCTGGTTCGCTCGAACAAACCGTCAGCCGGTGCGTGGAGCTTGCGCGGCAGCTGGACCAAGACGTTTCGTCAGAGGGAGAATCAGGATGAGCCGAATTCCGCTGTTGTTCGCCGTTGCCGACAGCACGAGTGGATTCGTGCTCGAAGGAATCGATTTTGCGGCCTTCGCAGCGTTCTTCGTCATCTTGTCGGTGATCGGTTACTGGGCCGGACGTCGTGAGCGTTCGACAGCTCAGGAGTATTTTCTGGCGGGCAATCGACTGCCGTGGTACGTCGTGGGTGGCTCATTCATCGCCTCCAACATCAGTACGGAACATTTCATCGGAATGATCGGCGCAGCGGTCGTCTATGGGATCTGCGTTTCGCTGTCGGAGTGGCTCAACGTCATTACGTTCTCCCTGCTGATCTGGATTTTCGTTCCCTTCCTGCTCGCTTCACGCGTCTTCACGATTCCCGAGTTCCTAGAACTGCGGTTTGGACCCGCGCTGCGACTGGTTTTTGCCATCGTAACAATCGTCAGCAATGTGGTGGCGTTCCTGGCCGCCGTACTCTATGGCGGCGCGCTGGCGCTGCACAACCTGTTCGGTTGGGATCTCGGCTGGTCCCTGGTTGGCTTGGGCATCGCGGCCGGCATGTGGGCCATTTACGGCGGTCTGTCTTCGGTAGCGTGGACCGACTTGTTCACCGTCGTCGTCATGGTGCTGGGAGGCATCTCGGTTACGATCTATGGTCTGCAGGAACTAGCCGGTCCCGAGGGCACTTTGGGCGATGGTTTTGCCATCATGCTCGAGCGGAATCAGGCTTCGGAAGGGGTGTGGCAGGAGGCTGTCACGCGCAGCGGACCGCAGATCACAGCAACGCCCGACTATAACCGGCTGTCGGTGTTTCAGCCGGCCAGCCATCCGACTCACCCTTGGATCAGTCTGCTGTTGATCGTCTTTTCGGTGAGCATCTGGTACAACGTGCTCAATCAGTTCATGATCCAGCGGGTCTTAGGGGCTCGGGACAGCTACCACGCCCGGATGGGTATTGTGGCTGCCGGCTTCATGAAGCTGTTATTGCCGGTCATTGTCGTGCTTCCCGGGTTGATCCTCTTTGCGATCCACCCCGAGATCCTGCTGCAGCCTTGGGATCAGGTCCGACCCGCAGCGGATCAGGGATACGTGCAGATGGTACAAGCCTTGGTGCCGGCCGGACTGCGCGGCCTGTTTCTGGCTGCCCTCTTTGGAGCGATCCAGTCCACGGTGAATTCCGTGCTGAACTCGACTGCTACCGTTTTCACGATCGATGTTTATCGACGGTGGCTGCGCCCCTCGTCGAGTGACCGTCATCTGGTCCTGGTGGGAGTTGTTTCCTCGACGGTCGTGCTACTGATTGCGATCGTACTGGGACAGTACATTGATCGACTCGGAGGCAGCTTGTTTGAGTACATCCAGTCGCTCTACGCCTTCTTCGCTCCTCCATTTGCCGCAATCTTTCTGCTGGGCATTCTCTGGAAACGCATCAACGGCGCGGGGGCGATGAGCGCCGTGATTGTCGGATTTGCTTTCGGTATCGGCGTCAAGCTGCTATTGCCTTTCTTTCCCGATCACCCAGCGTGGCTCGATCCCTATGCGAATCAGGCGGCAATCAATTGGGTGCTGAGCATGATTGTCTGTATTCTCTGCAGCCTGCTGACGGCGCCCCCGTCGGCCAAACAGGTGAATGACGATGTGACACTGAACTGGCAGCGGCTTAATATCTTCAACAACCTCGGGAAGCACTGGTACACGAGCGTCGTCACGTGGTGGCTGCTGTTTGTGGCCGCCATCGCAGCCGTGCTCATTTTCTTCTCCGGCTTTTCGTTCCCAACCGGATCTGCCCAGTAGCAACCGCGGCGCGCCACCGAATCGCGATGGTTGGCTCAGCCTCTCTGCCTCCATCTTTTTGTGCCCCATCTTTTTGTCCCACTCCCCGTCCTCCCCTCTTTCTCGCTCCCCTTTCATGACGACCGCGTCCGGGATGGATCTGGCCGATCCACAAGGTTACCATACACCAGAGCAACTTCGTTGACTTCAAGGAATCCAATCGATGAACGACATCACACGCCGCAGGTTCTTGAGCCATGTTACCGTTGGCACGGCCGCTCTGTCCTGGGGAGCCGCCGTGTCCATGCGCACTCCATCCGTCGGGGCCAACTTGAGCAGCCAGGCGTCCGGCGACGCGGGGCTGCAACCGTTGGCCTTCGAGTGCCTGCCGCTGACTTCGATTCATCCAACCGGCTGGCTCGAGCGTCAGTTGCGGATCCAGGCCCAGGGCCTGTCGGGGCATCTGGACGAGTTCTGGCCGGACGTGCGCGACAGCCAGTGGTTTGGCGGCAAGGCCGACGGCTGGGAACGAGCACCTTATTGGCTCGACGGAGCCGTGCCGCTGGCGTGGCTGGTTCAGGACGAGGCACTCAAGAGCCGCATCCAGAAGCACATCGAGACGATCATCGCCAACCAACGTTCCGATGGCTGGTACGGTCCGTTCATTCCCCCTCAAGCGCAGAGTGGAGCTCGCCAGTCGTATGACGTGTGGGCGATCATGCTGGCCAACAAGGTGCTGGTGCAATACCACGCCATCACCGGCGACGATCGAGCACTCGATGCCGTGGCGTGCTGCCTGAAGGCCATGAACGAGCATCTTGATCAGTACCCGTTATTCAACTGGGGGAAGTTCCGTTGGTTCGAGAATCTGGTTGCGATCTACTACGTGTTCGAGAAGACGCACGAGCCGTGGCTGCTGGATCTGGCTCGAAAACATCACGAACAGGGCTTCGACTACCGGAGTTTCTACCGGGGGTTTGATGCCACGGTACCGACTCCACGCCGGGGACGCTGGAAGTGGGATAAGCATGTGGTCAACAACGCGATGGCCGTCAAAGCCTATCCGCTCTGGGGGCGAGTCAGCAGGGCGTTGGAAGATCGCGAAGCCGTGTACGAGATCATCAGACTGCTCGATCACTTCCACGGACAGGCGACCGGGATGTTCACCGGTGACGAGTGCCTGTCGGGCAAGAATCCGATCCAGGGAAGTGAACTGTGCGCAGTCGTTGAGTACATGTATTCGCTGGAACACTGCCTGGCGATCACGGGAGATCCGTACCTGGCCGATCGGCTGGAGCAACTCGCCTTCAACGCACTTCCCGCCACGTTTTCGCCAGACATGTGGGCACATCAGTACGACCAGCAGACGAATCAGGCTCAGTGTACCGTCAATCCGGAGCATCTGTGGTCGACCAACGGTCCTGACTCGAACCTGTACGGTCTCGAGCCCAATTTCGGCTGCTGTACGGCGAATATGCATCAAGGTTGGCCGAAATTTGCCGCACACCTCTGGATGCGCACGGCGGAAGGCGGACTGGTCGCCGCGGCGTATGCGCCGAGCCGCGTGGAGATCGAGGTTGAGGGCGTGCCGGTCGAGGTCGACCTGCAGACCGACTATCCGTTCCGAGATACGCTGACGCTGAGAGTCAAAGCGGCCAAGCCGGTAACATTTCCGCTCCTGCTGCGAATCCCCGGCTGGACCACGGGGGCGGAGGTCACTGTTGATGGCGTGGCTATCGCGCCGCCAGCTGCCAACTCGTACGAACGAATCCAGCGCCAGTGGGAGGGAGAGACCACGGTGCAGGTCCGACTGCCCATGCCTGTAAAGACCAGCCGTCGCTTCAACGATGCGATTTCGCTTGAGCGAGGCCCGCTGGTTTACAGTTTGAAAATCGAGGAGAAGTGGACTCGTGTGAATGCGGACAAGCCGCATCGCGAGCTGCCGCACGCTGACTGGGAAGTGCATCCCGCCTCCGATTGGAACTATGCTCTGCTGATCGATGAAGACGCGCCGGAAAAGAGTGTTCAGTTCACGGAGAAACCAGTGGGAGACGTGCCGTTTTCGCCCGCCGGTGCGCCGGTCGAGGCCGTGGTCCAGGGACGACGGCTCCCCAGCTGGAAGCTCCGGCAGGGATGGGCTGATGAAACCCCTGTCAGTCCGGTTTCGTCGGGCGAGCCGCTCCAGGGTCTCACACTGATTCCCTACGGCTGCACGAACATCCGCATCACGGAGTTTCCACGTCTTCAACAGTGAAGGAGACGAGGATGGTCGAGCCGTCGGCCGGCGAGGCACGCGAGTTTCGCATGGCAGCGGAGTATCGACGCTGCGCCTGGTATTTGTTCGGCGGCACCATAGTCGTCGTGATCGTCATCTGGTTGCTCGATCACTTCATGCTGGTTCCTGGCCAGCCACCGCGGAATCTAGTCCTGACGGCCGTAGTGGGCCTGATGCCACCGGCCATTTTGCTGGTGGGAGTCAATCGCTGGCGACTGCGTATCGACGCGGATACGGTTGCTCGACGGCGATTCTGGAGTTGGGATGTCTGGAACTGGGATGATTTCGCCGCGGCCAAGGTCGAACGAGAGGGAAGCAAATTTGTCAGTCCTTCAAGACCCTGGTGGAGGAGGTCCATCACATTCGACTGGCTGGAAAAGGCCGATCGCCGGTTCGTTCTCGGCGCGTGCCGGTACTTTCTGAGTCTTCACGACCGGCCGGATGAGCCACTGCCTGGGGAGATAGTCGTGAGTTACCAGCTGTGGCGCAGGATCACGCTCCGCCAAAACGGGCTGACTGGCCGCATTCTGGGGCGCGATGTTCATCTCTCCTGGAACGATGTGCAGCAGGTACGACTTGTGGAATTCGAGCATGGGTCGTATGACCTGCGAAGAATCGAGATCGATCTGCCGGGAAAGACGCTCCGTGTGGAAGGGGTCCAGAAGGTCACCAACGCCAGTTCAGGAGAATCGTATCCGGTGCGCAACAGGTCGCTTCCCAGAGTGCTGGGGCGATTCTTGCGAGATCACGTTCCCGCGAACAAGCTGATGGAATATGCGCTGCACGGCCCGCCGGAAACAACATCCGAGTGCGACCGACGCCGCGTCGACTTGCGGAACGAGCTTCGCAACTGGTCCTGGTTCTTGCGACTTGCCGTACCAGGTATCTTGGCGCTGCAAGTCTTGGCCATGGGGCGAGGCTTCCTCGATCTCTGTCAGGCACCCGGCCAGTTTCCGCACCTTGGATGGTGGATTCTGGCCATGGCGACATGCCTGGCAGCATTGCTGGGCATGCCAATCTCGCTACTGGCCGTTGTCCTGCATCTGCGAAATCGGCGGCGAAAGCAGCTACTGGAACTGGAGTCGTGGCGCCATCACAATGAAGCATCCTCCCCGTCGGTTCGCGGAACTACGCTTGCGCAGACAGGAATGGGACAAACCGGATGACGCAAGAGATGACATCCGAATACGCCGGGCAGGAAGTCCGCCAGCGCTGCCAGCGCTCGCTGCGCATCCCCGCCCGCACCATATCTCAGCTTCACCGGTACACTGGCGCATTGGAGCACTGTCGCATTGTGGCATTCCCTATTCCCGTTCCACTTCCCACGGGCCTGCCCTGCCAGGAAGCGTCGTGCGGCCTG